>JBLMXQ010000063.1:0-3067 GCA_050257855.1 Betaproteobacteria bacterium | reverse complement strand
CTCTACCGCAAGGAGCCGGGCCTGATGAAGGTGATCCTGAAGCCGTAGCGGGGAGCGCCATGGAGAAGCTCAGGACCGCGGTGATCGGCGTCGGCAAGGTGGCGCACATCCACGCGGCGGCCCTCGGGACGATCCCCGAGTCGCAGTTCGTGGCCGCCTGCGGCCGCGACGCGGAGAAGACGCGGGCCTTCGCCGAGCTCCACGGCGTCAGGCCGTTCACGGACGTCGCCGGGATGGTGTCCGCCGGCGTCGAGGCCGTGGTGGTGGCGACGCCCCATCCCGCGCACGCGACGGTCGCGGTGCCGGCCCTGCGCGCCGGGGCCCACGTCATCGTCGAAAAGCCGCTCGCCTCCTCGCTCGCAGACTGCGACGCGATGATCGCCGCCGCGCGCGGGGCCGGCCGGACGCTGGCGATGATCAGCCAGCGCCGGCTCTACGCGCCCGCCCTGCGCGTGCGCGAGGCGATCGACGCGGGCAAGCTGGGCCGCCCGATCCTGGGCACCGTCACGATGCTGGGCTGGCGCGACGAGGCGTACTACCGCGCCGACCCCTGGCGCGGCTCGTGGACGGGCGAGGGCGGCGGCGTGCTGGTGAACCAGGCCCCGCACCAGATCGACATCCTGCAGTGGTACATGGGCGAGGTAGACGAGCTCTACGGAGCGTGGGCGAACCTCAACCACCCGTACGTCGAGGTCGAGGACACGTCGATCGCCGTCATGCGCTTCAGGAGCGGTGCCCTCGGCAACATCGTCGTCAGCAACTCGCAGGACCCCGCGCTGTTCGGCCGGGTCTGGGTGCACGGCTCGAACGGCGCCAGCGTCGGCGTGCAGACCGACGGCGGGGCGATGTTCGTCGCCGGCATGTCCAGGGCCAGCGAGCCGCCTGTCAACGACGTCTGGAACGTTCCGGGCGAGGAGGACCGGCTCGCGCGCTGGCAGGCGGAGGACGCGGCCTTCTTCCGCACGATCGACGCCACGCAGCACTACCACCGCCTGCAGGTCCGCGAGTTCCTGCAGTCCATCCTCGAAAGCCGGCCGCCGCTGGTGACCGGCGAGGAGGGCCGCAAGACCGTCGAGATCTTCACCGCGATCTACCGTTCGCAGCGCGACGGCCGGCCGGTCCGCTTCCCGCTGCAGCCGGAGGCGGGACGGGACGACTGCGACGGCCGGCTGCCGGGGCGCGGACGATGAGCGTCTCGCGCCGGAGGTTCATCGGCGTGACCGCCGGCGCCGCCGCGGCCAGCGCCGCGCGGGCCGGAGCTGGCGCTACCCCGTCGGCCGGCGCTGGAGACACGGCCGACCTGCCCTGGTTCCGACGCACGCGACGCTGGGTGCAGCCGAACCTCAACGAGCGACGCGCACGTACGAGGAGGTCTCCCGGGCGCACCCGGACTGGTTCGCGCGCGACGCGCGGGGCGAGCCGTTCCGGAGCGGCGATCTCTATCACGGCTGCCGCCGGACAACTTCGTAGTCTCCCTGCCGTGCTCCTTGGCGAATAACCCATCCCGCCGCGGCCTTGAACGTCCACCCGTCTCCGGAGATCGTCGTGCCATCGCCCCGCACCGGTGCCGGCAGACGCCGCGAGCGGCCATCGGTCGCGATGAGCACGCCCTTGTCCGCCTCGAGCGTGCCCCACTCTCCCGACATGCGGTAGGCACCAAAGTAGACGGTCCCGACGTCTGGGATGACCACGGCACCGTGAGAATCCGAGAAGCCTCCGCCTCCTCCCGGCATCACGAGAACCGGCCCGTCGACGAACCGCCGGCGCAACTGGGCGATCCGTGCTTGCCGCTGCTGCTCGCGCCGCTCTTCGGCCGCGCGGAGCTCGGCGCCTCCGTATCGCGCGGCGGCCGCCGCGGGGTCCGCGACAGGTTGGACCCCGAGCGCGCGCATCAACATTACGGCCGGATCGTCGCTGACGCGCACCTTTCGTGGCCAGCCTGGGGACGCGGCATCGAGCAGGAGGCCGTACGCGGGCCCGGACGTGTACGCAAACGTGCGCACGAAGCTTTCCCCGTCCTCCGCGCCCGCCAGGAGCTCGAGCCCGCGCGCGATCGCGTCCGCCTCGGATGGCGCGGCCAGCACCGTCCCCGTGTACGACGCGAGGCCTTCATTCATGTCGAGGGCGCGCTCGCTTTCGACGTTATCCGGGAAGCGCGCGTGACGCGCCTGACGGAAAGCCAGCGCCTCGCGAACGGCCAGCGCGCGCGACTCTCCTGATTCGCGCAGCGCCCGTGCGAGCGCGCGCCATTCGAGGCGCAGCCAATACCGTCCATCGACGGAATCCAGATGTTCATTCTCCGTCGGTACGTTCATTCCGAGCTTCTGAGGTTCATACCTGGCGTCCACGAGATGCCGCAGCTGGAGAATGTGGAACGATTCGTGGAGGAACGCCTCGCCGCGCGTGCGAGCCGGCCAGTTGGCGATCGTGTCCCAGCTGACCGCGGCCCACATCGTGTCGCCCCACTGAATGGGTCCGTTCAGGATACCGATGAGCTTTGGCCGAGACGCATCCGGGGGCGGCTGGCTGGTGGCGAACGTCTGTGTCCGAGCGTCGCCGATCACCATCGGCGCGCAGATCGACACGCCCCACAGGCGCCCCCCGTCGCGCTCGCAGAGCGCCTTGGCTTCCTTGAAGTACTCCTGTGCGCGTTGTTGATCGACCTGAGTGACTGCAGGCGAAGGGTTCCCAATAACCACGTACGCCAAGATTGCCGTGCAGAATGCTGGTACCCGCATCGTCTACTTCCTGGCGGCGTTTGAAATACGCGCTCTTGGCCCGACGATCACCGACGGACATATACTGCCTCCGGGCCATCCTGCGCGCACGCCTGCTGGTCGGCGGCGGCGTCAGGCCGTGCCGGTCGCGAACGGTTCGATCGAGTTGAGCCTGCGGTCGGTCGTCGATTACGAGCTGGTCGTGATCGACTGAGGTCGGCGAAAGAGGGGATCCCGGCCGCGCTCGCGGGCGTACGATTGCGGCCGTGAGCGGCGGTCAGCGGGAGAGCGACATCGAGACGATCGCCTCGGGCGACCGCATCGAGCCGACCGTTGCCGCCGGCCCCGAC
>JBLMXQ010000062.1:0-4600 GCA_050257855.1 Betaproteobacteria bacterium | reverse complement strand
CGATACCGGCGAGCCGGCGGACGTAGTCGATGTTCCGCACCATGTCGTCGAGCGTCCGATTCGACTCGCCGTTCGGCCAGATCCCGACCACGCCGCCTCCGGCCGCAATCGCCGAGATCTCCGAGTCGGTTAGGTATCGATCCCCGTCGTGCAGCGCCTTCACGCCCGTGTGGCTGAAGAGCATCGGCTGCGCCGACACCTTCAGTGCGTCCACGATCGTCTCGGTATTGGCGTGCGCGAGGTCGACGATGATTCCCAGACGGTTGGCTTCGCGGATCGCCTCGCGCCCGAACGGCGTCAGGCCCCCGGGCGAATAGGGGTACGTCTCGATGTGGCCCAGCTCGTTGGCGCGAAAGTGCACGAGCTGCAGCAGCCGCAGGCCCCGACGGTACAGATCGCGCAGGTTCTCGAGCCGCGCCTCGAGGCCATCACCGCCCTCGAGGGCGCCGAGCAGCGCAAGCCTGCCGCGGCGCTTCGCGTCCAGCACGGCCTCGGGGCTGGTGGCGAGCACGGCGTCGCCGTCATCCACCGTGCGGACGATGCGCGCGAAGCGGTCCAGCGTGAACGCAAACGGCTCTCCCGGCTTCGGCCTCGGATGCTCGCCGCGAGCCACCTCAGTCCCGTCGCGCGTGACGTAGCCGCCGCTGAATGCCGCGTCGCTGCTGACGTTGCAGACCACCACGTCGATCAGCCCGCGGCGGTACCGTGCGATCTCGTCCGGCTCGATCCGCGCGACGTTCGCACGATGAAAGCGGCTCGGATGCGCGTGCATGTCCGCGAAGACGAACCGCTGGTGGATGGCGGCAAGGCGGGCGGACGGCTGCGACGCGCCGGCGGTCAGCGCCGCGATCGCGAGGGCCACCGACGGGAGCGCTCGCGTCACGGCTGCTCCGCATTCGAGAGCGTCTGCCATGCGCGTTCCACGGCCTTCAGCTTCCTGGCGAAATGCCGCTGCGCGTCGAACCCCATGCCCGCCACCAGCTCGGGATCGTATTTCGCCCTCGCGGCCTCGTACGCTGTTCTGATCGCCTCAGGCCCGGCGTCGCTCTCCACACCGAGCACCGCGTACGGATCGAACGGGTCCTCGCGCGCGGCGTTCTCCGCTTCGCTCGGCCCGGGAGCCTCCTCCTCGTGCCCGGGGGATTCGTCGTGCGCGGGGGATCCGTCGCGCAGACTCACGTCTCCCCGCCGGTGCGCCTCGTCTTCGCGGTGCTCGTGCTCCGCTCCTTGCAGCCGCTCCTCCTCGCCCGGCCGCACGGGAGGGCGCTCCAGCCCGACCTCGGGAGGCGGCTCCCCGGTTCCAGTCCGAGCCTGCTGCTCCTCCGGGCCGGCCGCCGGCCCCTGCGCGCGGTCGGCGGCGGCCCTTCTGAGAGCCTCGGCCGCTTCGTGACGACACTCGGGACACAAATCGCCGCCGCCCGGCACCTCGCGGCCGCAGGTCCGGCACGTGCCTCGTACCAGTCGCGGGCGCCGGAGGAAGGCAACGCCGCCGGCAGCGCCGGCCGCGGCGACCAACGCCGCGACGATCCAGAGAGCGCGTCCTCGACCCGAGGACCGGCTCGCGGGCGCCGCCGGGGCAGGCAGTGCGGGTGCGCCCGCGGCCGCCGCGTCCGCGGCATTGGCGGGCGCGGACTGTGGTCCGGCGCCGGCCAGGCCCCGGCGACTGAGGAAGCCGGCGAGCTGCTCATCGACGCAGCGGAGATACGCCTCGCGTTCGAGCGAAGCATCGATCCGGCTGCAGGCCGAATCGATGCGGCCGCGCTCGACGCGCGACAGCCGCTCGAGATCCTTACCGAAGTCCGTCCTCAGCGCCAGCAGCTCGGTGCTCAGGCACTCGTGGTACGCATCGGTGTCCGGCATGATGTGCCTGGCGCTGCAGCGATAATCCGTGAGCGCCAGCTCGAGGGGCGAGGGCGTGTCGGGCGACGGCGCTTTCACCTGAGCGGCCGCCGGCCGCAGCCCGATTGCCCACGCGGCCACGACGATCGACGCAACGCGTTTCCAAGGGAACGCCGCGAAGGCTGCGCGTCTCCACATCGTTTGTGCGCGGTGATGTTCTCGCGGTCCGCACTCCCCTGTCAATTCGATCCGTCGGCCGCGCGGCCTCACCGGCCGGATCCGACGAGCGCCCACCCTCCGAACAGGAGCATCCACAACACCACGGTCGTCCAGTGGAGCAGGACGGCCGGCCAGATCGAGCCGGAGATGAGATACGCCGCCGTGCACGCCGCGCCGAGGAGCGCCGCGACCGCGAGATAGGGCGGCGCGCTGAACACGGGAAGCGCGGCCGGACGGAACAGGATGGCGTTGATAGGGTGCGCGGCGACGTACAGCAGGAGCGCGATCGCAGCGACGAGGCAGAGCCGGCCGCGTGGAACGCGGTCCGGCCGGCGCGGCAACAGCAGCGCGCGGAAGATCACCTCTTCGCTGAAGGCCGGATGCAGCGCGAGCGTGCCGGCCAGGATCGCGGCCCCGCCCGGCGTCAGCGCCGCGCGCGCCGGATACGCCAGTCCGGACGCCCACGCCGCGGGCGCGGCACACGCGGCGAACGCGAGGTACACCCACGCACAGCGCCGCCAGGAGTCGCGCGCCGGCAGGGTCAGGATCGCCTCGCGAACGTCGTACAGGCGGGCCACGATCGCCTGTCGCGCCGTCACGCGCGCCCCCATCCGCTCATCGCGCGTGCGAGGCTGACGCCAGGCGGGTCGATGCCGGCACGGCCGACGGCGGCAGAGACGCGACGTACGCGGCGATGTCCGTCATGTCCTCCTCGGTCAGGTTGGCGACGACCAGCTTCATGAGCTGCGCCGACGCGCCGTTGCGCGTTCCCTGCTGCATGTCCCAGAGCTGGCGGACCAGATAGCTCGGCGATCGTCCCGCAATCGGCGGCACGTCCGCGACGCCGAGCAGATCGGGCCCGTGACACGTCCCGCACGGCGTCGTCCGGCCCTGCACGATCTTGCCGCCGGTCACGCGCATGCCCCCGGTCTTCACCAGATCCCGCCCCTTAGCAACGCTGCCGACCGGCACGTAGGCGAGGAATCCCGAATGCGGATTCCGATACACCTCCGACTGCTCGACGTCCTCAGGCACCTCGATGATGCGCCCGGCGATCGGCTCGGTCCGCGCCTGCGCGATCGGCAGGGACAGGTTGCCCGATATCCGCGTCTTCGGCACGAGGTTCGTCTCGACGACGCGGATCCAGGGCGTCCAGGTGATGGCCGAGAAGTACCGTGCGGCCTGCTCGACCTCTTCGTCGGTCATCGCCCGGGCGAGATTGATCATCGTGTACGTGTTGGGCTTCCTCGGATCGGCCGTTCTGCGCAGGCCGCTGCGGAAGTCGTGAATCTGCCGGACGAAGTACGTGACTGGCAGCCCGCCGGGTGGCGCGTTCTCCGGACGTCCGTGGCCGTTCGGCAGATGGCACGAGGCGCAGCCCCAGGCGAGTTTGCCGAGCCGGGCGGGGCCGTGCGCCACCACGCCCGGCATCGGCAGATGATCGCCGGGAAACCAGTCGGCCGCGTTGTGAGCGTCGCGAATGTCGACGAGCGAGTACGTCGCGCTGCTGCCGTCGACCCGACGCAGACGTGTCTGCTCGCCTGGATCTTCGTTCTGCCGCAGCGCACGGCTCGGCGGCGCCTGCGGCTGCGCTTTCTCACCCGGCTTCGGCGGCCGATCGAAGCCGTACGCCCAGAGCGGCTCGTGGTCGAAGCGAATCGCGGGCGCGCGCGGCGCCGCCGCCTCGGAAGGTGTGGACGTGGACGGCGCCGAGCGGGTGCCCGCAGGCGCTGGCACGCCCGCCCGTCGTCCTCCGTAGAACCGCTGGAACGCGACGCCCAGCACGAAGCACAGAATCCCCACGACCGCCGTACTGGAATGTCGCCTCACGACGCCTCCACCGAATTGATAGCTGACGGCTGGACGGATTGTTGATCGGACGGGTGATATTCCCCATCAGCCATCAAAAACTTCATAAACAAATCATTCTGAGACCATTCGCGTCCCATAATGATCCCGATTTCAAGGGAGATCCGAGGACGGCACGGCCATTGCCAATTGGGAGAAACGTCGTCCGCGGGCGCCAGTGCGCCCGCCATTTTGCTGGAGGGCCTTGTGGCGTCATTACCTGCCTGTGTTCGGAGAGCGGCCGCACCACTCGCCGCCGTCACGGTGATGCTCGGCTGCGCGAACAGCGCGCAGGCGGTTCCCGCGTTCGCGAGAAAGTACCAGACGAGCTGTCAGACCTGTCATATCGTCTTCCCGAAGCTCAATGCCTTCGGCGAAGCGTTCCGGCTGCGCGGCTATCGCATGCCGGGTGAGACCGAGGAAATGGTCAAGGAGAAGCCGGTCAGCCTGGGCGCTCCTGCGTACAAGCGCCTATGGCCGCAGTCGGTCTGGCCCGGCGAAATTTCGTCGTCGGTACCGCTCGCGGTGAACATCCAGATGGCCGACGTCAGCACGTCCACGCTCAACGACGACGGCAGCGTGACGACGATCAACAACGACCTGCAGTTTCCGCAGGAGCTGAACATCTTCGGCGCGGGCACGCTCGGCGATCACGTCTCGTACTTCAGCGAGCTGACGGTCGGCCAGAACCCCG
>JBLMXQ010000061.1:0-64332 GCA_050257855.1 Betaproteobacteria bacterium | reverse complement strand
AACGAAATCGACGCCGGCGGCCGCTGGACGGCGATCGCGGCGGATCGCGCCCCGCTTCTCGTACGTGGGCGAACGAAGCCGATCGATTTCGTCCGCCAGACCACGCCGCACGGGGTCATCGTCGCAAGCGACCGCGAGCGGCATGTCGTGTTCGCGCTCCGGTGGACGGGATTCGAACCAGGGACGGCGGCCATGCTCGGCGCGCTGGCGCTGGATCGGGCGCAGGACTGGCGCGAGTTCCATCGCGCGCTCGTATGGTGGAGGGCGCCCGCCGCGACGTTCGTCTACGCGGATCGCGATGGAATCATCGCCTCGCAGGCCGCCGGCCTCGTCCCGGTCCGCCGGGGCTGGGACGGGCGCCTGCCGGTGCCAGGATGGACCGGCGCGTACGACTGGCGCGGGTGGCAGACGCTCGGCACGCTCCCGCACCAGGTGAACCCGCGCGTGGGATATGTCGTCGACGCGAACGGCAGCCTGCCGCGCACCGCCCGCATTCGCGAGGCGATCCGCCCGACAGGAGTGTTCGGCGCCCGGGCATCGGCCGGCCTGCAGCACGACGTCCACGCATGGACGGCCGACACGCTCGTGCCGCAGCTCGCGCGGCTCCATACGGACGATTCGGCGGTGGAGCGCGCGCGAGCGCGCCTGCTGGCGTGGAATCGGGAGATGGCAACCGCCTCTCCGGACGCGACGCTGTATGCGCTCTGGGAAGAGGCGCTCGACGAGTTGCGAGCCGAGCGCGACCTCGCGCCGCAGCTCGCGCAGCAGTACATCGCGGGAGGGCTGGCGCCGCCGCTTGCCACGGACGGGGGGCTCGAGCCGCTCCTGCTTCCAGCGTTGAAGTCGGCCGTCGCCTCCCTGGCGGCCCTGGCCGATCCGCGCTGGGGGACCGCGCACGCACTGACCTTCGCGCATCCGCTCGGTGTCACGGCGGCTGCGCGCCGCAGGTTCGACGTCGGCCCGTTCGCGCTGTCCGGGTACGCGGACACGGTCATGGCGACGGCCGGGGAGGGCCTGTCGGTCGTGCGCGGACCGTCGTTCCGGCAGGTGCTCGATCTGTCGGACTGGGATCGCGCGGTGGTTTCGAATGCGCCCGGCCAGTCGGAGTCGCCGGACAGCCCGCATTTCGCGGATCTCGCGAGGGGCTGGGCCCGGGGGCTGGCCTTTCCGCTCGCGTTCAGCGATACGGCCATCGGCGCGAATGCGGGGGCGACGCTCCGGCTGGTGCCGGCGGCGGGGAAGGCGGCAGGACGACTGCCCGCGTCACTACTCCATCTTGCGGGCGCGGCGCTCGAAGCATTGCCGGCCGGAGCCATGCGTCCAGACAGGAAGCGGATCGGGCTCTCGCGAATCGCGCTCGAAGCGTGCGCAGATCTCGAATCGTCGGTCGTCCAGCGGCCGATACTCGTAAGAAACGCTCGTTGCCGGGTCGCTGGAGCTGATCTGCTGCAGGCCCGGCTCGCGCCGAAGGTCGGTCAGATCAGCGGGCAGGCGCCCGTGGCGCGTCCAGTACAGATTCACCGACCTCGCGATGACGCTCAGGTCTCGAACGCGGCGGTCGTCCAGACGATAGGCCCGGGACTCCGCCGGCGAACCCAGCATCCAGATCCCGATCGCGACGGCTGCCGCCACCGCGACGGCCAGGAGCGCGCCGGCCAGTTGCGACCGCGACAGGCGCGTCACGACGACACCTCCCGCTCGTCGAGACGGAGATCCGACAGGTAGTACGCGAAGATCGCGCCGGAGATGGCGCCGACGACCACCACCTTCAGGACGAATCGCATCGTCAGGTCGCCGCCGAGGAAGTTGTAGATCAGGGTGACCACGTCGCCGATCAGCACGCAGGCGCCGACGAACAACGTCAGGTACGTGAGCCCCCGCCGGACGGGCGACCTCCGCCGGTTCGGGTCCGCGCGGATCGTGCGGATCGTGATCCGGGAGAGGTACAAGAACACGGGGAGCGCGACGATCAGAGACGAGACCGACCATCGGATCGCATCGCCGAAGTCCTCCCGCGCGGCTGAAGCCGGATCCGGGATCATCCGATCGACGAACTCGAAGAGCAGCGCGCCGAAGTTGTACGCGACGATATAGAGAGTGGTGAACAGCAGCAGGTACAGGAATGCGTCGCGCGCCGACAACTCCGGTCTCGGATGCGGCACCGGGACCGGAAAGTCGATGGGCGCGAACGCCGACAGCGCTCCGCTGACCTGCGCCGGGCTCCACCCGGCCTGCTTCAGCGCTCCTTCGATCTCGGGTCGCGGGACGCCGCGGGCGAGCGCGCTCCTGACAAAGGCGATCAGTTCGTCATTGACCGCGGCCACAGCTCCCCCTCGCGACTGGTCGGACGCGGCGGCAGTGTAGCGCCCCGTGCGGCGCCGTTCAATGCCCGCCGCCGTTCTGCTTCACCGTGTGACAGTGATAGCAGCCGAGCGCGTTCCGCTCGCGGTTGTAGTCATACGACTTCGTGAAGTCGTACGCGGGACGATGAAGCAGCCTGGCCATGCCCGGGAGGACGACGTGGCGCATGTAATCGGCGCGCTGCTGCTTGGCCGGATCGGCGCTGTAGCCGTAGATCGCGTTGCGCATCTGCGCATCCATCCCGGCGCTGTAGCGCTCCCATCCCCGCGCGCGGACTTCCGGCTGGGGCAGGGCGGCGACCGCCGGCATCTTCCACGCTCGTGATTCGGGATTGCGGCCGTGACACGTCTCGCACGACACGCGATCGGCGCCGCCCACGATCGGGGCGAGGGCCGATCGTGCCCATGGCATGACCTCGCGCCGCATCATCCCGGCAATCGCTTCCGGACTCCGCCTGACGCCGCCCGGATAGATCGCATCGTCGGCGGCGTATGCGATCGGCGCGGGTCGATGGCGCATGAACGCCCGTGCGCCGATCGACGCGAGGAGCATGACCGCGACGGCGGCGAACGCTTCGACCCGCCGGCTGCGCTCGAGACGCGGGGTCCACTCGAGCGCGGCGCGCGCGGACTCCGGATCCATGACGGCCAGCGGATCGCCCGAGAGGATCTCGACGAGCGCCGCGAGCTGGGCGCCGCGCCGGATGCCGCGCAGCGTCATCGGCGGCAGCCGCGCGTCGCGCGCGTGGACGACGAGCGTGGACGTGCCGGCAATCCGGTCGGAAGGGAGGCGCCGCTGCTCGACGTCGCCGATGTCGTGCAGAATCAGCTCGTCGGCGCCGCCACGCCGTACGACGACGAGCCGGAGATCGGTGAGGCAGTAGCGGACGTCGCCGCTCGCCGGCCCGAGCCGCGCCAGCAGGCCGGGACGGCCGCTCCAGATCAGGCGTTCCCAGGGAAGCGGAACATCCACGGCGTCGCTATTGGGGCTTGCTGAAATCGACCTTCGGCACCTGTTTGGCCTCCGGCGGCGCCTGGAAGAACGGGTACTCCTTGAAGCCGAACAGCTTCGCCGTCAGGTTGGCGGGGAACTGCCGGCGCGCGGTGTCGTACTCCTGCACGCGCTCGTTGTAGCGCATCCGCTCGACCGCGATGCGGTTCTCGGTGCCGGACAGCTCGTCCATCAGCCGGTTGAACTGCTCGTTCGCCTTGAGCTGCGGATAGTTTTCCGCGATTGCCAGCAGCCGTCCGAGCGCCGTCGTCTGGCGGTTGGCCGCAGCGATGGTCTCTTCGGGTGATTTGGCGGCGAGCAGCTGAGACCGGGCGTCAGCGATGTCCTTGTAGACGCCTTCCTCGTGCGCCGCGTAGCCCTTCACGGTCGCGACGAGGTTCGGGATGAGGTCGTTGCGCCGCTGGAGCTGGTTCTCGACCTGCGCCCACTGCGCCTTGATCGCTTCTTCCTGACTGACGAACCGGTTATAGGAGCAGCCGGAAAGCGGCAGAGCCGCCAGCGCCGCCAACGCAATGTGCAGGGCACGACGTCGTTTCATTCGCATGACGGACCCTCTTCTCTGTTAACGCCCGTTCCGCATTCTCGATTCTCAATTCCCAATTCCTGATTGCGCGAATCACCAACTCCCTCCGCCCCCTCCGCCGCCGCTGCGCCCGCCGCCGAAGCCGCCGAAGCCGCCGCCGAAGCCGCCGCCGCCGCCAAACCCGCCGCCGGTCCAGCCTCCGCCGAACGGTCCGACGCCGCTCGACCATCCGCTCCAGCCGCCCCGGCCCCAGCGCCGGATACCGGCTCCCGGTCCGCCGCCGATGCGCGACAGGATCATGATGGCGATGAAGATCGCGATGATCGCGCCGAGCGGCAAGGGCGTGCCTTCCGTCGGCTGGGCCGGACGGGGCACCCCCTGCAGCTCGACGCCACGCCCTTCGGCGATACGCGCGATGATCCGCTCGGCGCCGGCCCTCAGCCCTGCACCGTAGTTCCCGTTCCGGAACTCCGGAATCATCACCAGTCGGCTCGTCTCGCCGGAGAACCCGTCCGTGATCCACTGCTCGAGCGAATAGCCGACCTCGATCCAGACCCGGCGCTCGCCGACCGCGAGGAGGATCAGCAGACCGTTGTCCTTGCCTTTGTCGCCGATTCCGCGTCCGTGGTTCTCGAACAGCTTGTTTGCATATTCACGGATGTCGCCGTACGGCTCGATCGACTGAACGGTCGCCACGACGACCACGTCGCCGCTGGCGGCCTTGAGCGCGCGACTGAGGCGGTCGATGGCGGCCGCGTCCGCCGGATCGACGACGTTCGCAAAGTCGTTGACCGGCTGCGTCAGCTCCGGCAGCGTTTCGGCCGGCGCCGCCGCGAGCGGCGGCGTGACGAATCCCAGGACGAGAGCTGCGCAGGCCCCCGCCAGCCACAGTCTTCTCACGCGGCGCTCCAGCCGTCGACGTACGCGACGAGGCGCTCGACCGCGGTCAGGTACGGGGGGAACAGCCGTTCGGCCTCCGACGAGGCGATCTCGTCGACGCCGGCCAGCCCGACGATCTCCTCCAGCACGTCGCCGCCGATCCCGGCCGCGCGGCCGACGTGGCGGGCGGCGGCGGCCGGATCGCCCGCGGAGTCGTTGAGCAGCCGCCCGATGCTCTGCACCAGCGCCGCAAACGGCGCCGCCGACTGCACGACGAGGAGGGCGAGCGCGTCGCCGCGCCCGCGCGTCTCGATGAACCCCTCACGCAGGTGCAGCAGGTGACTGCGCGCCTGCGTCTCGCACGCGCGCCGCACGTCGGCCGTGTCGACGCTCAGGCGTGCGAACGGGCTCGCGCCCGAGACGACGACGTGGTCGGCGACGATCGCGCCGAACTCGAGCGGGAACGCATCGAGCGCGCGCTCGAACTCCGAAGCGGCGAGAAGCAGCGGGGTGGCCAGACCGGCGTCGTGCCAGCCGGCCGCCCGGGCGGCGCACGCGCGAAGATCCCCGGGCCCGAGCGCCTCGACGATCGCCAGCGTGTGGATCGGCGCAGGGGCCGCATGATGCCCGCCGGCATGCGGGCCGTGCCCGGGCTCGTCCGGAGCGCCTGCGACCCGCAGGCCGTAGACGACCAGTGAATGCAGTCGTGGACCGAAGATGTCGCGCAGCTCACGCTCGAGCGCGCGAACGGCGTCCGGAGTATGCGGCATGACGCTATTGTACGAATACGCTGCGGCTTTCGTCATCCACAGTAAGCTATCGACATGCGCCTGCGGGAGCTGAACCTGGGTTGCTTTGGTGGCGGCACCGGCCTTCCGAGCCTGCTCGGCGGGCTGAAGTCGAATCCGTGGCTGCACGTCAACGCGGTCGTCACGATGTTCGACAGCGGCGGCAGCTCCGGTCAGCTTCGCGACGAGCTCGGGGTGCTGCCGCCGGGCGACATCCTCAAGTGCGCGCTGGCGCTGTCGCGCAACGCCAGAGAAGCGCGCCGCGTGCTGCTGGCCAGGCTGCCGACGCTCGAGCATGCGCGCCTCGGCGGGCACACCGGCGGGAACCTGCTGCTGTCGATGATGCAGCGCTACAGCGGCGACTTTCTCGATGCCATCGACGGGCTGCGGGCGCTGCTCGGGTGCCACGGGCGCGTGTGGCCGGTCAGCGTCCAGCAGGCGTCCGTCTGCGCCGAGTACGGCGACGGCTCGGTCACGCGCGGCGAGGTGGAAGTCGACGCCGGGCAGTCGTCCGGCCGGTTCGTGCAGCGGATCTGGCTCGAGCCGGCCGTGGCAATCCATCCCGCGGTCGCAAAGGCGATCACCGAGTTCGACGCCGTGACGATCGGCCCGGGGAGCTTCTACACCAGCCTGATGCCGATCTTCCTCGTGCGCGGTGTGGCCGAAGCGCTCGCGGACATGAAGGGTCCGATCATCCTGATCGCCAACCTGCTCACGGAGGGGCGCGGCATGGCCGGCTTCACCGCCGCCGATGCCGTCGCGCGCATCGAGGAAGCGATCCGGCGCAAGGTCGACGTCGTCATCACCAACGTCAAGTCGCCGTCGCCGAAGGTGCTCGGCCGCTATGCGCTCGAGCACAAGGAGCCGCTGTCGTCCGGCCAGTTGCCCGACCACGCAGAGGTGGTCGGCGGCGACTTCTGGACGGGCGACATCGCGCGGCACGATCGCCTGCGGCTCGCGTACGCCGTGTGGAGCGTGCTGTCGCGCAGGCTGCTGGGAGAATGAAACGATCCAGGAGATCGAAAATCAGGAACCAGGAATAGTCCCTAATTCCTGGTTTCGTACACTCGTCCTCCCTTCATCACCCGCCTGACGTCCAGCGTCTGCCGGATGTCCGCGAGTGGATCGCCGCCGAGGAAGGTGAGGTCGGCGAGCCGGCCCGGCTCGATCGTTCCGAGGCGGTCGGCCTGCCCGAGCGCGCGCGCAGCGTTGAGCGTGGCGGTCTGCAGTGCCTGAAACGGCGTGAGCCCCGCGTCCACGTACGCCTGCAGCTCGAGATGGAGGCTCAGCCCGAACGGGATGATGGGCGAATCGGTCCCGGCCAGCAGCGTGCCGCCGCCGTCGGCAATCGCCTTGATCGTCTTTCCGTACGCGCGCATGGCGGCGTTCAGGCGCGCCTGCTCGGACGCGGTCGGGTTCCGCATGGCGCGCACACGGGCGGCGACGTCCGGCGGGAACAGCGTCAGCCGCTCGTCGTCGGCGAGCTGCGGGTTGCGTGACACCTCGAGCGCGAAGGCGCCCTGGATACCCACCGTCGGCGTCAGCGTCATCCCGGACCGCACGATCGTGTCGACGACGTCCCGGTAGCTCCGGTCCATCGTGCTGACTTTCGGTGAGTACCCGCGCCGGCTGGTTCCGCGCAGGTGCTCGACGCCGTCGACCCCGAACGCGACGCCTGGATACAACTCGTGCGACGTGACCGGCGCGTGCGCCGTCGCGTGCGCGTACCGGACGACCGCCTTCTGGAACACGTCGGGCAGGCGCACGTAGGTTTTGAAGAAATCGAGAGGGAAGCGCGACCAGTCGCGGAGCGCCGCGTCGAGCTCGGCTCGCGAGACGATCGGCATGTACCCGGGATAGAACACGCGGCTGCCATCGAAAGCCTGACCCGACAGGAAGACCCGCGGGCCCGGGCGGCGGCCGCTGGCGAACGCCTCCCGCATTTCGAGGCCGACGTACGGATTGACCGACGGGTTGCGCACGCTGGTCACGCCGTACGCGAGCCAGATCCGGCCGAGCGCGGATCCGTAGTCCGGATCGAGATGCGTGTGCATGTCGATCAGGCCCGGGATCACCACCTCGTCCGACGCGTCGACCAGAGTCCCGGCGTGGAGGTCGTCGCGATGCAGCGCGACCTCGCGAATCACGCCGTGCTCGATGACGATGTCGCGCGCGCCTTCGAGCGCATCGGTGACGCCGTCGAACAGATGCCCCGCGTGCACCACGATGCGGTCGGGCGTCGGCGCCGTCTGCCACGCGAGAGTGCACGCGATCGATCGCGACGGACCGCCATCGGCCCCGACGCGGCGGAGTCCCGTCGCCGTCAGGTACACGAGGTGGCGTGAGTCGCCTTCCCAGCTCGGCGAGTCCGGCCACGGATCGACGGCCGCCGTGATCGGCACCGGTGACTTCGTCGGGGCTCCGCCCTCCTCGGTCGGGACGACCCACAGGCGTCCCTCGCTCGCGAACGCCATGTGCCGGCCGTCGGGCGCCCACACCGGACCCTGGGTCTGCCGATTCCCGGCCGAATGCCCGGGATAGAGCACCAGCGACGACCAGCCGACGGGGTCGAAGCGCTCGATCAGGACCTGATTCAGCCCCTCGCGATAGCGGGGCGAGAACGGCGAGAGCGCGCCGACGGCGACGGACCGGCTGTCGGCGCTCCACGTCGGACGCCCGAGTTCGCCGGCCGCGAATCCCGGCCGGCTCCTCGCGACCGGGCCGCCGCGCGCGTCGACGATGCCGAGGTCGGTGCGGTTGACGAGAAAGGCGATGCGCGTCCCGTCGGGCGACCACGCCGCGCCGGAGGCGGCGCCGTCCTGCAGCGCGGTCACCTGCCGATCCCGGCCCGTTCGCAGGTCCCGCACCCACACGTTCATGCTGCCGCCGCGGTCGCTCGTGAACGCCAGCGCGCGGCCGTCGGGCGACCAGGCCGGATCGCTCTCCACGAACGGATCGTCGGAGACCGGGATCGGGCTGCCTCCCTCCGCCGGCAAGAGCCAGAGGTCGCCGCGCGCGGCGAACGCGATGAAGCGCCCGTCGGGCGAGACCACCGGGCTCACGATGCCCGCGACCGGCTGCGGAGCAGTCGGCTCGAGCGTGCGTCCGGCGATGGTGTAGACGTCGCGCGCGAGCGTCAGGTGCGCCGTGAACGGGATCCTGACCGGGGGATGGCCCGGAAGGCTGCGGCGGACGATATGGCCGGCAGCCGTGTACAGCAGCTCGCCCTCTCCGAGCCACTGCGGCCGGAACGGAAAGACGTCCTCGCCGGCCGACGAGATCGTGTGGCCGCCGACCGTCAGATGCGTACCGATCTCGTCGCCACCCGTCGCCGCGAGCTGCGATCCGTCGGGACTCCAGGCGATCGCCGCCGGCATTCCGCCCCGGCGTGCGTCCACGAGGAGGCGCTCCTGACCGGATCCGTCGACGGCCCAGACGCCGGGCGTCGACGCCCGCCCGTTCGACGGGTCGGAGCCGATCGTGTCGCTCGACACGAACGCGATCTCCCGGTCGTCTGGCGACCAGATCGGCATCCAGCCGTCGCGCGTCGAAGCGCGGGCGATCGTCCCGGTCGCCACGTCGAGCGTCCAGACGGCGGTGATGCCGCCGGCGCGATCCGACGAGAACGCGATGCGGCGGCCGTCGTGCGAGAAGAGCGGCTCGCGGTCGTCGAACGGGCCGTCGGTCAGCTGCCGCAGCGAATTGCCGTCCGGCGCAATCGTGTAGACGTGCCAGGCGGCGTCCTCGCCGTACCCCTGGAACGCAATCGTGCGCGAATCGGGCGACCATGCCGGCTGGCGCGCCTCGAGCCGGTCCGGCGTGATCCGGCGCGCTTCGCCGCCGCCGGCTGGCAGAATCCAGAGTGCGCCGATGAGATCGACGGCAACCGAGCGGCCGTCCGGCGACATCGCGGCAGCCATCGACGTCCCCTCGGACAGGGCGAGGGCGACGTTGCGCGTGGAGACTGCGCTCTGCCGCGCGACGGCGAGCGCTGCGGCCAACAGCGCGGCGGTCAGGACGTCTTCTTTCGCGAGCGTAGGCGTGTGCCCTTCTTCCTCGTGCCAGTCGCCTGCGGCGTCTTCCGGGCCGGCCTTTTCGTTCTCGTGGCGCCGCCGCTCCCGGCGCTCCTCGGGCGCGAACGGCTCGAGGCCCGCTCCTGTCGGAGCGCCAGGGCGCGCTCGATGACGCGGGCGAGCACCTGGCCGGCCTCGCCGCCCTTTGCCGGCCGGTTCGACAGCCAGAGGTCGGGCGCGTCGGCGCCGACAATGTCCTCGAAGTCGCCGCCGCTCTTGACGCTGGCGGGAGCGAACGCGGTGATGTCGAGGTCGCCGGACCACTCGTCGCGGTGTTTGATCAGGAGCCACGAACGATTCGGATCGCCGCCGCGCGCCCCCGGGTAGCGACCGCCGGTACGGACGAGCACCCACGAGCCCTTCAGCTTGTAGCCGTCGAGGGTGAACTTGAGGTCGCCCTTCTTCAGCGCGGCATCCACATCGTCGACCTCCGGCGTCCACGTGCCGCGATCCCACAGCATGACGATCCCGGCGCCGTAGCCTTCGGGGATGACGCCCTCGAAGTCGCCGTAGTCGACCGGATGATCCTCGACGTGCATCGCGAGGCGGCGGACCTTCGGATCGAGCGAAGGCCCCTTCGGCACCGCCCAGGACAGCAGGACGCCGTTGTGTTCGAGCCGGAAGTCGTAGTGGAGATGGCTGGCCAGGTGCTTCTGCACGCAGAAGAAGCGCTCGCCCCGTCCGAGCGCGCGGACCGCGCCGGCCGGCTCCGGCGACTTCGTGAAGTCGCGCTTCCTGCGGTATTCGTCCAGTGCCATGGGATTTCGCAGCTATCAGCTGTCGGCCATCAGCTGTCAGCGTGCCGACAGCCGACAGCCGACAGCCGACAGCTATTCTAGGTCTGCTGCTGCGCTTCGACTGCGCTGATCGTCCGCTTGATGCGCGGCATCAGGACGACGAGCAGAACGGTGGCCATCATCAGGACGCCGACGACGAGCAGGAAGAAGCGGCTGTGCGGCGTGCGCGTCCAGTAGCTGCCGAGCATGCCCGAGAGGTAGCCGCCGATCGACAGGCTGACGAACCAGCCGCCCATCAGGACGCCGCGGCTGCGGGGTGGCGCCACGCGGTTCACGAGCGACAGCCCCATCGGGCTCAGGCACACCTCGCCGAGCGCGATGACGAGGTAGGCGGAGACGAGCCACCAGACCGACACGCGGCCCGTGTCGCCGCCGATCATGCCCGCGAACGCCATCATGCCGAAGGCGCCGGCGACGAGCAGCACCCCCATCAGCATCTTCATCGGCGTCGACGGCTCGAGCCGCCGGCGGCGCAGCCACGCCCAGACGGCGATGATCGATCCCGAGAAGACGATGACGCCGAGCGGCTCGACCGACTGGAAGCTCTCCGGCGGGATGGTCGTGACGGTGTTGTCGCGCGCCCAGAACGTCAGGGTGAAGCCGTTCTGGTAGAACGCAATCCAGAACACCGCGGAGATGACGAAGATCACCAGCAAGGTGACGATCCGGGAGCGCGCTTCGCCGGGGGTGACCGACAACGCCTCGGCCGACTTCGCCTCCACCTTTCCGGCCGCTCCGGCGATCAGCCGGTTGAAGACGATGAAGACGCCGAGCGACAGCGCCATGGCGACCGCGGCCGAGGCGAACGCCACGCTCCAGCCGTAGTGCGCGTGGAACCAGGCGACCGACAGCGGCGAGATGAAGGCGCCGATGTTGATGCCCATATAGAAGATGTTGAAGCCGGCGTCGCGCAGCTCCGGGCGGTCGCGATACAGGTTGCCGACGATGGTCGAGACGTTCGGCTTGAGCAGGCCGCTGCCGCACGCCAGGAGCACGAGCCCCGTGTAGAAGAACGCGAGCGACTCGATGCCGAGCGCGAGATGCCCGAGCATCATGAGGACGCCGCCGATGATCACCGCGCGGTTGAACCCGAGCAGGCGGTCGGCCATGAAGCCGCCGATGAGCGGCATGAAGTACACGCCGCCGATATAGCCGCCGTAGATGGCGCCGATCCGCGCGGCGCTGAAGTGCAGCGCCTCGTCCATGTAGAGCGTGAGGATGGCCATCATCGAGTAGAAGGAGTAGCGCTCCCACAGCTCGGTGAAGAACAGGACGTAGAGCCCGGGCGGGTGCGATGCGTTCGATTCGGCCATGGATGGCAGAGTCTATCAATTGATGGCGTCCGAACATCTGGTTTTTTGGGATTGGATTGGGAGATCGGGGGATTGGGGCGCAAATGACCACATAATGTCCAGATAACCAGATGCCACCAGTGCCGGGATTCGCGTCCGCATGAAGGCGTTGCTCATCGGCACCTACGAGATGGGACGGCAGCCGTTCGGGCTCGCCTCTCCCGCCGCATGGCTGCGAGACGCCGGATGGACGGTGTCGTGCCTCGATCTGTCTCGCGAGCGGTTCGACCCTGTGCTCGCCGCGCACGCCGACGTCGTGGGTGTCTATCTCCCGATGCACACGGCGACGCGACTGGCCGCGCCGGTCGTGGCAGCCGTCCGGGGCGCGCGCCCTGATGCGCGCCTGTGCGCCTTCGGCCTTTACGCGCCGCTCAACGCGGACTGGCTGCGATCGCTCGGAGTGGACGCCGTCTTCGGCGGCGAGTTCGAGGCGGATCTCGTCGAGTGGGCCGGCAATCCGGCGGGATACGTCCCTGGAACGACCGAACCGGCGACGCTCCCGCGGCTGCGCTTCCTCGTCCCGGACCGGACGACGCTCCCGCCGCCGGCGCAGTACGCCACGCTGCAGCTCCCGGACGGGACGCGGCGGCATGTCGGGTACGTCGAAGCCAGCCGCGGCTGCCGGCATCTCTGCCGCCACTGTCCGGTCGTCAACGTGTACGGCGGACAGTTCCGAATCGTGCAGCCGGAGGTCGTGCTGGCCGATATCGCCCAGCAGGTCGAGGCCGGAGCGCGCCACATCACCTTCGGCGACCCCGACTTCCTGAATGGGCCCGCTCACGCACTGCGGATCGTGGAGGCGCTGCATGCGGCGCATGCGACGGTCAGCTACGACGTGACGGTCAAGGTCGAGCACCTGCTGCGCCACCGCGACCTGCTGCCGCGGCTGCGAGGGACGGGGTGTCTCTTCATCACGAGCGCCGTCGAGTCGATCGACGACGCCGTGCTCGAGCGGCTCGACAAGGGGCACACCCGGCAGGGCTTCTTCGACGCACTCGAGGCCTGCCGTGCGGCCGGCGTGATGCTTGCGCCGACCTTCGTCGCCTTCCATCCGTGGACGACGCTCGAGTCCTACTGCGAGCTGCTCGATACGCTCGATGTGCTCGATCTCGTCGAGCAGGTGGCGCCGATTCAGCTCGCGATCCGGCTGCTCGTCCCGCGCGGCTCCCGGCTGCTCGAGCTCGAGGACATGCGCCGCGTCCTCGGAGATTTCGATCCGGCGACCCTGACCTGGCGCTGGACGCACCCGGACCCGCGCGTCGACGATCTGCAGCGGGAGCTGGCGGATCTGGTCGGCGTGCACCGTGCCGGGGCTCGCGGCGTCCTTTTCGACGAGATCCGCCGCCGCGCGTACGACCGCGCCGGCCGCCGAGACGTCGCGTCGAAACCGGTCCGCGATCGGGCCACGGTGCCGTACCTGAACGAGCCCTGGTACTGTTGAGCGGAGCCGAATCCGGAGCAGGTGGCTCTGGTGTGATGCCGCGGATCCTGTTGCTGGCGACGACGACCGGATATCAGACCCGCGCGTTCGGCGAAGCGGCCGAACGGCTCGGGGTGGAGCTCGTCTTCGCGACGGATCGCTGCGCCGTGCTCGAGGATCCGTGGCGCGACGGCGCGGTTCCCATTCGCTTTCACCAGGAAGCGGAGTCGGTCGAGGCGATTCTCAGAGCGAACGGCCGGCGGCCGCTCGACGGCGTCCTGGTCGTCGGCGACCGTCCGACCGTGATCGCCGCGCGCGTGCTGCAGCGGCTCGGCCTTCCCGGCCATCCGCCCGAGGCCGTCGCCGCGGCGCGCAACAAGCTCGCGTCGCGGGAGCGGCTGCGCGCCGGCGGCCTGCCCGTCCCGTGGTTCGCCGTCACGCCGGTCGACGCCGACGTCGGGACGGTGGCCGCCTCGCTGCCGTACCCGTGCGTGCTGAAACCGCTGGCCCTTTCCGGCAGCCGGGGCGTGATGCGCGTGGATGACGCAGCGGGCTTTCGCGCGGCCTTCGATCGCCTGCGCGCGCTGCTGCAGGCGCCCGACATCCGGGGCGAGCGCGACGAGATCCATCGGATGGCGCTCGTCGAGTCGTTCGTGCCCGGTCGCGAGTTCGCGGTGGAGGGTATCCTTCATCACGGCGCGCTGCAGGTCGTCGCCGTCTTCGACAAGCCGGATCCGCTCGACGGCCCCTTCTTCGAGGAAACGATCTACGTGACGCCCACGTCGTTTCCCCAATCCACCGAGCGCGCAATCGTGGCCGCCGTGGCGCGCGCCGCCCGGGCGATCGGCCTCCGCCACGGGCCGGTGCACGCCGAGTGCCGCGTCAACGCGGAGGGGGTGCACGTCCTCGAGGTGGCGGCCCGGCCGATCGGAGGTCTCTGCGCTCGCGCTCTGCGCGTGGTCGCGGACGGAGGGAAGAGCCCTGCGGTGGCATACGAAGAGCTGCTGCTGCGCCACGCGCTCGGCGAACCGCTGGCCGGCTGGGCGCGGGAGCCGATGGCTGCCGGCGTGATGATGATTCCGATTCCGCGGCGCGGCGTGCTGCGCGGAGTGGAGGGAGACGCCGAGGCGCGCGCGGTGCCGGGCATCGAGGACGTGCGCATCACCGCGAAGCCCGATCAGGTCCTGGTGCCGTTGCCGGAAGGCGCAAGCTATCTCGGGTTCATCTTCGGGCGCGGTCCGTCGCCGGGCGAGGTCGAGCACGCGCTGCGCCGCGCGCACGCCCGCCTGCGCTTCGCGATCGATCCGGAGGTGCAGGTGCTCCGCTCGACGTAATTCGATAGAATCACCCCATGGCTGACACCTGCGATCCGATTCCTCCGGCGGCCCCCATCGGCAACAAGAGCGGTCGGATGGTCAAGTGCGTGAAGTTCCAGAAAGAGCTGCCGGGGCTCGACGAGCCGCCGTGGCCAGGCGAGCTGGGCCAGCGGATCTACGACAACGTCTCGGCGCAGGCGTGGAAGCTCTGGGAGGATCGAATGAAGATGATCCTCAACGAATACCGGCTGATGCCATGGCAGAAGGAAGCCCAGGAGCTCGTCGCCAAGCACATGGAAGACTTCTTCTTCGGTGAAGGCGCGGCCCTGCCGCCTGGATACATCCCGCAACAGACCAAATGAAGACGCGATCTGCGCGGCCAGCTGAGCCGCGCAGTCATTCGCTACTGCGACCAGCCCTTCTGTAGTAAACCGCTGCAACCGAGGCGGCGAGCGTTCCGGATACCTGCCGGCAAGTCACGCTGGTCAGGCTACTTACCGTACCGCCCGAAACGTGGCCGTCGGCATGGACTTTGATAATCGAGGGGTCGATGGAGACCCCGGATTCTGGTCCGACTGGCGCCCAGCCCGAAGAACCGCCGGCGGCGCCGCTTGTCGGGCCGCGTCCCCCGGAGTTCGGGATCCCCCACCCGACCCGCAGCCCAAAGGGTCCGTACGTCATCAAGAGGAGGGCAACGTGATTACAAGAGAGCGCAAGGAGCGACGTGGGTTCGCATCGATGTCGCCTGAAAAACAGCGCGAAATCGCCAGCAAGGGCGGGCGCGCTGCACACGAGAAAGGGACCGCGCACGAATGGACCGCCGACGAGGCACGGTCGGCCGGCCGCAAGGGCGGTCAGGTCAGTCGCGGCGGCCGTGGTCGCCTGCTTCCCGCACCCGAACAGTCGGCGCCGGTTGCCGGCGTTCCGGCAGGCAGTCCGTTCATGACCAAGAGCGCCGAGTAGTTCCGTCCGGCTCCGGAGGCGAACGACGATGGTAAGACGTGCAGCACTGGCCTGCGTCGCGGCTCTGTCGGTCGCGGCGCTTGCCAGTGCACAGACCGGATCCACGGGGACCACGGCGGGACAGCCGCCGCCCAGCCTGCCGCCTTCCGCCCAGGCCGCCGAAACGCGCCCCGCGTTCACGACGTTCTTCGGCGACACCGGGCTCTGGTTCGTTCCGAGCGCCGAAGTCCTGCCGAACGGCAAGTGGTCGGTGAGCGGCTACCGCCGCGGCACGAACTACATCCAGGGATTCGCGAACGTCGGCGACTTCGCGGGCACGTTCGGCGTCGGCATCAAGGATCGGGCCGAAGTGTTCGGCTCGTTCCTCGTCGATACCCGGATCGAGCGCGACCTGCGCCCGATCTTCATCAACGACCCGAGGGTCGGCGGCATCCTGGCCGACTACCCGCGCGTCAACAGCGGGTGGACCGGCGACAACCTCGGCGACCTCTATCTCGGCGCGAAGGTGAACCTGCTCTCGGAATACCGTCAGAATCCGGCGGCGGTCGCCGTTCGCGGCATCGTCAAGGTGCCGACTGGCGACAAGACGGTCGGCACCAGCACGGGCAAGGCCGACTTCCTCGTCGACTTCATCGCGAGCAAGGAGGCGGCGAAGGTGGTGGAGGTGTCGGGCTATGCCGGCTTCGCGATCCGCGGGTCGCCGGACGGCATCGACACGCCGGGCGGCGCGTTCAGGTGGGGAGCGGGCGCCGGGTTTCCGTCGAGGAGCCCGCTGCGCGTGACCGCCGAACTGAACGGCGTCGTGCCGACCTCGAGCACGGCCACCATCACCGGGGCGCCGATCGTGGCCGTCGACGGCAGCGTCGCGCCGCTTGCCTCCGACATCGAGAAGATCACGCGCGCGACCGCCGCCGTCAACTGGCAGGCGCGGAGCGGCTTCTTCATCGGCGGCGGCGTGAGCTGGAACCTGCCGATGCAGAGCCGCGCCAGCTACACGACCGACGAGGGCGCGACCGGTGATTATCTCGACTGGCAGGTGCGCGTCGGATACCACCCGGGCGTGCGCGTGTACGTGCCGCCGCCCCCGCCGCCGCCACCCCCGCCTGCGCCGCAGAACCATCCGCCGACCGTCAAGGCCGAGTGCGATCCGTGCACGGTCGAGATCGGCAAGACGTCGACCTTGACCGCCAACGCGCAGGATCAGGACGGCGACACCCTGACCTATCGCTGGAGTGTGCCCACCGGCACGCTGGCTGCTCCGTCGGAGCGCCAGACGCAGTGGACCGCGCCCCAGCAGGAGGGTGCCGTGCCCGCCACCGTGACGGTGGACGACGGCAAGGGAGGCACCGCCTCCGACACGGTGAACCTGCAGGTGGTCCGGCCGACTCCCAAGGTCTACAACTTCGAAGACGTCCACTTCGACTTCGATCGGTATTCGCTGCGGCCCGAGGCGACGCGGATGCTCGACGAGGTGGTGGCCGCGATGAAGGACGACCCGACGCTGCAGGTGGAAATCGAAGGCCACACGTGTAACATCGGGACCGCGGAATACAACCTGGCCCTGGGCGATCGCCGCGCGAAGGCGGTGCAGGACTACCTGGTGAGCCGCGGCATTCCCGCCGATCGGCTGCACACCATCAGCTACGGCGAAGAGCGGCCGAAGTACGACAATTCCCGGGAGGAAACGCGCCGGTTGAACCGGCGGGCCGCCCTCACGGTGAGACTGCAGCGGTAGCGGCTTGCGCCGGCTCCACGCCTCGCTCGCCGTCTAATCTCGTGCTGGTTGCGGGCGCCGGCCTGTCCGTGTGGCAGGCCGGCGTTCCCGTCAAGTGATCCCCGCCTGATCCACGTTCGCACCGACCATTGCGGATTCGGGTACGCCGCGCCGATGGCATGCGTTATGGTTTCGTATTGAACGCATGCCTCGCGCCTCCGCGGTTCTCGTGCTGGCAGTCGGCGTACTGTTCGGCGCGTGCCAGGACAAGGGCACGGTCACGGTCCACTCCCTGACATTCAAAGGGGTCCAGTCAGTCGACGAGTCGGCGCTCAGAACGGCCCTCGCCACGCGCACGGGCTCGTGGCTGCCGTGGGGGAAGAAGACCTACTTCGACCGTCAGCGCTACGACGCCGACCTCAAGCGCATCAGGGCGTTCTACGCCGACCGCGGCTACCCGGACGCGCGGGTCACCGACACACAGGTGTCGCTGAACAAGGCGCAGACCGCCGTCGACCTCACGATCACGGTCGACGAAGGGAAGCCGGTGATCGTCAAGGCGGTCGACTTCTCGGGCTTCGACGGGATTCCGCCGGCACATCTCGAACAGATTCGGAAGAGCATGCCGCTCAAGATCGGCAGGCCGCGCGATCGCCAGGCGGTCATCTCGACCCACGAGCTCGCGCTCAACGAGCTGCGCGATCACGGCTATCCGTACGCGAAGGTGACGACGAGCGAGAACGACGGCCCGGACGGCAAGGAGGCGACCATTACGTTCGCGTCCGAACCGGGACCGCTGTCGCATTTCGGTCCGGTCGAGATCGCGGGCAACCAGAACGTTGGCGACAACGTGATTCGGCGTGAGCTGACGTACAAGCCCGGCGATCTGTACAGACGCAGCCTGGTCCAGGAATCGCAGCGGCGCCTCTACGGGATGGAGCTGTTCCAGTTCGTCAACGTTCAGGTGCTGGAGCCGGAGGCGCAGAACCCCGAGGTCCGGACGCGCGTCACCGTCGCCGAATCGAAGAACCAGCGCGTGACCTTCGGCGTCGGGTACGGGACCGAGGAGAAAGCGCGCGTGGACGGCGGGTACCACGACCTGAACTTCCTCGGCGGCGCCCGCACCGCCGGCGCGCATGCGCGCTGGTCGTCGCTCGATCGCGGCGTCCGGCTCGATTTCAACCAGCCGTACCTCTTTCACCCGCACTTCTCGCTCGGCGCGGAAGGCCAGCAGTGGTACACCTACGCCCCGGCCTATCGCTCGATCGTCACCGGCGGGAAGGCCACGCTGACGCACCGGTCGGATCTGCGCAGCTCGTGGTCGGTGTCGATGACGAGCGAGTACGACAGCAGCGCGATCGCCAGCGACGCGCTGACCGATCTGAAGCTGCGCAACGACCTGATCTCGCTCGGGCTGGACCCGACGACGGGACGGCAGGACGGTCAGCTGAACGCGCTGGCCTTCGACCTGCAGCGGAGCACGGCCGACAGCCTGCTGAACGCGCGCCGCGGGTATCAGCTGGCGTTGCATACGGAGGAGGCCGGCAAGCTCGTGTCCGGCACGTTCAACTACTTCGCCGTTTCGGCGGACGGTCGCCTCTACTGGCCGATTTCCGGCAAGCTGGTGTGGGCGAACCGTCTGCAGCTCGGGTCGATCGATCCGGCGGGCGGGGTGCGGGGCAACGTCCCGTTCTCGAAGCGGTACTTCCTCGGCGGCGCCACGAGCATCCGGGGATGGGGACGGTACGAGGTCAGCCCGCTCAGCGGTTCGGGGCTGCCTATCGGCGGCGACAGCATGGCCGCGTTCACCAGCGAGCTGCGGATGACGCTCGGCGCCAAGCTCGGCGCGGTAGTGTTCCTCGATGCCGGCAACGTGTGGAACGACGCCTGGACGATCAAGGCCGGCGACCTCCGCTACGCGGCCGGCCCCGGGCTCCGGTACGAGACGCCAATCGGTCCGGTGCGCTTCGATTTCGGGTACCAGCTGAACCCGATTCCCGGACTCCTCATCAACGGCGAGCCGCAGACCCGGCGCTGGAGAATCCATTTCAGCATCGGACAGGCATTCTGATGGGACGGGTGGTCCGTGTCACCCTCAGCATCCTGCCGCCGGTCAGTGTGCGCACGTTCGAGATTCCGATGGCCCCGACCACCGGATCCGCCGCGCGGCCGACGCTGTGAACCTCGTTCAGGCGTTCGCGAGCGACGCGACCTGGACGCGCGCGTCGTTGAAGCACGCGCCGCCCCCGAGGTCGGTCAGGGTGTCCGGGACGAGCGACGTGCCGGTGAAGCCGTTCCGCGTACTGCGGCGCCAGGTTCCCTTGAGCAGGCTGACCGTGCCGGGACGGATCGCGGGCACCACCTGCACGGCGCAGTGCACCTCGCCGAGATCGTTGAAGACGCGCACGGCGTCGCCGTCCGCCACGCCGCGTGCTGCCGCGTCGGAGGGGTGCATCTGCAGCCTCACCTCGGGGCGCGGCAGCTCGCCAAGGCTCGAGCTGACCGTCCGGTCGCTCGACGGCGAGATCAACGCGAGCGGATAGCGCTCGGTCGCCGGATCCGGCTGGAACGCGTACAGGCCCATCGGCGCGGACCGATCGAGCGCCTCGTCGAACAAGTGGACCTTGCGATCGGGCGTGTTCGGGAACACGTCGACGAACTGGATGGGCCTCGGACCGAACGGCGGCGTCGGGACGGCGCCGTTCCGGAGGTCGGCTCCGATGGTTCCGGGCAGCTGGTCCAGCACGCGCACGAGCAGCTCGAGCTCGCCGGACGGCTCGCCCGGCGAGAGCAGTCCCAGACGCGCGCACAGATCGCCGAACACGTCGGCATTGGATCGCGCTTCGCCGACCGGATCGATCACCGGCCGTCCGAGCTCGAGGTTGATCGGTCCGTACGCCTTCGCGAAGTCGTAGCCTTCCAGGAACGTGGTGGCCGGCAGCACCAGGTCCGCGTACAGCGCGGTGTCGGTCATCACCTGGTCGAAGACGACCGTGAACAGGTCTTCGCGCTCGAGCCCGCGGATGACGCGGTGCTGATCGGGAAATGTCGCCACCGGATTGGAGTTGTAGACGAAGAGCACCCGCACGGGCGGATCGTCGTACTCCGTCAGCGCGCGTCCGAGGTGGTTGATGTTCACCAGGCGGGTCGCCGGCTCGGGCGCGCCGATCCACGGTTGCGCGATGTTCCAGCTGGCCGAATTGCTCATCGAGTAGCCGCCGCCCCTGACGCCGAATTTGCCGGCCACGGCCGGCAGCGCGAGGACCGCCATCGCGGCGTTGCCGCCATTGCGATTTCGCTCGAGCCCCCATCCGCAGCGCACCAGCGCCGGCGAGCTCTCCGCGTACCAGCGCGCGAACGTTTCCAGCGCGTCGGCGTCGATGCCGGCGGTGTCCGCGGCGCGCGCGAACGTCCAGGGCTCGGCCCGCTCCCGCAAGCGATCGGCCCCCGTCGTATGCTCGCGGAGAAACGCTTCGTCCGCCAGACCGCCGGCGAAGAGATACCGGTGGATCGCCAACGCGACGACGACGTCCGTTCCCGGCTTGACGGACAGATGCAGGTCGGCGGCGCGCGCGAGCGCCGTCGCGCGAGGATCGATCACGACGAGCCGCGCGCCGCGCTTCTTCGCGGCGCGCAGGTAGGGAATGAGATGGATGCCGGACGTCGACGGGTTCACGCCCCACAGCACGATGATCGAGGCGTCGACGTAGTCCTGATACGTGACCGACGCCATCTTGCCGTACAGCGCCATGTTGGCGGCGCCGGTCGGCGCGGCGCAGAGCGATCGCTGCAGCCGTGACGCGCCGAAGCGGCGCCAGAGCTGCGCGTCGAGGTTGTCCTGCGTCAGCAGCCCGTTCGAGCCGCCGTACGAGATTGGCAGGACCGACGCGCCGCCGTGCGCGTCTTTCGCCTCCCGCATGCGCGCGACCAGCAGGTCGAGCGCCTCGTCCCACGGCACGCGGGCGAACTGGCCGAGTCCTTTGCGGCCCTTCCGCACCGCCGGGTATTGCAGGCGATCCGGCCCATACACGCGATCGCCGAACCTGCGCACCTTCGCACAGATGAAGCCCTCGGTGACCGGATTCTTACGGGAGCCGTCGATGGTGACGAGTCGGCCGTGCTTGACGGTGACCGCAAGGGTGCACGCGTCGGGACAATCGAGCGGGCAGGCCGTCTCGACGACGGACGCGGGGCCGCCGAGCGAGGCCTCGCGGCTGCGTGGCGGAGGAACGGGCGTGCGCATCTGCGTACGATACCATGGCTCCGATGCCCGGCACGGCGCCGCGAATCGTCATCGTCGGCGGCGGCTTCGGCGGTCTCGACGCCGCGCGGGCGCTGGCGCGCGCGCCGGTCGCGGTCACCCTGATCGACCGCCACAACTACCATCTGTTTCAGCCGCTGCTGTACCAGGTGGCGACCGCGTCGCTGTCGCCAGGCGACATCGCGTCGCCGATTCGCTGGATCCTCCGGCGCCAGCGCAACGTCGAGGTCCTACTCGCTGACGCGCGGGCCATCGACGTCGCTCACCGCCAGCTCGTGCTCGACCGCGGCAGCATCGGCTACGACTACCTGATCCTCGCCACCGGTGCGACGCACGCCTACTTCGGACATCCGGAATGGGAGGCGCGCGCGCCCGGGCTCAAGACGCTCGACGACGCGGTCGACATGCGGCGGCAGGTGCTGCTCGCCTTCGAGGCCGCCGAGCGCGAGCCGGACCCGGTCGAGCAGCGGCGCCTTCTCACGTTCGTGATCGTCGGCGGCGGACCGACCGGCGTGGAGCTGGCCGGGGCGCTGGCCGAGATCGCGCGCCAGACGCTGCGCGAGGACTTCCGCCACATCCGTCCCGAGACCGCGCGCATCCTGCTGATCGAGGGCAGCCCGCGCATCCTCGGCACGTTCGCGCCGGAGCTCGGCGCCGCGGCCCGCCGGGCGCTCGAGCGGCTCGGCGTCGAGGTGCGCACCGGCTCGATCGTCACGCGCGTGGACGAGCACGGCGTGCAGGCGGGCGGCGAGCAGATCGAGGCGCAGACGGTGCTGTGGGCGGCCGGCGTGGCGGCGTCACCGCTGGTGCAGTCGCTCGGCGTGCCGCTCGATCGCGCCGGGCGTGTGCCCGCCGAGCCGACGCTGGCCGTTCCCGGCCATCCCGAGATCTTCGTCGTCGGCGACGTCTGCGCCCTGCAGCAGGACGGCAAGCCGCTGCCGGGCGTCGCGCAGGTCGCCAAGCAGGGCGGACGCCACGCGGCGAAGAACGTGTTGCGCGCGATCAACGGGGAGCCGCTCCAGCCGTTTCGATACCGCGACTACGGGAACATGGCGACAATCGGCCGCGGGGCCGCCGTCGGCGAGCCGTTCGGGATCGAGGTCTCCGGCTGGGTGGCGTGGGTCTTCTGGATCTTCCTGCACCTGTTCTGGCTGATCGGCTTCCGCAACCGTCTCGCCGTGATGGGCGAGTGGGCGTGGGCGTACGTGACGTTTCAGCGGCGCGTGCGCCTGATCACGGGCGAGAAGCTCTGGCCGACGGACCGGACGCCCGGCTGACGCCTCGCGCTCCAGCTACTGCCGCTCCGGCGTGACGACGGCGCCGGCCAGCGCGCCCATGAACGTGCCGCGATCGCGCGCCAGCCTGCCGTTGACGATCACGTAGTCGAATCCCTCGGACAGCCGGTGCGGGTCCTGATACGTCGCCTCGTCGCGCACCTTCGCCGGATCGAAGATGAGGATGTCGGCGTGCGCGCCGGGCCGCAGCACGCCCCGGTCCTTCATCCCGAACACCGACGCGGGCAGGCTCGTCATCGACCGGATCGCGAACGGCAGGTCGATGACGCCGCGCTCCTCGACGTACACGCGCAGCTTGCGCGCGAAGGCGCCGTTGCCGCGTGGATGCGGCTTGCCCTGCCCGGCCGGCACGAGATCGCCGTCGGTGCACGTCATCGTGAACGGCTGCTTCATGATTTCCTCGATGTCGGCCTCGGACATGTTGAACGACACGAGGCCCACGTTCCCTTTCATGAGGAGGTCGAGCGCCGCCTCGACCGGCGGCCGGCCCATGGCGTGCGCGACAGCCGCCAGCGTCTTCCCCTCGATCGACGGGTCCGGCTCGTACCGCGAGATCATCAGCTTGCCCGCGCCGCCGCGGCGCGCCAGGTTGGTCTGCATGTCTGCGACGAGCCGATCTCGATCCCCGCCGTCGACGCGCTTCTTCAGCTCGGCCATGCCGCCGACCTCGGCCCACCGCGGCACCAGCGCGCCGACGACGCTCGTGCCGCTGGCGTCGTAGGGATACTGATCCGCGTAGACCGGGATGCCGCGCGCGCGCGCCTGGTCGATGCGGGTCACCATCGCCATCGACAGCCCCCAGTTCGCCGGGCCCAGCGCCTTCATGTGCGCGACGATCCCGGGGAGCTTCGCCTCCTCAGAAATGCGGATCACCTCCTGCACCGCGGCGACGACGCCGATGCTGTAGTCGCCTTCGTCCCGAATGTGGCTCTCGTAAACGCCGCCGCCCGCGGCTGCGACCCTGGCCATCGCGACGAGCTCGTCCGTCTTCGCATAGCTGCCGGGCGCGTAGTACGGTCCAGACGACAGGCCGATGGCGCCGGCTTCCATGCCGGCGCGCGCGAGCGCGAGCATGCGATCGAGCTCGGCCGGCGTCGGTGCGCGGTCGGCCATGCCCAGCACTTCCCGGCGGATGGATCCGTGCGGCACGTACATGGCGACGTTCACGCCGATGCCGTGCTGTTCGAAAACGGTCCGCTCGGCCCTGATGTCGACCGGCCCGCCGCCGTCCGGGTTGAGCACGACCGTCGTGAGTCCCTGCGCCAGCAGCGGCCGCGCCTCGTTCAGCGCGCCGGAAAGGCCCTGCGCGGCGTGCGAGTGGACGTCGATGAATCCCGGCGTGACGGTGAGCCCGGACGCGTCGATGACGCGCGTGGCGCGCGCCGCGTCGAGCCGGCCCATGGCGGCGATGCGTCCGCCGCGGATGGCGATGTCGGCGGGCTGCCAAGGATTGCCGCTGCCGTCGAGCACACGGCCGTTCCGAATGAGCAGGTCGTACGGGCCGGCGGGCGTTCCCGGCTGGGGTGCCGGACCAGACAGGACCCGGACGGCAGCCGCCAGGCTGACCGCGGCCGTGAGGAGGAGACGCAGCTTCATGGCGCGCCCATCTTACGGCAATCCTCCTGTCGAGCGGAGTCGGCGGAGGCCGCGGGCCTGCGGTACGCGAACCCCCGGACCGGACCGCGGACGCGGACGGAGTTGTGCTACCCTCGCTAGCGAACGCGGGATCGCGATCCATCCTGCAGCGTTCCCCCCTGACGAACTATGCGTGCCGCCGTCGTGGTCGTTGGAGATCTGGGCCGCAGCCCGCGCATGCAGTACCACGCGCACGCCCTGGCGCTCCACGACGCCGAGGTGGAGCTGGTCGGGTACGAAGGCGCGGCGCTGCCGGGCGCGCTCGTCGGAAATACGCGTGTGCACGTGCACCGGCTCCCGGAACCCGCGCTGCGCCGCCGCGCGGGCCGGTCGAACGCGCTGTACCCGGCGTTCGCGCTCGTCGACGGCCTCCGGGCCGGCGTCCGGCTCGTCCGGGCGCTCTGGACGATTCCGCGGCCGGACGTCATCCTGGTGCAGAATCCGCCGTCGTTTCCGACGCTCGGGGCGGTGTGGGTGGTCGCGCGGCTGCGGAAGGCGAGGCTGGTCATCGACTGGCACAACCTCGGCTACACGCTGCTGGCGCTCCGCCTGGGGCGCTGGAATCCGGCCGTGCGGCTCGCGCGCTGGTACGAGCGGCTGTTCGGGCGCACGGCCGACGCGCACCTGTGCGTGTCGCGCGGGTTCGTCCGCTTCCTGCGCGATCGCTTCGGCATCGACGATGCACAGGTGCTGTACGATCGGCCCGCGTCGGCCTTCGCGCCGCTCGAGCGCGCCGAGCGCGAGCGGCTGCGGCAGGCGCTGTTCTCGCGCCTCGAGGTCCGGAGCCAGTCGTCGGTCGGGTTCATCGTGAGCCCGACCAGCTGGACGGCCGACGAGGACTTCGACCTCGTCATCGACGCCGTGCGCCTGGTCGAGGAACGGATCCGCGGCTGGGAGGCGCTCGATCCCGCGCGGCGGTTTCCCGATCTCGTCATCCTGGTGACCGGCGACGGCGCGCGGCGCGCCGAGTTCGAACGGCGATTCGCGGGGCTGCCGGCGCACCGCATCTGGCTGCGGACGCGGTGGCTCGAGCCCGACGACTACCCGCGCATCGTCGGGAGCGCCGACCTCGGACTCTGCCTGCATCGATCGTCGTCCGGGGTGGACATTCCGATGAAGGTCGCCGACCTCTTCGGCGCGGGCGTGCCGGTTTGCGCGCTCGACTACGGTGCGTGCCTGGCCGAGCGCGTCCGGCACGGGGACAACGGCCTGCTGTTCTCGACGGCGCGTCAGCTCGCGGATCTGCTGTTCGACCTGTTCGAGACGTTTCCGCACGACTCGGCGCTGCTCGAACGGTTGCGCGGCGGCGCGCGCCGCTCGGCGCGGCCGACGTGGGAAGAAGGCTGGGCGCGCGAGGCGGCGCCGCTCCTGCTGACGCGATGACCCTTCCGAGCCGGTGTCAGCGAGTGCCAGCGAGACGGAGCATGACCGGGGCGTCGCGGCGGCTTTCGGATCGCGCGACGGTACAGTATGCTGCGCGACCATGCCCCAGACCCTGACGCCCGCGAGCGCCGAGCGCGCGAACCAGCGCAATGCCGTGCTGGCGGGGTTTCTCGGCTGGACGCTCGACGCCTTCGACTTCTTCGTTCTCACCTTCGTCATCAACGACATCGCGAAGTCGTTCGGCAAGACGCGTCCGGACATCGCGCTGACGATCACGCTCGCGCTGGCGATGCGGCCGATCGGCGCGGTCATCTTCGGCATCATGGCGGACCGGTGGGGCCGGCGCCTCCCGCTGATGCTGAACGTCATGTTCTACGCCGTGATCTCGGTGCTGTCCGGGCTCGCGCCGACCTATACGACGTTCCTCATCCTGCGCATGCTCTTCGGCATCGCGATGGGCGGCGAATGGGGCGTCGGCGCGTCGCTCGCGCTCGAGACGGTGTCGTCCCGGTGGCGGGGGCTCTTCTCGGGGCTGCTGCAGGAAGGCTACGCGATGGGGAACCTCGTCGCCGCGCTCGCGTTCTTCCTGGTGTACCCCTGGGCGACGCGGATCAGCCCGACCGACGGCTGGCGCGCGATGTTCTTCATCGGCGGTCTGCCGGCGCTGCTGTCGCTGTTCATCCGCGCGCGCGTCAAGGAGCCGGAAGCCTGGCACGAGCACCGCACGGACTGGGTGACCTACCGGCGCTCGCTCTTCCAGAACTGGCGCCGCTTCCTGTACCTCGTGCTGCTCATGGCGATGATGAACTTCATCTCGCACGGCACGCAGGACATGTATCCGACGTTCCTGCAGCGCCAGCGGCTGTTCTCGCCCGAGCAGACCGCGACCATCACCATGCTGTCGATGTTCGGGGCGATCGTCGGCGGGCTCGCCTTCGGCTCGTACTCGGATCGCGCCGGACGCCGGAAGGCCATGACGATCGCCGTCGTGTGCGCGCTCGCCGTCGTGCCCCTGTGGATCGCGGCGCCGAACACGGCGCTCATCGTGCTCGGCGTGTTCCTGATGCAGTTCTTCGTGCAGGGGGCGTGGGGCGTGGTCCCGGCGCACATCAACGAGCTGTCGCCGGGCAACCTGCGCGGCTTCTTCCCCGGCTTCGCGTACCAGCTCGGCGTCCTCTTCGCCTCGAGCATCACCTATTTCGAAGCGCTCCTGGGCGAGCACTTCACGTACGGGCAGTCGATGGGCGCTCTGGCCGCGGCCGTGATGATCGTGGGCGCGATCGTGATTGTCGCGGGGCCGGAAGCGCACGGCATCACGTTCCGCAAGCCGAGTGCGTGAGGAGTGGCTGGCTACATGACGCGGCCGTACGGGCCGCTCCACCCGTTGCCGGTCAGGCCGCGCTCGAGTTCGACCTGGCGGCGCGCCATGGCCGCCGAGTCGTCGAACCGCTCGACACGCTCCGTGCCGCCCGGTTCGGTGATGACCAGCTCGAATCCGCCGTCCACCTGCCGTGTTTCGCAGCGAAGATATTCGCCCTTGCGTTCGAAGAACCAGACCATTGTTGAGTACTGTGCGCTCGAAGCCTCAGCATAGCATGAGCGTTTAGCGTCGCGTCCCGTCATGGATCTGCGCCAGCTCGAAATCCTCCAGGCGATCGCCGAGACCGGCTCGTTCACGGCGTGCGGCCGGAAGCTGCACGTCTCGCAGTCGGCCATCAGCCGCCAGATCCTCCTGCTCGAGGAGGAGCTCGGCGAGCCGCTGTTCGTGCGCGCCGGCCGGCGCGTGCGGATGACGCCGGCCGCCGAGAGCCTCGTGCAGCTCGGACAGCGCGTGTTCCACGATCTGCGGGAGACGGTCGGGGCGATCACCGACCGCACGCGTGAGCTGCGCGGCATCCTGCGGCTCTCCGGCGGCATGACGGTCTGCCTGTACGTGTTCCCGCCCCTGCTGAAACACCTGCGTCGCGTGCACCGCCAGCTCGAGGTCCGTCTCACGGTCGCGACCGCCGAACGTTCGGTCCAGGAGATTCGCGCCGGCCGCGTCGACGTCGGGCTGCTGACGCTTCCGGTCGACGAGCACGATCTCGTGGCGCTGCCCACCATGCGGGAAGAGCTGCTGGTCATCGCGACGCCAAAGCACGCGCTGGCGCGGCGGCGCCGGATCCAGCCCGACGACCTGGCGTCGCAGCCGCTCGTGCTGTTCGAGCCCGGGTCGGCCACCCGCCGCGTGATCGACCGCTTCTTCGCCTCGCGCGGCATCGAGCCGACGGTCGTCATGGACACCGAGAACGTCGAGATCATCAAGGCGATGGTCAGGACCGGGCTCGGCGTCGGCATCGTGCCGTATCAGGCGGTTGCCCGCGAGGTGCGGTCGGGGCAGCTCTTCTGCGCGCGGGTGGAAGGGCACGAGCTCGTGCGCGAGACGGGGTGGGTCTACATGCGCGCGAACCGCGTGCCCCGGGTCATCGACGAGCTGATTCAGGCGTTCGCCGACGTTCGCCGGCGGCTGCGCCTGACGGCGCCCAGGCGGCTCGGCGGCGACTGACCCGAGGTTCCATCTCGAAATCAGATGGATCCCATGACAACATTCTATTTTCGATGTACGTGAGCCGCGTGTACCCTCGGCCGCATGGATCCAGAACGCGTCATCTCTGTCACCTTGAGCGAAGCCGAATGGAAGGCGCTCGTGGCCCGGCATCCGCAGCCGGTGCAGTGGATCCGCGAGCAGATTCGCGAGGAGGTGCGCGACCGGAGCGGCGAGGCCGCCGGTCGCCGTCAGGTCGCCTAGCCGCGGCGCAGCCCGGTAATCGAGACGGTCGTCCGCCCCGGGCGGCTGGTCGCCGCAATCCGTCCGCCGTGCCGCTCCACGATCGCTTTCGCGATCGACAGGCCCAGTCCGCTTCCTCCGCCCGTCGTCCCGTCCCGCGACGTCTCCGCCTTGTAGAACCGATCGAAGATATACGGCAGGCGTTCGGGTGGAATGCCCGGGCCCTCGTCTTCCACGACCATCGTGACCGCGTCGGCCTCCGGCCGCGCGCTCAGGCGCACGGCCGTGCCGGCGGGCGCGTAGCGCAGCGCGTTGGCGGCCAGATTCTGCAGAGCCTGCTCCAGGCGATCGCCGTCGCCCACCACGGTCTCGGCGCCGGACGCGACGTCGGTCTCGATGCGGACGCCGGCCTGCGCGCTCGCGCGCTCGTGCCGGGCGGCCACGCGCGCGAACAGCGGGGCGATCGGCACCGGCCCTGAGCGCCACTCGCCGCCGCCGCCCTCGAGCCGCGCGAGGTCCAGCAGGTCGCCGATCAGGCGCTCGAGCCGCGCCGTCTCGTCGCCGATGATCCCGAGATACCGCGCCCGCGCCGCCTCGTCGATCGGCAGCTCCGGCATCGTGAGCGTCTCGATGTAGCCGCGCATGGCGGTAACCGGCGTGTTGAGCTCGTGCGACACGTCGGCGAGCAGCTGGCGCCGCGCCCGATCCGCGCCCGTCACCTGGTCGGCCATCGTGTTGAACGCGCTCGCCACCGCCGCAATCTCATCGCCGCCGCGATCGGGTGCGCGCGCCGACAGGTCGCCCGCGCCGAAACGCCGGGCGGCCGTTTCCAGCTCGCGAAGCCGGCGCCTCGCCGGTCCGAAGATGACGACGGCAGCGCCGATCGTCCCGAGGACGAGGACGCCGGCCGCGACGAGCGCGAGCGTCGGACCGAGACGCCAGAACAGAAACCTGAACGGCGCACGCGGCGGGACGACAACCAGCGCGGCGAGCTTGCCGTCGACGACGACGGGCGCCGGCCGCGAGAAGACGAAGCCGGGCCGGCCGCCGGCCGCCGGCGAGTCCGGCCGTTCGAACCGCGGGAACCTGTCCATGCGCTCTGCCTGCCGCCGCATCCGCTCGCGCGCCATGCGCACGAGCGGCTCGGGGAAATCGGTGCTTCCGCTCGTCACCATCCGGCCGTCGGCCAGCAGCACGAAGAACGGATGAGCGACCTGCGCGTACTGCTCGTGGACGTACCGCGCGACGTCAAGCTGCGGATTCTGCTCGATCGCGGCCGACAGATCGACCGCGACCGTCCGCGCGAACCGCGCGGGCGATTCGCCCGGCAGCGTCCGCCCGGAACGGGCGACCGCCCAGATGAACACTACCGCCTGCAGCGCCAGCGTCAGCGCGAACGCTGCGACCAGCCCGATCGCGATGCGCCAGTAGAACGAGCGGTACCACCGCATGCTTCTGATGCTAGGGTAGCCCAAGCGTCCGGTGTCGTGGCCCGGCGCGCCCGCCATCACCCACCTGTCACACTCTTTTCACAGCGACGCTCGAGATGTCTCGCCATAATCGGGTAATGCCATCTGCCTGCTCAACCGAGGGTGGAGGAGCAATGCGAGGTCTGTTCGCGTTTGCAGGTGCGGTCGTCGTCGGAGCCGTGTGGCTGTCGGCTCCCCGGGCCCACGCGCAGACACCGGCGCCAGCGCAGGCCGGCGTCAGTGCGCTGGCGGGCGGGTGGACCTTGAACAAGGACCTGAGCGACGTCCCGCCCGACGGCAGTTCGGAGGATGGCCGCGGACAGGACGGCGAGGCCGGCGGCGGGCGCGGCCGTGGTGGCTCTGGCGGACGCGGCGGCGGCTTCGGCGGGCGCGGCGGCTTTGGCGGGCGCGGCGGCTTCGGTGGGCGCGGCGGCTTCGGTGGCGGCGGCGGGCGGATGGGCGGGATGAGCCCGGAGGCCAGACAGCGGATGCGCGACGCCATGCACGACCTGATGGTGCCCGCCGATCACCTCGTCATCACCGAGTCGTCCGACACCGTCGTCATTACCACCGGCGACGGCCGCGTCACGCGCCTGGCGACCGACGGTTCGAAGGTCAAGGACGACAACACCGGAATCGAGCGCAAGACGAAGTGGGACGGCGACCGGCTCGTGTCGGAGATCAGCGGGATCGGACGCGGCAAGATCACGCAGGGCTTCGAGATCGACCCCGAGCATCACCAGCTCCACGTCACGCTCTCGATGCCCAACCCGAGATCGAGCGAGCCCCGGGTGATCACTCGCGTGTACGACAAGGATCAGTAGTCGCGATCCTCTTCCTCCACGCCGGTGACGACGAACCGGACCTGCGTGTCGCCGCGGTCGATTGCGACGAGCGCTTCGTCGATCAGTCTCTCGTAGTGCGTCTCGATGTACCGCCGGATCGCCTCCGTCGGCAGCCACACGGTGACCTGATCGCCGGAATCGCTCGCGTACCACGTCTCGCCGAACCAGCGGCGGAAGTCCTCGGAATTCAGGCGCTCGCGCAGATGCGCGAGGACGCGCTCCCAGACGTTCGCGGTCATGGCTGCGGCCGCCGTCCGCCGTGACATGATGAGTCGGCCATGGCGCTCATTGTATCCGGCACCTTTCCCGGACCGGCCCGGGCATGACGCTCGTCGCCGCCGCGCTCGTGGTGGGGCTCTTCCTGGACGGACCTCAGGCCGCGCCGTCCGCTGACTCTACTCACACCGTCCCGGGCGCGCTCCCCTCGGCGGCTCCTGCGCAGCCTCCCCAGAAGGCGCCGCCTCCGACTCCGCCCCACACCGGCATCCACGCGCTCCTGAGCGGCCTGCTCGACGACGTCAAGCACCTGCCGTCGATGCCGAACCTGTGGCTCGCGGCGGGCGGCGGCGGTCTCGCTCTCGCGGTGCATCCGTACGATCAGACGTTCAACGCGCGGCTGCGCAGTCATCATGACACGGTGAACGACTTCTTCGCGCCCGGAAAAATCGTCGGCGAGACGCCGGTGCAGATGGGGATGGCGCTCGCGGCGTACGGGTACGGACGGCTGCTGCACAAGCCCAGGGTGTCGCATCTCGGGATGGACCTGCTGCGCGGTCAGATCATCGCCGGCGGGCTGACCGAGGGGCTGAAGCTCGCCACGCACCGGGAGCGGCCCGACGGCAGCAACTTCCGGTCGTTCCCGTCGGGACACTCGTCGGTGACCTTTGCATCGGCGACCGTGATCGAGCGGCACCTGGGGTGGGCCGACAGCATCATCGGCTACGCCGTCGCGTCGTACGTGGCGGCTTCGCGGCTGCACGACAACCGGCACTATTTGAGCGATGTCGTCTTCGGCGCTGCGGTCGGGGCGATCGGCGGGAGGACGGTCACACGGCACGGGCGCAACGTCTGGACGCTGGCGCCCGTGGCCGTGCCCGGGGGGGTCGCGATCGTGGCGGTGCGCGCGCCCTGAGGCGTGCGCGTCAGCTCTCGCCTTCGTCTTCCTCGTCGTGCGGCTGGCTGGTCGCGATATCGTCGAGGTCCGGCGGCGTCACGTCGTCCGCGTCGTCGTCGTCGAGCGTGAACGAGCGGCCGGTGCTCTTGAGCGGAATCGGGCCGCGCGGGCGATCGGCGTCCCGTTTCTTGGCCTTCTGGCCGCCGCGCTGCGGCTTTGCATCGGGGCCAAAGTTGCGGCTGCGCGCGGGCGCCGGCGCCGCCGGCTCGAACGGCCGCGGGCCGCCGAGCGCCCCCGGGGGGCGCGGCGCGAACCCGCCGGGGCGGGGGCCGGACGGGCGCGGACCACCCGGTCCGCGATCTTCGCGCGCCCGGGCCTCGCTCACCGCGAGAGGTCGCCCGTTGAAGACCTGGCCGTTGAACCGCTGGATTGCGTCCTCCGCCTGAGACCGCTCGGAGAACTCGACGAACGCGAAGCCGCGCGGGCGGCCCGTGTCGCGGTCGACCGGCAGAACGACCTGAGACGGCGGGGCGACGCTGCCGAAATAGGCGCGGAGATCAGCTTCGGTCGTGCTGTAGGACAGATTACCGACGAACAGACGGACTCCCAATCAACTCTCCAGGAAAGGCGGCCGGCTGGGCATCAGCGGCCGCACAGGCTTCCAGCGCACGGCGAAACGGGAGAAGAGGGCAGGAAAACACACGCGTTGGCAGGCAAAACCACACAGGCTAGCCGGTTCCGTGAAGAAAACCTTACCCGAAGTGCCTCGGGTCTGGCAAGCGCAGACCGCAGCCGGGCCGGGGCGGCGCCCCGCCGGCGAGGGCGGTCGGCCGGGCAGGCCGGGACGGGCGGGCGGGCCGGCACGGGCGCGCCGGCCGGTCCGGCGGACCGGCCGGGCCCGGGCGGCCGGGCGAGCGCGGAGCAAATGCGGGCGTGGAGAGAAGCGGGAGCGCGGCCGGTAATTTGAACGTTTTCGAATATTACGATATCGTAGTAATTGTCAATGGCGACGATGTCTGATCGATCGCTTGCGCGGGCGCTCGAGCGCGGCGAGCTGCCGCAGGGTTTTCACCACGCGCAGCACCTCCGCGTCGCGTGCGCCTACCTCGACGAACTCGACTCCGCCGAGGCTGCCGGCGCGCGGATGGCGGAGGTGCTCCGGCGCTTCGCCGCCTCCGTCGGCCAGCCAGAGAAATATCACCACACCATCACGATCTTCTGGATCCGGATGCTCGCCCGGGCGTGTGCGGGCGCCGGCACCACCGACTTCGACGCGATCGCCTTGCGCTATCCGGCACTCCTCGACAAGGATCTGGTCGGCCGTTTCTATTCGAAGGCCGCGCTCGACTCGTCCGACGCGCGCACCGGATGGGTCGATCCCGATCTGCAGCCGCTGTCGCTCCAATGCCGCTGAGGCTGGTGCCTGCCGTCCACCGCGCCACCCACCGGGTCGGCCTCTACCTCGCCGGGCTGCGCCAGCGCGGGCTGACCCAGGGCGAGGCGCACATCCTGGCCCTGCTCGCCGCGCGCGCGCCCGCGACGATCGCCGACCTGCACCGCGGCCTCGCCCACAAGCGATCCACGCTCACGAGCATCCTCGATCGCCTGACGGCACGCGGTCTCGTGACGCGGGAGGTCGGCGTGGCGGACCGTCGCACGTTCGTCGTCCGCCTGACGCCGGAGGGTCGCACGGTGGCTCGTCGCGTCGAGCGCCGTCTCGCGGCGCTCGAGAACGCCGTCGGCCGGCAGGTATCCGCCGCCGAGGTTCGCGCGTTCCTGAAGGTGGTGTCGGCGCTCGTGGAGGAAGCGCACCGGCGGACGCGGCGGTGATGCGCGGTGCTACGGCGGCGTGATGAGACCGCGCAGCGCGAGCGCGCCGAGGAGCGGGCCGGGCACCAGACATGCGAACGCCCATTCCCAGCCGGCGTTCGCCGCGACCATCGGGACCAGCCGGATCGACGCCATCGTCAGCAGGAACCCCGAGCAGGTCTGGACCGTGAGCGCCGTGCCGACGTGATCGCGCGGGCTGTGCTCGGCGACGAGCGCCGACAACTGGCCGGAATCGGCCACCACTGCCACGCCCCACACGACGGCGAGCCCGACGAGCAGCACCGGCGACCGCGCGTAGACGATGCCCGCCAGTGCTGCGCACGTCCCGCTCACCAGCATGGCCCATGCCGCAACCCGCGCCTTGCCGACGCGATCCGCGAACAGCCCGGCGGCCGCGGACCCGAATGCGCCGCAGGCAATCGTCAGGAAGGCCACGCCCGACGCGAGCGGGCCGGTGACGAACGTGGCGCCGCGTGCGCCGCCGCGCGCGGCGAGGCTGGCCGCGGCGAAGGTCGCAATCCACGTCCAGACGGCGTACAGCTCCCACATGTGTCCGAGATAGCCGAGCGTCGCGAGCCGGGTGCCGCGCTCGGAGAACACGCGCGCGATTGCCGACGGCTCGAACCGCACGCTGTTGGTCACGTATGGGCCATCGCCCACCGCCGTGAGCACGACGGCCCCGCCGGCGAGTGCGAGCGCCGAGGCGGCCAGCATCAGGTCGCGCCACGGCAGAACCGCGGACGCCGCCGCCAGCAGATGCGGGAACGCGGACCCGACGGTCAGCGCCCCGATCAGGATGCCGAGCGCCGTGCCGCGGCGGCGTTCGAACCACCCCGCGGCGATCTTCATGCCGGGCGGATACACCCACGCGAGCGCGGCGCCGGTCATGACGCGCAGGCCGATCAGCGCCGCCGGAGCGCCCGTGACGACGAGCGCGGCGTTGGTCGTCGCGCCCACGAGGCAGCCGGCCGCGAACAGCCGGCGCGGGTTGACGATGTCGGGAAGGGTGAAGACGGCCGACACGAGCGTGCCGACCACGAAGCCGCCCTGCACGGCCATCGTGAGCCACGCGGCTTCGGCCGTCGTCAGGTGGAGCTCGCCGACGATGGACGCCGTGGCGGCCGTCGCCGAGAACCACAGCGTCATGCCGAAGAACATCGCGAGCGACAGCCAGGCGAGTTGGGCGCGCGGTTCCCGCACGGCTCGTGATTGTATCTCGTTATAGAATCGAAGCCGCTCATGTCCCGCCCACTCCTCGTCATCTTCCTGACAATCTTCGTCAACCTGATCGGCTTCGGGATCATCATCCCGCTCCTGCCGTTCTACGCCGAGACCTTCGGGGCGACGCCGCTCGTCGTGGGACTGCTGTTCGCGGTCTACTCGGTCTGTCAGCTCTTCGCCGCGCCGGTGCTCGGCGACTGGTCCGATCGCTTCGGGCGCCGGCCGATCCTGGTTTTCAGCCTGGCAGGGACGGTCGTCAGCTTCGTGATGCTGGCGATCGCGCACGGCCTGGTGATGCTGTTCCTGGCGCGGATCGTGGACGGGCTCTCGGGCGGGAACATCTCGACCGCGCGGGCGTACGTCGCCGACATCACCGAGCCGAAGGACCGGGCGCGCGCCTACGGGCTCATCGGCGCCGCTTTCGGCCTCGGCTTCATCATGGGGCCCGCCATCGGCGGCCTGCTCGCGCGCTGGGGGCTGGCCGTCCCGATCTGGGCCGCGGCGGTCATCACGTTCCTCGCGACGATTCTCGCGGTCCTCTGGCTGCCGGAGACGGTCCACCGGGCGCACGCCGGATTCGGCAACCCGTTCGTCTACCTGCCCGAGATGCTCGGCCGCGCCCGCGTCGGCCGCATGCTGGTGATCGACTTCCTGTACTGGTTCGCGTTCTCGATTTTCCAGACCACCTTCGCGCTCTTCGCCGCGTACCGATTCGGATTCGACGCCGTGAGAACCGGCTACTTCTTCAGCGCGTTCGGCGTGCTCGGAGCCGTCGTGCAGGGCGGGTTCATCCGCCCGCTCGTGCGGCGGTACGGCGACAAGGGAATCTTCCTCGCGGGGCTCGTGTTTTCGGCGGTCGGCCTCGTGGCGGCGGCGTACTCGGGCTCGGTGCTCGTCTTCACGATCACGCTGGTGCCGCTCGCGCTCGGCATGGGATTCGGGCACCCGACGGTGACGAGCCTGGTGAGCCGCACCGGCCGCGCCGACGAGCAGGGAAGGGTTCAGGGCGCGGCCAGCGCGGTCGAGAGCCTCGGACGCACGATAGGGCCCGTGTGGGGCAACGCGTCGCTCGAGCACCTCGGCCCGGCCACGCCGTACGTGTCGGCGGCCGCGTTTCTGATGCTGACGCTGCTGCTGACGGTCGGATATCACGTCGCGGATGCCGACGCTGTTCCCCTCATACGCTGAGCGAGCCGGCTGGCGCGAACGGGACTTCGCCGCGGCTGCTCTTTTCGTCCTCGAGCCTCCGCGGCCTGACTCCGAGCGCTTCGCGGCATCACACCGCCGCGCCGGCCCGCTGCGGGGCGGCGACGAGCGGCAGGTGGATGAAGAACGTGGTGCCGCGTCCGAGCTCGCTCACCAGCGTGATGTATCCACCGCTCTGCTTCACGATCCCATAGACGATCGACAGGCCGAGGCCGGTCCCCTTGCCGTGCTCCTTCGTCGTGAAGAACGGCTCGAAGAGCCGCGCCCGGGTCCGCGCGTCCATGCCGGTGCCGGTGTCGGCGACGCTGAGGCGGGCGTATCGCCCGGGGTGCCCCTCGACCTGCGCCACGGCCGCTGCCTCGTCGAGCGTCACCTCGTCGACTCGAACCACGAGTCGGCCGCCCTCCGGCATAGCGTCGCGCGCGTTGATGACGAGGTTCAGGACGACCTGCTCGATCTGCGCGGGGTCGGCGATGACCGATGTCGGCGCCGGCGTCTGGATCTGGAGATCGATCTCGGGGCCGATGAGCCGGCGCAGCATGGTGTCCATTCCGACGACCACGTCGCCGAGCGCGAACAGCCTCGGGCTGCTGGCCTGGCGCCGGCTGAAGGCGAGGAGCTGGCGCGTGAGGCTCGCGCCGCGGCGGACCGATTCCCCGATCTCGAGCACCTCGCCCCGTGCCGGGTCGCCGGGGTCGAGCTGCATCAGCAGCAGGTCGGCCGAGCCGATGATGCTCATCAGGACGTTGTTGAAGTCGTGGGCGACGCCGCCCGCGAGCCGCCCGATCGCTTCGAGCTTCTGCGACTGCTGCAGCTGCTGTTCGAGCGCGCGCCGTTCGGTGATGTCGCGGACGAACGCGGTGACGAGCGCGCCGGAGCCGATGCGCGCCGCGGTCAGCTCGCAGGGGAACTCCGTTCCGTCGGCGCGCACGCCCGTGAGCTCCAGCGTGCCGCCGGCCAGTAGACCCTCGCCGGTCGCGCTGAACCGTCGGAAGGCGTGGAGCGTCCCCGCGCGCTCCTCGGCAGGCAGCAGCAGCTCGACGCCGCGCCCGAGAATGTCGCCGCGGCGGTGGCCGAACATCCGTTCGGCGGCCGGATTGAACTCCCGGATGTTCAGCCGCTCGTCGAAGGTGACGATGGCGTCGTACGCCGCTTCGAGGATCGCGCCCTGGCGGGCTTCGGTCTCCACGCTCGCACGATAGACCTTGTACGTGAGGTAGAGGGGCGCCGCGGTCAGGAGCAGCGTGAGCCAGTAGCCCGCGCTCTGCGTGGCGGCGATGACGATTGCCGAGGCGGCGGCGCCGAGCAGATAGTTCGGCGCGCTCGACGCGAAGTCGCTCTTCCAGACACGCCAGGCGCTCTGGTCCGTGCTGAGCGCGACGACGAGCGCGATCATCCCCGTGTTGGCGACGTAGTAGGTCAGCGCCATGCCGACCAGCGGCACGAGGACGGCGGGCAGGGTGACCTGCGGAACGCCGCCGAGCCGCTGATAAACCTGGCCCGAGAGCTCGACCGTCAGCACCAGGCAGGCCATGTTGAACGCGACGCGGTACCACGGTTGCCGGCGCGACTGAGTGTTGACGACCGTCTGGCTCCAGCCGCTCGCTGCGCCAACGATCATCGTCGCGTGCGGCCCCCGCAGGATCAGCGACGCGATGTCGACGACGTACGACACCGACATGTTCGAGCCGGTGGCGATCGGGAAGTAGACCTTGAAGGCCGAGGTCAGCGATGAGAGGAAGACGAGGATGATCAGCGGGACGACCGGCGTCAGGGCGGCGCGCGGCAGCAGCAACGCGAGCGTCAGCACGCCCGCGCCGATGACCGCCAGGATGTACCAGCGGGCGCGGGCCGGGAGTTCCCTGAGCAAGGCGCCATCAGTATACCGGACCGGGGCGCACCTCGTGCGCGTTCGTCTGCTCGCGCTCTCGAGCGTCCTGTGCCGCTGCCTGCTCGGCGCCCGCTTCGTCGTCGGGCTGATGTATTGGTACGATTGATATCGCGTGGACGATATCGCGCGCGGCCCGCAAGTGCTCGATCAGCTGGACGTTCCCGGCGGCCTGTATCTCGCCGACGGGTTCCGGCCCAATACCGCGAGCTCTACGTGGCTGCGCGCGATGTATTTCTGGCAGCGGGCTATTTCTTCTTCAGTGTCTGGATGTACGCGACCAGAGCATCGACGTCCTCCTTCGGGAGGTTGTACTGCTTCATCGGCGGCTTGCGCGTCGCTTTCGTCTTGGTGGTCATCTCCTTCGGGTTGACGATCCACTCGCGGATCTCTTCCGGTTTGAGCTTGGTGCCGACGTCGTCGAGCGAGCCCTTCGCGTTACCCTTGCCGTTGATCGAATGGCAGAGCGAACAATGCTGCGCGTTGTAGACCTCCATCCCCTTCTTGACTTCGGCCGACTGGCCGGCGCCGGCGGTCGCGGCCACGCCGAGCGCGGCGGCGGTGAGGACACTCAAGACAGCTGCACGGGACATGATGTACAACCTCCTCGTCTGATGAACAGCCACCCCTCATCGTTGACCTGTCAGGGCACGCAATGCAACTGCCAGGAGCCTTTCGCCGATGCTTTCGCGTCCGTACGTCTTTAGGAACCCGCTGGCTCTGCTGGGTGCGATTCTCGCCACCGTCACGGCCGTTCTGTTCCTGACGGTGTTCCTGGCAGATCTCTTCGGTTTGCACACGAATCCGTACCTCGGCATCCTCTTCTTCCTCATTCTGCCGGCGATCTTCGTCCTGGGGCTGCTGCTGATCCCGCTCGGGGCGTGGCTCGATCGCCGGCGGGAGCGGCAGGGGAAGAAGCAGCTCGCGGTGCGGTGGCCGGTCGTGGACCTCAACGACCCGCAGCAGCGCACCTTCCTCGGCCTCGTCGCCTTCGGCACCTGCGCGAACATCGTCATCGTGTCGCTGGCGGCGTATCGAGGCGTCGAGTACATGGACTCGGTCCAGTTCTGCGGCGAGGTGTGCCACCAGGTGATGAAGCCCGAGTTCACCGCCTACCAGGACAGCCCGCACTCGCGCGTGGAATGCGTGGAGTGCCACATCGGATCGGGCGCGTCCTGGTTCGCCCGCTCGAAGCTTTCCGGGACGCGTCAGGTGTTCGCGGTCATGTTCAATACCTACTCGCGGCCCATCCCGTCGCCGGTCGAGAACCTGCGGCCGGCGCGCGACACGTGCGAGCAGTGCCACTGGCCGGAGGAGTTCCACGGCGACAAGATCGTGAACATCCACGAGTACGCCGACGACGAGAAGAACACCGACACGGTGACGAGACTGCAGGTCCACGTCGGCGGCGGGAGCGATCGACTCGGCGCCGCGCAGGGCATCCACTGGCACGTGAACGCAGCCAACCAGATCGACTACATCGCCACCGACAGGAAACGCCAGGTGATTCCGTACGTGCGGCTGACGGACCGGTCAGGGAAAGTGACCGAGTTCTTCGCCGAAGGCGTGACGCCGGCCGATCTGGCGAAGGGCGAGCGCCGGCGGATGGACTGCATGGACTGCCACAACCGGCCGAGCCACCCGATCGCGCCGACGGCGGAGAAGGCGGTCGACGACGTGATGGCGCGCGGCGACATTTCGGCGACGCTGCCGTTCGTTCACCGCGAGGCGGTGAAGGCGCTGAAGGCCGGCTACCCGTCGCAGGAGGCGGCGGAAGAAGCCATCGAGCGCTCGCTGCGCGTCTTCTACCGGACGAACTATGCCTCGCTCTACGACTCGCGCCGGCAGGACGTGGAGCGCGCCGTGCTCGCCGCCGAGAACATCTACCGGCGCAACGTGTTCCCGCAGATGCACGTGACGTTCGGCACCTACGAGAACAACCTCGGCCACATCGACTCGCCGGGATGCTTCCGCTGCCACGACGGGAACCACAAGTCGAAGGACGGCCGCGAGATCAGTCAGGACTGCGATCTCTGCCACGGGATGTCGTGACATCCTCCCGTCGGGCTGTTCCGCCGCCACGACGGCGGACCTGAACCGGTCTAGAATGTCGGAATGACCCGTGTTGCCGCCGGCCTCGCGCTCGCCGCGCTGGCCGGCGTCACGGCATGTTCGGACGCGAGCGGAGTGCGCGCGGACTCCACGTTCCGCTACAGGCTCGCCGGCCCTCTCGTCCCGGCAACCGTCACGATGGTGGCGGCGTGGGACGTGCCGCAGAATCCGCTCGCGGACGCGACCCTGCCGAAATCGCCGCTGGCCGACGAGATCCGGCGCGGCTATCGCATCTTCACCGACACCCCGAACGAAGCGCCGCGCCTGACGCACAGCCGCATGTCGTGCAGCAACTGCCACCTGAACGCCGGGCAGCGCGAGAAGGCGCTGCCGCTCGTCGGCGTGGCTGGCATGTTCCCCGAATACAGCAAGCGATCCGCGCATCTCATCAGCCTCGATGATCGCATCGTCGACTGTTTTCTCCGGAGCGAGAATGGCGCGGCCGACCCGCGGGCCCTGCCGCAGCCGACCGACGCGGAAGTGCTCGCCGTGTCAGCCTATCTGACGTGGCTGTCCCGAGGCTTCGCGGTGGGGAAGGCGCCGGCCTGGCGCGGCCAGAACGTCATCCTGCGCGACCACCTGATTCCCGTCGAGCGGCTCGACCCCTCGCGCGGACGCGCGCTCTTCGTCGAGAAGTGCAGCTCGTGCCACGGCGAGGACGGCCAGGGCGTGCAGATCGGCGACAAGAAAGCCGGGCCGCTCTGGGGACCCGCGTCGTGGAACGACGGCGCCGGCGCCGCGCGGCTGTACACGCTCGCCGGAATCGTCCGCTACGCGATGCCGTACCTGGATCCGGGCAGCCTCAGCGACGAGGAGGCGCAGTTGATTGCGGCGTTCATCACGTCGCAGCCGCGCCCTTCGTACCCGTACAAGTCCCGGGACTACGTGGTCGGCGGGCTGCCTTCCGATGCGGTGTACTACCGGCGGGAACTGGCGGCCGAGAAGTAGGTATCGGTTCGATCGATCCAGTCCTGGCGAACCGGGCTGAACACGTCGATCACGAACGCGTCCTCCAGGACTTCCACCTCGTGCGGGAGTCCGCCCGGGATCTGCAGCGCCTCGCCGCCGCCGACCTCGACCGATCGGCCGTCGAGGTCGAACCGGAGGCGGCCGCTCATCACCAGACTGATCTGCTCGTTTTCGTGCGCGTGCCGCGGGACGACGCCGCCCCGCGACAGGTGGAACTGCGCGACCGTGACACGGTCGCCGGAGATGAAGCGCCGCCGAATTGCGGCGGTCAGGGTTTCTTCGGGCCGATCGGCCCAGCGATGGTGGATCGCGGTCGCGTTCATGGCATCACACCAGAATCTTGATCGAGACCTTCTTCTTCGCCTCGGCGACGAAGGCGTCGAGCTTCGCCTCGCGCTGCTGCGCGGCGAGGAACTCCTTGATACGCGGGGCCACCTCGGCGAGTGCCGCCGTGTGCGGCGGCCGGCGCTCGATCATCCTGATGATGTGGAAGCCGAACTGCGACTCGACGACTCCGCTGGTCGCTCCGGGTTTCAGCGCGAACGCGGCCGCCTCGAACGCCGGGTCCATCTGTCCTTTCGCGAAGAACCCGAGGTCGCCGCCGTTCTTCGCGCTGCCAGGATCCTGTGACTCGGCCCGGGCGACGGCGGCGAAATCGGCGCCGCCCCGGATCTTCCTGAGGAGCGTCTCCGCCTTGGCCCGCGCCTTGGCCTTGTCCGCGGGCAACGCGTTCGGCGCGACGGTGACGAGGATGTGGCTGGCGTGGACCGTCTCGCCCTGCTTGAAGCGGTCGAGGTTCTGCTGATAGAACGCGCCGACCGCCTGGTCGTCGACGCTGACCTTCGACGTCACCTCCGCGTCGACGACTTTCTGCACGGCGAGGCTCATCCGCGTCTGACGCTCGAGCTGCTCGACGGTCACGTTCTGGGCCGCGAGCGCCTGCTTGAATGCGTCCTCCGTCGGAAATCCGCTCCGGATCTGCGTCATCCGGGCGTTCACGTCGGCGTCGGAGACTTCCAGCTTCCGCGCGCGCGACTCTTCCGCCAGCACGTGGAAGGTCACGACCTGATCGAGCACGTTGCGCACGATCTGGTCGCGGCGATCGGGCGGAATCGGCTGTCCGGCGCGCGCCTCGATCTGGTGCAGCGCGCTCTCGAGCTCCCAGCGCTCGATCTTCTCGCCGTTGACGGTCGCGACGACCTCGGGGAGCTGAGCCGGCACCGGCTTGACCGCGGCAGCGGCCTGCGGCGTGTCGGACGCAGGCGAGGCCGCGGCAGCCGGTGTCGTCGCAGGCACTGCGTTGGCGGCCGGCGACGGCTGCCTGCGACAGGCCAACAAGGGGAGAGCAAGCAGCAGGAAGACGACAGGCTTCTTCATGGATGTGGCAAGTGGAAGTGGAGTAACGCCGCGGACGATCCGTCACTCTACCACATTGCCTGTTACCGTTCTTCCATCACCTGTCCCATCGACACATCACCACATCAGCACTTCACCAGTTCAGCACATCACCAGTTCGGCCCTTCACCCCTTCACTACTTCACCAGGTCCCCCTTCACTGTCTCGACAGGCTGACGTTGATCTCGCGCGTCTCGCCGCGGGCGACCTCGACGTCGGCTTCGTAGGTGCGGTAACCGTCCCTGCGGATCTCGACGTGGTGGGTGCCCTCCGCGAGCTGCACGACGAGACGAGCCCGTCCCGTCGATCCGTCCCATCGTTCGCCGTCGATCAGCACTTCGGCGTCGTCCGGTTGAACTCGAATCGACAGCGCACCGAAACTCGAGGGCTCGCCGGGTCCTGTCATCCCGGGCGGCGGCGGAGCGGCCGGTGTCCCGGGTTCAGGAGGCTGCGGCGGTTCGGGCGCCTGCGGCGGCTCGGGTGGGACCGGCCGGACGCGCGGTCCGCGCGGCCCGTACGGACCGCGACGCGGCGTGGCGGGCGGCAGGGCCGTCGGCGCCGGAGGCGCCGCGCTCACTTCGCCCGCGGGCAGTCGTTCCATGTGCTCGCGCAGCTTCAACGTCGCGTTGGGCTCGAGGTAGACCTTCCGCGTGACCGTCCGGTAGCCCTCGCGGTAGAGCGTGAGCTCGTGGCCGCCGGGCGCGATGGACAGGTGTTGGAAGATGCCGTCGAAGTCGTCGACGATGCCGGCGTAGTAGCCGTCGACGTACACCTTGGCGTCCTTCGGCGTAGCCAGGACGCGAACGTCCGCACTGCGATCGTACGGGAACGGATAGTAGCCGTAAGGATAGCCGTACGGGTACGGATACCAGGGACCGACGCCCCAGAAACCAGGACCCCAGAACGGATCGTAGGCGTAGCCGCCAACCACGACGAGGGAACCGCGAACGCCGTGCACGTGTCCCGCAGCGCGGGACGGCACCGGCCAGAGCGTGGCCGCGGCGGTGAGGCAGACAGTGAACAGGAGCGGAAGCGATCGGTTCCGACGCACGTGAGGTTCCTTTGCAGGCCGGCACCTCATGGTGGAGCAACGGAAGTGCCATGCGTCGGAACTGGTCCGTTCAACCGTAACCGCTTCTACGCTCACGCGTTGTCGCTTTCTTCGACTCAACCTCCTCTCTGCCGCTCCCGTCCCCCGCAGCGCACACCCTGTCGTGGCAGGAGGACGATGGACGACGCCTGCCGTCTCGCACGACTCGACCGACGTGGCTCGGAACGCGCTTTGCTCGAATCCGGATCATCGCCCGGTCCCGGAGGAACCCGTGAACGCCGTGAACCTCGTGAGTTACGCTTGAGGGCATGTCGATTCTGGATTGGCTGCGCGGGGCCGGCTCGCCCGCCTCCGCGCCGCACGGCGACACCGACACCGTCCGGCGCATCATGGCGGAGCTCGACCGCCTCGAGCCGTCGCGCGCCCGGTACCTCGCGGCGTTCGCCTACGTGCTCAGCCGCGTCGCGAACGCCGACCTGGACATCAGCGAGGAGGAGACGACGCGGATGGTGGAGCTGGTGCGCCAGGCCGGTCAGCTGGCAGAGGATCAGGCGCTCCTGGTCGTCGAGATCGCCAAGCGGCAGAACCGGCTGTTCGGCGGAACCGAGAACTTCCTGGTCACGCGCGAGTTCCGCGAGATCGCGAGCGATGACGAGCGGCGCCAGCTGCTCGCCTGTCTGTTCGCCGTCGCCGCGGCCGACGAGGAGATCACCGGCGAGGAAGAGAGCCAGATCTCGCAGATCGCCAGCGAGCTCGGGTTGGAGCACGCCGACTATGTGAACGCGCGGCTCGCGTACTCCGACAAGCGATCGGTCTTCAAGCGAACCCCGTGAACCCTGTGAACCCTGTGACCCCCGTTACCTGAGCCCGAGGACGAGTGCGCCGGCCGCGATGCGGTAGACCGCGAACGGCACGAAGCCGCGGCGGCGCACCCACGCCATGAACCACGCCACCGAGGCGTAGGCCACGACGAACGAGACGACGAAGCCGATGGCGAGGACGATCCAGCCGTGCGCGTCGATCTGCGCGACGCCGATCGGGTTTTCCTGACGGCCGGACAGCGACTTCAGCAGGTCGTACCCCGTCGCCGCCACCATCGTCGGAATCGACAGAAAGAAGGAGAACTCGAGGGCGGAAGCCCGCGACATCCCGGCCACTTGCCCGGCCGTGATCGTCGCCATGGAGCGCGAGGTGCCGATGAAGACCGCGGAGAGCACCTGGCACGCTCCGATCCAGAGCGCCTGTGGCAGCGACATGTCCTCCATGCGCCAGGTCCTGATCCGCGTGCGCGGGGCGCCCGGACCGAGCCGCTCCGCGCGCGCCTGGACCGCGTCCACCACCCACATCACGACGCCGCCGACGACGAGGGAGAGCCCCATGATCGTCAGGCTCTCGAGGTTCTTGCCGATGGTCTTGGTCAGCAGATAGGCCGGAACCGCCGTGACGACGAACGCGACGGCCGTCAGGCCGAGCGGATGCGTGAGCCATCCGCGATCGCCGCTCTCGCCGGCCGGGTACGTCGAGAGGAAGCTCGCCATGCGCGCCCCGAAGTACACGAACAGCGACAGGATCGCGCCCAGCTGGATGACGATCGTGTACATCTTCCAGTAGCCGCTCGTCAGACTGATGTGCAGCAGCGCCTCCACGATTCGCAGGTGGGCCGTCGAGCTGACCGGCAGGAATTCCGTCACGCCTTCCACGATCCCCAGCAGCACTGACACCGCGTAGTCGCTCACGCAACCTCCTCCGACGTGAGCGTACCATGGTCGAGCCTGCGCGCCGCTGGCGCTGCCGCGGGTGACGCCGCAAGAATCCCGGCGCCCCGGCTAACGCGTCGGGAGGATGAACGGTCCGCGCAGGGGCGAGGCGGCGTACACGCGGCCGTCCTGGTCCGAGAAGACCGTGTAGCGGCACGCGTCGAGCGTGTCGCGAATCGAGAAGAGATACGACTGGCCCGACTCGTCGAGATAGAAGCGCAGCTCGAACCCGCGCGGCGCAGGCGGGACGTTGAGCAGCTTGTCCAGCGGTTTGTACGCCGGCGTCTTGGGCCCGATGATGCGGGCCTCGGCGGCGTTGATGGCCGCGGCCATCTGCACGGCGTCCTTGCGCCGGCTGCGATCCGCAGCTCTTTCGTTCGGACCATGGAGACAGTCCTGCGCGAGGGCCGGAATTGCGGGCGCCAGCAGCGATCCGATCAGCACGAGAGCGGGGACTGCGCGGTTCGGCACGTGAGCCTCCTTTCGTTCTCGTCTTTTGACGGTGCGCAGGCGGATTCAGCTCTTGCCGGACGCCTTGCGCTTCGCCCAGAACGCCTTCATCCGTCTGGCTGCCGCCTTGCGCTGCGCGGGCGTCCAGTTCCGGCCCTTCGGCGGTGTCCCCGAGGCCTTCTGCGCGCCGCGGGCGATCAGGAAGGTCACGGGCAGTTCGTCGGGGTCGAACGAGTCGCCGAGGTCCGGGAACATGTCGAGGAGCAGCCGCGCCTCGTGCGCCAGATCGCGCAGGCGCGATTCGGCTCCGTGGCGGGCGAGCTGGTACAGGTGCGCGTCGCGTTTCTTCTGAGGCATTCAACCTCTCCTGACCAACTATCCCACGGATACCGCCCCGCGCGCACGAGCGCCTGCGTCACCGTCCCTTGCACAGCCCCTTGGGCTTCCACGACGCATCCGGCGCCGACGGCAGCGGCCCGACCCGATGTCCGCGACGTGCTCGCCAGCGGACGGACGCCAGTTCTGCTCCCCGATGGTCAGGAGCCAGATCTTCCCGAGCGAAGGGTCCAGCGACGGAGTGCGGGGCACGCCGGTCGAGAGGCGCGCGAGCCGATGTCAGTTGGGTTCACCCAGGAGGACGAAGCCGGCCCAGAAGGTCGGGTCCTCGGGGAGGACGACGTCGCCGATGCGGGTGTGGACGCGGACGCGGCCCGCGCGCAGCTCGGCCAGGAGGTGGAGCTGGGCGGTCCGGAGCGCGGCCGCCTTGTCGGCGCCGCCCAGCCACGCTCGGTAGAAGGCCGGCAGCAGACGATTGGTCGGCTCGTCGGCCACGTCCCACAGGCTGACGACGAGCGACGAGGCGCCGGCATAGAAGAACGCGCGCGCCATGGCGGCGATGCCGTCGCCGCTCGTGTCCCCCGCGCCAGACCGGCACGCGCTCAGGACCACGAGGTCCGCGTCGAGGCTGAGGCCGTAGATCTCCTGCACGGTCAGCCGGCCGGTCAGGGAATTGTCGTCGGGACGCCCAAGGGCGAGAAAGGACGACAGCGGATTCGTGTCGCTCACGATGCCGTGCGTCGCGAAGTGAAGCAACGTCCGGTGCGCCACCGCCTTGAGCACGCGCGGCTCGGTGGCGGCTTCGCCGGACAGAACCGTCGTGCGCGCCGGCGGGAGGAGCGCGGCGATCGCGCGCACTTCCGCATCGGCTCCCGGCAGCCTGGGCAAGGCTGGTTCACCGAGCGGGCTCGCCGGCCGCGCTGGATCTGCGACGAGCAGCGCCGTGCCGGACCGGGCCCGAGGGTGCCGGTGCAACGCAATGTAATCGAGCATGGCCCCGGCCGGAAGCTCGTGGATCGCGTAGCGCTCGATCAGGTACCGGCCGCGATGGTCGCGCAGGGCGGCGAAGGGCACGTCGATCAGAGGGCCGTGCGGAATCACCGTCAGGCGCGACCCGCGCGCTGCCGGCAGCGACCTGGCAATCGGCTGGATCAGCAGGTCGTACAACTCGGTCCAGGCAGCGCTGGGTTTCATCACGAGCGGGATGCTCTGTCCGCCCCGGGTCGGGGTGACGGCGGCAGACGGCGCCGCCGGCGCGAACGCGGACGTCGAACGGATCAGGGTGTCGAGCATGACCCGCGACATGGGCGTCACGGCGGCGTCGAGCCTGCCGTCGGGCGCGACCGTCCACGCATAGATCTTGTTCTCCCCGACCCAGTACACGAGCAGCGTGGAGTGCAGGCGCGCCGCCGTGGCCGCCAGGTCGTCCGCGGTGGCGCTGCTTGCCGCGGCGGTGCTCGGCAGCCCGCCGGCCTGACCTCGCAGGACGAGCGGAAGCGGCCGGGCTGCCGGACGCTCGGCGCGCGAGGCCAGCAGGTCGAGCAGCGCCCGGGAGCGGCCGAGTTCCGCCGTTTCGAGGGCGGCCCGCGTCTGGCCGCTGCGGGTCAGGAGATCGATGGCGAGCGAATACGTCGGCGTCCACAGTTGCTCGAAGCCCTGTTTGAGAAAGTCGGAGGCGGCGAGGTTCCGGTGCATCTCTTCGATCACCCGCAGGACGGCCTGCTGATCGGACAGAGCCGCCGCGTCGTCGTCCAGGGCCAGCTCCGCTGATGCGCGCGTCAGTTGCGCGTTCGCACAGTCCACGCGCGACGTCGCCGCGCAATGGTCCATCGCCTGTTGCGCTTCTGCCAGCGCGTCGCGCGGCCGTCCCAGTTTGAGGTCCGCGTAGGCCAGCTGCGCGTAGCGAAGCGTCTGCTGGTAGGGCGACGCGGCGGCGAGCGACTGCGCGAGCATCTCGCGCCCTCGCGCCGTGTTCCCGTTGACGACGAGGAAATCTCCGTAGCTCGCGCGGAGGAAGCTCACGATGCCGGGCGCTGCGCTCCGTTCGGCGAGCGCCAGCGCCCGCTCGAAGTAGACGCTGGCGTGCGCGGCGTCGCCCAGAAATTGATATGTGGCCGCGACGGCGTTCAGGCTCTGGATGAGGTTACGCGGGGAGTTCAGCTTTTCGTGAATCGCGAGCGCCTTGAGCTGATACCGAAGCGCGACCGCGACCTGCCCGTGAACACGATACAGCCTGCCGAGGCTGTTGTAGATGGTGCCGAGCTCGTCCTCGTCCGCACCCCCGGCCAGCAGGCCGACCGCGACGTCCAGCTTCTCGATGGCCGCCTCGTAGTCTCCGCGCGTAAACAGATGATCGCTCCACGAGTGCAGCACACTGGCTTCGAGCGCCCGATCGCCCAGCGCACGCGCATCCTTCTCGACCGCGCGGAATGGCGCCTCGAGCTGCTGCGCGTCGAGATCCGAATTCGAGAAGCGCAGCCGGTTGATCGTGGCAGTGACCTTCCCCCTGACGTCGCCGGCTGCCTCGAACGCCGGAATGGCCAGTGTGTAGCGGGCCGCTGCTTCCCGCAGGTCGCCGGAGGCCGCGGCGACGTTGCCGAGGAGCAGGTTCGCGCGACCGATCTCGACGGCCGCGCCGAGACGGTCGAACGTCGTCAACGCTTCGAGGAGGCGCGAACGGGCGCGGACGTAATCGGCCTTCCAGTAGTCGACCGAGCCGAGTCCGAGCGTCGCGCGGCTTTCCCAGAGCTCGTCGTGCCGCTCGCGGGCGAGGTCGAGCAGCGCCTGATAACCCGCGGCGGCGGCGTCCAGCCTGCGGTCGTCGTACGCCTTCTTGGCGGTGGCCAGCAGCGCCGTGAACTGCGGGTCGTCAGCGGGCCGATCCTGCGCGGCCGGCCGAACGTCCAGCGCAATCAACACGACGAGCGCCGCAGCCGCAGCTCGAATTCGTCGCGGCGCCCGCATGCCTCACTCCTTCGGGAATTTCGCTGACGCTTCGCAGGCTTTTGTCGCGTACGCGGACGTTCCGCCGCACAGGGCGTCAAGTTCGCCGCGCGCAGCGCGCAGATTGCCGGCGCGCTCGTGGGCGACGGCGAGGTACCAGGCGACGTCGGCCCGGAACGTGTCGTCGGTCACGCGGTGCGCCTGGTCGAGCGCCTCCACCGCGCCGCGCGGGTCGTTCAGGAGCAGGCGGCTCACGCCAAGGTAGAAGGGGATCTCCACCGACGCCGGATACCTCGGCTGCACGCGGACGAAGTCGGCGACCGCCGTGCGATAGTCACGGGCGCGGTACGCATCGAACGCCGGCGCGACGTCGTCGACGAACGCTCCCGTCCGGTCATTGCTGCGGACGACGAGCGCCATGGCCGTCAGCTTGATCGCGGGCGGATCGAGCGGCAGCCGGTACGCGGGCGTCGTCGTGCCACCCGCCGCAACGGCTGGTCCTCCGGCCTGAGCCGTCGGTGCGCCCGGCCGGCGTGCCTGGCGCAGGTAGACGATAACGGACACGAGGATCACGGCGGCCGCTACGCTCAAGAGGGGCCGCCACACCGCCGGCGGGATCAGCATTCCCCTGCCGCGCCGTTTCCCGGACGCAGACCTTCGAACGTGCGCGAGGATGCGGGCGGCTGTCTCCGTATCGAGCTCTGCCTCGGCGGCGTCGGCGCCGTCGACGAGCGTCCGGCTCCAGGCGCTTCGTTCGAGCGCGGCGGCGGCCGCTGTCTGCAGCGGTTCGGGGAGCGCGTCCGCTCTGGCCGCGCGCAGGACGGCTGGCGGCGGATCGTCGCGGCGACGCGCAGCGAGCACGTCCAGTTCCTGGCGCACAGACGCCACCAGTGCGTCTTCGCCAGCCTCCCAGTCGTCGGGGAGCCGAGTCACGCGGAGCCGCCCTTCACCTCGGCGATCGACTTCCGGAGCAGCTCGAGCGCGTATTGCAGGTAGCCTTTCACTTGCACCTCGCTCAATCCGAGCGCCGATGCGATCTCCGCGCGCGTCATGCCGTGCACATAGCGCAGCATGAGACACGTACGGTGTACCGGTTTGAGGTCGGCGCCCTCCAGAATCCAGCGTGCGAGCTCAGAAGTGTCGTCGGGAGCCGGGGCCGGCGTCTGCTCCAGATAGCGCCGTTCGACCTGTTGCCGGCGCCAGTGATCGCGCGCCCGGTTGCGGACGACGGTCAGGAGCCAGCCTGGCAGCCGCGATTCGTCGATGCGCCCGCGCTGAAGGTACAGCTCGAGAAACGCCTCCGCGGTCAGGTCTTCGGCGAGCGCGCGGTCGCTCACGCACCGCAACGCAAACCGGAAGACTGCCTGCACATGTGCCCGGTAGACCTCATCGAACTCGCTCATAGAAGAAACGATTGGCCGGGGGCAAACGGAAGAATCCTCGATTCCCGCTAACGGTAGCGTGTTACCGCTGGACCGTCAAATTTCCGGCGCCGATGGTCCGTTCTTCCGTTTGGTGTCCTCGCACGTATTCAAAACACATCGGAACATCGCCTGCGCCAGGCCTTCAGAGGAGGCACCATGAGCATCGCACGGTTGATTGCCGCCACCCTCGCGGCCAGCTTGATGGTCGGCCTGGTGCCGGCGGGCGCGCTGGCGTCCGACGACACCACCACGGCTTCCGCGCCGGGTACGGTCACCGGGAAGCAGATCCTGCCGTCGGCCTCCGCGTCGACCGACCTTCGCGCTGCCGCGCGGCGCGAAGCGACGCGCCTGGCCGCAGAACGTCCGAACGCGGCCGCGTCCGCCTGGCCCGGGCGCAGCAACGACCGCGCCATGTCGATGACTCAGGGCGGCGGGGGCGGCGGGGTGGCCCTCGCCATGGTGGTCGGCCTGGCGGCGAGCGTAGGCGTTACGTACTACGTGATGAAGCAGTTGAAGAAGAACACTCCGAACACGAGCGGTCAATAGCAGGGGAGGCGAGCATGCGAACTCACGTGCAATCGCTGACGGTGGCCGCCGCCGTCATCGTCGCGGCCGCGGGATCGGCAGGACGGGCCCAGACAGCCGATAAGCACCAGCCCGGTATCTACCTCGCCACCCCCGGCGCGTCGGGAGAGACGCTCGTACGCCTGCGCGGATCGACGCCGGACTTCAAGACGAAGGGCATGATGAAGATGATGCTCACTCAAGGCCTTTCGCGCGGGTCGTTCGAAGCGGACCTGGCGGGCCCGGTCGCCGACATCCGGACGCCCGCCGGCGCGGTGACGTTCTATTTCTACTTCGACCCCGACGCCGGGCAGCCCAACGCCTCGATGGATCCCATCGCGGCGATGAGCGCGATGAGCGGCGACGCCATGCCGCCGCAGGCTCGCTCTGCCGGCGACTTCGCGCTGATCGAGCTCAAAACGTCCGACGACAAGCGCATCGCCGACATGGGCAAGATGGGCAGCACCAGACCGAAGAACGCCGTTGCCGTCACCGTCGAACGCCTGGCGCAGGGGGCGTACAAGCTCCAGCCCAAAGAGCCGCTCAGGCCCGGCGAGTACGCGTTCTGTTTCGTGTCCGGCACGGGGCCCGGCGGCGTGCTATGGGACTTCGGCGTGGACGCAGGAAACACGAAGTAGTCCGGGTAGAGTCCGCTTTGCGGACGAGGTTAGTCTCCCAAAGCCCGCCGCCCCGGGCTACCCCCTCGGCCCGAGGCGGCGACGACCCCGCCAAATTGCGCCAATCCGGCCGGATCTCCGCTTCAGCCGCAGGTGCGTCCCTTGCTTAACGCCGAGCTTCATCGACATCGAGCTCGCTGAGCCTGGAGCCAATATGCACCCGACTGCTTCCCCCGGACGTCGCCTCGGCCGAATGAGCCTTGCCGCCTCGGTCGTTCTGGTTCTCACGGTGGCAGTCCTCCAGGTGGAGACGGTCCGCACGGCGCCGGCGACGACCGGCCAGTGGACGACCCTCGGCAATCTGATGCCGATCAACCCGGTTCACGTGGCGCTGCTGCACAACGGCAAAGTGCTCATCGTCTCGGGATCGGGAAACGTGCCCACGAACACGGACTTCGAAGCGGGGATCTGGGATCCTGCCCGGCCCGGAGACCCCATCGTGACGCAGCCGGTCGCGTGGGACATGTTCTGCAACGGCATGGTGGTGCTGTCCGATGGCCGCGCCTTCATCAACAGCGGGACGCTCGCCTACGACCCCTTCAAAGGCGAGCTTCGCAGCGCCGTATTCGATCCGGCCACGAACGCATTCACCGACGTCGCCAGCATGGCGCACGGGCGGTGGTATCCGACGGTCACGACGCTCGGCGACGGCCGCGTGATGACCTTTTCCGGCCTGACCGAAACCGGTGCGACCAACACCACGGTGGAGATCTTCACTCCCGGCGCCGGCTGGAGTCCTGAGTATCAGGCCGGCTGGACTCCGCCGCTGTATCCGCGGATGCACCTGCTGCCCGACGGCAAAGTGTTCTATTCAGGATCGGGTACCGGCTCCCGGATTTTCGATCCGGCGACACAGGCCTGGTCGGCCGTTGTCGCGAATACCAACTACACGGGCACTCGAACGTACGGCACGTCCGTTCTGCTGCCATTGACGCCGGCCAACGGCTACAAGCCGCGCGTCATGATCATGGGCGGCGGCAACCCGGCGACGAACACCACCGAGATCATCGATCTCTCCGCCCAGTCTCCGCTGTGGCAATTCGGGCCGCCGATGTCGCAGCCGCGGATCGAGATGAACGCGACCATTCTGCCGGACGGCAAAGTCCTGGCGGTCGGCGGGTCGACGAACGACGAGGACGCCACGACGGCCAGTCTGAACGCGGACCTCTACGATCCGAACGCCGGGCCGACGGGGACGTTCACGTCGGCAGGCTCGAACGTCTATCCCAGGCTCTATCACTCGAATGCGCTGCTCCTTCCCGACGCCACGGTGCTGCTCGTCGGCGGCAATCCGCAGCGCGGCAGCTATGAGCAGCACATGGAGATCTACTCTCCGGCCTACCTCTTCAACGCGGACAACACTCCCGCGACCCGGCCGACGATCGATGGTGTCTCCTCGACCACGCTGTCCTACGGCGGGGGATTTTCGGTGCAGACGCCGGACGCGGCGGATATCAGCTCGGTGGTCCTGGTACGGCCGGGCGCGCCGACACACGCGTTCGACATGGAGCAACGCCTCGTCGCGCTCTCGTTCTCGGCAGCGGGCGGCGTGCTGAACGTGACGGCGCCGCCCAACGGCAACATCGCGCCTCCCGGGTACTACATGCTGTTCGTTCTGAATTCGGCAGGCGTGCCGTCGGTCGCCACCTTCGTTCGCCTGCCGGTGCCGGTGGCGAATCAGCCTCCCACAGCGACCATCTCCAGCCCGTCGACCGACGTGACGGTCCAGGCGGGCGGTTCGGTGTCGTTCTCGGGGACAGGAACGGATCCAGACGGGACGATCGCCGCCTACGCCTGGACGTTCCCCGGCGGCAATCCTTCGTCGAGCGCGTTGCAGTCTCCGGGTGCGGTCGCATATGGCGCGCCCGGCATCTACACGGCCTCGCTGACGGTGACCGACAATCAGGGTCTCGCCAGCAGTCCGGCCACGCGGACGATCACGGTTCCCGACTTCTCGTTGTCCGCGACCCCGACGTCGCAGGCCGTGCCCGTGGGCGGCAGCGCGAACTACACGGTGACCCTCACGCCCGGCCCGGGGTTTGCGGGCAGCGTCGCGTTCGGCGTGTCCGGTCTGCCCGCAGGCGCAACCGCCTCGTTCTCGCCCGCAAACCTGCTCACATCGGGCTCGACCGCGCTCAACGTGTCGACCACGAGCTCGACTCCGCCGGGAACCTATCCGCTGGCGGTTACCGGAACGACAGGAACGATCAGCCACACGGTCACGGTCACCCTCGTGGTCGACGCCGACTTCTCGATGTCGGTGTCGCCGGCGAGCATCACCATTGCCCGGGGAAGGAGCGGATCCACCACGGTGACCATCGGAGCAGGCTTCACGGGGACCGTGACGCTTGCCGTCACGGGATTGCCCAGGGCGGTCACTGGCAGGTTCAGGCCCGCGTCGATCGTCAATGCCGGCAGCTCGACGCTGGCGATCTCGGTCAAGAAGAACGCGCCGACCGGGACATACACGCTGACGATCACGGGAACGAGCGGCGCCGTGGCGCATTCCGTGCCGGCAACTCTGGTCATCCAGTAGAGCCATGACCATCACCCGAAGAGACCTGATGTGGCGGCTCGGCCTCGGCGCGGCCGCGGCTGCGGCGCTGCCGTCGCTTGCCGACGCCCGGCCGGAGAGCGTTGCCGCGGCAGGGCGGCGGATCGAGCTCGACGTGAACGCGAATGCCTACGGCCCGTCGACCCGGGCCATCGCCGCGCTGCAGGGCGGGCTGAATCGGGCGAGCCGCTTCCCCGACCGCGAGTCCGAGGAGCTCAAAGACGCTGTCGCGGCGCTTCACGGCGTGACACGCGAGCAGGTCGTTCTGGGCTGCGGGTCCGGGGAGGTCCTCCGGATGGCGGCCTGCGCGTTCACCGGTCCGGGCAAGGGTCTCGTCACGGCGATGCCGACTTACGGAGTGATCGGCCGCTATGCCGCTCGCGAGGGCGCCCCCGTGACGGCCGTCCGCCTGGCGAGCGACTGGTCTCACGATCTGCCGGAAATGCTGGCACGCTGCGGTTCAGCGACCGGCCTCGTCTACGTCTGCAATCCCAACAATCCGACCGGCTCGATCACGTGTCGAGAGGATCTCGAAGGCTTCTTGCGCCGGCTTCCGGCCGGGGCCCATGTGGTCATCGACGAGGCCTACCATCACTACGTGGAACCCTCGTCCGAGTACCGGTCGTTCATCGATCATCCCGTGGACGATCCACGCGTGGTCGTCGTGCGCAGCTTCTCCAAGATCTACGGGCTCGCGGGCCTCCGCATCGGGTATGCGATCGCTGCCAGGCAGATCGCGACACGGCTGAGCGCCCACGCGCTCGAGAAGGACGTGAACGTCCTCGCCGCCAGGGCCGCGGTGGCGGCGCTCGACGATGTCGAACACGTGCAGAGGAGCAGGAGGCGGAACGCCGACGACCGTCAGGAGTTTTTGAACCAGGCGAACGCCCGGATGCTGCGGTCGATCGATTCGCAGACCAACTTCGTGATGATGAGCACGGAGCACCCGGCCGGCACCGTCGCCCAGCAGGTGTCGGCCGGCTTCGTCATCGAGCACTTCGCGCGGAACGGCATCGTCCTGGCCAGGCCGTTCTCGCCGCTCGATCGGTATGTCCGCGTGTCCCTCGGGACCACAGCCCAGATGAGGGAATTCTGGCGCGTGTGGGATCTGATGCCGCTTCACGACATGTAAGCGCGCTGCTGCACACGAACAGGCAGCCTCAGCGTGCGCGCCGGAACGCCAGCGGAGCCGCGGTCGTCGGGTCCGTGTCGGGATCGACGTTGCCCGGCGGCCGGCTGTACAGCACGCCCGCGTGGAACACCTCGCGCGCGTTGGGCAACTGGTCGCAGGTGGTTCCGATGCCGTACATCAGGTCGTTCGGCGAGTCCGTGTGCCACAGGCCGAATGCGTGGCCGAGCTCGTGCCGGACCGTGCGCGGCCGCATCCGGCTTCCGTCGCAGGCGCAGGGGCGCTCGCGCCAGAACAGGTCGATCGTGCCGCCCTCCCTCGCGATATCGGCGATGCCGCACGTGTGCTCCGAGTCCACCCCTGCCATGAAGCGCACGGTGATCCAGCCCGGCTGCCCTTCGCGGGTGTCGGTACCCTGCTGAAGGCCGGCCAGGCCGAAGTGATGGCCGGTCAGCAGGCTTGCCGTGTTGATCAGCGCGGACGTGACCGTGCTCAGCGTGGTCGCGTCGACCGCGCGCCCGGCCTCGTCCACGGTGCGCACGTACACCTGGGGCGCACGCGTCCAGCGCCGCGTCGGTTCCAGCGTGTCCGGGTGATCGTAGTGGTTCCGTACGAGTTGCTGATAGAAGCGGAGGTCGAACGGCGCGGCCAGCCTGATCGCGTCCAGCGTGACGTCACGACCGGACGCCGCCTGGAAGGCGCTGCGTCGTTCGAGGAGGCCCGAGCCGGTGACCGTCATCGGATAGACGCCGGGCGCATCGAGCGTGGCCTGGAACGCACCCGTGGGATCCGTTCGAGCGGTGGCAGAGCCGAAGGCGACGGTCGCTTCGGCCAGCGGGGTTCCGCTGACGGTGCCGACGAGGTGGCCGCTCACCGTGATGCTCGCGGAGACCGGCGGCGGAGGCGGAGGAGGCGTGGTGGGCGCCGTCGGGCTGCGCCCGTTGCCGCAGGCGGCCGCACCCAGAGCGAGGAGCAAAATGGCCGCTGCAGGTCGCATGGCGGTTTCTCATCGCCCTCGCGTCAACGGTTCGAGAGCGGTCATCGCAGCGACTGCCGGAGCAAGCGGCACGCCGAGCCGGCTTTGTCACAGAATTTCGCCGCCTTGACTGTAATTCGCCGGATTTCCGTCACCGAACGAGAGACCGCCCCAGTTACCGTCGCCCGCGGTGTCGCCGCGTCCTTCGCGTCGGATGCGTTCCGGTTACGAAGCGGTGCGCCATCCGCAGCAGATCCCGCAGCGCGTCCCGGTGAACACGAGACAGTCGCACGAGCACCGTCGGATGCTCGGCGTAGTGGTCCGTGAGGTAGTAGGTGTCCCGGTCTTCGGCCAGCAGTTCGTTTCGTTGATCGAAGGGAACCTGAAGCACCAGCGTGCCGGGTTCCGCCGACCTGTGGATCGCCATGCACGCGAACATCCGTCCGTTGACCTTCAGGGCGGGCGATCCGTACGCGGTGCCCTCCTCGGTGCCCGGCAGTTCGAGCCCGAGAGTGCGAACCGTCTCGAACGTAACCGGTCCGGCGGATTTCGGCATGGGCTCAGCCAGGGGCAGCCGCTGTCGTGACGGCGTCGGGATTATACGTCGGCGCCGCCTAGACGCGAGCGGGCGCGGGGAACCAGTGGCGCGTGCGGTTACAGACGCTGCACACCGAGAGCATCACCGGTACCTCGATCAGCACGCCCACGACCGTCGCCAGGGCAGCGCCGGACTCGGGTCCGAACAGTGCTATGGCCGTCGCGACGGCGAGCTCGAAGAAATTGCTCGCGCCGATCAGTGCGCCGGGCGCGGCGATGGCGTATTCCACGCCAAAGAGCCGCATGAGACCGTAGGTCAACGAGGAATTGAAGTAGACCTGGATGAGAACAGGTACGGCAATCAGCGCGACGTGAAGCGTCTTCGTCGTGATGTTGTCGCTCTGGAACGCGAAGATCAGCACGAGGGTGGCCAGGAGGGCGCCCATGCTGACCGGCGCGAACCGCGGCAGCAGGACCTGCTCGAACCACGCGCGTCCTTTCGCGTTCATCAGCCACCGGCGCAGCAGCACGCCGGCCGTCAGTGGGATCACGATGAAGACGACGACCGAATAGACCAGGACCTCGAACGGCACGTGCAGCGAGGAAGCGCCGCTCACGAGGAAGCGGACGATCGGCGCGAACAGCACGAGCATGAGAAGGTCGTTGACCGACACCTGCACCAGCGTGTACGCGGGATCGCCGTCCGACAGGTAGCTCCAGACGAACACCATCGCCGTACACGGCGCCGCCGCGAGAATGATGCACCCCGCGATGTACTGGTCGGCATCGGCCGGTGGAATCCAGGCCGCGAAGACGTACCGGAAGAACAGCCACGCAATGGCTGCCATGGAGAACGGCTTCACCAGCCAGTTCACGAACAGCGTGATGAACAGGCCGCGCGGGCGGCGCCCGATGTCGCGGACCGCCCCGAAATCCACCTTCATCATCATCGGCGTGATCATCAGCCAGATGAGCGCCGCAATGGGAACGTTGATCTGGCTGCCGGCCCCGAACTCGAGGCTTCGCAGACCGTTCATGAACGCCGGCACGGCCTTTCCGAGCAGGATCCCTGCGATCATGCAGAGGGCGACCCACAGGCTCAGGTACCGCTCGAAGACATTCAGGCGTTTTCGTGCCGGCCTCCGGACAGCGGCAGGAAGCGCATCTGCGATGCGATCCATGGCACCTCAAGGACGCTGAATCGACGCCACCGGGACATCGGCGTCGCCGCGCGCCAGCTGCAGCAGCCGGTCGGATCCGACGGGCGCGTCGGGATACCATGGCACCCACGCCAGTCGAGTCGCGAGGTGATCGCGGACCTCGGTCAGATACCGATCCTCCCGCGCGCCACGCTCGCGCAGGACCGGATCGCGGACGGTGCCGGCCGCGAAGCTCTGATTGACCACCCACGCGAACGGCTCGATCCGCGCGCGGCGCAGGTCGGCCTGCAGCTCGGCCGCCTCGTGCACCGGCGTCGCTTCGGGAAGCGCGACCAGCAGGACCTTGGTGAAGCGCGGATCGCGCAGACGCGGCAGCAGCCGGCGCACGGCCTCGGGTGCGGCACCCTGCGTGCGCGAGACCTCGCGGTGGTACGCCTCGGCCGCGTCGAGCAGCAGGAGCGTATGGCCGGTCGGGGCGGTATCGAGGACCACGAACTGCTGCTCGCCCTCGGCGACTGTCCGCGCGAACGCGCGGAAGACGGCGATTTCCTCGGTGCAGGGAGAGCGGAGATCCTCCTCGAGCAGATCGAGTCCCCGGGCGTCCAGCGTCGGCGCCGCGGCCGCAAGCACTTCCTCGCTGTAGGCCCGCGTCTCGGCGGCGGGATCGATCCGCGTCACGCGCAGGCGGGGCACGGCCTCGCCCACGGCGTCCGCGAGATGTGCGGCCGGGTCCGTGGTGCTGAGCAGCACGTCGTGGCCGCGAGCGGCGAGCTCCGTCGCGATCGCCGCGGCCACGGTCGTCTTTCCCACGCCGCCTTTCCCCATCGTCAGCACGACGCCGTGGCCGTCACGCTCGAGAGCGTCGACGAGCGCGGCGAGCGATGCGTGAGCGGCTCGCGGATCGCCGCGGCGCGCAGGCGGCGGGAACGCACGGGACGGCGCCGCGCCGTCGAAGAAATGCCGGAGCCCCTCGACGCCCATAGGCGCCCATGACAGCAGGGGCACGTCGGTCCGGGGGATGGCCGACAGCGCGTCCGGCAGCGCCGTGAGCGCATCGCGGCCTCTCGCTTCCAGGGCGCGCGCGAGCGGATCGGCCGGACCGGTGGCCGTGAACACGCCGTTGATGACGAGCCGCTGATGCGTCACGCCGAGCGCCGCCAGCTCCGCGCCGGTCCGGGCGGCTTCGGCGAGCGCGGAGGGTTCCGGCCGGCTGACGAGGATCACGGTCGTGATGGCCGCGTCGCCGAGCGCCGACAGGCTCGCGCGATACAGCTCGCGCTGGCTTTGCAGTCCCGCGAGCGGTCCGAGACACGAGGTGCCGGTCGTGTTCGTCTCGATGAAGGCGGTCCACGCGGCCGGGAGCTTCAGCAGCCGGAGCGTGTGACCGGTCGGGGCCGTGTCGAAAATCACGTGATCGAAGCCGGCCGTCGTCGCCGGATCGGCCAGCAATCCCGTGAACCGATCGAACGCGGCGATCTCGACCGTGCAGGCGCCCGAGAGCTGCTCCTCGATCCGGGCGACTGCCGGGGCGGGCAGAAGCGTCCTGTAGGGGCCCACGACGCGTTCGCGATAATCGCGCGCCGCCGCACCCGGATCGATGTTCATGGCGAAGAGGCCCGGTAGCGCCGGCACGGCGGTCGGGTGCGTCGAGAGCGCGACGCCGAGCACTTCGTCGAGATTCGAGGCGGGATCGGTCGACACGAGCAGCACGCGCCGACCCTCGTCCGCGAGCGCCACGCCCGTCGCACAGGCCAGGGACGTCTTCCCGACGCCGCCTTTGCCCGTGAAGAAGAGCACGCGCGTCGGGGCGAAGGGGAGCGACGCCATCAGCAGCATCCCGAACCGGGCTTGCAGCCGCCGGTGGTGGTCAGCCGGATGCGGGGCTTCGCGCGAGATGCGGAAGCCGTGAGCCCCGCCAGGCGCGCGAGCTCGTCGCGGCGCGGATACGAGCCGTGGCCAGCGATCTCGCCGTTCACGAACACGAGCGGCAGGCAGCTGTCGCCTTCACGGTGGAGCAGATCCTTCACCAGCGGATGCGCGACGAAGGCCTGGGGATCCTGCGCGAGGTTGTGTCTCGTGACGGTGACGCCCTGTGACGTCAGCCAGTCCACGTCGGCGGCGAAGGCCGCCAGCAGCGGGTCTACGCCGGGACCGCAGACGCCGCTCGAACAGCACATCGGCGGATCGAACACGTCGAGGTGAGCCATCTGATGTCTTCTCCCGTCCTCCCGACAGCGCTAGAGAGCGAGTCGAGCAGCGCCGCCGCGTTCGATGTCGGCCGCGAACTCGCCGGGCAGCTCACTCCTGCGAATTGCCTCAGCCACGGCCGCGACATCGTACGGGACGCGCACGAATGACGCCGGCGGCGCCGCCGCCACATCGAGAATCGCGTAGCACGCCTGCCAGTTGCCGTCCTTCGGTTTGCCGACCGAACCGACGTTCACGAACCAGACGTCGCCGATCCGTTTCGTATACGGCCTGTGCGTGTGGCCGAACACGATGACGTCGGCGTTCGACGAGGCCGCGAGCCGCTCGAAGCTGGAATCAGGACGATCCTCGAAGAGATACTCGTTCATTCTCCGCGGGCTGCCGTGAACGAGCAGCACGCGTTTCCGCCCGGCCTCGATTCGGATTTCCGGGGACAGGCCGCGCAGGAACGCCTTGTTCTCCGGCGACACGTGCGCCTTCGTCCATTCGAGGGACTGCTGACCGCGCATCCGTTCGTCGGCTTCGCGGTAGGCACAGCCACATTCATCCCGGTCGAATCCGACGCCGTCGTCGTAGTTGCCCATGATCGTCGGGATGCACTCCCGGCGGATGCGCTCCGTGACCTCGTTCGGGAACGGCGCGTACCCGACGAGATCGCCCAGGCAGTACATCGCATCGACGTGCTGTCGGCGGATGTCGCTCAGCACCGCCTCGAGCGCGGGCAGGTTGCCGTGGATGTCGCTGAAGATGGCGATGCGCGTCAACAGCTCTTCGCCTCCGGCTTGCGTGCCCGCACGAACGCGCTCGCGAACCTGCCCTCGACCTGCGGGGCCAGCCGGTCGACGTCGACGCCCGCTTCGGTCAGAAAGGCGCGCGCATCGTCGACCTTGTAGATGCGCCACGGCTCGACCTCGACAGCGGCGAAGCCGGCCGCGCGCAGCCTGGCCGCGTAATCGCTTTCCTCGAGCGCCCCGGCGATGCAGCCCACCCACAGCTCCATGCTGCGGCGGATGTCGGCGGGCACCTCGCCACGGACGACGACGTCGGAAACGGCGAGTTGGCCGCCGGGCTTCAACACGCGGAACGCTTCGCGCAACACGGCGTCCTTGTCGCTCGACAGGTTGATGACGCAGTTGGAGATGACGACGTCGACCGAGCTGTCCGGCAGGGGAATGGCTTCGATCGTCCCCTTCAGGAACTCCACGTTCGTGGCGCCCGCCTTGCGCTGGTTCTCGCGGGCGAGGTCGAGCATCTCGTCGGTCATGTCGAGGCCGTACGCCTTGCCCGTCGGCCCGACGCGTTTCGCCGAGAGCAGCACGTCGATGCCGCCGCCGGACCCGAGGTCGAGTACCGTCTGGCCCGGTTCCAGCGCGATCAGCGCGGTCGGGTTGCCGCAGCCGAGCGACGCCGTGACGGCGTCGGCGGGCAGTCCGCTCGTCTCCGCGTCGGAGTAGAGATTCGAGGTGATCGGGTCGCCGCAGCCGCACGAGCTCGGCCCGCAACAGCCGGTGCTCGCGGACGCCTTGGTGACCGAGGCGGCGATGGCGCCGTATCGCTCGCGAACCGCCTGCCGAATGTCAGACATGGGCTCCTCCGTATCTGCAAAAACGAATATAGTCGCACTGTAGCGGACCGTGTTATATTTGTCAAGGCACATATGGCGAAGCAGCTGGTCGAGATGGAAACGCTGTTCAAGGCGCTGGCCGATGCCACCCGGCTCCGGATCCTCGGGCTGCTCCTGACGGGCGAAGTCTGCGTGTGCGATATCCACGAGAGCCTCAGGATCCCGCAGCCGAAGGCATCCAGACACCTCGCGTACCTCCGCCGATCGGGCCTCGTCGAGACGCGCCGCGAGGGACTGTGGGTCCACTACCGGCTTGGCAGGCTCGCCGATCCCGTGCTGGCCGCCATCGTGGACGCCGTCCGCCATGCCCTCACGCACACGGACGCCGTGCGTCGTGACGCCGAGCGTCTGCAGAAGCGGAACGGCTGCTGCGTCCCGGCCCCCGACGATGTTGCGGGTGTGCCGTGCTGCACACCACGGCCCGTCGCGCCCGCCGTGGGGCGGTGATCGCGCAGCTGCGGATCGGACGGGCACGACCGGAAGACGCAGACCGCGGCGACTCGCGCGACCTGCCCTGACACGAACTCGGTTACACTGTCCGCACGCATGCCAATTGTCGGGCGGCTGGCAACGCTGCGCCCACCACTGAAATGGGCCGGCGGCAAGCGATGGCAAGTGCCGCACCTTCAGGCGATCTGGCACCCGCACTCGCATCGCCGGTTGGTGGAGCCGTTCTGCGGCGGGCTTGCCGTCACGCTCGGGCTGATGCCCGAGCGAGCGTTGCTGAACGACGCCAACCCGCACCTGATCAACTTCTACCGCTGGCTTCAGAAGGGGCTTCGAGTCGATCTCCGGATGGAGAACGACGAGACCCTGTTCTACGAGCATCGGGACCGCTTCAACGCTCTTCTCGCGGGCGGAAAGGGCACGAGCCGGGAAGCGGCAGCGATCTTCTACTACCTGAACCGAACGGGCTTCAACGGGCTCTGTCGGTTCAACCGAACCGGCGAGTTCAACGTGCCGTTCGGCCGATACGCGCGGATCGGCTACACGCGCGACTTCACGCCCTACCGCGACGTGTTCGCGGACTGGGCGTTCACCAACGGCGACGTCGAAGCCGTTCCGCTCGAGGGCGGCGACTTCGTATACGCCGATCCGCCCTACGACGTGGAGTTCACGCAATACGCGAAAGACGGCTTCTCGTGGGAGGATCAGGAGCGCACGGCCGTATGGCTGGCGAAGCATCGCGGCCCGGTCGTGCTCGTGAATCAGGCGACGGATCGAGTCGAGAAGCTGTATCGGCGACTCGGCTACGACGTGCGATTCCTCGAAGCGCCACGGCGCATCAGCTGCACGGGCGACCGGACGCCGGCTCGCGAGATCGTGGGCATGCGCAACGTGTGACGCCATGAACCGATAACGTGATGCTCCATCCGCCCGATCGTCGTGGTGAGCATCATCGCTGCGACCCGTCGGGCAGCAGAATCCGTTGCCAGTCGTCGGCTCCTACGGAGTCGGCCTCCGAGACGACTGCGTCGGGGAACCGTCGTGCGACCTCGCGGCGCATGGCCTTGATCGCCGGATCATTCGGGAAGGGATGGCTGCCCCATCCCTGACAACCCGGGCAGAGGACCCATGCAGTCCCGAAGTCGTCGGAGTCGAGGAGGCCGTCGCCGGCGCAGTACTCGCAGAGCCGGTGAAACCCGTTCAGGAGCCGATCGGCGAGGCCACGATGGGGCCCAATCGGCTTCAGACCGTAGTGCATCTGATAGCGGAGCATCGCGGTTTGCGTTCCAAGCATCCAGTGCGCCAGCGTCGGCAGCGCGCCGCAGGTTGGACACGGATTGCGACTGGCGGCCCATGAGGTCGAGGGTCCGCAGCACGTGTGTTGCCAGAAACGAGTCGGCATGGGCCACTCCTTATGTGCAGTGCGCCGAGGACACTCCTTCGGCGGGAAGGACGCTGCTCGGGCGCGAGCGGCCACGAGCAGTCCGGCACCGAGATCGATCAGCCGGAAGGTGTCGCGATCGGAATTCAAGATCGGGCGTCTCCTGTAACGAGACACCCAGAGGCCGACCGAGGGGTCGGGTGGACCTTCGTTGACACGCCGTGCGTGACCACATCCGCGCGGGGTAGCGCGATGGCACCTTGCCGGTCCCAGGCAGGTTGCCGGACTCGCCGCCTTCGGGCGAGCCACTCTGGATGTCCTTCGATGATTATATCCGGAACGTCGCGATGTCCGTCATGTCAGAGTTCGCCTGCCGGGCGGAGGGCGGACGAGGGGCAACATCGTCGCAACGACTCCGGCCGCCATCACGAACGTGAATGGCTGGACCGACATGTGGTGCCGGAGGAGGGAATCGAACCCTCACGGGCGGTAAAGCCCACGGGATTTTGAGTTTCGATTCGCGTGCG
>JBLMXQ010000060.1:0-37029 GCA_050257855.1 Betaproteobacteria bacterium | reverse complement strand
ACTCCTCATGCGGCGACAACGCTGATCCGAGCGATCTTGCGGTCGACCGCCTGCCGGATTCCAGCCAGTTTGGCCATCGTGTGGACCCCTCGCTCATTGCTGTGCGGGGAAATCATCGCTGAGGACTTCGCTCACCGGCTGCGGACGGCCTCCGTACACTCAAAAGGGCGCCGAAGCGCCCTTTGAGGTTCTACCGATTGTCAGCCAATTGTCAGCCGACGATCGAAAAGTTGGTTGCGGGGGCGGGATTTGAACCCGCGACCTTTGGGTTATGAGCCCAACGAGCTACCGGACTGCTCCACCCCGCGGCAGAAAACTAATGTTAGCATAGGCGTCCGCATTCGCCAAAGGAGCTCCGATGACGCGGCGTCTCCCCCTCGTGTTCGCCCTCGGCCTGTGGACCTGCGTGACAGCCGTGCTGGCGGCTCAGCAGGTCGTCCGCACGGCCGACCCGATCAAGCGCGGCTTCCAGCTCTCCGACTTCCCGCGCACGGTCAAGGTCGCCGACGGCGTCTACACCTACGAGGACTTCCATCCAGGCGCCGAGAAGTTCACCACCACCAACATGATCGTCGTCACCCGCGACGGCGTGCTCGTCGCCGACGGCCAGTCGAACCCGCAGGCCACGAGGGGGCTCGTCGACGCCGTCGCGAAGATCACGCCCCAGCCGATCAAGTACGTCGTCATCTGCTCCGATCACGGCGACCACACCGGCGGCAACGCGTCCTTTCCGGCCGGCGTAAAATACCTGATCCATCCGAACTCGAAGGCGACCCTCGAAGAGCAGGAAGCCTCGCCGAAGTTCAAGCCGGGCTCCTGGAAGCTTCCAGCCGACGCCGGGGTGGTGCCGGACCACAGGACGCTCACGCTCGGCGGCGAGCGCATCGACGTGATGTTCCTCGGCCGCGCGCACACCGGCGGCGACCTGGCGGTGTACCTGCCCGCCCGGAAAATCCTGTTCATGAGCGAGATCTTCCTGAACCGCGTCTTCCCCGCCATGCGCTCCGCCTATCCGACCGAGTGGCTCGGCGCGCTGAAGAAGGCGGAGGCGATGGACGTGAACATCTACATTCCAGGCCATGGCTTCACCGAGACCGGCCCGGTCTCGAAGGAAGAGCTCGCGAACTACGACAAGGCGATGCACGCGGTGATCGCCGAAGCCACGCGTCTGCACAACGCGGGCGTGCCGGTGGACCAGGCGATCAAGCAGGCCAACTGGGGCGAGTACGGATCCTGGACGCTGGCCAGCTCGCAGGGGCCGATTGCCATCAGAAAGGTGTACGACGAGCTCGACGGGAAGCTGAAGTAGTGCTCCAGCTGCCGACCTACGCCGACGTCGAGAGCGCAGCGCTTCAGATAGACGGCGCCGCCAACCGGACGCCCGTCGCCACCTCGCGCACCGTGGACGCGCGCACGGGCGCCGAAGTGTTCTTCAAGTGCGAGAACTTCCAGCGCAGCGGCGCCTTCAAGTTCCGAGGCGCCTACAACGCGCTGTCCCGCCTCTCGCCCGCCGAGCAGCGCCGTGGCGTCGTCACGTTCTCGTCCGGCAACCACGCGCAGGCGGTCGCGCTCGCCGGCCAGGTCCTGGGAATCCCGCGCGTCATCGTGATGCCGGGCGACGCGCCCGCGGTCAAGCGCGCCGCCACCGAGGGCTACGGCGGCGAGGTCGTGCTCTACGACCGCGAACGCGAGGACCGCGAGGCCATCGGCCGCCGCCTGGCGGAGGAGCGCGGGCTGACGCTCATTCCGCCCTACGACCACCCGCACGTGATCGCCGGCCAGGGCACGGCCGCGCGCGAGCTCATTCAGGAGGTCGGCCGCCTCGACCTCCTGCTCGCGCCCTGCGGCGGCGGCGGCCTGCTCTCGGGCACGGCGCTCGCGGCCGCTGCTCTCTCGCCCGGCTGCCGCGTCATCGGCGTCGAGCCGGCCGCAGGAGACGATGCGAACCGGTCGTTCCGAACCAGGCAGCTTCAGACCGTACGAAATCCGAAGAGCGTCGCCGACGGCGCGCTGACGCCCTCGCTCGGCCTGCTCACCCTCCCCCTGGTGCTGGCCAACGTCAGCGACATGACGACGGTCGAGGACGTCCCGCTCCTGCGGACGATGTTCTTCCTCTGGGAACGGCTGAAGCTCGTCGTGGAGCCGACCGGCGCGCTGGCCGCCGCAGCGCTTCTCGAGGGCCGCGTGGACGCGAAAGCGAAGCGGGTTGGCGTCATCCTCAGCGGCGGAAACGTCGATCTGTTGCGCGTGCCGGAGTGGCTCGCGCTCACCCGCTGAGTCGAATCAGTCGGCGGCCTCCGCGGTGGACATGCGGTGCGCCCGCGCCGCCGCCGCCGCGGGGCGGCCCCACGTCCACCAGACGCGGAACGCCAGGAGCAGCGCGACGACCAGCCCGTAGGCTTCGGGCCGGCGGATGTCGGCCTTGACGAGCCACCAGTAGTGCACGACGCCCGCAACGGCCGACGCGTACACGAGGCGATGCAGGCGCTGCCAGGTGCGGCCGCCGAGCCGGCGGATCCATCCGGCGGTCGAGGTCAGCGCGAGCGGCAGCATCAGCATGAACGCCGTGAAGCCGACCGTGATGAACGGCCGCTTGTAGATGTCCTCGCCCACCGACATCGCCAGGTTCTCCACCGTGCTCCAGGCGACGATGCCGTCGGGAAAATCGAGGCCGGCGAACCGGTCGAGGATGACATAGGTGAGCAGGTGCAGGGTGCCGTAGAAGAACGCGAACAGCCCGATCATCCGCCGGAAGCGGATGATGCCGTTCCAGCGCGTGACGCGGCGCAGGGGCGTAATCGCAAGCGTCGTGCAGAGGAACCGGAGCGTCCAGACGCCCGTCTCGTTGGTGACGTCGCTGAGCGGGTTGGCGCTGAGATTGCCGGTGAAGGCCGCCCAGATGAGCCACGCCGCCGGTCCGAGGGCGGCGAGAAAGACGGCGACCTTCAGATAGCGGGTCACGTCCCTAGAAATACTTCCGCAGATCCATGCCGGTGTACAGGCTGGCGACCTGGTCGCCGTAGCCGTTGAACATCAGCGTCTTGCGCTTGAAGAACTCGCCGATGCGGCGCTCGGTCTTCTGACTCCACCGCGGGTGATCGACTTCCGGGTTCACGTTCGCGTAGAAGCCGTACTCGTTCGGCGTCTGCACGTGCCACGTGTTGTTCGGCTGCTTCTCGACGAAGCGGATCTTGACGATCGACTTGACGTGCTTGAAGCCGTACTTCCATGGCACGGCGAGGCGGAGCGGCGCGCCGTCCTGGTTCGGCAGCACCTCGCCGTACAGCCCGACGACCAGAATGGTCAGCGGGTGCATCGCCTCGTCCATGCGCAGCCCCTCGACGTACGGCCAGGGCAGGATCGGGTACCGCACGCCCGGCATCTGCCTCGCGTCGTAGAGCGTCGTGAACTCGACGAACTTCGCCTTCGACGTCGGCTCGCAGCGCTTGATGAAGTTCGACAGCGGGAACCCGATCCACGGGATCACCATCGACCAGGCCTCGACGCAGCGGTGCCGGTACACCCGCTCCTCGAGCGTCTCTCCCTTCAGCACGTCCTCGAGGTGGTAGGCCGCCGGCTTCGCGCATTCGCCCTCCACCTTCACCGTCCACGGCTCGGTTCTCAGGCTCCCGGCGTACTGCGACGGCGCATCCTTGTCGACGCCGAATTCGTAGTAGTTGTTGTACGTGGTGATCTGCTCCCACGTATTCATCTTCTCGGTGGTGCTGAAGCTGCTCTTGCGGACGTTCTCGAGCTTGCGTTTGTGCGGCGCGGGGGTGGCCGCCTCGAGCACCGACTCGCCTTTCCAGAGCACGCCTCCGGCCGCGGCGGCAGCCGCCGCGCCGGCCGCCGTGCGGATGAAGTCGCGGCGGTTCACGTAGAGCCGCCTGGGCGTAATCTCCGAGCTCGCGATGTCAGCGGGGCGTTTGATCAGCATGGCAATCCAACCGCTTTTGACGCCGGCCCCGTCCGGGTGGTTTCAGTCTGCATCATTATAGGGACATCGCGGGCCCGGGGCTCAAGGCCTCGAAAACGGTCGGATGGGTACCTGAGCGGCCTTGCACAAGACCGCCGCAGGGCCGAAGGGCCGTGGCAGCGGGTATGGTACGCTGCGGGACGGCTGCGGCCGCACGCGCAACTGATGCGGAAGATGCCCGACATGCCCGACCCGTACGACTGGCCTCATCTGCTCTCGCTGGCGGTCCACGAGTTCCGCACGCCCGCAAGCATCATCGCCGGCTATCTTCGGATGCTCGAGCGTGACGCGAATCCGCCGCTCGCCGATCGACACCGCAAGCTCGTCTCGGAGGCGGCGAGGTCGTGCGCGCGCCTCGTCGAGATCATCGCCGAGCTCAGCGACGTCTCGAAGCTCGAGTCGGGCGCGCTGCCGCTGGCGCGCCGGCCGTTCGACCTCTTCGCCTGCGTGTCCGACGCGGCCGGCGGTGTGGTGGAGGGCCGGGATCGCGGTGTCGGGATCGAGGTGCGTGGAGCGGCGGCCGGAGCGCCGGTGGCCGGCGACGAGGCACGCCTGTCAGCGGCGATCGGCGCGATCTTACGGGCCGTTGCGCGCGAACAGCCCGGACCGTGCACGGTCGCCGTGGAACGGCGCCTGGCCCCGCTCGGGAACGGGACGACCTCTGCCGTGATCGTCATTGCGGCGGACGCCGCTGTCCAGTCTGCGCACGAAGCGCCTGCGGGTGCATTCGACGAGTTCCGCGGCGGTCTCGGCCTGGCCCTTCCGATCGCGCGCCGCGTGATCGAGCTGCACGGCGGGCGCGTCTGGTCCCCGGCAGGCAGCGGCCCGCGAGGCGCCGTTCTGATGTCGGTCCCCCTGTCGGAGTAGGAAGGTCCGCGTTACGGGACGCGCTCCTGCGCCCGGCGGCCGCGCCCGTGATACCCTCCTGGCGGCGCCACGCCGCAAACACCGCGCCTGGCTCCATAGGAATGAGGGAGTTCGTATGTCGATCCGCACGCTGACCGTACTGCTGGCCGTCGCCCTGGCTGCGCCGGCCCTCGCCCAGGAGACGCCGACCGAGCGCGATGCCGCGCGCGACGTCATTCAGAAGATGGCGGCGCTCGAGCAGTCGCTCGACGTGCCCGGTCTGGTCAACAAGCTCACCGGCCCGGACGCCGCGCGCGATCAGGTGGTGGCGCGCGCGAAGGAGCTGATGGACACCGAGCTCCTCGCGATGGCCGACGACATCGCCACCCATCCCGAGATCGGCTTCCAGGAGAAGCGCTCCGTCCAGAAGCTCGTCGACTACCTGCGGGCCCACGACTTCGACGTCACCGTGGGCGTCGCCGGCCTCGATACGGCGTTCGTCGCGAAGTACAGGAAGAACAACGGCGCGCCCAACCTCGGCATCATCCTCGAGTACGACGCGCTGCGCGGCACGAAGGGCGCGTTCCATGGCGACCAGCACAGCGCGCAGGGTCCGGTCGGCATCGCCGCCGGTATCGCCATCGCCGAGTACCTGACGAGGACACATACCCCCGGGAGCGTGACCATGTTCGGCACGCCTGGCGAGGAGATGATGCCGCCCAACGCGAAGACGCAGATGCACGAGGCGCACGTCTTCGACGGCATGGACGTCATCGTCCGCAGCCACTCGTCGAGCGCGACGAGCAGGCCGGCGCCCGGGTTCGGGACGTGCTGCCTGAACATCGACGGCGTGAAGTACACCTTCAGCGGCGCCCCGTCGCACCAGATGACGCCGTGGGCCGGCCGCGACGCGCTGCACGGCGTGATCGGCCTGTTCAACAACGTCGATGCCGTGCGGATGAACATCCGGCCCGAGGCGCGCATCGAGGGGATCATCATGGAAGGCGGCGCCGCGCCGAACGTCGTGCCCGACAAGACGTCGGCCGACTTCTACATCCGCTATCCCGACGAGGTGTACCTCCAGCAGGTCACCGAGTTCGTGGACAACGCCGCGAAGGCCGCCGCGCTCTCGACCGGCACGAAGGTGAAGATCGATCACTACGGCAAGGATCGCGACGGCATCGCCGAAGCGACGCTCGCCGAGGTCGGCTTCGCGTACATGAAGAAATTCGGCGCCACGAACGTGAAGCCCGAGCCGGGCAAGCCGCAGGGGTTCGAGGAGACCGGCAGCGTCTCGCGCGATATTCCCGGGGTCGGGCTGTCGTCGCAGTCATCGACCGCGCCCAACCATACGTACGAGATGGACGCCGACAACCTGAAGCCGATCGGCCATCACGGCTTCACCGTCGACGCCGAGGCCATGACCGCGCTGCTCTACGACTTCGCCACGCACCAGGAGTACCGCACGGCGGTCAGGAAGGAGTTCGACGGAATCAAGCAGCTGTTCGGCGAGTACCTGGAAGCGCTGAAGAAGGTGTACGTGAAGCCGAACGTGCCGGAGCCGCAGAGATAAGAGACTATTTTATCCTGCGCCAGTCCTTCGCGCGTTCGAGCGCCTGCTCGAAGCACGCCCGGGCGCGCGCATACGTGTTGCTCAGCGCGCCGATCGACACGGGCGAGGTCAGTTCGAGATCCGACGGACACGATCGGCGCGGCTGCGGTCGGACGAACGGTGACCCTGGCGCGTCGAGCGCGGTCCGGTCCGCCGCCGTATCGGCGAAGTAGACGGCGGCGCCCTCCCGGACCCACATCGGCCGGTCGGCGAGCGCGCGGCCGGTCATCAGCCGGACGAGATCCTGGCGGACGGCGCGCTCGAGGACTCCACGATCGCGCAGCGCCATGAGCGGCGGCATGTGCAGTTCCTGATTGACGATCGCCCCGGCGGTGAACCACGGCCGCCCGGTCGAGCGCTCGTATCCGTCGGCGGTCGCATGGAAGCGCACGGTCACCCGCGGCGGCGCTTCGACGCCGAGCGTGCGCGCCAGGTCGTCGCGGGCCCTGGCGACGAGCGATGTCACCACGCCGCGCTCGCCTTCGTCGGCGTCGGGCAGGACGACGAGAATGCTTGCGTCCAGGCGGCCGTGCGGGACGGCCTTCGGGCTCTCCCGTGTCGATGGCGCGTGCGGGACGGCCTCGAAGCCGTCTCCTGCCGCCGACGCAATCTCCAGTCCGGGAAAATACCGGCCGAGAATCTGCGCGGCCGACTCGCCGTCGGCCGCGAGCCGCGCCGAGCCGATCACGCACAGCCCGACGCCGTGGCCCGATCCGTGGCCGGTGAACCGGTATCTGTCGCCGCGACGCCTCACCTCGAACGCCGTGCTCCTGATGAGCAGCCAGCCGAGCGTGCGCCCGACGGCGACGCGGAGATCCTGTCCCGAGACGACGTCCGGCGTCAGACCCTCGAGCCGCAACTGCGCGACGCGTCCGGAGGCGTCACGACCGACGACCTGCACGTCGCGAAGCCGCCGGCCGTCGAAGCCTGCGCGCGTCAGCGCGCGCTGGAGATCGCGGGCCGACAGCTCGGCCGACCACTCCGGCGCGCCCCCGCACGCGTCGTCCTCGCGCGATGGGAGATACGGCGGGTCGTCGGCGCCCGGCCAGACGGCCGACGGGATCTCCGTCCGCCCCCCGCACGACGCCGTGTAATAGATCGACGCGGGCGCGCCGTCGTACAGAAGCACCTCTCCGGCCGTCGCCGCCGCGGCGTGCTCCGTGGCGGCCGTCGCGGTGCGCACGACCTGACAGTGCGTCTGGTCGCAGAGGTCGAATCCGTCGGCCCGGTGCCGGCCCAGATTCGCCAGCGCGAACGTCCGGACGGTGATGGCGAGCGCCTCGAGCGCCGCCGGACCGCTGCCGCGAGCCGCCTCGCCGGCAAGCACGCGCGCGACGTAGCGTTCGAGCGGGAGCGCTTCGATCCGGTAGCCGCCGTCCGGCCTGAGGAACCCGACCCGGATCTGGACGCCGTCGCGTCGCTCAGTTGAAGCCGTGCGTTCCGCGATCGCCGGCGGTTCGATCGAGAGCGCCAGGAGCGCGACCGCCACGTACACGGACCGCAGGAGCGTGGACCGGGCCTTCACGCGAGCCCGAAGAACGGTGCCATGTCGTCCCAGATGCGCGACAGGCTCGCCATCAACTGGTGGTCGTCGTCGAGGAGCGCGAGTGTGACGTTCGGCCGGGTCGCGGCGTACTTCTCGACCGCGCGGTGGTCGACCGCCTCGTCTCGCAGGCCCTGGAAGATCAGCACCGGCTGGCGCACGCCGACTTCGAGCACGTCGTACTTCAGGCTGTCCTCGTAGAAGGTGTAGTGCAGGGGGCGCGTGCCGCCGTACCCGAAATGGAAGACGTCGAGCGAGCCGTTCGCCTTCCACCGCGCCAGCCGATCCTGACCGAGAAACGAGTGTCCGTCCCTGGCGAACGTCAGTGCGGGCGCCAGCAGCACGAGGCGGCTGATCCGATCCGGCATCCGGCCCGCCATGTGGATGGCGACGACGGCGCCGAGGCTCGAGCCGATGAGCGCGATGGGGCCCGGCTCGAGGTCCTGAATCGCCGCCGTCGTCTGCTCCAGCATCCGCGTCATGGTCAGCGTTTCGAATGACGGCTGGTTGAAGTCCGGCGTGCGCAGCACGAGGCCGTGCGCCCGCAGCCGCTCGCCGAAGTAGGCCGCCTTCTTCGACTGCGCCGAAGAGGCGAAGCCGTGGAGATAGAACACGTGACGGGGCGTCCGCGCGGGTGACTCGGGGATCATATGAGCGTCTGGCATCCGGGACGGCACCGGCACCTGATGAGCCCTTCGCCGTCCGTGTGGTAGTTGTAGGTGAGCTCTTCGCCCTTGCGGATGGTCCGCGCCGCGCGGATCCAGATGACGCCGTCCTTGATGTGGATGTAGCAGTTCGGGCGGCACGAGTGGTTGACGAACCGCGCGTCGTTGCCGCCCACGTGGGCGTCGACCACCGTCCGGTTCGTCAGCTTGAAGCACCAGATGTGGCCGGTCCTGATGTACCGCCGCTCGCGCTTGAGGCTCTCCTGGTTCGAGATCTTCTCGCCCGCGTAGTCGATGATGCGTGTGTTCTTGGGAATGCGCCGTGTTGCATACACACCCCAGCCGTGGATTCGGGACCGCCGCTTCTCGATCATCCTGTTCAATAAGATAACGCATGCCCTGCTGGTGTGACGAACCACCGCCCGCGCTGCTGCTCGAAGGGATCGCCCAGTTCAACCGCGGCGAGTACTTCGCCCAGCACGAGACGCTCGAGCTGCTGTGGCGCGCCGAGCGCCGCGACGTGCGGTTTCTCTATCAGGGCATCCTGCAGATCGGCGTCGCCTTCCACCACCTGCGGCGACTGAACCATCACGGCACGGTGTACATGCTGACGCGCGGGGCGCGCTACCTCGGTCCCTTCGCGCCGCGGTGCCAGCGCGTGGACGTCGACGCGCTCCTGGGCGCCGCGGCGCGGGCGCTCGGAGAAGTCGAGCGCCTCGGCCCCGCCCGCCTCGCGGAGTTCGACTGGCGCCTCGCCCCGCACGTGATTCTCCTGTAGGGCACGGCCTTCAGGCGGTCCCCTGCCGATCGGCGCTACAATGCCGGCCCATGCGGCTGATGATTGTCGTCCTCTCCACACTTGCGGCGACCGCCATGGCGCTCGCACAACCCTCGTCCCGGCAAATCATCCGGACCGGCCCGGACCTGGGCCTGCCTTTCAGCCCTGGCGTGAAAGCCGGCGGGCTGATTTACGTCTCGGGTACGGTCGCAACCGATGCGCAGGGCAGGCTCGTCGCGGGCGACATCGCCGCACAGACCCGGCAGGCGCTGCAGAACGTGGACGCGGTCCTGAAAGCGGCCGGATCGAGCCTCGCGAACGCCGTCAGCGTGATGGTGTACCTGACGAGAGCGGACGACTTCGCCGCGATGAACGCGGAATACAGGACGCACTGGCCGGCCGACCCGCCGACGCGGACCACGATCGTCACTCCGCTCGCGCTCGCCGGCGCGCGCATCGAGATCTCCGCCATCGCGGTCCCGGACGGCGCCGAGCGTCTCGCCGTCAGGCCGGCCGGGTGGATTCCGTCGCCGAACCCGTACAGCTACGCGATCAGGACCGGCAACACGCTGTTCCTGTCGGGGCTCGTCAGCCGCAACGGCCGGGACAACTCGCACGTGGCCGGCGACATCACGAAACAGACGACCACGATCCTCGACAACGCCGCCGAAATCCTGAAAGCCGGCGGCATGTCGTTCGGCGATGTCGTCAGCGGGCGGGTGTTCCTGACCGACCGCGCGAGCTTCCGCGGCATGAACGAAGCCTACATCGCGCGCTTCCCCGGCGCGCCCCCGGCTCGGGCGACCGTGCGCGCCGGGCTGTCGACGCCCGACTACCTCGTGGAAGTCACGCTCGTTGCCGTGAAGGATGCCTCGCGCACCGCGGTCGCGACACCGGATGAGCGCGAGGCTTCGGCCGCGCGACCGGCTTCGACCGCTCGGTCGCCGCTCTCCAGCGCGATCCGCGTCGGCAACCGGCTGTATCTGTCCGGCATGCTCGGCACGAACCCGACCAACAAGGGAGACGTGAAGTCGCAGACCGCCGAGTCGCTCGCCCGCATCGGCCGGACGCTTCGCGCGGCCGGCTTCGACTGGTCGAACGTCGTCGAAGGGATTGTCTATCTACCCGAGATGGCGCGGTTCGCGGACATGAACGCCGCGTATCGCGACGTGTTCAAGAGCGACTTCCCCACGCGCACGACCGCCGGCGCCGCCCCCATGAATCCCGACGCGCAGGTCGAGATCATGATGACCGCGGTCAGATAGACGACCCCTCACCCCCTCACCCCATTCACTTCACGCCCGGATTTCCTTCGCGATCGCCTCTGCCGATCGGAGCGTCAGCGCGACGAAGGTCAGCGTCCCGTTCGTGCAGCCGCCGGTCGGCGTCGTCGGCGCGCCGACGACGAACAGGTTCTCGTGGTCGTGGGTGCGCCCGAAGCTGTCGACGACGCTCGCGGCAGGATCGGTGCCCATGCGGCAGCCGCCACCGGGATGATCCAGGTAGTCGCCCTCCCCGGTCGCGACGATCTTCCCGTTGCTCGCCTTCGCCAGCCGGTTGAACAGGTCGAGGACGTGCTCCTTGGTCGCCCCCTGGCGCGCCAGGGTCGGCTCGTCGAGCCGGTGCTCGATCTTCGGCATCGGATCGCCGTAGCGGTTCTTGTTGGTCGGATCGAGAGTGAGGCGGCTGTCGATGGACGGGTGCACGTCGACATACGTGCGCAGCCGGACCGAGCCGCCCCTGGTCCTCGACCGCCAGTCCTCGAGCAGCTCGTCGCCGAGCAGGAGCTTGCCGGCGTCGTTCCGCAGACGCGGATCCCGGCGGGCCGAGCTCTCCCACACGCGCGTGTCGTGCCGCACGAACGGGCGATCGGTGGGACACCGGAAGTACTCCCGCGAGATGAGGCTGTGCGTCATGTTCTGACCAGGGAACAGCTGGTCGTCGATCATGGCGAGCGCGGTGATGAACCGGTGCCCGTTCATGTAGCGTCCGACCAGCCCCGAGCTGTTCGCGAGGCCGTTCGGGAACCGCGACGTCGCCGACAGCAGCAGCAGGTGCGAGCTCCACGTGTACCCCGACGCGACGACGAAGAGCTTCGCGCGGTAGTCGATCGGATCGTCGGGCCGATCCTGGTGGTAGCCCTGCGCCGAGACGATTCGCGGCGTCTTGTCGTCGAGCACGAGCCGGCGGACCAGCGTGCGATCGTGCAGCACGATCTTCTTCGGCTCCATCAGCTGGCGGAAGGTGAAGTCGGGCGAATACCGTGCGCCGGAAGGACAGACTTCGCCGCACGTATCGAAGACGCAGCAGAATCCGCGTCCGTCGAACGGCTTGTCGAGATTGCGCGCCATCGGCAGCGGCGAGAACTTCAACCCGCTCTGCTCGGCCCACGTCTTGAGCACCTGCAGGTTGTAGGAGAGCGGCGTGGGCCGCTGCGGGTACGGCTCGGACCGCCAGTCGCCCGGATACGGGCTCGGTTCGCCGCTGACGTGCAACCGGCGTTCGGCCTCGCAGTAGTACTGCTCCAGCTCCTTCCACTCGATCGGCCAGTCGACGGCGAGCCCGTACAGCGACTTGAGCCGCGTGTCCTCCTCCGAGAAGCGGTTGCAGGCGGCGCCCCAGTGCAGGGCCAGCCCCCCGACGGCCATCGTCATGGAGATGATGCCCTTCGCCTGCTGATCCTCGATGAAGTCGTCGTGCCACGGGTGCTCGCCGTACTCGAGGACGCGCTGCCGGTAGCGGCCGCGGTTCTGCGTGTCGAAGATCGAGCGGCCGGCTTCGACGACCGTTATCGAGGCGTTCGGCCGCAGTTCCGACAGCTTCTGGGCGAGCATGGCGGAGCTGATGCCACCGCCGATGATGCAGATGTCGGATTCATGAACAGGCATGCTGGCCCCCAGTCCCTAGCCCCTGTGGTCGAGCGGCGCCGGGCGCTTCGTCGTGATCTGAATCGGACGGCACACCTCGCGCTGGATGAGCGCGTCGTAGCAGACGTCGTTCGCCTCCGAGCTGCGGAAGTAATGCGCCATCAGGTCGGCGACGACGTGCTGGCCAGCCGGTCGATACGGGAGGTTCGTCACGCCCGCGTCCTTGAACGCGTCGTCGAGCAGGGCGCGCCGCGTCTCGAGATCGAGCGTGCCCCATGGTCCGCCCTTTTCGTGGGCCGCACGTTCGAGCGCCGCAAGCTGCGCGACGTACTTCGGCACCGGCGACGGCCCGCTTCGTCGCAGCCGCGGATGGCCGTAGCCGGGCGAGAGCGGGATGCCTTCACGGTACCCGCGCGTCCAGGCGAGGAACTTGGCGACGGCGTCGTCGATCTTCGCGGGCCCGAGCGACGCCGGCAGGACTGTGGTCGCGACCGCGCGCAGCGTGGTCACCGACTCAGCCGTCAACTCGCGCGGCTGCGCCAGCAGCCGGATGCGGTGGACGGGGACGAGCACGACCGCAGCAAGGGACTGAAGGAGCGTGCGGCGTTTCATGCCGCGGATCCTAGCAGAGGTGCGGCGTCCGTAGCACCCCGGGACTGATATAGTGAGAACCTCATGCAGACGAGCCATCTCCTCTCAGCCTGGGGACGCATTCTCCGCGGCCTGGCCCCTTCGCTGGCGATCGAAATCACGCGCGAATGCCCCCTCCGCTGTCCGGGGTGCTACGCGTACAACGACGAGCACCTGGGCGGCGACGTGACCTTGCGCGAGGTTCGCGACTTCAAGGGCCAGGAGCTCGTGGACGGCGTCCTCCGGCTGGTCGACGAACACCGACCAATCCACCTGTCCATCGTCGGCGGCGAACCGCTCGTGCGCTACAGGGAGCTGGACACCCTGCTGCCGATCCTGTCGGCGCGCGGCGTGCACGTGCAGCTGGTGACGAGCGCCGTGCGTCCGATCCCGCTGGAGTGGGCGCGCATACCGGCGCTCTCGCTGGTCGTGTCGATCGACGGCCTGCAGCCCGAGCATGACCTCCGCCGAGCCCCCGCCACCTACGATCGGATTCTCAAGCACATCGACGGACACCAGATCACCGTGCACTGCACCGTCACGCGGCAGCAGGTCAATCGCCCGGGCTACCTGGAAGACTTCCTGCGATTCTGGTCCGCGCGGCCCGAAACCAAGCGCGTGTGGTTCAGCCTGTACACGCCGCAGATCGGCGAGGTGTCCGAGGAGCGCCTGACCCCCGAAGATCGCCAGCGCGTCGTCGCCGACCTGCTCGCGCTGGGCCGGCGCTACACGAAGCTGCAGGCGCCCGAAGGGCTCCTGCACGTGTACGCCGAGCCGCCCCAATCGCCCGAGGAATGCATCTTCGCGCGGACGACGACGAGCATCTCGGCCGACCTCGAGACGCGCATCCTGCCGTGTCAGCTCGGCGGCGCGCCCGATTGCGCGAACTGCGGCTGCGTGGCCTCGGCTGCGCTGGCCGCCGTCGCGCGACACCAGCTCCTCGGCTTCATCCCGGTTGGATCCATCTTCGCCGGCTCGGTGAAGGTCGGGGAGCGGATGAAGCGGCTCCGCCCGGCCGCCGCATGAGCTTCGGATGCTATACTCCCGGGATCGAATGGCGATCCTGACCACGGCCAGCCGGAAAGCGCGCTCGATCAGGGAGTTCGTCCGGGGGCTCACCCACACCGCGCACCCGCTGCTGGTCCAGATCATCCCGATCCGCCGCTGCAACATCGACTGCGGCTACTGTAACGAGTACGACAAGGTGTCGGCGCCGGTCCCGACCGACGTGATGATCCGCCGCATCGACAAGCTGGCCGAGCTCGGGACATCGGTGGTCGCCTTCAGCGGCGGCGAGCCGATGCTCCACCCGGATCTCGACGATCTGATCCGCCGCATCCGGCGCCGCGGCATGATGGCCGGACTCATCACCAACGGCTACTTCCTCGTGCCGAAGCGGATCCAGGCGCTCAACGACGCCGGCCTCGATTTCCTGCAGATCAGCATCGACAACGTCGACCCGGACGAAGTGTCGAAGAAGAGCCTGCGCGTTCTCGATCAGAAGCTCCGCAACCTGAGGGAGCACGCGAGCTTCGACGTCAACATCAACTCGGTCCTCGGTGGCGGCATCAAGAACCCGGAGGACGCCCGCACGATCAACTCGAGGGCGCGCCAGCTCGGGTTCTCGACCTCCATCGGCATCATCCACGACGGAGCCGGCGCGCTGAAGCCGCTCGGACCCGTCGAGCGGCGGGTCTACGACGACGTGACCGCCGCGATCAACGGACCGTGGCAGGTGCTCAAGAATCTCTATTCGGGGATTCGGAGCTTTCAGGACAACCTCGCCGACGGCAGGCCGAACACGTGGCGCTGCCGCGCCGGGGCGCGCTATCTGTACGTCTGCGAGGACGGCCTGGTCCACTACTGCTCGCAGCAGCGCGGCTGCCCCGCCATTCCGCTCGAGCGCTACACGATTGACGACATCCGCCGCGAGTTCGCGACGCCGAAATCGTGCGCGCCGTACTGCACCGTCGGATGCGTTCACCGTGTGTCGACGATGGACTTCTGGCGCAGCCCGCAGCAGGCGGCCGGGCGAAGGATTGAAGCGAACGCTTCTCAGCGCGGACTGCGCTCGTGACGCGGTTCCCGCGGTCAGCCGCTGACGCGGCGGCCGCGATTCTGCTCGTCGCCATTTGTGCGGCGGCAGGCCCGAGAGAACCCGCCGTGCACGGCACCGCGGCGCGATCGGAACAGGCCGCGCCGCAGGCAGCCACGACCCCGGAGCGGACCGTCCCGAACCGGCCGGGCTCGGTCAAATTCGCCGCCATCGGCGACACCGGCACCGGAGGCGGGGCCGAGTACGAGGTCGCACACGAGCTGACGGAAGTGCACGGCCGCTTTCCGTTCGACCTCGTGATCATGCTGGGCGACAACATGTACGGCAGCCAGGAGCCGGAGGACTTCGTCGCCAAGTTCGAGCGGCCCTTCAAGGCGCTGCTCGATTCCGGCGTGGAATTCCGCGCGGCGCTCGGCAACCACGATCGCCGGACGAACCGGTTCTACGAGCCCTTCCACATGGACGGCCAACGCTACTACACGTTCAGCCGGAAGAACGTGCGCTTCTTCGCGCTCGACAGCGACTACATGGATCGGGAGCAGCTCGACTGGCTCGGGAAGGAGCTGAAGTCGTCGCGCGAGGACTGGAAGATCTGCTACTTCCATCACCCGCTCTACTCCGATGGCGGTCGTCACGGGTCGGCAATGGACCTGCGTGTGGTTCTCGAGCCGCTGTTCATGAAGTACGGAGTGAACGTGGTCTATTCCGGCCACGACCACATCTACGAACGGATCAAGCCGCAGAACGGCATCGCGTATTTCGTGTCCGGCGCGGGAGGACAGCTCCGCGAAGGCGACCTGCGCCGATCCGGCATGACCGCCGCCGGCTTCGACGCCGATCGCAGCTTCATGATCAACGAGGTGGCGGGCGACGATCTGTACTTCGAAGCGATCTCCCGAACCGGCCGGACGGTGGATTCCGGCACGATCCGGCGCAGCCAGGCGCGAACGACCGAAGGCGGGCCCGGCGTTCTCCTGTGGGGCGATCACCGCACGTACGCCCGAACGCCCACCCGGATCGTGCGCGGGAGCCCGATCGTCCGCGTCGGCGTCCGGCCGGTGTCGTACTCGTCGTCGAACAGGTTCTCGACCGCCGCGAACACATCGACGCCGCGCCGCAGGCGGCGCGACCCGAACAGGTCGAAGACGTAAGCCGGCCCGAGCCGGAACGCGTTCTGGTCGTCGTCGAACTGCGAGCCGGTGAAGCGGAACTGACCGGTGGCGAGAATGCCGGCTGGCGCGTTCACACGCACCCCGGCTGCGCCCTGCACCCTGGGCACCTGGGGCACGCGGTTGCCTGCGAGCCCGGCTTCCTGCGAAGCCGCGAAGATCGAATCGACGAACTGCAGGCCGAGCGTCGCGTGCACGGCCGGCGTCGCCTGCCACTCGCCCTCCACCTCCAGGCCTCCGGCGCGGATGGTCCCGGCGTTGCGCCGCTGCCGCGTGATGAGCTGCGGCGTGCTGTCGATGGTCACGTTCGTGATGGCGTCGGTCAGGTGATTCCAGAACGCGACCACGCGCAGCGCGGCAGGGCCGCGCGAGAGGCTCGCGCCTCCCTCGACAGCCGTCAAGGTCTCCGGCTGCAGCGCGTCGTTCGCACTCGTCACGGTGCCGCCCACGCGGAAATCACGAAACAGCTCGTTGAGGGTGGGCGCGCGGAACGCGTGCGTGACGAGGGCGTGCCAGACGACGCCCGATCCGCCGCGGAAGGTGACGCCCGCCTTCGGGCTCAGCTCGGTCGCGGTCCGTGCCGACGCGCCGGCGGCCTGCGACGTGGACGACCACCGATCGGCGCGCAGTGAGCCGACCAGCGTCAGCCGGTCGGTCGCCGGCATCTCCGCGCGCGCGAACGCGCCGGTGTCCCACTGGATGCCGCCGGCCTCGCTGGTGCCGGTCTGCACGCCTCGCGAGAAGGAGCGCGACTGGGTCGTGCCGTCGACGCGGCGCGTCTCGGCACCGGCGACGAGCGACACGCTCCCGATCGCCTGGCTCCACTGCCCGCTCGCTCCCCCGCTGGTGCTCGGCACGTGCTGCAGAGACGTCAGGAACTCCGCCGTGCGCGAGCCGTTCACGGCCGTGAAGCTCTGGTTGTAGCGCTGCGAGCCCCCGTAGCCGCGGACGAGCCAGACGCCCGAGCCGATCGTGCCGGAGAGCTCGCCGGCGAAATCGCGCGACACGGTGTCGTTCGTCTGCTGCGGCGTGCCGTTGCGGCGCTGCTCCTCGAACAGGTTGACGGAGGCCGACGCGCGCCAGCTCGATCGCTGGTAGCCGGCCCGCCCGTAGGCCGTGCGGTAGGCCGAGGCGGCCGGCGTGTCAACCGGCCCCCGCTCCTCCGGCGCGACGACGACGTAGCCGTCCGTGCGCTGCCACTCACCGGAGACGAAGCCGCTCCACGGACCGCCGGCGGCACCGGCGAACATGGAGACGCGCGGCGTGCTTCGCGACGCCACGTCGGCCGTCGCCTTGATCACCGGACCGGACGGCTCCGCGGTCAGCACCTGGATCACGCCGCCGACGGCGTCGGCGCCGTACAGATCGCTGGCGCCGCCGCGCACCACCTCGACCCGGTCGAGAGCGGCCTGCGGCACCTGATCCCAGTGCACCCAGCCGCCGAACGCGTCGTTCAGCGGCACGCCGTCGACGAGCACCAGCGTCCGGCTCGCGCCAGATGCGGACAATCCCCTCATCGTCACGCCCTGGGTCGTCGGGTTGGCCACGCGGGACGAGGTCCGGCGGAAGAGACTGAAGCCGGGTACCGACTTCAGCTGATCGTCGAGAGCCGGCGCCGCCGTGGACTCGAGCGCCTCCGCGGTCAGCACCGTCGTGGCCGACGCGCGATCGGTGGCGGGAGACCGCGCCGCGGTCACCGTGACCGCTTCGAGCAGCGTCGCGGGCTGGAGCACGACGTCCACGGTCGTCGCCGCGGACGCGTCGAGCTCGCGGCGCTGCTCCGCAAAACCGCCCGCGCGCACGATGAGGACGACCGTCCCCGGCGCCACCTCGATCGCGAAGCGTCCGTCGGACGCGGTCACGGCCTGCTGCTCGGCTCCCGTCGCCGGCCTGACCACGACGGCGGCGCCGCTCACCACCGCGCCGGTCGAATCGTGCACGGTTCCGGACAGGAGCACCGAGAGAAGGAGCGCGCTCAGCATGTTATCGTCGCCGGACGGCCAGGGCGGCTGCTTATCGTTCCGGGGCTGACGGAGGCGTCTGGCCGCCGATGGCGAAGGCGACCAGCGCGGCATCCTCGCCACCGCCGGTCGCGACGACGACGAACTGGCGGCCGGCGCGCGAGCGGTAGGTCATCGGCGTGCCCGTCGTGCGCCGCGGCAGCGCCTCCTGCCACACGTCGCGGCCCGTCTCGATGTCGACCGCGTGCAGCGCCTTGTCGCCGCCGCCGACGAACAGGAGTCCGCTCTTCGTGAGCACCGCGCCGGGCGCGCCCGCCACCCCGAGCTGCGGCGGCAGCGCGACGCCCTTGAGCGCCGGGTTGTTGCGCACCGACGGCGTGTCGCCGAACGGCACGTGCCACCTGATCGTGCCGGTGTTGAGGTCGATGGCAGTCAGGTTGCCGTACGGCGGCTTGAGCAGCGGGACGCCGCGATCGAAGGCTGCACCCATGTTGCCGACACGGGTGTAGTCCACGTCGACTTCGTCGGCGTGCGGGTTGTTCGCGGACCGGTCCGGCTTTCCGATGCGCGCGATGTGCGCCTGGTTCGACGACTTGACGTACAGGACGCCGGTCGCCGGATCGAACGCCCCGCCACCCCAGTTGGCGCCGCCGATCACTCCGGGCCGCTGCACGGTGCCGCGGTTGCTCGGCGGCGTGTAGATCGGACCGAGCCGGTACTTCTTCAGCTCGGCCCGCGCCGCAGCCCGCAGCTCCGGCGTCAGGTCGAAGGCGTCGTCCAGCGTGACGCCCTGCCCGGTGAACGCCGGCGGGCGCGTCGGGAACGGCTGCGTCGGCCAGGCGTGCTCGCCCTGCACGTCGCTGGGCGGCACCGGCCGTTCCTCGATCGGCCAGACCGGCTTGCCCGTGACGCGATCGAACACGAACGCGAAGCCCTGCTTCGTGAGCTGCACGACGGCATCGAGCGGCCGACCGTTCACGTGAATCGTGACCAGATTCGGCGGGGCGGGGTTGTCGTAGTCCCAGAGGCCGTGGTGAACGATCTGGAAGTGCCACTTGCGCTGGCCGGTACTGGCGTCGAGGCAGATGAGCGATTCGGCGAACAGGTTCGCACCAGGACGGCGTCCGCCATAGAAGTCGTTGCTCGGCGTCGTCCCGGGCAGGTACAGGAGCCCGCGGGCTTCGTCGAGCGTCATCGGCGCCCAGATGTTCGTGTGACCGGTGAACTTCCACGAGTTGTCGAGCCACGTGTCGTTGCCGTATTCCCCCTGCTGCGGAATCGTGTGGAAGCTCCACACCTGCCGGCCCGTGCGCGCGTCGAACGCGCGGACGTCGCCGGGCGGGTCGTTCTTGTACGCGAGCCGATCGCCAACGCCGTTGCCCAGGATCACGAGGTCCTTGTAGACGATCGGCGGCGACGTGTTCGTGTAGTCCCGCTTCCGGATCTCCCAGATCAGGCCGGTGCTCAAGTCGATCGAGCCGTCATGGCCGAAAGTCGTCACCAGCTGACCGGTCGCGGCGTCCAGACACATCAGGCGATAGCGGGTGTTCAGGAAGATGCGCAGCCTGCCGTTCCGGCTGTCACGCCACGCCGCGACGCCGCGGTGCACGTACCCGGTGCCGTTGGGCGGCTGGCCGTCGACGTACGATTTCGGATCGAACGCCCACAGCTGCCGGCCCGTGTCGGCGTCGAGCGCGACGACGCGGTTGTACATCGTGCTCAGGTAGAGCACGTTGCCGATCATGAGCGGCGTGACTTCGAATGAGCCTGGACGGGTGCCGTACTCCGGCAGGGCTTTCTCGTCCGGCAGCCATTGCCATGCCACTTTCAGACCCGAGACATTCGCCTTGTCGATGTCGGCGAGCGGCGAGTACTTGGTGCCGGCCTGATCGCCGCCGTAGAACGGCCAGTCCACTTCGGCGCGCGCATTCGCCGCGGAGCGACGCTGGCCCCGCGTGGATCCCGACAGCGCGATCGGAGCGACCAGCGCGCCCATTGCGGCGAAGGCAGCGGCGCCGACGACAAGGCGACGTGAGACAGGAATCGGGCGCATGACGCGCGATTATACGGTAGGCGACGGCGTCCGGCGATCGGCTATTCCCTATCGGCTCACGGTTTCTGGCTCCGCACGCGGTCGAGGTTGCGCCGGATGGCGGCATTCGACGGATCGAGCGCCAGCGCGCGCTCGAACCGGTCCGCGGCGGCGGCGAACCGGCCGGCCTGCGCCAGCAGGACGCCGGCCATGTTCAGCAGCATGGGGTCCTCGGGAGCGAGCTGCAGCGCGTGCTCGGCGGCGGCGAGCGCCTCCGCGGTCCGGCCCTGCTGGACCCGGAGCCGCGCCAGATTGCGCCACGGCGTCACGTACGCCGGATCGAGCGTCGCGGCGCGATCGTACTCGCTGGCCGCCTCGTCGGCGTGCCCCTGCACGGCGAGGATCTGGCCGAGGTTGTTGTGCGCTTCCGCGTCGCCCGGGTCCAGACGGATAGCCTCGCGGAGTTCGTGGATGGCGTCCTCGGTCTGCCCGCGCCTGGCGAGGATGATCGCGAGGTTGTTGTGGGCGCCGGCGAAGTGCGGCGACCGCTGCAGCGTCGCCCGAAACTCGGCGGCGGCCTCGTCGAAGCGGCCCGCCTCGTCCAGCGCGAGCCCCAGGTTGTAGTGCGCCATCGGCAGCGCGGGATCGAGCGCGACGGCTGCCTGGTACTCGCGAATTGCCGCATCCGCCCGGCCGGCGCGCCCGAGCGCCGCGCCGACGTTGTAATGCGTCACGGCCCGGAGGCGGCTTCTGGCGATCAACGGCCACTCGCAGACGAGAGCCACTGCAAGGCACGCCGCAGCGCACGCCGCCAGCTCCGATCGCGGTCGGGCGCGCACGAACGCGGGGAGCCCGCTCAGCGCCGCTCCGGCGAAGAGCATCAGCGGCGGCACGAGCGGAAACCGGTAGCGGCCGAACACGTAGAAGAGCACGACGCTCGCGGCGTAGAGAACCACGATCGCGTGGAGCACCCAGAGGCGCCGCCAGTCACGCCGCGTCATCCACATGCCCGCGAGCGCCAGAGGCACGAGCACGCCGAAGTTCCAGATCGTCCCGAGCTTCAGCGGCCACGACCACTCGGCGTAGGTGTACTGGTCTTCCGTGTCGGACACTTCGACGGCGTTCACCGTCAGCGCGAGCTTGCGCCCGAGCAGCCGCAGCCATCGAGCGGGTTCGGCGCGGATGAATGCGAGCGCCCGATCGCGGAAGTACGCCGACACTTCTCCGGGCGTCAGCGGATGTCCGACCGCACGTTCGGCGAGCTCGGTCGCGTCCTGCTGTTCGAAGCGCGCGTTTCCGCGCCATGGCACCAGCGGCCTGTAAGTGCCGTCCGCGTCCGGGTTGTTGCCGATGTAGAAGTTCGGGCCGAACTGCGCGGTCGTGATGGCCAGCTCGCCGCCGACGGCCAGGTTGCGGATCGTCACGGGAAGAACGGCGACGGCGACGCCGGCGGCAAACAACGCCGCCGCCCGCCAGCTGGAACCGCCGGGCTCGGGCCTCGCGCTCCCTCGAGCCTGCCCGCGCTCGTCGCCGTGCGGCCGAAGCCCCGCGCTCCAGCCGGCGAGCCAGGCCCCGATCGGCAGGATCAGGACGGCGGCGTTCTCGCGCGTCAGCATCAGCAGGCCGACGGCGACGCCGAGCCAGACGGACACCCCTCGACGCGGACGCTCCGACCAGACGGCGATCAGCCAGAGCACGAGGCACAGGAAGAAGTTGTCGAGCGCCGACTTCTGGACGATGGTGTCGAGGAAGATGGCCGGCGGATAGAACGCCAGCAGCAGACCGGCCGCGAGACCGGCGCCCTTCGAGAACAGGCGCCAGCCGGCGTCGGCCAGGAAGACGCACGCGGCGGCGCCCAGCACGGCCTGCACCGATCGAACGACGACGACCGAGCTTCCGAGCGTTCGATAGACGAGCGCGAGGAAGTAGGGATACAGCGGCGCCTGATAGAACACCTCATGCCCCATCCAGTCGCCGCCCGCAATGGTCCGTGCCCAGGCATCGTAGGTGAACGCGTCGCCCAGACGCAGATCGAAGAACGGTGCCGGCGCGATCTGCCCGATGTGCCAGGCGCGCACCAGCAGCGCCGCGGCGCCGATCGCGAGCAGCGATACCGCCCGCCTCGGCAGCGGACCTCGGACTGGAGCGGGCGGCGGCGTCACCCGCGTGCGCCGCCGTGCGCGAGAATGCCCGGCCATCAGGGGGAAGTGTACAATCACGCGGCCATGGACCGGCGGGTCCGTCCGGACCCGCCCCACATTCAGCGGCGGGCCCCGCGGCCCGCGCTACAGGAGCCGCCATGCGCGTGAAAGGTGCTCTCGTCGCGGCGATCGCCGCGACCTCGACGGCGCTGTCGGCGCAGACCGCCCCGGCGCCGATCCGGATTCACGCCGCCGAAATCATCGACGGCACCGGCAGGGTCCTCCGCAACGCCACCGTCGTCGTTCGCGGGTCGAAGATCGACGCGGTGGAGACGGACGGCGCGGGACCGGCGACCTACGACCTCGCCGGGCTGACGGTCATGCCCGGCATGATCGACGTTCACGACCACATCGGCTGGCACTTCAACAAGGACGGGCGGGCGGACACGCGCGGCGAGACGCCGGCCCAGCAGGCGCTCGCCGGCGCCGGCAACGCGTACATCACGCTGATGGCCGGCTTCACGACCATCCAGAGCCCGGGCGCGCGCTCGGACGTCGACCTGCGCGACATGATCGCGCGCGGCGTCGTCCCCGGCCCGCGGATCCTGACGTCGATCGTCCAGCTGAACGAGAACAGCGGCACCCCGGACGAGCTTCGCGAGAAAGTGCGCGAGATGAAGAAGGAGGGCGCCGACGTCATCAAGATCTTCGCATCGAAGAGCATCCGCGACGGCGGGCAGCAGACCATGACCGACGCTCAGCTCGAAGCCGTGTGCGGGGAGGCGAAGGCGCAGGGGATGCGGACGATGGTGCACGCGCACAGCACGGCGTCGGTCGTCGCCTCGGTCAACGCCGGCTGCGGCCAGATCGAGCACGGCGTGCTCGTCGATCAGAGCGCGCTCAGCCTGATGGCGCAGAAGGGCGTCTACTTCGACCCGAACATCGGCGTCGTGCTGCAGAACTACCTGCGCAACAAGGCGAAGTTCCTCGGCATCGGGAACTACAACGAGGAAGGGTTCGCCTACATGGAGAAGGGGCTGGCGCTCAACGACGCGATGTTCAGGAAGGCGCTGGCCACGCCGGGCCTCAAGCTCCTGACCGGCACCGACGCCGTGTCGGGCGCGCACGGCCGCAACGCCGACGAGATCGTCGCGCGCGTGCGCGCCGGCCAGAAGGCGATGGACGCGCTCGTCTCCGCGACGTCGCTCAACGCGGAGTCGCTCGGCCTCGGCGGCACGATCGGGTCCATCGTGCCCGGACGCGAGGCGGACATCGTCGCGGTCGACGGCGACCCGCTCACCGACATCACCGCGGTCACGCGTGTCAGGTTCGTGATGAAGGGCGGGCGGGTGTACGAGAACTCGAGGTGAATGAGGTCATCGGCTGCACACGCGCGCCGCATCACGTCCGGCGCAGCCGCTCGACGAGCTCGGCCATGTCGCCCGGAAGCGGCGCCTCGAACTGCAGCGGCCGCCCGTCGGATGGGTGCCCGAAGGCGAGCCGCCACGCGTGCAGCGCCTGACGCGGGAACCGAATCGGGCGGAGCGCCTCCGGGCCGTAGACGTAGCGCCGCTCGCCGACGAGCGTATGCCCGCGCAAACGCGCCTGCAGCCGGATCTGGTTGCGCTTGCCGGTCACGAGCTTCACTTCGACGAGCGACGCCGCGCCGAGCCGCTCGACGACCCGATAGCGGCAGATCGCATCGCTTCCCTTCGGATCGCGATGATGCGTCTCCTTCTGGATGAGCGCGCGCGTGTCCCACACCAGCCGATCCTGCCACGTGCCCTCGGCCGGCTCGGGCGTTCCGTAGACGAGGGCGAGGTACACGCGCTCGGGCAGGTGACGCCTGAACTGCTCCTTGAGCTGCTGTTGCGCGAGCGCGGTCTTCGCAAAGACGACCAGCCCGGACGTGTCGCGGTCGATCCGGTGCACCACGTGCGGCCGCCGCCGGCCTCGGCGCGACAGGTACTTCCTGAGATCGTCGTACACGGATCGCGCGCTCCCTTGGCGCTCGAGCGGGACCGACAGGATGCCGGCCGGCTTGTTCAGCACGACGATCGCGTCGTCTTCGTAGAGGACGGCGAGGTCGTGCGCCTCGCCGAGCGCGACCGGACGGCGCGAGCTGCCGGGGCGGTCCATCCAGACGCGCACCCTGTCGCCGGTGGCGAGGCGGACGCCGGCCTGCGCGGGCGTCGCCTCGGTGCCGTTGATGAAGACCTTGCCGCGCGCCAGCGCCTCGGACGCCCGGCCGCGCGATGCGAGCCGATCGGCGTTCGAGAGGTACTTGTCCAGGCGGGTGCCGGCCTCGTGCTCCGCGACCGACCACGTCCGGTCGCTCATGAGGGCCGCCCGCCGGTCACCGCCGCGCCGCGTCGGGGACGAGGCCGAGAATGAACGACGCCGTCGCGGGGTTGTGGACCGCTGCGTAGTAGTCGGTGCCGGAGTTGCAGACGGCGTTGGTGACCGCCGACGTCACGCCGGCGACGGCCCACACGCCGTTCTCGTCGACGAGCAGCGGGCCGCCTGAATCGCCGGCGCAGACCGACGCGGCCGAGGCACTGAACTCGGTCTGCAGGAACGTCGCGCCGACGGCGGTGATGGTGGTAGAGCCGGCGCGGAGCTGGTCCGACACGCTGTTCTGGTCGCGCCCCCACCCGGCGACGATGGCCGTCTCGCCGACGCGGGCCTCGCGGCCGAGCAGCAGCGGAATCGGCGTGCGGCCGATGTCCTGTCCGAATCGCACGATGCCCACGTCGAGCGCGTTCGGGTCGTTCTCCTGGTAGTTCGGCGCCGGCGTGAACGAGGTGGCCTCGATTTGCGGGCCGCTGCCCAGGAACATGCGCACGCTGGCGACGCCGGCCTGGAGACAGTGGGCCGCGGTCAGCACGGCGCGCGGCGCGATGATGGTGCCCGAGCACCCGCCGAACTGCTGCCCGTCGCTGTCGCGGAGGTTGAGCAGCACGACGGCCGCGGTCGGCGTCGAGCAGTCGGTGCCGTTGACGATCGCGGTCGCGCTGCCCGACAGGGCGCCGCAGACGCCGCCGGACGGAAGAACGGCCGGGTTCGGCGGCGTGGGCGCCGCAGGGCTCGAGCTGCCGCCGCACGCCGCGCAGAGCGCCGCCGCCAGGACCGTCGCGGTCGCCGTCCCCGCCCTGTTCGTCAAGGTCAACGCATCCATTCTAGCCAACAACGCCGGGAGCTGAGAGCCCGCAGCCGATGGCCGCCTTCAGTAGAAATCGTGCGCGTCGAAATCGACCTCGACGCCGCGCAGGCCCTGCACGCGCTCGGCGCGCACCGACGTGACGCCGTCCTGGTTCTGCAGCACGCCGTCCACAATCAGGAACGGCTCCTCGACGATGACGAGGCGATCGCGCGCGAACAGATCGGGCCGCACGATGATGTTCGCGACGCCGGTCTCGTCCTCGAGGGTCAGGAAGACGAATCCTTTCGCCGTCCCCGGCCGCTGCCGCGTGATCACCATGCCGGCCACGCGGACGCGGCGCCCCTGCCTCGTCTGCCTGAGATCGGACGCGCGCAGGATGCCGCGCGCCGCCAGCTCCTCGCGGCGCAGCGCCATCGGATGGCGGCCGACGGTCAGGCCGCTGCCCGCGTAATCGGCGACGAGCCGCTCGGCCTCGGTCATCGGCCGGAGCGGGCACCAATCGGGGGCTGGGGGCTCGGGGCTCGGGACTCGGGACTCGAGGCCAGGGGCCGGGGGCTCGGAGCTGGGGGCCGGGGGCTCGGAGCCGGGGGCTGGCGACATCGTCTCGTCGAACAGCTCGCCCGAAGGACGCGCCGCGCGCTCGGCCTGCCAGAGCGCCGAGCGGCGATCGTAGCCGAACGCGTTGAGCGCGCCGAGATCGGCCAGGCGGACGAGCTCGTCACGGCGCAGGCCCGCGCATGCGACGAGCTCGTCGAGGGTACGGAAGCGCGTCGCGGTCGGCGTCGCCCGCCAATCGTGCGAGCAGGTATTGCAGAACCAGTGGCCGCCGGTCTCTTCGAGCATGGAGGAATCGTCGCAACCACATTTCGGGCACCGGGTGATTCCGGCCCCACCCCCGTTCGCCGATGCCTCGCGCCCGCTGCGCGCTTCGCGCGCGAGGCCGCTGGCAGGGCCGCAGGCGCTGCCGATTGCTCTGCCCGCTTCCTCCCGCAGACCGGACACATACCGGAGGCCCAGCCTGATCGAGCCGTCGGCTTCGATCGTGCAGTCCCAGTCCGACACCTGGACGTCGATCGGCTGGAAGCGCACGCCGCGGCGCTGCGCGTCCTTGACGAGCGTGGACGGATGGTAGAACCCCATCGGCTGGTTGTTGAGCAGCGCCGTGTAGAACGCCGCGGGGTAGTGCACCTTCAGGTACGCGCTCGCGTAAGCGAGCAGCGCGAAGCTCGCCGCGTGCGATTCGGGGAACCCGTAGAGCGCGAACGAGGTAATCGACGTGATGATCTCTTCCGCGGCGTCGCCGGTGATGCCGTTGCGCGCCATCCCCTCGCGCAGCTCGACCTCCACCTGCTTCATCCGCCGCTCGGATCGCTTGAACCCGAACGCGCGCCGCAACTGCTCGGCCTGTCCGCCGGAGAAGCCGGCCGCCACCATCGCGATCCGCAGCAGCTGCTCCTGGAACAGCGGCACGCCGAGCGTACGCGCGAGGATCGGCTCGAGCGAGGGATGCGGATACCGCACCGGCTCGCGCCCGGCGCGGCGGTTCAGGTACGGATGCACCATCTGACCGACGATCGGGCCGGGACGGATGATCGCCACCTCGACGACGAGGTCGTAGAACGTGGACGGCTTGAGCCGCGGCAGCGTCGCCATCTGCGCACGCGACTCCACCTGGAAGACGCCGACGGTGTCGGCCTCCTGCAGCATCCTGTAGACGGCCGGGTCGTCGGGAGGCAGGTGGGCCAGGTCGATCCTTACTTCGCGTGGGGCCCCACCCCCACGCGCTGGCCGAACTGACGTCTGTCGCTCGGCCTCGAGCGTAGACTCTCGCGGGTCGGTGCGGGGCCCGTCCCGCCACGCTGGCCGAACCGACGCCTGTCGCTCGGCCTCGAGCGTAGACTCTCGCGGGTCGGTGCGGATCCCACCCCCGGCCCTGGTGCTCAGCGCGTTCGCCCCTCGCAATGGCTCAGGGCTGTTCACCAGATTGATGGCGTCCTGCAGCGCCGCCATCATGCCGAGGCCCAGGAGATCGATCTTTATGATGCCCATGTCGGCGCAGTCGTCCTTGTCCCACTGGACGACGACGCGGCCTGGCATCGCGGCGTTTTCGAGCGGGACGACCGCGTCGAGCCGGCCGCGGCAGATCACCATGCCGCCCGAGTGCTGCCCGAGATGCCGCGGCAGATCCTGCATCTCGCCCCACAGCCGCGCGAACAGCTGCACGCGCCCGGCGTGCAGATCGAGGCCGACCGCCGCCAGCTGCCGCGGCAGGGTGTCCGCCGGGTCGGCGAACTCGAACTGATTCATCACCTTGGCGAGACGGTCCACCTGCACGGGATCGAAGCCGAGCACCTTCCCCACTTCGCGCGCGGCACTGCGTCCGCGGTAGGTGATCACGTTGGCGGTCATCCCGGTGCCGTGCCGGCCGTATTTTTCGTACACGTGCTGGATGACGCGCTCGCGCCGATCGCCGCTCGGCAGGTCGAGATCGATGTCGGGCCACTCGCCGCGTTCTTCCGACAGGAACCGCTCGAACAGCAGATCCATGCCCACCGGGTCGACCGCGGTAATCCCGAGGCTGTAGCAGACGGCGCTGTTGGCCGCCGACCCGCGCCCCTGCACGAGCACCTCCTGCTGCCGGCAGAAATTGACGATGTCCCAGACGATCAGGAAATAGCCGGCGAGATCGAGCTTCTCGATGAGGTCGAGCTCGCGCGCGACCTGCGCGCGCGCGCGATCGTGATAGGGACGGTACCGCTCGCGCGCGCCGATCTCCGTGATCCGCCGCAGGAACGATGCCTGCGTCTCGCCCGGCGGCACGGGATACTCGGGGAAGCGGTACCCCAGATCGGCCATCGTGTACTGCAGGCGATCGGCGAGCTCGCGCGTCGCGGCCACGGCGTCGGGCCGGTCACCGAACAGGGCGGCCACCTCGTCGCGCGGCTTCAGATACCGCTCCGCATTCGGCGCGAGCCGGCGGCCGGCACTCGCCAGATCGACGCCGTGGTGAATGCACGTGAGGACGTCGAACAGCGGACGCTCGCGCGCAAGGGCGAACCGCACGCCGTTGGTGGCGAGAATCGGCACGCGAAACGCGGCGGCGAGCCCGGCCAGCGCGTCGTTGGCCGCTTCCTCGTCGCGGCGGAAGTGCCGCTGCAGCTCGACGTACACCTGACCGCGCCCGAACACGCCGACGAGCCGATCGAGCAGTCCGCCGACGCCGAATCGTCGCCCGTCGAGCACCGGACGGCCCGCGAGCGCCACGAGGCCGCGCGTCCGCCCCTCGAGATCGTCGAGCGTGAGCGCGCCCTCGCCCTTGGGAGCGGCGAGCTTCATCTGCGTGATGAGCTGGCAGAGATTACGGTAGCCTTCGGCAGACTCGCAGAGGACCGGCAGGAGACAGGAAGAGCCGGGATGCCCGGCCGTAGCCTGGCTGGAAGACGCCATCGTCAGCTCGGCGCCGACGATCGGACGGATGCCGGCCGCGCACGCCGCCTTGTAAAACCGCGGCGCGCCGTACACACCGTCGCGATCGAGCAGCGCGAGCACCGGATAGCCGAGCTCCGCGGCGCGGTCGACGAGCGCTTCGGGGAGCGATGCGCCCTGCAGGAAGCTGAACGCCGACGCGGTGTGCAGCTCGATGTAAGAAGAGGACACGGGAAGAACGCTCCACCACAGAGGACACGGAGGACGCGGAGAAGACCTTCAGTCGATGACCGCGTCGATGAACCAGCCGCCCGTGAGACGGTCCTCGAAAATCCGGTATCGCGCGCCGTCGGCGAGCGCGACGTCCCACTCGCTGCGATCCCATTCATTACTTCTTCGCGTGGGGCCCCACCCCCACGCGCTGGCCGAACTGACGCTGTCGCTCGGCCTCGAGCGCAGACTCTCGGCCTCGCGGGTCGCAGCGGACGCCCACCACTCCCCCGACGTGCGCCAGGGACCTGACGCCTCCAGCACGGCGCCCCCGCCGAACGCCCGGCGATCGGTCGTGACGCGCACCGGCCGCCCGTTCTCCACGCTCACGCGCGCGGCAATCGGTCGGCGCCACCGGCGCAGCGCACGAATCAGGGCCCGGGGGTTGACGCAGGGCTCAGGGCTCAGGGCTAAGGGCTCAGGGGAACTGACAGCCGAAAGCTCCGTGAACGGCGTCGTCGCAAACGCGCCGGGCCGGTACGAATCGACCGCGGCCGGCGAGCCGACGCGGTCCTGTCCCATCAGCGCGTTGAGACGCGCGACGAGCGTCGTCACCTGCTCGGGCTGCGGCTGCGCGCGCGTGAACAGCGTGTGCTGCAGCACGCGGGCGGGCGTCGGCTCGATGAACACGGTGACGGCGTCGATGGCCGCCGGCGGCGGATGCGACTCCAGATCCAGCAGCGCGAGCGTGCGCAGCGTCCGCACGTCGCGAATCGGCGACGGCAGCTCCAGCCGCCGCGCGTACAGCTCGCGGGCGGCGCCGGCCGCGCGGGTGACCAGCTGCAGCGCGACGTGCAGCACCGCGGCGCCGCGGTCGCGCCGCTCGAGGCGCGTCGACAACGGCTCGAGCAGCCGCGTCAGCACGAACGACAGCGGCTCCTGCCCCTCGATCGGCCACTCCAGCTCGAGCGACGCCTCGAACCGCTCCTCGTCGACGGCCGGCACGAGCGGTCGCGCGTCCTCGCCGCGCGCGATCGCCTGCCATATGCGCGCGGACCGGCCGAGGCGCGCGACCAGATCGGCGTCGGGGAGCGCCGCCAGCTCGCCGAGCGTACGAAGGCCCCACTGCTTGAAAACCGGCACCGGAGGTGGCGGCCCTGAAGGGGCGGCCCTGCAAATGAGATCGAGGCCGAGGGGCGCCAGGGCCGCGGCTTCCCGGCCAGGCTCGACGATAGTGATGCCGGACCGCGCGTGCACGAGGACGAGGGCGGCGGTCCACGTCCGTGCCAGCGCGACGTGCAGGGGCAGCCCGCGCGCCGACGACTCCTCCGCCAGCGCCTTGCCGATCGCGCGCGCGTCGCCGAACAGCCGGCCGAGCCCGCTGACGTCAACGGCGATCGCGCGGCCGCCGTGCGATTCGTAGCGCGGCGAGAAGTCGCGGGCCACCGCCACCAGCGCGGCGCCAGCGTCGTCAGGCGCGAGCAGTGCGGCGTACATGAGGATGCGACTCGGGATGTGAGGATTTGCTGGCCGGCATCGCGGATTCGGCGCGGACTCCGGGGATCGCGTCGAGATATTCGGGCGCAATCGTCGTCAACGAGACGCGATCGTCGATCTGCTGCCGCGCCCGCGCGTGGACGACGCGCGCGTCGATGCGCGTCCGGATGCCCGCGCGGCCAGTCCCTTCCAGCCTGACCGTGAGCCCCGCGGAGCTCCGTGCCACCGGTAGGGCCGCCGCCAGCACACACGCCGTCCGGCCGCCTTCGACGATGCGCTGCAGCCGCAGCCAGGTCGTGAACGGCAGCCGGCGCATCGCATCGGCCGGCGCCTCGGCGACGTCGAGCACGACCAGGCCACAGACCCCCGCCTGGAGCACGAGCGCGAGCGCGCGAATGACCTGTTCGAGCGCCCGCTGGTTCGAGTCGCGGCACAATCCGGGATGCGCCGACACGAACCCGCGCACCCAGAGCACCCGCCGCAGGTCGACGCCGGCCGCGACGGCCGATTCGACGTCGAACATGTCCAGCGCATCGACGAGCGCGACGAGCTCGCCGCGCGCGGTTGCGGCCGCCAGCGCCTGCAGCATCACGCTGGTGCGGCCGGCCGATCGCGCGCCAACGAGCTCGGAGAGCTGGCCGCGCGGGAACCCGCCGCCCAGACGCGCGTCGAAGAGGGAAAGCCCGGTGGGTGCCACCGCCTGCTCGTCGTGTGGGTCCACCGGCGCGAGCGCGGTGGTCAGCGTCCGATCGAGCTGGCGGGCACGGAGCAGCGATTCGAGGTCGGCGCGGGCGAGGGCCATGCAATTTTCGCTTTTTGTTCGCCTGTGGACGCACTATAGCGCACCCCGGCGGCCCGATCAAGACGGACGGAGTGAGGTAAGATACCGGCCGCGTAACCTGAAGCCCAACGAAGAGTTAGCGAGACCCTTGGCCGAACCCGCTCACGCGTCACCCCCAACGGCCGCCTCCGTGGCCACCGAAACGTCTCCGGCGGCAGCGAGGCCGTCCACTCCGCACAGCTCGGCTGGCGCGCGGGCGCTGCGGCGGATGCTCGCCGCGTTCTCGTATCGGGACTTCCGCGTTCAGTGGTTCGGCGCCTGCACCTCGAGCATTGGCACGTGGGTGCAGATCACCGCCCAGAACTGGCTGGTGCTGTCGCTGACCGGATCGGCGTTCTTCCTCGGCCTCGATGCGTTCCTGCAGCAGCTGCCGATCATGCTCTTCACGCTCATCGGCGGCGTGCTCGCGGATCGCTACGATCGCCGCCGGACGCTGATCGCCTCGCAGTACATCCAGATGACGACGGCCACGACGCTCGCGCTGCTCGTCTACCTGGGCTACGCCCGCATCTGGCACATCCTGACGCTGTCGTTCATCACGGGCGTCGCGCAGTCCTTCGGCGGGCCGGCGTACCAGGCGCTCATCCCGTCGCTCGTCGACACGAAGGATCTGCCGAACGCGGTCGCGCTCAACTCGATCCAGTTCAACGTCGCGCGCGTGCTCGGGCCGCTGCTCTTCGGCGTCACGGTGTCGACGCTCGGCCACTGGGGTTTCACCGACGCGCGCGCGATGGCGGCGTGCTTCTTCCTGAACGCGCTCTCCTTCATCGTCGTGATCTTCACGCTGATCTCGCTGCGGGTGAAGCACATCCCGCCGGTGATGACGCGCCGCATGGGTGAGGAGATGAAGATCGGCCTCTCCTACGTCCGCAATCACGTGAGCCTCGTCTCGCTGATCGTGCTCGCCGCGACGACGACGTTCCTCGGCTTCGCGGTGCTGACGTTCCTGCCGATCTTCGCGCAGAAGGTGTTCCACGAGGGCGCCAGCACGTACAGCCATCTGCTGGCGTTCTCGGGCGCGGGCTCGGTCGTGGGCGCGCTGATCATCGCCTGGCTGGGCAAGTTCCGGCGGATGGGGCTGACGGCGCTGCTCGTGCAGGCGGTCTACGGGGTGTTCATCATCGCGTTCGCCGCGTCGCACACGCTGTGGCTGAGCGACATCCTGCTGTTCCTCACGGGCGCAGCGCTGATGGTGGTCTTCTCGACCGTGACGTCGCTCATCCAGCTGATTGCGCCGAACGAGATGCGCGGCCGCGTGATGAGCATCTACATGGTGGCGTTCCGCGGGGGCATGCCGCTCGGCAGCCTCGTGAGCGGCTACATCGCGACCTTCATCGGCGCACCGATGGTGATCGGTCTCAACGGCATCCTCCTCGTCATCGTCGCGGTGTACTTCCTCATGGCCAGTCCGGGCGTGCGCGAGGCATAAGCTCGTCCACCGGCCGGCGCCCCGCCACCGCCGCGCGGACGGCGAGAGGCCTCACGGTATAATGCCGCGCGATGCCAATCGTCGAAGTCGCCACCGGATCCGCGCTCGGCGCGCTGCTCGGGATGCGCCACGCGCTCGAACCCGATCATCTCGCCGCGGTATCGACGCTCGTCAGCGATCATCGCAGCCCGTCGCGCGCGGCGCTGCTCGGGCTCTCCTGGGGGCTCGGCCACACGCTCGCGCTCGTCGTCGTCGGCGCGGCGCTCGTGACGTTCCAGGCGACGCTGTCGCCGCGCATCGCCGATCTGTTCGAGTTCTTCGTCGCGCTGATGCTGATCGGCCTCGGGTGCCGGGCCATCCTGCGCGCGCTGCGCGAAGGGCCGCGGGGTCCGGTCGCGGTGCACGCGCACGCCGGCGTCGTCCACCGCCATCCCGGCGCGCCCGAACACGTGCACGTCGGCGCCCTGACGCTCGCGCGCCGGCCGCTGCTCGTCGGCATCGTGCACGGCCTGGCCGGGAGCGGTGCGCTGACCGCGCTGGTGCTCGCCACGCTGCCCACGACGCTGACGCGTGTGGCCTACATGACGCTGTTCGGCCTGGGATCGTCGCTCGGGATGGCGGCGCTGTCGGGTCTGCTCGGCTGGCCCCTCGCGCGCCTCGGCGGCGAAACGCGAACGCTGCGGACCGTGTCGATCGTCGTCGGCCTGCTGTCGGCCGGCCTCGGCCTCGCCTGGGGAGCGCCGATCGTCGATCGCTGGATGTGGTGAAGGGGTGAAGTGGTGATGGGGTGAACTTATGAAGGGTGATGGGGCTTGCGCCGTCCTGACCCCTTCCCGTCCACCCCTTTGACGTCGAGCGTCCAGCTCACCGGCACCGTGACCGGGACGAAGCACACCTTGTCGTCGCACGCCTGATAGGCGACGGTCCCCGAAATCGTGAGCGTCCCGGCCTGCTTCAGGCGCGCCTCCGCCCGGGGCGATGCGGACACCGTGACGTCCTGCACCAGGCGGAACGGCTTCTGATACACCGGCACGGTCTCGGCGAGCGGCGCGAAGAAGAGCATCTCCGGCTTCGGGTACTCGAGCGGGTGGACGATGAGATCCGGCTGCGGATCGATCGCCAGCGTGATCGGCCGGTAGCCGGACGCGCCCGGCGCGTAGACGTGCATCTTCGGCTCCGGATCGATGTCGACCACGAGCGAGAAGCGCGTGCCTGGCGCCACCACGCGGTCGCTCGCCGATGCGGACAGCCTGAGATGGGCCGTGGTCGCCGCGCTCCCGGGCATGGCGCTGACGGCGCCGGCCGTCCGCGCCGGTTCGAGCGAGCCGGCGCGCCCACGCTCAGCGGGCGCCGAACCGGGCGCCTGCCGTGCGCCGACCGACACCGCCCCGGCCATCGCGAGAATCGCGAGGATCTGGCGCATGCACGTCCGTCGCACACCAGGAATTATAGCGGGTTTCGCTACAATGAACCGCAGGCGCATGGGCAAGCGGATCCTCGTCGTCGAAGACGATCGCGACATCGCCGACCTCGTCGCGCGTTATCTGGAGCGGGCCGGCTTCGCCGTCGAGGTCATCGCGTCCGGGCGGCAGGCGCTCGCGGCGATCGAGGCGAAGCTGCCCGATCTGCTGGTGCTCGACCTGATGCTGCCGCAGATGGACGGCCTGCAGGTCTGCCGCGCCGTCCGCGCATCGGAGCGCGCCTCGAACCTCCCAATCATCATGCTGACGGCGCGCGCCGAAGAGTCCGACCGGATTGTCGGTCTCGAGATCGGCGCCGACGACTACCTTGCGAAGCCGTTCAGCCCGAACGAGCTCGTCGCACGCGTGCGGGCGCTGCTGCGGCGCGCCGAGCGGCCGTCCCAGCCGGCAGGCACGCGCCTGACGTACGGACCGATCGACGTCGATCCCGAGCGCCATATCGTGGCGGCGCGCGGCCGCGAGGTGACGCTGACCGCGAAGGAGTTCCTGCTGCTCGAATATCTGCTGCGTCACCGGGGGCGCGTCCTCTCCCGCGACCTGCTGCTGACCGACGTCTGGGGCTACCGGTACACCGGCGGGACGCGCACGGTCGACGTCCACGTGCGGCGGCTGCGGGAGAAGCTGCCGCTGCTCGTCGATGCGCTCGTCACCGTCAAGCAGTTCGGGTACAAGCTGGTCGATCCGCCGCCGGCCTCATGAGCTTCCGCACCAGACTGTTCCTCGCGGCGCTCGCCGCGGCTGCGATCGCGCTCGCCGTGGCCGGCCTGCTGTTCGCCCGGCTGACGCGTGAGCGCACGGACAGGCAGATCCAAAACACGCTCGTCGCCGACGCGCGCATGGGGGCCGAGCTGCTCGCGCGCAGCCGCCCGCTCGCGAGCGTGCCCGAGCTCGACGGCGAAGCCGACCGGATCGGCGGCATTCTCGGCGCGCGCGTCACCTTCATCGGCCACGACGGCGTCGTCGCCGGCGACTCGTTCGAGACGCTCGCCGGCGTTGCCCGCATGGAGAATCACGGCACGCGCCCCGAAGTCGTCGCGGCGCGGGCCTCCGGGCTCGGCATGTCGCGGCGCCACAGCGCGACGCTCGGGATCGACATGCTCTACGTCGCCGTGCCCGTGCAGCATCCGATCGTCGGGTTCGTCCGGGTGGCGCTGCCGCTCGCCACGGTGCGGCAGGAGCTGCAGCGCGTCGTCGATGTGACGCTCGTCGCGCTCGGCCTGGCGCTCGTCGGCGCGGTCGGCCTCTCCTGGCTCCTGTCGGGCCAGATCGGTCGGCGCGTGCAGGGCATTGCCAACGTGGCTACCCGCTACCGCACCGGCGATCTGACGCCGGCACGGCTCGACTTCGGCGACGACGAGCTCGGGACCGTGGCGCGGGCGCTGAACGAGTCCGTGCAGGAGCTGGCGCGCCGGCTCGCCGAGCTGGCCCGCGAGCGCGCGCGGATGGAAGCCATCCTCGCCGGCATGATCGAAGGCGTGATTGTTGTCGATCCACGGGGACGCGTGCAGCTCGCCAACCAGGCCGCGCGCCGGATGCTCAGCCTGGACGAGGGCGTCCTCGGCCGTCACTACCTCGAGGCCGTACGGCACCCGGCCATCGCGGAGCTGCTCGGCTCCGCGCTCGCCGGCCGGTCGCCCGACGCGCTGCAGCTGACGCCGCCTCGCGATCCGTCGCTCACGATCATGGCGCGGGCGGCCGGCGCGACCGCCGGCGGCGCACACGGCGCCGTCCTCGTGCTCCACGACATCACCGACCTCCGGCGCGCCGACCAGATCCGGCGCGACTTCGTCGCGAACGTCTCGCACGAGCTGCGGACGCCGTTGACGGCCATTCGCGGCTACGTCGAAGCGCTGGCCGAAGGCGACGCGACCCCCGAGGAGCACCGGCAGTTCATCGACGTGATCACACGTCACACGCTGCGCATGGAGCGGCTCGTCAGGGACCTGCTGCGCCTCGCGCGGCTCGAGGCCGGCCAGGAGTCGCTCGACCTGTCGGACTGCGACACGCGCGGGCTCATCCAGGGGGTGGTCGACGATCTGACGCCGACGCTGGAGGCGCGCGGGCAGAAAGTGGCCGTGGAGATCGAGCCCGCCGCGGAGGCGCTCCGCGGCGACCTCGCGAAACTGCACGACGCGCTGCGGAACCTCGTCGCCAATGCAACGACGTACGCGCCCGAGGGGAGCACCATCACGATCGAGGCGCGGACCGAGGACGGTCGAATACTCCTGATGGTCTCCGACGAGGGACCCGGCATTCCTGAGGCGGATCTCCCGCGGGTGTTCGAACGGTTCTACCGGGTGGACAAGTCGCGCGCGCGCGACCCGGGCGGCACGGGCCTCGGCCTCTCGATCGTCAAGCACCTCGTGACGCTGCATGGAGGCGAGGTGCGTGCGGAAAACCGGCCGGAAGGCGGCGCGCGGGTTACGATTGCGATACCGAGAACAGAGAAGGAGAACTGAAGCTGGGAAGAATTGAGAATTGAGAATTCTCGAGGAAGGCTCGACCTGCATCCGCCATTTTGGAAGAAGGTCAAAGCAATGAAGACTGTCGACCGCCTCGCCGCCGTTCTCATCCTGCTGCTCGGTGCCATCCATGCCGGTCTGGCGCCTGTCTTCCGCGGCCGTTATGACGGTGCGGGCATGTGGTTTCTGAGCGGCGGACTGATGCTGATCTTTCTAGGGCTGCTGAACCTGGTGCGCACGGGTT
>JBLMXQ010000059.1:0-6245 GCA_050257855.1 Betaproteobacteria bacterium | reverse complement strand
GCGAGGACGTAGACGACATGGCCAAAGAAAAATTCGATCGCAGCAAACCGCACGTGAACGTCGGCACCATCGGGCACATCGATCACGGCAAGACCACGCTCACCGCGGCGCTCACGAAGGTGGCCGCCGACAAGGGCTGGGCGAAGTTCGTGCCGTACGATGAGGTGGCGAAGGCTTCGGAGTCCCAGGGCCGCCGCGACGAGACCAAGATTCTCACCATCGCGACGAGCCACGTCGAGTACGGCACGGCCAACCGACATTACGCGCACGTGGACTGCCCGGGTCATGCCGACTACATCAAGAACATGATCACCGGCGCCGCGCAGATGGACGGCGCGATCCTCGTCGTCAGCGCGGTCGACGGCCCGATGCCCCAGACGCGCGAGCACGTCCTGCTCGCCCGCCAGGTCAACGTGCCCTACATCGTCGTCGCCCTGAACAAGGTGGACGCGATCGACGATCCCGAGCTGCTCGACCTGGTCGAGCTCGAGGTCCGCGAACTGCTCAAGACCTACGGCTTCCCGGGCGACGACGTCCCGGTGGTGCGCGTGTCGGCGCTGAAGGCGCTCGAAGGCGATCCGTCCGGCATCGAGTCGGTGATGAAGCTGATGGAGGCGCTCGACAGCTACGTGCCGCTCCCGCAGCGCGACGTCGACAAGCCGTTCATGATGCCGATCGAGGACGTCTTCTCGATCTCCGGCCGCGGCACCGTCGTGACCGGCCGCGTCGACCGCGGCAAGGTCAAGGTCGGCGAGGAAGTGGAGATCGTCGGGTTCGCGCCGACGCAGAAGAAGGTCGTCACCGGCGTCGAGATGTTCCGCAAGCTGCTCGACGAAGGGGTGGCCGGCGACAACATCGGCGTCCTGCTGCGCGGCGTCGAGAAGACCGACGTCGAGCGCGGCCAGGTGCTGGCCAAGCCCGGCACGATCACGCCGCACACGAAGTTCAAAGGCGAGATCTACATCCTGTCGAAGGAGGAGGGCGGCCGCCACACGCCGTTCTTCAACGGCTACCGCCCGCAGTTCTACATCCGGACGACCGACGTCACCGGGACGCTGCACCTGCCGGAGGGCGTCGAGATGGTGATGCCGGGCGACAACACGACGATTTCGGCCGAGCTGATGACGCCGGTCGCGCTCGAGAAGGGCGGCCGCTTCGCCATCCGCGAGGGCGGGCGCACGGTCGGCTCGGGCACGATCACGGAGATCATCGAGTAGGGCCGGGGCAGGGCGAGGGACCCGAGGGCTGCCCAAGGGCCAAGGGCTGAGAACCCGGAGCCGAGAGCCGAGGGCTGAGAGCCCGGAGCCGAGAGCCGAGGGCTGAGAGCCGAGGGCTGAGAGCCCGGAGCCGAGAGCCGAGGGCTGAGAGCCGACAGCGAGCTGAGAGCCGACTACCTGATAGCTGAGAGCTAAGAAGATGCGCGACATCGTGGCGCTCGCCTGCCAGGAGTGCAAGCGGCGCAACTACAGCACGACGAAGAACAAGAAGAAGACGACCGAGCGTCTGGAGATGAGCAAGTACTGCCGGTTCTGCCGGAAGCACACGGCTCATCGGGAGAGCAAGTAGACAGCTGTCGGCCGACCGCCAGCAGCTGGCAGCTTATTTACAGGCCAGTAGCTCAATTGGTAGAGCACCGGTCTCCAAAACCGGGGGCTGGGGGTTCGATTCCCTCCTGGCCTGCCAACGGTTCAGAAACATGGCAGTCAACACCACGTCGACGCTGGACAACGTCAAGGAGGCGGCCGGCGGGCGCCTCGAGCGGATGCGGTTGTTCCTGAGCGAGGTCCGCAACGAGCTCAAGCGCGTCACCTGGCCCAGCGGGAAGGAAGTCTACGCCACGACGGTCGTCGTCATCCTGGTGTCGGCGTTCTTCGGGTTGTACCTGTTCATCTGCGACATCGTGTTCAACGACATCGCGCAGTGGGTCTTCCGGAAGCTTGGTGCGGCATGACCGAGGTCGCGACGAAGAACTGGTACATCGTCCACACCTATTCCGGGTTCGAGAAGAAGGTCGCCGAGTCGCTGCAGCAGCGTGTGCAGGCCTACGGGCTGCAGAACGAGATCGGCGAGGTGCTGATTCCGACCGAGGACGTCGTCGAGATGCGCGGCGGCCGCAAGGTGGTGACCGCGAAGCGGTTCTTTCCGGGCTACATCCTGGTCGAGATGAACATGTCCGACCACGCCTGGCACGTCGTCAAGAACACGCCGAAGGTGACCGGGTTCGTCGGCGCCGGCGCGAAGCCGACGCCGCTCAGCAAGGAAGAGGTCGAGCAGATTCTCGAGCAGGTGAAGTCGGCGGCCGAGAAGCCCAAGCCGAAGTACATGTTCGAGAAAGGCGAGCAGGTGCGCATCAACGAAGGGCCGTTCACCAGCTTCAACGGCGTCGTCGAGGAGGTGAACCTCGACAAGAACACGCTGAAGGTGATGGTGACCATCTTTGGACGATCCACTCCGGTGGAGCTCGATTTCCTGCAGGTCGAGAAGATCTAAATGGCGAAAAAAGTCCAGGCAATGGTGAAGCTCCAGATTGCCGCCGGCAAGGCGACGCCCGCGCCCCCCGTGGGCACGGCGCTCGGCCCGCAGGGCGTCAACATCATGGACTTCTGCAAGAACTTCAACGCGAAGACGGCGAAGGACGAAGGGCTGATCATCCCGGTCGTCGTCACGGTCTACGCGGACCGGTCCTACAGCTTCATCACGAAGACGCCGCCGGCGCCCGTGCTGCTCAAGCGGGCCGCGAACATCGCGAAGGGGTCGGCCGAGCCGAACAAGGCGAAGGTCGGGACGGTCACGGCGAAGCAGGTCGAGGAGATCGCGAAGCTGAAGATGCCGGATCTGAACTGCGAGTCGCTCGACGCCGCCATCAAGACGGTTGCCGGCACGGCTCGTTCGATGGGCATCGACGTCGTCGGATAGGACAGGCGCGAATCGAGAAATTCCTGGTTGGAACAGTGGGAGGGCTGCACGGCAGCCCGGTTGAACCACCGAGGAGATCATGCGCAGACGCGGCAAGAAGTACACCGCCGCCCGGGCGCTGGTCGCCGCCGATCGAACCTACTCGATCGAAGAGGCGATCCCGCTCGTGCAGAGAGCCAAGTTCACGAAGTTCGACGAGACCGTGGAGATCGCGCTCCGTCTCGGCGTCGATCCCAAGCACGCCGACCAGATGGTGCGCGGCACGGTGGTGCTGCCGCACGGCCTCGGCAAGTCGAAGCGCGTGCTCGTGATCGCGGGCGGCGAGAAGCAGAAGGAAGCGCACGAAGCCGGCGCCGACTTCGTCGGCGGCGAAGAGGTCGTCGAGAAGATCAACGGCGGCTGGATGGACTTCGACGCCGTCGTCGCGACGCCGGACATGATGCGCGCCGTCGGCCGGCTCGGCAAGGTGCTCGGCCCCCGCGGCCTGATGCCGAACCCGAAGACCGGCACCGTCACGACCGACATCGCCAGGGCGGTGCGTGAGATCAAGGCCGGCAAGGTCGAGTTCCGCGTCGACAAGACCGGGATCGTCCACGCGCCGCTCGGCAAGACGTCGTTCGCGACCGATTCGCTCGTCGCCAACGCCCACGCGCTGGTCGACAGCATCGTCAAGGCGAAGCCGGCTGCGGCCAAGGGCAAGTTCCTGAAGAGCGTCACCGTGTCGTCGACGATGGGTCCGGGCGTCCGGATCGACACGACGCACATCGACGTGGCGGTGAAACACTGATGGCTGTCACCAGAGCGGACAAGGAAACCGAGCTCCAGCACCTCGAGTCGGCGTTTCGCGGGGCCGAGAGCGCAATCCTGATCGACTACAAGGGGCTGAACGTGCCGCAGGTGACCGAGCTGCGGCGGCAGCTCCGCGGCGCGAAGGCCAGCTACCGCGTCGTCAAGAACACGCTGGCGAAGCGCGCCCTCAAGGGCACGAGCTTCGAGGCGCTCGCGCAGTACTTCGAGGGCACGACGGCGGTCGCCTACACGGCGACCGATCCGGTGGCGCTCGCCAAGACGCTGACGACGTTCGTGAAGACCGCGCCGACGATCGCGATCAAGGCGGCGGTCGTCCAGGGGCGGGCGATTCGGCCGGCCGAGGTCAACGAGCTGGCCGCGATGCCGGGCAGGCCGGAGCTGTACGCGCGGCTGCTCGGGACGATGCAGGCGCCGATGACGAACCTGGTGCGCGTGCTGAACGCCGTGCCGCGCGACCTCGTGAGCGTGCTCGCGCAGGCGGAGAAGAAGAGAGCGGAGTCGTAATCACGAATCAAGAATCAGGAATCAAGAAGGCGCGTTCTTGATTTCTCAATTCCGAATTGTCCATTTCAGGAGTGCACCGATGGCCGAACTGACGCAGCAGCAGGTGGTCGACTACATCAAGGGGATCAGCGTGCTCGAGCTGTCGCAGCTCGTGAAGACGCTGGAATCGGAGCTCGGCGTGTCGGCTGCGGCCGCGATGCCGATGATGATGCCGGGCATGATGGCCGGCGGCGGCGCGGGCGCGGCGGCCCCGGCCGAGGAGCAGACCGAGTTCACGGTCACGCTGACCGAGATCGGCGCCAACAAGATCAACGTGATCAAGGTGGTCCGCGAGGTCACGAGCCTCGGGCTGAAGGAAGCGAAGGACCTCGTCGAGAGCGCTCCCAAGCCGATCAAGGAAGGGATCCCCAAGGACGAGGCGGCGGCGATCAAGAAGAAGTTCGAGGACGTCGGCGCGAAGGTCGAGATCAAGTAGGACCTGGGCCCCGGGCTGGATGGCGAGATCGCCGTCCGGCCCCCGGTCCAGCCCGGCAGGTTTCGCGACGCGCTGATCCGCGAGGCGCGAGTCGGCGAGCGCTCTGGTTTTCCTCGAGGTCCATAGAATGTACAGCCTTCCCAAGAACGTCTACCGCGAGCGCATCGATTTTTCGAAAATCAAGACGACCATTCCGATTCCGAACCTGATCGAGATCCAGAAGAAGTCCTACGAGCGCTTCCTGCAGATGAACCGTCTGCCGAGCGAGCGCGAGGACGCGGGTCTGCAGTCGGTGTTCAAGTCGGTCTTCCCGATCAGCGACTTCCGGGAGAACAGCTCGCTCGAGTTCATCGAGTACTCGATCGGCAACTGGGAGTGCAAGTGCGGGAAGCTGGTCGGGCTGCATCACCTCCGCAAGCCGTGCAGCGGCTGCGGCGCGACGCTCATCGCCGATCCGTACGGCGATCGCGAGGTGCTGTGCCCGCGCTGCGGCAAGGCGAACCACGCCCGCGGCGACGTCTGCGACATCTGCGGCAACACGGTCGGGCTCAAGCTGAAGTACGACGTCGACGAGTGCCAGGAGCGCGGCATGACGTACGCCGTGCCGCTCAAGGTGACGATCCGCCTCGTGGTCTGGAACAAGGATCCCGAGACCGGCGTGAAGACCATCCGCGACATCAAGGAGCAGGAGGTCTACTTCGGCGACATCCCGCTGATGACCGAGAACGGCACGTTCATCATCAACGGGACCGAGCGCGTCATCGTCAGCCAGCTGCACCGCTCGCCCGGCGCCTTCTTCCACTCCGAAGACAAGACGCTGTTCATCGCCCAGATCATCCCGTACCGCGGCTCCTGGGTGGAGTTCGAGTACGACACCAAGAACCTGCTGTACGTCCGCATCGACCGCAAGCGGAAGTTCCTGGCGACCGTCTTCCTCCGCGCCCTCGGCCTGCGCGGCGCCGACGAGATCATCCGGAGCTTCTACACGGTCGACCGGCTGTACCTGAAGGGCGGCGCGATCTACTGGGCGGTCGCCGACAGCCTGGTCGGCCTGCGCGCGGCCAAGGACATCGTCGTACCCGGTGAGAACTTCACCGTCCAGTCGGGGAAGAAGATCACGCGCAACGCCGTCGAGGCGCTCAAGCGCGCGAACGTCGAGGCGGTGGAAATCTCCGACGCCGAGCTCGAAGGGGCGTTCGCGGCCGCCGACGTCATCGACCCGGAAACCGGCGAAGTGATCCTCGAAGCCAACGAGGAGCTGACGCCGCGCGTCATCTCGATGGCCCAGGAGAAGAACGTCGACCGCCTCGAGGTGTTCTTCCCCGAGCGCGACGAGGTCGGTCCAATCATCGGCCAGACGCTCAAGAAGGACCCGATCCACACGCACGAGGAAGCGCTCATCGAGATCTACCGGCGGCTGCGGCCGGGCGATCCGCCGACGCTCGACTCGAGCCGGTCGCTGTTCGAGAACATGTTCTTCAACCCGCAGAAGTACGACTTCTCGCGGGTCGGCCGGCTCAAGCTGAACACGAAGCTCGGG
>JBLMXQ010000058.1:0-5788 GCA_050257855.1 Betaproteobacteria bacterium | reverse complement strand
GGATGGCGCTCGGCGCCGAGCGCCGGTCGGTGTTGCGGCTCGTGCTGAACGACGTGGCCGCGATGGTGGCTGTTGGACTCGCCGCGGGCGTCCCGATCGCGCTCGCGGCCGCGCGCGTCGTGCAGTCGCAGCTGTTCGAACTGTCCGCGCGCGATCCCCTGGCGATCGCGGGCGCCGCCGGCGTCCTCGCGCTCGTCGCCCTGGCCGCCGGATACCTGCCCGCGCGCAGGGCCACGCGCGTCGACCCGATGATCGCGCTCCGTTACGAATAGACGAAAGCCGACGGGCGGCTCTCAGCCCGGCATCGTTCGGTCCGCAGCGCCGGCGCCGCAACCGGCGCACGCCCGCATGCTACGATCGCCATCCTATGCGCATCGCCATCCTCGGCAGCGGCGGCGTCGGCGCCTACTTCGGCGGCCGGCTGGCCGCGGTCGCTTCGGCAGAGGTCGCCTTCATCGCGCGTGGCGCGCATCTCGACGCGCTTCGTTCGCGCGGCCTCCGCCTCGAGAGCCCCAGGGGGAACATCGAGCTCCGGCCCGTGACCGCCACCAGCGATCCGGCCGAGATCGGCCCCGTCGACGTCGTGTTCTTCGCGGTGAAGCTGTACGACACCGAAGGCGCCATCGCCCTCCTGCCGCCGCTCGTCGGCCCCGAGACCGTCGTCATTCCCTTTCAGAACGGCGTGGAGAGCGTCGACCGGCTGACGCGGGCGTGCGGACGCGGGCATGTGGCTGGCGGCACGGCCTACGTGGCCGCCGTCATCGCCGAGCCGGGCGTCATCCGGCACACGGCGATGGACCAGCTGATCTTCGGCGAGCTGGACGGGTCGCGCAGCCCGCGGCTCGAGCGGCTCCTCGAGGCATGCGAGCCCGCGGGGTTTCAGGCGACGCTGAGCGAGCACATCGAAACCGACATCTGGTCGAAATTCGTCAGGCTGTCGACGTTCAGCGGGATGACGACGGTCACGCGCTGTCCGATCGGACCGCTGCGCGAGGATCCGGACCTGTTCGCGATGCTGCAGGCGGCGTGCCTGGAGTCGATCGCCGTCGCGCGCGCGCGCGGCGTACCCCTGCCGGTGAAGATGTTCGACGACGTGATGGCGATGGTGCACTCCCTGCCGCCGAAGTCGAAGTCATCCATGCTCGAGGACCTCGACCGTGGGCGTCCGCTCGAGCTGCCCTGGCTGAGCGGAGCCGTCGTGCGCATCGGCCGCGAGGTGGGCATCGACACGCCGATCCATCGCTTCATCGCGACGGTTCTCAAGCCGCACGTGAACGGACGGCGGGCGAGCGCGTAGCGGGACGGCGTCATCGGGTGGGACGGCCTGAAGGCCGTCCCCTACCAGACCGGATCAAGAGCGGCCTGAAGGCCGTCCCCGGCCATGCGCCCTACCTGCCGTGTCCACCCTGCCCGCCTGGCGTCACCGCCCCGACAATCTTCCCTATCACGTCGTCGAGCTGCTTCGTCGTGCCGATCCACCGGATGACCGCGACGATGTCGTGGTCCCAGTCGATATAAACGATGTTCTGGCCGTAGCCGCGGAAGGTGACGCTCGACTCGGGCGCCGAGGGCAGGGGCTTGCGACCCGTGTTCAGGAACCAGTTCATGAAGCCGTACTCGGGGTTGGCGCGCCCCGGCGTGCGGGCCATCTTGATCCAGTCCTCGGAGACGATCTGCTTCCCGTTCCATCGCCCGTGGCGGAGGAACAGATAGCCGAAGCGCGCGAGATCGTAAGCGTCGATGAACATGCCGCCGCCCCAGTGGCCGCCGCCGGTGACCGACTGCATCTTCTGCCCGTCGATCTCCACCCACGAGTTGTCGTAGCCGTACCACCGCCAGGTCGACGAGGCACCTATCGGCTCCATGACTTCGTCGCGCAGCACCTGCTGGAGCGGCCGCCGCCACACGTTGAGCAGCGCGAGCGCCAGCGCGTTCACGCGCACGTCGTTGTACTTGTAGTGCGTGCCCGGCTCCCACAGCTTGCGGTTCGGCCAGTCGGACGGCTTGTCCCCCTCGGGCCGATCGCCCCAGTCGGGCTTGCCCCACAGCGTGCCCTGCCAGTCGCTCGTCTGCCGCAGCAGGTCGTCCCATTTGATCTTCTGGTTGTGCGGCGCCTCGAACAGGTCGACGCCCGGCGGCATGTAGTCGCGCGCGTAGTCGTCGACGTCGCGGATCAGGCCGCGCTGCCAGGCCAGGCCGACGACGGTCGACAGGAACGTCTTGGTGGCGCTGAACGTCATGTCGACTCGCGACGGCTCGCCCCACTCCGCGACGATGTAGCCGTGGCGCGTGATGAGGCCGTTGGCGGCGCCGCGCGGCTTGACCGGCCCAATGGGCGTGTCGTACGGCTCGCGCGCGCCGAAGGTGGTCGCCAGATCGATCTTCAGGTCTTTGTTCCCGGGACTCTCGCTCGCAATCGCGAGCTTGACGGCTGCGTCCACGCCGGCCGGATCCATCCCGACCTCCTCCGGCTTGCGGTGCTGCCAGTCGAAGCGGCCCGGGAAGTACGGGGCGGCTGCCGCCGCGCCGGCGCGCTGTGTCGGCGCAGCCGGACGCTGAGCAGCCAGGGGCGCCGACGCAACGAGCGTGAACGCGGCAGCGACGGCCAGGATCGGGCGGGGCATGCGGCTCTCCTTGCAGGGCGAGAGGGTTGTGCAGGTACCCACAGGTTCGGGTTCTAGGTTCTGGGTTCTAGGTGGTTGTCGGGCGCAATGAACGCGTACTGCATCTGATCGACGATGCGGCCGTCCTTGATCGCGCTGTGCCGGAGCCGGCCTTCGAGCACGTAGCCGGCCTTCTCCAGGACGCGGCACGATGCGGTGTTCCAGGCGAACGGCACGGCGTAGATGCGCGTCAGACCGTGCCGCTCGATGGCATGGCGCGTCACCGCCACGAGCGCCTCGGGGGTGATGCCGCGGCCCCAGAACGGCTCGGCCAGCCAGTAACCGATCTCCGCCGACACGCGCTCGACGTCCTGGTGCATGGTGAAGCCGATCCCGCCGACCGCCTCGTCGCCGACGGCGATCGCGAACGCCGTCTCGGGCACCCGCTCGCGCACGGCGCGGATGTAGTGCTGGGCATCGGACCGCGTGTAGGGATGCGGAAAGGCGTCTCGCAGGTTCAGCCAGATCTTGCGGTTGTCGGCGTACCGGGCCAGCGAATCGACGTCGGACGTCCGCCACGACCGCACCTCGCACGAGGACAGCGTGAGGCGCATTGGGGCGTCACTTCCTGCGGACACGCTCGAGCAGCAGCCGCACCCGCAAATTCACGTCGGCGAGACGCGCGGCGAGCTGCGCCCGCTGCTGCGGGTCGTGCGTCGAGGCCATCTGCCGCTCGAGCGACGCGATCTCGTTCAGGAGCTCGATCTCCTCGGGCAGACAGCCGGCGCTCTTCAGGATCGAGTGAGCCATCCGCAGATGCTCTGGCGTGGCGAAGTAGTCCTCGAGATCGATCGGCCGGCCGTGTCCTTCGAGGTCGTCGAACGCTCCCTCGGCCATCGCCTCGCGGATTTTGCGATCAACGATCCGGTCGAACATGCCCGTATTCTGGCATACGGCCGGGGACTCCGGGACCGGGGACTGCGGAACCGAGAGCCGATAGCCGGCAGCCGTAAGCGGCTCTTACACCACGTACCGCTCACCCGCGACCGGTCCGGCGGCGAACCGGGCAGGCGAGAACGGCGACAGGTCGAGGCCGGGATCGCGGCCCGAGACGAGGTCCGCGACGATGCGGCCTGCCGCCGGTGAGTGCTGGAAGCCGTGGCCGCTGAAGCCGTTCACGAGAAACAGCCCCTCGACGTCGGATGACCGACCGATGAGCGGGTTCCCGTCGGGCGACATCTCGTAGAGCCCGGCCCAGGCGTGCGAGATCGACGCGTCGGCCAGCGCGGGCAGCCGCAGGACCGCGACCCGCGTGACCTCGTCGAGGAAGTCCCATCGCACCGTCGTATCGAACGTGGACGGCTCGGCGGGATCGCCCATCCCGAACAGCATGCCGGCACCCTCACGGTGGCAGTAGAAGCTCGTGTCGAAGTCGATGACCATGATCTTCGACGCCGGCACCCGCCACGAGCCACGGGCGAGACCTTCGGGCGCCTGGGCGATGAAGATGTGGCGGCGATAGGGCGAGACCGGCACGTCTGCGCCCGCCATCCGCCCGATCTCGCGGGCGTGCGGGCCGGCGGCGTTGACGACGACGCGCGTGTCGATCGTTCCGCGGCTGGTGTGAACCGCAGCGATGCGTCCTCCCCGGCGGTCGATGCCCGTCACCTCGGCATCGCGCTCGATCGACACGCCGGCCGCCTGGGCGGCTTTCGCAAACCCCATCGTGACGCCGTTCGGGTCGGCAATGCCGTCGCGCGCGCAGAACGTGGCGCCGAGGACGCCCGACGCGTCGAGGCCGGGCGCGAGCCGCTCGGCGTCGGCCGCGTCGAGCCAGTCGACGGCGACCCCCATGCGGCGCTGCAACTCGACGTTCTTCCTGAAGATCTCGACAGCCTCCGGCGCCGAGAGGAGGAACAAGTACCCGTCCTGATGGAAGTCGATGGTCGCGCCGACCTCGTCGGCGAATCGCTCGAGGAGACGAATCGACTCGAGGGACAGCTGGATGTTCGCCGCGGTCGAGAACTGATGCCGTACACCGCCCGCGTTCCGACCGGTCGATCCGGTCGCCAGCAGCCTCTCGCGCTCGACGAGGATTGCATCGGTGATCCCGAGGCGCGACAGGTGGTAGGCAACGCTCGCGCCCATGCACCCGCCGCCGACGATCACCACGTCCGCGGTCGATTTCATCCGATTACCACGAAGCGGCGCTTCGCGTCCTTCGCGTCTCCGTGGTGTCGTGCGTGGCGAGGGTCACTGATGCGTCGCCGGCCCGGCCATGCCCGCGGCCGTCTTCTCGACCTGCTCCATCACGCGCAGGATGTTGCCGCCGAGGATCTTCCGGACGTCGTCGTCCGAGTAGCCCTTCCTGAGCAGCGCGTCGGTCAGCTTCGGCAGCTTCGACGCGTCCTCCATGCCGATCGGCATCGTGGCGCCGTCGAAATCCGAGCCGAGGCCGACGTGATCGATCCCGGCCACCTTCACGGCGTGGTCGATGTGCTCGACGATCTCCTCCCAGCTCACCTTCGGCAGGGCGCCGGACATCATCGCCGCGCGGTTGATTCGCGCCGTCTCGAGCGTCGAGCACGCCTCGTCGCCCCCGCACTTCTTCGACATCGCGTCGAGCTGCGTGACGACATCGCCGCCCTTCTTCTCGCTCGCGATGCGGTACTCGTCGCTCAGGAAGCTCGCCTCGTAGTTGATCATGATGACGCCGCCGTTCTTCGCGAGCGCGCGCAGCATGTCGTCGGTCATGTTGCGCGGGTGGCTCGAGATGGCGCGGCACGAGGAATGCGACGCGATGATCGGCGCCCTGCTCACCTCGATCGCGTCGTAGAAGGTCTTGTCGGCGGTGTGCGAGATGTCGACCATCATCCCGAGCCGGTTCATCTCGCGGACGACGTCCTTGCCGAACGCGGTGAGGCCGTTGTGCGCGGGCTTGTCGGTGGACGAATCGGCCCAGTCGTTGTTCTTGAAGTGCGTCAGCGTCATGTAGCGGACGCCGAGCGCCGCGTAGTCGCGCAGCACGCGCAGGTCGTCGTCGATCATGTGGCCGCCCTCGACGCCCATCAGCGCCGCGATCTTCTTCTCGGCGGCCGCGCGCCGGACGTCGGCGGCGGTGGTGGCGAGCACCAGATCGTTGGGGTGCGTGCGAGCCGCTTCGCGGACGGCATCGATCTGATCGA
>JBLMXQ010000057.1:0-18121 GCA_050257855.1 Betaproteobacteria bacterium | reverse complement strand
TGCGCTTCCCGACGCCGAGCGGCTCACGACGCTGGGCCGAGTCCTTCGCGCGAGCAGTCTCGACGAGCTTCCCGAGCTGTGGAACGTGCTCAAGGGCGATATGAGCCTGGTCGGCCCGCGGCCGCTCCTGATGGAATACGTGCCGCTCTACAGCGACGAGCAGGCGCGTCGCCACGAGGTCAGGCCGGGGATCACGGGCCTGGCGCAGGTGAGCGGGCGGAACGGCCTGTCGTGGCCGCAGCGTTTCGCCCTGGACGTGAGGTACGTCGACGGCTGCTCGCTGGCGATCGACGCCGGCATCATCGCCCGCACGGTGTGGGATGTGCTCGGGGCGCGCGGCGTCAACCAGCCGGGCCGGGCCACCGTGGACTATTTTCGAGGAAACGCCGAAGTCGATGGGTAACCACGAGCTCCGGATCGCCTTCGCCGGGGACCGCGACATCGCGGTGACGGTACTGGCCCACCTGCTGGAGCTCGGAGACCGTCCGGCCGCTCTCATTCTGCCCGACGAAGGCCGTGCGACGGACGACGCCGCGCTCGTCGGCCTGTGCGAGAACGCGGGCCTGTTTCCTCTCGTCGTGCGCGCCGGTCACCTGGACCGCACAGCCGCCGTCGAGGCGCTCCGAGCGCTGCGGCTCGACTTCCTGATCTGCGTGCACTTTCCGTTTCTGATCCGCGGGCCCGTCCTGGAGGCCGCCGCGAAGGGCGTGCTGAACCTCCATCCTGCGTATCTGCCTTTCAACCGGGGATGGCACACGCCGAGCTGGGCGATCCTCGACGGTACCCCCGCCGGCGCCACGCTGCACTTCATGACGGAGGGACTGGACAACGGCGACGTCGTGTACCAGGAGCAGATTGCCGTCGACCCGGCCGATACCGCGCACACGCTGTATTCGAAGCTCAAGGCGCTCGAGCTCCGAGTGTTCGCCGAAGGCTGGCGCCGCATCCGCGAAGGGCGCATCGACCGCACGGCGCAGCCCGAGCCCCAGGCCACCTTTCACCGCCGCCGGGACCTGTTCGAACCCGCGGTGCAGCGGATCGATCTGGACGGCCTCGTGCGCGCGTCGGATCTGCTGCGTCGACTTCGGGCGCTGACGACGAGCCGCGTGAACGAGGCGGCCTATTTCGAGGCGAACGACCGCAGGTACCGCGTGCAGGTCACGATCACGCCGGAGGGCGAGGCCTGATGTCCAGAATCTACCTGTCGCCGCCCGACGTCGGAGAGCGCGAACGCGGGTTCCTGCTGGACGCGTTCGATTCCAACTGGATCGCGCCGCTCGGTCCCCACGTGGACGCGTTCGAGCGCGAGTTTGCGGCGGCCGTTGGCGTCCGGTTCGCGGTGGCGCTGTCGAGCGGCACGGCGGCGTTGCACCTCTCGCTGCTGGCGCTCGGCGTCGGCGCGGGCGACGAGGTCCTGGCTTCGACCCTGACGTTCGCCGCGACGGCCAACGCCATCACGTATGTGGGCGCCACGCCGGTGTTCATCGACGCGTCGCCCGCCACGTGGACGATGGACCCGGATCTGCTGGAGGAAGAGCTGGCGGGGCGCGCGCGCCGCGGGCGTCTTCCGGCAGCCGTGATCGCCGTCGATCTGTACGGCCAATGCTGTGACTACGCTCGCATCGAGTCGGCGTGCGATCGCTACGGGGTGCCGCTCGTCGAAGACGCTGCGGAGGCGCTCGGCGCGTCCTGCGGCGGGCGGGCCGCGGGCGCGTTCGGCCGGTGCGCCGCGTTCTCGTTCAACGGCAACAAGATCATCACGACGAGCGGCGGGGGCATGCTCGTGTCGAGCAGCCGGGCGCTCGTCGATCGCGCGCGCCATCTGGCGACGCAGGCGCGCGACGCCGCGCCGCACTACGAGCACTCCGAGGTCGGGTTCAACTATCGGCTCAGCAACCTGCTCGCCGCGCTCGGACGCGGGCAGCTCGAGGCGCTCGACGGCAAGGTCGCGCGGCGGCGGGCCATACGGCGGCGGTATGAACAGGCGCTCGCGCGGCTGCCGGGCGTCGGCTTCCTCCGGGAGCCCGCCTACGGGCGCTCGAACGCCTGGCTCACCTGCATCACGGTGGAGGCATCGGCATTCGGGGCATCCAGGGAGGACGTCCGCCTGCATCTCCAGTCGAAGGACATCGAGTCGCGTCCGGTCTGGAAGCCGATGCACCTCCAGCCGGCGTTCCGCCACTGTCCGACACGCGGCGGGGCGGTCTCGGCGCGGCTGTTCGAGACGGGCCTTTGCCTGCCGAGCGGCTCGGGCATGTCTGCGGACGACCAGGCGGCCGTCATCGCGGCGGTCGAGGAGGCTCCGTCGGTGGCGGCTCACGATCACATGACGAGGGTGGCGCGTGCCTGAACAGACTTCACATCGGTCGATCGGGGCGTGGGCGGGCCGGCCGGCTTCGATTGCCGTCCAGCTCGGATTCGTCGTCCTCTCCAACTGGCTCGCCTTCCTGCTGCGCTACGACTGGAACCTGCCGCCGTCCGCGCGGGAGGTCTTCTGGCAGGCGCTGCCGTGGCTCGTCGCCCTCCGCGCGGCGACCTTCCTCGCGTTCAGACTGAACCAGGGGCTGTGGCGCTACACGAGCGTCTACGACGTCCGGGCGATCCTGGGCGGCGTCGTGGCCAGCTCGCTGGCCTTCTTCGCGGTCACGCTGGCGCCGTCCGGTCCTCCGGTGTATCCGCTGTCGCTCTTCATCGTGGACGCGGCGCTGCTGACGCTGATGCTCGCGGGCGTTCGCCTCAGCCGCCGGATGGTCGCCGAAGCGAGCCACCCGAGGCGCGGCAGGCGGATTCTGATCGTCGGCGCCGGCGACGCCGGCGAACTGCTGGTCCGCGACATCAAGAGCAGCCGCAACTCGCGATATCGGGCGGTCGGATTCGTGGACGACGATCCGTCGAAAGTCGGACACCGCATCCACGGGGTGCCGGTTCTCGGCACCCGCGCCGATCTGCCGCAGATACTGAGCCGCCATCGCCCGCACGAGGTGCTCCTGGCCATTCCGGACGCGGAGCCGGTCGTGGTGCGGTCGATCGTGAAGACACTGGAACCGTTCAAGGTTCCGATCAAGACCGTTCCGAACCTGCGCGATCTGATCGACGGCAGGATCGAGCTGTCGCAGATTCGCAGCCTGTCGGTCGACGATCTCCTGACACGGGCGCCGATCGGGCTGGCCCGCGATCCGCTGAAGCACCTGATCGGCGGCCGGCGCGTGATGGTGACCGGGGCGGGCGGATCGATCGGCTCCGAGCTGTGCCGGCAGATCGCGCGGCTCAAACCGGCCTCTCTGGTGATGTTCGAGCGGTACGAGAACAGCCTCCACGCCATCCGGATGGAGCTGGAGGACGCCCGTCAGCAGTTCGGCCTGCATCCAGTCATCGGCGACGTCACCGACCCCGAGCGCCTGGCGGAGGTGATGCGCGAGACCCGGCCGGAGATCGTGTTTCATGCGGCCGCGCACAAGCACGTGCCGCTGATGGAAGAGAACCCGTGCGAGGCGATCAAGAACAACGTGCGCGGAACGCGTCTCGTCGCGCAGGCGGCCGATGAGTACGGCGTCGACCGCTTCATCCTGATCTCGACCGACAAGGCGGTGAACCCGACGAGCGTGATGGGCGCGTCGAAGCGCCTGGCTGAATTGATCGTCCAGATACAGGCGGTCGGCAGCAGCACGTCGTTCTGCATCGTCAGGTTCGGCAACGTGCTCGGCAGCAACGGCAGCGTGGTCCCGCGCTTTCTCGACCAGATCAAACGGGGCGGACCCGTGACGATTACGCATCCCGAAATCCGCCGCTTCTTCATGCTGATTCCGGAGGCCGTGCAACTGGTCCTCCATGCCGCCGCACAGGCGGAGGGCGGCGCGACCTACGTGCTCGAAATGGGAGAGCAGGTGAAGGTGGTCGACATGGCGCGCCATCTGATCCGCCTGTCGGGCTTCGTCCCGGACGAAGAGATCCCGATCGAGTTCATCGGCCTGCGTCCCGGCGAGAAGCTGTTCGAGGAGCTCGTCGGACGCGACGAGGACGTAGGCCCCTCGGCGGTCGAGAAGATCCTTCGCGTGACGAGCCGCAGCACGCCTCGCGAGAACCTCGCCGGCGTGATTGCGCAGATCGAGAGCGACGGCGCGCACGGTCGGCGCGAGGCGGTGTTCGCGGCGTTGCGCGAGCTGGTGGGGCTCTCGAGCGCGGGCGAGCAGGAACTGCCGGCAGCGCCGGCCGTAACGGAGGAGCCGGCCCCTGCTGCCGCCGCGCGCCCTGCGATCAGGTCGGTCGAACAGCCGTGTCCGAACTGCGGCGCGCCGACGCTGTTCCGGTCGAAGGCGCGGAATCTGCACGAACGGATGCGCCGCAACATGTCGGTCCAGCGTCCGTTCCGCTGCACGACCTGCCAGTGGCGGGGGTGGCTGATTCCGCTCCATGTGAGCGACGCCGAGGCAGTCGAACCAGCCGCCGTTCCCGACCTCGCGGCGCTCGACGTGGCGCTGCAGGGCGCGGGCCCGGCCGTCCGCCCGACTTTCTCGCCGCGCGACCTTCACTGAGCCCGCAGCGAGACGGTACATGCAGAACCCGGAACTCGCAGACCGCAGCGCCGTCCGTGCGTGCCTGGTGCCCCTCGCGGCCCTCGGCTGGGGCGCCCTGGCGTTTGGAGCGGTCTATCCATGGGCATACTGGCCGCTCGCCGCGCTCTGCGTGCTGTCCGGGGTTGCGGGACTCGTCGTCGCGGCGCACGCGAACGTCGAAGGGACGAGCCGAGCGTTCAGGTTCGCTCTCGCCGGCACCGGGGCGGCCATCGCCGTACAACTCCTGCCGTTGCCGATCGGCCTCCTGGCCGCCATCAGTCCGCGAACCGGCCCCCTCTTGAGCCGTCTGAGTCCCGCGTTCGCGGCCGGGATCGAGTCGCTTCACCCTCTGTCCGTCGTGCCGCCCGATACGTGGACGGCGCTCGCGCTGTATGCCTCGCTCGCCCTCCTACTGGTCGGCGCGACGTCGCTCTTCTCCGTGGCCGGGAGCCGACGGTTCGTCGAGCTCCTGACCGCTTTCGCCGCGGTGCTCGCGATGATCGGCTTCGTGCAGAAGTCGCTCTCCAACCGATATCTATACGGGTTCTGGGAGCTGAAATCCGGAGGCATCCCGTTCGGTCCCTTCGTGAACCGGAACCATTTTGCCGGCTGGATGGCGATGGCGCTGCCGCTGACGCTGGCGCTCCTCGTCGCGGGCATCGATCAGGGCATGCGGGGGGTGAAGCCCGGCTGGCGGCAACGCGTCCTGTGGTTCGCGTCGCCGGAGGCGAACCGCCTGATTCTGGTCGCCTCGGCGGCCGTGCTGATGGCCTTGTCGCTGATGCTCACGATGTCGCGATCGGGCATGACGGCCTTCGCTCTGTCGATGCTCGTCACCGTCGGGTTCGCCGCACGCAGCGTCCGCGGCCGGCGACGTCGTCTCGTGGTCGCCGCCTGCCTGGCCGTCATGGCGGTCGTCGTCGTGCTGTGGACCGGGCCGGACCTCGTCGCCAGCCGATTCGCGGCGGCGAACTGGGGGGAATTCAACAACCGGAAGGGCGCGTGGGCGGACGCATGGGGCGTGGTGCGCGACTTTCCGTTGACGGGCACCGGTCTGAACACCTATTGGGCGGCGGCGCTCTTCTACCAGCACCATGACATGGCGTATTTCTTCGGGCAGGCGCACAACGACTACCTGCAGCTCGCGGCGGAAGGCGGCCTTCTCTTCGCCCTGCCGGCGCTCGTATGCCTGGTCGTGTTCCTCCGTGACGTCCGCCGCGCGATGACGGGAGCCCGCACCCCGACCAGCGAGTGGCTCAGGGCCGGCGCGATCGCTTCGCTGATGGCCATCGCCTCTCAGGAGACGGTCGACTTCAGTCTGCAGATGCCCGGCAACGCGGCGCTGTTCGCCGTGGTCTGCGCAATCGCCCTCCACAGACCGCACGTCGGCGTCGCGGGCGGTCATGAGCATCGAGCAGCGGAACCGGCCGCTCCGGTGCGCCGGCACGGACTGCGCGTCGTGCGCCTGCCGGGCACCACGGCGACCGGCGCCGACAGCGCCTGAGCGACCGGGAGGCTGCATGATGCGGGTGGGTTTCGACATGGACGGCGTGCTCGCCGATTTCGAGTCGGCATTTCGCGAGATCGAGCGCGATCTGTTCGGCCCCGGCGGGGAGAGTGCGCTGCCCGGTGCCGATCACGAAGCCGAACCGACGTCCGAAGGGATTGCGGCAGATGCGCCGGCGCAGGGGAGCGCGAAGGAGATCGGCCGGCGTCGACGCGCCGTCTGGGAGCGCATTCGATCCACCGAGGACTTCTGGACGACGTTGAAGCCCACCGATCCGCGGGCGGTGCGACGCCTGCACGGGCAGATGCTGAGACATCGCTGGGAGGTCGTCTTCATCACCCAGAGACCCGCCACGGCGGGCGACACGGTTCAGCGGCAGACCCAGCGGTGGCTCGCACAGCAGGGCTTCGACATGCCGAGCGTGGTCGTGATTGCCGGGACGCGCGGGGCCGCGATCAACGCGCTTCGATTGACCCACCACGTCGACGACAGCCCGCGGAACTGCGTCGACGTGAAGACGGATTCGACGGCGATGCCCATTCTGATCGTCCGCGGGCGGAACGACGTCGCGGCGCGACAGGCGGCGAAGCTCGGAATGGGCGTGGCTGCTTCGATCGACGAATGCCTGACGATGCTCGAGGAGGCGTCAGGTCCTCCGCAACGCCCAGGCGTCCTTCGCCGGCTCGCCTCGATCGTGAGCTGGAACGGTTGATCAGCGCGGCAGTCGGTAGTTGTGCTGCACGACCCAGGTCATCATCGAATTGGCGGCGATCATCAGGACGATTGCCGCGGCCTTGTTCTTCTTTCGCAGGCGCTCGCTCGCGTAGATGACGCCCGCCGTTCCCGCCGCCTTCACCGCCGTCAGGGCGACCGGGCTGCCCGAGAGTCCCTGCAGGGCGGGATTCGCCTCGCTCCCGCCGCGCGCGAGCGCGTAGTTCGTCGACAGGACGTCCAGGACCTGCAGCGCCGCAAACGACGCGTAGAGCGGAACGAGCGCCGTGGGCCGTCGTTCCATTGATCGAATGCCGGGCGCCGTGGCCGGTTGGGTGGACTCGACGGCCTGGACGGAGTTCGCAGCCGGGTCGCGTTGACCCTGCGCTGCGGCAGGGCCCGAGAGTGCGGCGACGAGAAGGACCGCTGTTGCGGCGCGGAACGGCCCGGCGAAACGCACCATGACGAACCTCCGGTCCGGCGCGTTCGCGCCGGACGTGGATGCGCCCCCGGAAACCTCCCGGAGGCCAGTTCGTCGTCACGCTTCGCAACGGAAATCGGAGCGGCTTGCTCCCGCTCCGCGGCCGCCATCGCGGCGAACGACTCGATCGGTTGTTCATCAACGCAGGTGCCAGCCTGCGCAGGATCGGCGTACTGTTACGAACCGACGCCGCTGCAACGACTTGGACGGAAGAGTGGAGGCGGCAACTCGTCGGGTCTGGTGAGAACTGTCTGAGCCGCGGAAACGATTTGTCTTCCTGAGGGCAGACGGATGCCGTTTCTGACGATTCGAGGTCGGACCGGGTGGAGAAGGGTTTTGGCGGAGTGCGCCTGGACGCGACGACGAAGATCGCGTCCAGGCCTGACCGTTGCTGGATGAGCTGCTGTAGTCGCCAGAGTCTGGCGACGGCTTACTGGATGTCGAACACCGCCGTCGTCATCTGCGACTCGTAGGCAACCCCGGAACCGACGCTGCGAACTCGCGCCTGAATCGCGTGCTGGCCCACGTCTCCCGCAGTGGTGCTCCAGGTGTACGTGTTCTGCGCGCTGTAGTCCTGCACCATGATCCAGTTCCCGCCGTCCTGGCGCCAGAACTGGTATTCGAGCGGCGCCGTTCCGCCGGTCGCTCCGGCGGTCCACGTGATGGTCGTGCCGGCGGATGCCGGCAGCGTGACGTTGGAGGTCAGCGACACCATCTGGGCCGGCTGGGACACGATGCCGAACAGGCCGGTGGAACTGTAGACCTCGTACAGAGACGTCGAACCCACGTGTCTCGCCCACCCCTGGAGCCCGAACGTTCCGGTGACGAGCGGTGTCCACGCGTACGTGTTCTTAGTGCCGTATCCCTGGGCGAGCGACCACTTCGACGTGGACGAGTCGTACATCCAGAACTCGTACTCCATGGTGACGCCGGGATCTGGAACGTCTGCTGTCCACGTCACCGTCGTGCCGACCGCTGCCGGGAACAGCGTCGGCGTCGTCAGCTGCAGGTTGGCCTGATAGATGTGAAAGACGTTCGTTCCGGTGTACGCGTCGTAGAACGCGGTCGAACCGTTGTTTCGCACCCACACCTGCAGCGCCCAGTCCCCGGCGTCAGCCAGCGCCGGCGTCCAGGTGAACGTCGTGCTCGGCCCGTAGGGCTGCACGTTGTGCCATCCGGTCGTCGTGGAGTACAGCCAGAACGAGTACTCAATCGGCCCGGTCACGCCGCCCTTGATCCGTATGGTCCACGGGATCGGCGTTCCGGTGGGTGCCGGGAACGTCGTGGGCGTCGAGAGCGACTCGACGGTGATGGGCGTCGACGCGACGGTCAGCGCCGACGTGCTCGCGATCAGATCGTAGGCGGCCGTGCTGCCGACCTGGCGTTCCAGCGCCTGCACCACGAACTGGCCGGAGGCAGGCGGCACCCACTGGGCCTGATTGCTCGACGAGTAATCCCGCAGAACCGTCGTCGTGTTCGTGCTCAGGTCGACGACCTGGAACCGGTATTCGGGCGTCCCCGGGTTCGAAATATTGAGCGTGGCGGTCCAGTTGACCTCGTTGCCCGCCGGCGTGGGGAAGTCGACGTCGGAGGTCAGCGTGAGCGGCGCCGGGGCGACGCTGAAGGAATTCGTCCCGCCCCAGGTCTCGTAGGCTGCCGTCGAACCCACCGCGCGCACCCAGACCTGCAGGTAGTACGGCGTGCCGACATCACTGTCCGCCGGCGTCCACGTGTACGTGTTGGTCGTGCTGTAGTCCTGGACGAGCGTCCACGAGGTCTTCTTGTACAGATAGAACCTGTATTCGACCGGGCCGAGATTGTTGGTCGCTGATGCGGTCCACGTCTCCGGCGAGCCCGCCACCAGCGGGTACGCGCTGCTCGACGTCAGGCTGTTGAAGGTCGTTATCGACGAAGGCGTCCACACGACCTCCGCCGAGAGAGGGCTGGACATGCCGGACGTGTTGTAAGCCTGCAGGGCGAAATACGCATAGTGCGTCCAGTCGACGCCCTGCGGCGCGTATGACGTGACGTTGCCGACGTCGACTATCGTCGAATAGACGCCGGACTGCGTACCCTCGTACACCTTGTAGCCGGCGATGTCGGTTTCCGGATTCGGATCCCACGCCAACGTCTGCGCGTACAGCGTCGAGGACGCGCACGTCAACACGGCGATGAACAGCGCAATCTTCAGCAAACCCGAGTGTCGGCGCATGACCCCTTCCGAAAGCGCCGGACCGCAAAATATGTTCCGTGAGGAACCTTTCCCTGAACACAGAACGCCTCCAACGAGTTAGCGCCATCGAACGCACACGATCATGAGAACGGCGCCGGTCTTTCAGTCGAGAACTGTAATCGGTCCGACATGTTGGGCCGAGCGGCCATTGATGTAAGGCGATGAGAAATCCGGCGTGCCGTTCGGCACCATTCCGTTGCCCGAGCGAAAGGGCGGCTGCACTTCCGTAATCGACTTACAGTTCTGAATCTCTCGCCTGGATTTTCTCCATTCGACGTTCGTGGAATCTCCCACGATTTCACGTGACGCCCCGCCGGAACGCTGGCCTGGGGATTGCTGCGCGCATGAGCGCGGATTTGCGGCTAGCCTGGAGTGGAGGATATGCGCAAGGTTGTGTCGATCGGTCTCGTGTTCATGCTGGCATTCGGTCTTGAATCGGGCGTCTTCGCCGCCGGGCGGTCTTCCGGCAGCGTCATGGGAACGGCACGCGGTTCGAACATGCAGCCGCTCGCCAGCGCCCAGGTCCAGCTCAGAAACATCGACACGGGCGAAACGGTCGCTACGACGACGACGGATCAAGCGGGCGCGTTCGTGTTCGCGGATGTGCAGCCGGGCAGCTACATCGTCGAAGTCGTCGATCCCTCACGCAAGGTCCTCGGCATCGGCGCACCCTTTTCAGTCGCATCCGGTCAATCCGCCAGCACCTCCGTGCTGACGCTGGCCGGCTCGGCGGCGCGCTCCGGCGGCGGCTTCAGGTTGTTCGGCATGGGGGCCGTCACCAGCATGACGGTGCTGGGGGCTGCGGCCGCCGCGTCGGTGACGGCCGTTGTCACGACGCGTCCCGACGCCAGCCCATCACGTTAGGCCGGGCAGTCGGACGAACGAATGAGTAGCGGGTCAACGATGCATCTGGCCGTCACGGCCGCGACGTGCGACTCGGACCCGACCGCCCTCGGGATACTGCCAAAACTCCAAAGCGAGGCGGTGGAGCGATTCGAGCTCGAGCTGAACGACATGCTCGCAGCCGCGATGGCGGTCGCGACTCGTTGCGAGCGGTCGCTCGCGAAGCTCGGCGACGGCCGGCGGGTTTCGTCCGAGGCGGTCTCGCGCGCGATGACCGACCTGACCGCGGCTGCGGATCGCGAGCGCGCGCGCGCGGCGGGTCTGGCAAAAGATCTCGAGGCTGCGAGGCGCGAGCTGGAGCAGGCGCGCGCCGAGTCCCGGACGGAACGCAAGCGTGCGCAGTCAGCCGTCGAGGCCGAGGCCAGGGCGCGTGAAGCGCTGACGGTGACGCAGGCGCGAAATCAGGAGATCGCGGACGCCCAGTTGCTGCGCCTCGTCGAACTGACCCGAGAGCTCCGGCTGGCCCGTGCCGCTGCCGCAGTCGCGGGTCCGACAGCAAACCTGAGGCAGCGGGCAGGTGCAGCCGGGACCCCACGTCAGCCTGTCCCGAGACCCAATCACCTCGCGCCCGAGTTCGCGGCGATTGAGGCGGCCCTGGCGTGCACCCCACCGGTCAGTGCCCCGTGGCAGGAAATCGCCTGAAGTAGCGACCTGGACCGCCACGACTCCCAGAAGGCCCGCAGAGGCGCGGCCTCGTCTCGATCCCACATCCGGTTTTCAGCGCTGCGATTTGGGCTACTTCGACGACGAGACGTGCCGGCTCGAAGCGATCGACTATCCGTTTGATCCGAAACTGTCAGCCACGTCTCCGGAGTTGAACGATTACCCATGTGACGGAATGGACCGTGACAGGTATGGCGTCCCCAGGCATTCCCACTGGAGACGTATATACAGAGATGGCGTCCCCAACGCCAATTGTTCGAGACGTAGACGCCGCGGTTTTGCAGGCGGTGGCGTTCCCCGCCAGAACTGCTCGAGTGGTGACGGTGATTCTGAAACGAGCGGCATGACGCAACTCGGGTGCGTCGGCAAACACTTCGCGACTACTCAGTGCTTCAACGCTTCATTCACTCGCGCTCCAATGCGGGCCGACGTGCGAGTAACTTCTGGCCACGGGCTTATAATGCGACTCGTCGAATCGGATGGCCTGGAAGGGAAGCCTGGGCGCCCGTCACAACTGGAGAGCCTGATGGCCGACAGCGGTGTTCGCGAGTTGACTATCGAGAATCGGCATAGCGGCGAGCGGTTGGCGATGCGGCGTGTAAAGCGGGGCGACGAAGTGTGGCTGGAATTGAAAGGTTCGCTCCCCCCACGTCAGCAAGGGCCTCCTCTCCATATTCACGTCGCGGAGGATGAAGAAGGGGTTGTCAGGTCCGGCACGCTGTCGGCTGTGCTCAATGATCGCCGATTCACCGCAGGCTCGGGAGAGCAGGTGTCGCTCCCTCGCGGATCGGCCCACCGGTGGTGGAACGACGGGAATGAACCCCTGGTGTTCGAAGGCTATGCGCGGCCCGCAGTGGACTTGGACCGATTTCTTCAAGCGATCTTCGACGTCCTCAACGCAGGCTCGGCCGGCCGGCCTCCGCTCTTCTACATGGCCCATCTCCTCTTACGGCATCGTCATACGCAGACCTTACTGATCATGCCGCGGCCGATTCAAGCCGTGCTGTTTCGAGTGATCGTCGCAGTGGGCACGCTACTTGGGCGCTACCGCGGGGAGGGCTGGCCCGGGTGTCCATCTCGTTGTGTTGGTGCGCCGATCGCGGTTGAAGAACTCACGTGACGCGGCGTTCCCAAGAGCTGCTGATGAGAGTAACGGCGTCGACGCTCGCGACAAAGCGCGCCGCTGAGTGGAAGCAGACGGTCCGTTCAGAACCGAAGGTGGCGCGCCTGCCAGAGCCGTAACGGTGAACATGCAACTGGGCGAAGGAAGACCACTCAAGGAATGCGGGGCCGAACGCCCGTCCAGACCATGCGGTGGAACAGAGCGTCGACCTCTTCTGGCTGCATGGTCATGGCATGATCGAGCCACCAATCAAGCAAGGCGAATAGGCTTCCCGCGAGCGCGTGCGCATGCGGTTTGAGTAGCGATGGTTCGATCTCCGCTCCAGCAACGACAAGGCGCTGCTCGATAGAAGCTGCGAATATCCCACGGCCAAGTTCCAGGACCTCATGCATCCTGCCGGAGGCCACCAGCGCGGCGCGCAAACCCCTGGCCTCTGATACATGCGCAAATAGTTCCCGCACGGGCGCGACTCGCTCCACGGCTGCGCCTTGTCGGTTTAGGAGGGTTGCCATCAGTCCGAAGAAATCCTCTACGTCGCTGAAGAACAGGTCATCCTTGTCGCTATAGTGCGCATAAAATGTAGAGCGTCCAATTCCTGCGCGGTCCAGAACCTCTTGGACTGTGACCTCATCGAAAGACTTCTCCTGTATCAACGAAATGAGCGCATCCCCGAGCGCATCACGTGTGCGCAGGATTCGCCGATCGACTCTCGCAGTCGTTCTCACCACAGGCGCCTTCACGACGTCATTGTTTTCGGACATAACATCTCTTCTTGTGCTGTATCTGTCTCCAAGCACGAATTGCCGCTAGCGCCGCGCACTGCCTTTCTTCTACGGTGGCGCCATGACAGACAACCGCAAATCAGGTATTGCCCTCATTGGTGGCTCCGCTGGCGCCATCTTGACAATGGCTGTTCATCCGACGGCGACCGGCATTGTCACTCGTCCTGGGTATGAACGTCTGGCACTCGTCTCCGGCGCCGCTCATTCCGTCGGCATCGTCAGCTTCGCGATTCTCTTCCTGGGCGCTTGCGGCCTCGCCCTTCGACTTCGAGCGCCAGATCGCCTCGCGTTCGCGGGCCTCGTCACCTATGGCATTGCTCTTATTGCAGCATTGATCGCGGCAGCCATCAGCGGGTTCATCGAACCCAACATCATGCTACGAATGGCGCGAGACGTTCCGGCCGCCGCCTCACAGTGGCACATTGTGATCGACTCCATCTTTCAGATCAATCAGGCGTTCATGCGCATCTTCACGATCGCGGTGTCTGCTGCTGTAGTCCTATGGTCAATATCGATACTGCGGAATGGTGGATTGGGGCGAGGCATTGCCATCTACGGGTGCGTGATGGCACCGCTTCTGATCCTGGGCATCTTCATAGGGCATCTGCGGATGGATGTTCACGGCGCCGGGTTGATCGTGCTTGCGCAGACGGTATGGCTTGTGGGCGCTGGAGCGCAACTCTGCCGCGGCGAATAGGAGAAGACAGCCAACCATTGCGGCGTCAGCTCCTCCGGCAGGCCGTCGTAATCGCTGAAGTCGAAGCCTGGACGTGGTCAGGGCCTCCGAGTGGCCTTATCCAGCTTTCGGTGGGTGAGGGAAGCCATCGTGAGAATGTCGATGGCATCCTGCTCGGTCATGTCCCACTCGACGAACGTGCTGGAGAGGATTGAGGGCGAAATCCTTGGCAGCCGCTACATCGAAGAACTGCTGGCGATGGTGGCCCAGGGCACGTCGAACAACATCGGCAGGCTCGCGGCAGACCGCGACCGTCTGCGTGGCGAGATTCAGAAGCTCGTTGGCTCCATCGCGATGGGACAGGAGCAGCCCGCGAGCATGGTTGAGGCCATCCGCGAGCGTGAGCTGGAAGTCAACCGCAATGGCAGATGCCCGACTTCATCAAGGCTGACGCTGTGGTGAAAACGGGACTCATCGACGGGCTCGCTGACATACATGATGTGGCGTCCCTGAGCCCTCCGAGTTGGAACCAGCTACTAAGCTTGCTGAAGAACCTCGAGACGCTGAGGAAAGCGGCGTCGGCCGCGTGAGAAAGCCTGCTTTTACAGCGACTTGGTCAACCGGGCCTACATCCCAAGCAGGGTTGGAACAAGCGGATGGGAGTCATCTCCGCGTGAGGCGCTTGCCGCCGGCCGAGCCTCAGAGCGGCCCTCTCCCGTATAATCCCGCCCACACCAAGAGATGCCACTCCAGACAGGTGCCCGGGTCGGGCCGTACCTCATCGAGGCTGCCATCGGGGCCGGCGGCATGGGGGAGGTCTACCGAGCTACGGATACCAACCTCAAGCGGCTCGTCGCCATCAAGGTGCTGCCGGACTCGCTGGCCGGTGACGCCGCACGCTTGGCCCGATTCCAGGGCGAGGCGGAGGTCCTGGCCCGCCTCAACCACCCGAACATCGCGCAGATCCACGGTCTGGAGCGGAGCAACGAGACCACCGCGCTGGTGATGGAGTTCGTCGAGGGGGCGACGCTCGCGGACCGACTCGTCCGGAGTCGGCTCCCGGTCGATGAGGCTATTCCGATCGCCAAGCAGATCGCCGAAGCCTTGGAAGCGGCCCACGAACAGGGCATCATCCACCGTGACCTGAAGCCGGCGAACATCAAGGTCCGTGAGGATGGCACCGTGAAAGTGCTGGACTTTGGCCTGGCAAAGGCCCTCGACCCCGCCGGTCCGTCCAGTTCGGCGAGTGCTTCGATGTCGCCGACGATCACCTCGCCAGCCATGACCGAGAAGGGGGTGATCCTTGGAACGGCCGCCTACATGGCGCCCGAGCAGGCGCGCGGCCGGGCCGTGGACAAGCGCGCGGATATCTGGGCGTTCGGGGTGGTGCTCTACGAGATGCTCGCCGGCGAGCCGCTGTTCGCCGCCGAGAGCATGGTCGACACCCTCTCGGCGGTCATGCGCAAGCCGATCGATCTCGACCAACTCCCGGGTTCGACGCCGGCTCGCCTCCGAGAACTCGTGCGACGCTGTCTCGATCGCGATCCGCGGCGCCGGCTGCGCGACATCGGAGACGCGCGCATTGCGCTCGAAGAAATCGGCGGCAGTGACGTCGGCGTCGCGGCGGCGGGCTCGAGCGGGCACGGATTTCCAGCGAAGGCGATGACGATCTCCGCGATCGTCGCGGTTTCAGTGGCGGCTGGCGCGTATCTCCTCGGGACGAGGGTGGCCTCGCGTGGATCCTCTGCGACTGGCGCCGCAGCCGACGTCGGTCTCGGCGCGTTCACTCACTTGACCTATCAGGCGGGGCTCGAGTCGTCACCGAGCCTCTCGCCCGACGGCGAGTTCGTGGTCTACACGGCGATTGACGGCGGCGACCGGGATCTCTTCCTGCTGCGGGTCGACGGGCAGAAGGCGATCAACCTCACCGAGGACTCGCCGGCGGACGAAGATCATCCCGCCTTCTCGCCGGACGGACGATTTATCGCGTTTCGGTCGGAACGTGGCGGTGGCGGGTTGTTTGTCATGGGCGCCACGGGCGAGTCGGTGCGGCGGCTGACCTCGTTCGGCGACAATCCGTCGTGGTCGCCCGACGGTCGAGAAATCGTGTTCGGCACCGAAGGACGCTCCGATCCGAGCATCCGCGAGAAGCGGAGCGAGCTCTGGGTCGTGCCGGCCTCTGGCGGCGAGCCCCGCCGGATCTTCGCGGGAGACGCTGTGCAACCTGCCTGGTCGCGCAGTGGGGCTCGCATCGCCTATTGGGCCATGGATCTCGCCAGCGGAATCCGCGATGTGTGGACGATCGCCGCCGACGGCAGCGATCCTCAGCGCGTCACCGACCAGGCGAGCGTCGATTGGGATGCGGCCTGGGAACCCGACGGCCGTCACCTCGACTTCGTGAGCGATCGCAGCGGAGCGACCCACCCGTGGCGCGTCGCGATCGACGAGAAGAGCGGCGAACCACTGGGAGCGCCCGAGCCGATCCACCTGCCGACGAGCTGGAGCGGGCAGCTGTCGTGGGCGAAGGACGGGCGGCGCCTCGCCTATCGCACGAGCCAGAGAACGGCCCAGGTGACGCGCCTGCCGTTCGACACGACGACAGCCCGGGTCACGGGCCCGGCGGAACGGCTGTTCGACACGACGATTGCCGCGGTCGGTCTCGATCTGACGGCCGATGGCTGGATGCTCTTCCGGACGATGGACACGCCGGAGGACGTCTACGTCATGCGCAGCGACGGCACCGGCCTGCGCAAGCTCACGGACGATCTCGCGAAGGATCGCTGGCCGGTCTGGTCACCCGATGGACGGATGGCCGCGTTCTATTCGAATCGGAGCGGCCGCTACGAGATCTGGACGGTCCGCCGCGACGGCAGCGATCTGCGCCAGCGGACGAACCTGGAGGGTCGGGTCTACTTCCCGACCTGGTCGCCCGACGGCAGATCGATGATCATCACGATGGGCAACGGGGTCGTTCGAATGCCGGTGTCGGACCGGCCGGTCTCGGCGTCGGATGTCGAGGAGATACCGGTCGACCGCGGTGACGCAGTGTCGGTGTACGCGACGTCCTGGTCGCCGGACGGTCGCAGGGTGGGCGGAAGCCTCATCGGATCGAACGGAGAGCTCGTCGGCGGGCTGCTACTCATCGACTTGGCCACGGGACGAAATCGCCTCGTGCGCGTCGATCTGCCGATACCGCCCGGAGGCGCGGTCTACCCGACGCTCTCGTGGCTGCCCGACGGCCGACGCGCCATCGTGCGCTGGGGCGAGCAGATCCTGCTCGTCGACGCGGAGACTGAAACGCTGACCACGTTGGCGCAGGGATTCGGTCGCGACGGCGGCATCGCACGCCTGAGTGCCGATGGGAAGTGGATCTACATGCTCGACGCGCGGGAGGAGGGCGACCTCTGGCTCGCCGGCCGCGCCGCTCCGGCGACCGCGCCCGGTTCCCACTGACAGCAGAGATCCGGCTCCGATCCCTCAAGTCGCTGAGAATGCCGCCGTTGACTCGACGTCGGGGTCGTTCATGAGCCTAGCTGCCGACACACACCTCGGCCCGTACGAAAGTCACCGCCCAAATCGGCGTCGCGGGACGCGGTGGCCCAATCACCCAGGTCAGCCTCCTGGGCCACCGACCAGTTCGGCCCTTTTGTCCTCGGCGGCTACGCGTGGGGCGAAGATGCCGACCCGATGGTCGGCGCTGGCGTCGAAGTGGGGTTCCGAAACGGAATCGGCCTTCGAGTGAGCGCGCAGGACTACTTCGCGCAGATCGGGCGGACCGATTGCGGTTTCCTGGGAACGCCTCAGTCGTATTGCGACACGCTCAGGCATGCAGGCAGGCCATATACCGGGCACCAACCATCGGTACAGGTCGGCCTCGTCTGGCGCTGAGACTCGCAGGTGCTGGTGCATTCGGACAGATCACTCGCGGCCTGATGGCTGAGGTCGTGAACAAGGCGGACCAGAACCGGCACGAGGCGAGAAACGTGGAACCGCCGCGCCGACTGTAAGTGATTGATTCGGGAAGCTGGCGTCCCCAGTGAGAAACGAGCCTGTCGCCGCCCGCAACAGGTTGGCGTCCCCAATGAGAAACGCACCTGTCGCCCGAGACTTTGCGCTCGGCGGGCCGCTCCCGGTTGCGTAGCCGTCAAGAGATCAACGCGATCAGGTGTTCAACGTCGCACGGAACGGGTTCGCTCTTCATCCCGATCTCGTTCATCAGGTGCTCGACCGTGTCTATCGCGGCGGCAACCTCACGCCGCATGAGTGGTTCGATATCTCCGGGCTGGAATTGACGGTGTGCGATCCTCTGATTTCGCCACGCCTTGATCGTCGTGCATTGTTCCCGAAGCGTTGCCAGCAGTGATTCGAGCGAAGGGTGATCGCGCCGAATGATGCTCTCGAAGCACGCCGTATCCTTGCCCGTTGATCTGGCAGGCCCACTGAGCCGCGTCAACGACAGAATGACCGAATCGCGAAGCCGATCCTGCAC
>JBLMXQ010000056.1:0-23393 GCA_050257855.1 Betaproteobacteria bacterium | reverse complement strand
GCGATGCCCGAGACCGGCGCCGACATGGCGCCCGGTTCGGTCGACACGTAATACCCCTGGACGACGAGATAGTAGGTGACGCCGTTGGTCAGTCCCGAGATGGTGTACGTGTTCTGATTGCCAACATTTATGTGAGTAGGGTACACACCCGATGTCGTGCCGTAAGACACGATGTACCCCTTGACGTTTGGATCCTTAATGGGGTCCCAGGCGACCGTCAGGGTCGCAGTTGCAGCCGAAACATTGCGTCCCGCAGCCAGCGCGAACAGCAGCGCGAGGACGCCCAGAGCAGAAGATCGGCGTCGCATGGCCGGGGTGGTCAGCAATGGCTGTGCCTGAACCTCGACGGTCGAAATACGGCCGAAAAACGCGGATTTTGGCCCGTAATCCGCCATGTCCTTCACGCTTTGGTAATCGAAATTACCGCGCCACTCGTTCGAGAATCGGGCATCTGGCCAATCTGGTGGGGTGGTTCCCTGGCGCCCGCTGCGCGTTCATCCTACAATCGCGGTGCTCCGCCTGGTCTCTGCCTTCACTGTCCGGGTGAAATCAGCCTTCGAACCGGAGGCGCAGCCGAAGAACTGCGGTGAAGATCCTTCGCGTCATCGCACGCCTGAATGTCGGCGGCCCGGCCCGGCACGTCGTCCTCCTCGATCGCGGCCTGCGCGCCCGCGGTCATCAGACGCTCCTCGTCCACGGCACGGTCGGGGACGATGAGGCAAGCCTGGAACACCTCGCCACCGACGCTGGCGTGCCGGCCCTGAAGATCGAAGACCTCGGGCGGCGCGTCAGCCCGCTCGGCGACGCGCGCGCGTTCCTGCAGCTCCTGAGAACGACCTTCCGCGAGGCGCCCGACGTCATGCACACGCACACGGCGAAAGCCGGCGCGCTGGGGCGGATCGCCGCGGCAGCGTTCAATGCCACCCGGCGCCGCCGGCGGCGATGCCTGGTGGTACACACGTTCCACGGTCACGTCCTCGACGGGTACTTCGGGCCGGTCGCCAACCGACTCGTCCGCGGCGTCGAACGGATGCTGGCTCGGGCAACCGACCGCATCGTGGCCATTTCACCATCCCAGCGCGACGAGATCGTCGGCCGGTTCGGCATCGGTCGGCCCGACGCGGCGGTTGTCGTCCCCCTCGGCCTCGACCTGCTGCCGCTCCTCGCCGGCACTGGCGCCGGCGCGCGCTCGCTTCGAGGCGAGCTGGGCATCGACGAGAAGGGGATCGTGTTCGGCTACGTCGGGCGCCTCGTGCCGATCAAGGACCTTCCGACGCTCGTCCTCGCCTTCGCCAGGCTTCTGGACACGGTTCCCAACGCCTCCCTTGTGATTGCCGGCGACGGTCCCGTGAGGCCTGAGCTGGAACGGCTTGTCGCCGCCCGGCGGCTGACCTCGAGGGTCCGACTGCTCGGATGGCGCGAAGACCTGGTCGATCTGTACGAGACGATCGACGTCTGCGTGCTGGCGTCGCGGAACGAGGGGACGCCTGTCGCGGTGATCGAGGCGATGGCGGCCGGACGGCCGGTCGTGGCGACGCGCGTCGGCGGCGTGCCGGACGTCGTCGACGAAGGCGAGACGGGGCTGCTGGTCGCCGCAGGAGACGTCGATGGGCTTGCCACCGCGATGGTCCGGCTGGCCGTCGACAGGGAAGCGCGCTGCCGAATGGGCCGCGTGGGACGAACGCGCGCCGCTGCCCGCTTCGGATCCGAGCGGCTCGTGGACGATATCGACCGGTTGTACGCGACCGCGCTCGCAGAGAAGCGCGGCGGCGCGGGTGCGGCGCCGTGATCGAGCGTGCTTCGCGCCTGATCGTCATCGTGTCGGTTGGAACCGCGCTCGCGATTCTGACGACCCAGGCCGCCCGAGCCTGGCCGCAGCTGCAGGTCCTCACAGCCGTCGCATTCTTCGGCGCTGCCTGCGTCGCCGTGGCCTTCGACGCCGTAGCCGTGGGGATCGTGCTGCTCTTCGCGTACGTCTTTCCCGCCGCGGTTGCGATCGGCCACGGACGATATCTCGCCGAGCACGGCGTCATCTGGATGGCCGCGCTGCTCGGGGCCCTCGCGCCGCGGGCGGTGCATTCGGGCTGGGGCGTGCCGCCGCGCTGGCGGCCGGCGCTGATTCTATGGGCTCTGACGATCGCGCTCGCGTGGCCGTTGATCGTGATGCGGGAAATCGATTTCTATCCTCCGATGCTCGCCCGCATGAGCCCCGTGGCGGTCGTGTGGATTCTGAACGTCGCAGCCATTCTCGGTCTGGGCATCCTGTGGTTCGACTGGCTCTTCACGGCCATCGGCGCCGACAAGGAGCGCTTCGACCGGTTCGTGCTTCTACCCCTGGCCTTGAGCTGCGGCGTCGCATCTGCCGTTGCCGCGTATCAGGTGCTGGGCGACATCCATTTCCTCAACCGCGGTCTGTTCGGCCACTTCGGCCGGGCATCCGGAACGATGCTCGATGGCAACGCATTCGGGACCGTCGCCGCGCTCGGCACGGCTGGCGTTCTTGCGTGGGCACTCGAGGGGACGCGGCAGCGATGGTGGCTGGCAATGCCGCTGGTCACACTGGGTTGGATCGCGGTCTGGGGCTCCGGGTCGCGGACGGCAGTGGTGGCGGGTGGCATTCCGCTGCTGGTGGTCGTCTGGCTCGCCCTGAGAGGGCATTCGCCCGGACAGAGTATTCCGCGCAAACAGCTGATCGGAACTGCCGCTGCTGTCGTCGTGCTCGTTGCGCTGGTTGCGTCGCTCGACGTGTCGGTCGTCGGTCCGGTACGCCGGCTGACCAACCTGCTGCCTGGACGATCGCTTCATTCAGCCCAGGTGTTCCTGCGCGAGATGTGGACCCGCAACGGATACGGTTCCGCGGCGGCGGCGATGGTTCTCGAGCACCCGCTGGTCGGCGTGGGCGTCGGAAGTTTCCAGGTTCTGGTCCCCGAGTACTCGAAGGCGGCAGGCGTGCGTCCGTTGCCGCCCGACAACGCACAGAACTGGTTTCGCCATCAGCTCGCCGAGTTTGGCGTGCTCGGCAGTGTCGGCTGGATCGCCTGGGTCGCGCTGTTCGGCGTGTTCCTGACGACGGCACCCGTTCCGGCGGACCGACGGCCAGCCGCGGACGTGCTGCGCGCGGCGCTCGTCGCCTTCGCGCTCATCTCGCTGGTCGGCATGCCGGCCCAGAACGCGGCGGTCGCCTTCACGTTCTGGACCATCGCATTCTGGTTCGCGACCGCGGCGGACACGACCCGGACGAGCGCCTTCCGACCGCGAACCACGCGACTGATCGAGGCCGGCAGCGCGGCCCTGCTGATCCTGTTCCTGGCCGGGACCGCATTCGCCGCCCGTCATGATCTCCGTCCCGCGGAACGCGCGCTGGCGAATGGATTGCCGTACGAGTACGGCTTCGCGCGGCCGGAGATGGGACCCGGTGGCCTGACCTACCGGTGGGCAGCGAAGAGGGCGGTTGTCGCGCTGGACGCTCCCAGACCCTGGATGCGGCTGGTCGTCTCTGTCAACCACTTCGACATCGGGACGAATCCGGTCCGGGTCAGGATCTGGTGCGACGAAGCACTCGCACTCGAGACGACGCTGAACAGCGTCGCGCCGATCACGAAGTACGTGCAGCTGCCGACGGGCCGGCCGCGCGTCCTGCTGCAGACCTGGGTCAGCCGCGTCGTTCGTCCGCGCGACCTCGGTCTTCCCGACAATCGCGAGCTTGGACTCTTCGTCCACTGGGACTTCGTGGACCGACCGCCGAGCGGCGCTGCGACTATCACGGTGTCGCCGCCCTGACGCTTTATTGCTGAGCCGCCTCTGCGAAGTTGCTGGCGCGAGCCTGGCGTTAGTACTACAATCCGCGATGTCTCCGCATGACCGGACTCGCGACCCATTTCTTCATCGCGCTCGGCCTCTCGCTCGTGCTGACGCCCCTCTGTCGCGCCTTGGCGCACGGGCTCGGCTACGTTGCGAGGCCGCAGGAGGATCGCTGGCACAAGAAGCCGACCGCGCTGTTCGGCGGCGTCGCCATAGTCGTCGCGACGCTCGTCGTCGCGGTGGCCGGTGGAGGGCTCACCGTCGACCTGTGGGAGCTCGTCGCGTGCGGAGTGTTGATCGCGGCGTTCGGCCTCGTCGACGACGTGATGGCGCTCAAGGCCTCCACGAAGCTGATCGCGCAGGTGATTGCCGCGTCGGCGCTGCTGTTCTTCGGCTTCCGCCTGGAATGGACACGGTCGCTCGTCGGCGACGCGATGCTGACGGTGTTCTGGATCGTCGGCGTCACGAATGCGCTGAACCTGCTCGACAACATGGACGGGCTGTGCGGCGGCATCACGCTGATCGCGGGAGCGTTCCTGCTCATGGGGCTCGCGCGGCAACCCGGCGCCGTGCCCGCGGGACTGTATCTGGCCGCACTGCTCGGCGCGACGGCCGGGTTCCTCGTCTACAACGTGCACCCGGCCTCGATCTTCATGGGCGATGCGGGCAGCCTGTTTCTCGGCTTCAACCTCGCAGCGTTGACGCTGATTGGCCGCGCGGCCAACCACGGCCGGTCGGGCGTCCTCTCAGTGGTCGCGGCGCCGGTCCTGCTGCTGCTGATTCCGATTTTCGACACGACGCTGGTCACCACGGCGAGGCTGATGTCGGGCCGCAGGCCGTCGCAGGGAGGACGCGATCACTCGTCGCACCGGCTCGTGGCGCTCGGGCTCTCCGAGCCGCGCGCCGTCGCGACGCTGTGGATGCTCGCCGCGGCCGGCGGTGCGACGTCGCTCCTGCTGGAGCGGCACGATCAGAGCTGGTCGGTGATCGTGCTGCTCACCTTCGTCATCGCGATGATCATCTTCGCCGTGTATCTCGCGCGGATCCGCGTGTACGAAGACGACGACCAGGCGGTGCGGGCCGGGGCGGTGACTCCGCTCCTCGCCAACTTCATGTACAAGCGGCGGGTCGCCGAGGTGCTGCTCGACCTCTGCCTGATCCCGCTGGCGTACTACACGGCGTACCGCCTGCGCTTCGAGGGCAACCTGTTCAGAGCGAGCTATCCGCTGTTCCTGCAGTCGCTGCCGGTGATCCTGTCGTCCCAGCTCCTGGCGCTCTTCGTCGTGGGCGGCTACCGGGGGACCTGGCGCTACTTCGGCATGATGGATGCCGTCGTGTTCGCCAAGGGCGTCGTGCTCGGGACGGTGGGCGCCGAGCTGGTCATCCTGTACGCGTACCGGTTCGCGAGCTACTCGCGCTCGGTCTTCGTCATCTACGCCGTGGTGCTGATGCTGCTGCTCGCCGGCACGCGCGCATCTTTTCGCCTCATCGGGGAGTTCGTCCACCGCCGGCAGTCCGCCGGGCACCGTTGCGTCATCTACGGCACCGGCGGAGCCAGCCTCGCGACGATCCACGAGGCGTTCCGCGACGTGCCGCTGAAGATCGTCGGGTTCGTCGACGACAACCCCGTGAACCGGCACACGCGCGTGGGCGGATATTCCGTGATCGGCGGCTTCGATGCCCTCATGGAGCTCGTGCTGTCGGGCGACGTCGACTCGGTCGTGGTCAACACGCCCCTGCTCGACCTCGCTCGACTGCAGCAGATGGAGACCGCGTGCCGCCAGGCGGAGGTCGATCTGCTGCGCCTGCACGTGGACCTGAAGCCGCTCACCGCCGTGTCGTAGAAATGCGCGGCTGAGCTCCTGCTCGACCGGCCAGCCTCAGACCTTCTCCCCAATCGCCGCGTAGTCCAGGTGCGTGAACAGCAGGCCGTTCAGGCGCTCGACGCTGGCGTTGAAGGCGTCGGCGAGCGGGCGGACGTCTGCTGGCAGATCGACGCGGGCTGTGAGCGGCTGCAGCTTGTCACGCTCGGGGACCGGCGCGCTGGCGCGGATCTCGATCCGCTGGAAGCCGCTCGCCTCGAGCAGGAAACGGAGCGTTGCCGACGGCAGCGGCCGGACGTGCGTGACGTCGCGCAGGTAGGGGCCGAAGAACGCCGACCAGCAGTCGACGTTGATCGTCTCGAGCACGATCTTCGATCCGGGCCGCAGCTTCCGGTAGGCGAGGTCGAGGAAGCGCGTCAGGTACGCGGGTTCGAGGTGCTCGACCACCTGCGCTGCGAACAGGCCGCCGAGCGCGGCGTCCGGCAGGCGCTCGAGGAACGACACCGCGTCGGCTTCCTCCACCCTGAGCCCGCGCTCGCGGCAGACCTCCGCCATCTCGTGATTCAGCTCCACCCCGCGCGCCTCGATGCCGTCCGCGCGCAGCCGCTCGAGCAGTTCACCGCGTCCGCAACCGACGTCGAGGACCTCACGTGCGCCCGCGAACAGCGAGGCGTAGGCGGCGAGCCGGGCCGCGATTTCCCGTTCGGACCCCCGGAACTGCGCTTCGAAGCCGACGTACCGGTAAGCATTCACGCTCTCGTGGTGATGCGCAGCGGCTGATTGCCCGGGTTGCCCCGCCCGGTCGGGGCCGCGCGCAGCATCCTCGCCCGGCTGAACGCTCGCGCTCCTTTCGAATTCGCGCTTGAGCGCGGCGACCTGTTGCTGCATCAGCCCGAGCGCGGTCTCCACACGCCGGATCTGCTCGTGCGGATCCGCGAGCATCGCGGCCATCGACTCGCGGTCCTTCGTGTCTACGTACGCAGTGATCTGCTGCAGGTACTGAACGAGCCGCGACTGGAACCTGACGGCCGAGGCCAGCTCGGCGTCGAGACCCGTGAGCGTGCCGTTCAGGGTCTCGCGCGCGCGGCGTTCGCCCTCGATGTTTCGATTGAGATGCTCGACGAGAGCGGCGTTGAACGTCTGCTGGCGATCGACGATCGGTCCGACAATCCGCCACACGAGCCGCCCGAGGCGGCCGCGCCAGCCTGCGCCGAGGTCGGGCGCCGACGGCAGGATGCGCCATCGCTCGTTGATCGGCGCCACGAGCGCTTCGTCGGGCGGCGCGACCGGCGGGGGAAGGGAGGGCGGCTCGGCGCCGACGAGCGCGTCGAGCGCCGTCAGCGCGTCGTTGTAGCGGCGATCGGCCTCCGCGCGCTCGTTCCGCAGCCGCTCGCGGTCGGCATCGCCGAGCGCGCGTGTATTCATGAGGACGCGGCGATCGCCAGTCGCCGATCGGCCGTCGCCGGGTGATTCACCGTCCGACCAGCCCCTCGACCGGGCTGCTTGCCGTCGCGTACATCTTGCGCGGGATGCGGCCCGCCAGACACGCCAGTCGGCCTGCCCGCACGGCGAAGTTCATCGCTCTTGCCATCGCGACCGGGTCCTGCGCGCCGGCAATCGCCGTGTTCATCAGCACCGCGTCGGCGCCGAGCTCCATGGCGAGCGCCGCGTCCGACGCCGTTCCGACGCCCGCGTCGACGACGACCGGTACGCGCGAGAACTCGCGGATGATCCGGATGTTGTTCGCGTTCTGGATGCCGAGACCCGAGCCGATCGGCGCACCGAGCGGCATCACGGCCGCCGCGCCAGCGTCCTCGAGCTTCCGGCACACCACGGGGTCGTCGCTCGTGTACGGCAGGACGACGAAGCCTTCGCTGACGAGAACGCGGGTCGCTTCGAGCAGCGCCTCGTTGTCGGGATAGAGCGTCCGCTCGTCGCCGATCACCTCGAGCTTCACCCAGTTCGACAGGCCCGCCTCGCGTCCAAGCCGCGCCGTCCGCACCGCTTCGTCGGCGGTGTAGCAGCCGGCGGTGTTCGGCAGGATGAAATACTTCGACGTGTCGATGTAGTCGAGAAGGCTCGGCTGGCTGCGATCGGAGATGTTGACGCGCCGCACGGCGACGGTCACGACCTCCGCACCCGACGCCTCGTGCGCCTGCACCATCACCGCCGGCGAGCTGTACTTCCCCGTCCCGACGAACAGCCGCGACGAGAACGTCCTCTCTGCAATCGTAAAGGTGTCCATTCTCGACTCTCGCGCTCGGGTGTCAGTTCGCGGGGCCAAGAGCCCGGTCCCGAGCTAGCCTCCGCCGACGAAGTTGACGATCTCTATCCGGTCGCCCTCGCGTACCACCGCATCGTCGAATGCCGCGCGCTTGAGAACGATGAGGTTGTGCTCGACCGCCACGCGCCGGTGATCGATCTCCAGGCGGTCCAGGAGGGCCTTGACTGTCATCGGTCCATCCACCTCGACCGGATCGCCGTTGACGGTGATGTGCAAAACCGCTCCAGCGTACTGCCGCGCCCGCGAGGCAGTCAATTCGGAGCCTCCGCGGCCGAGATGGCCCGGCCTCTGAAACGCGAGGCCCGGAACGTGCGTCCAAGAAACTGCCTGGACTCGTCCGGGAGACCACCGGTACCCATGCTCCTGAATCAGCTATCCTTTGAGTGCCAATGACGATTGCAGCCAGCCCCGCCCGCCGCGTCGACCGCGCGGCGCTCGCCGCGTGGTACCGCCGCAACCGCGCTCGATCGCAGGCGTTGTTCGACCTGCTCACAGACGAGGCCTACTACAGCCGGCCGATCGCCCTGCGGCACCCGATCGTGTTCTACGAGGGGCACCTGCCTGCGTTCAGCTTCAACACGGTCGTGAAGAAGGGGCTGGGCGGCGCGTCAATCGATCCCGCGCTCGAGCGCCTGTTCGCGCGCGGCATCGACCCGCACGAATCCGCCGGCGACGGCGCGCGGCTCGACTGGCCCGATCGCGGCCTCGTCCGCCGCTTCGCCGCAGAAGCTGACGCCCGGGTGCTCGACGCGATCGAGCACGGCGATATCGATCGTCCCGGACACGCGCTGCTCGACGGGGCGGAGGCGGTCCACGCGATCCTCGAGCACGAGGCGATGCACCAGGAGACGCTGCTCTACATGTGGCATCGACTGCCGTTCGATCGCAAGCGCGCACCCGCGGACCATGCGACTCGTGTCGACGGTCGAGTGCCGGCGGCGGAGTGGATCGAGGTGCCGCCCGGCGGTGCGACCCTCGGCGTGGATCGCGGCATGCAACCGTTCGGATGGGACAACGAGCGCCCTGCGTGCGCGGCGGACGTCGGAGCGTTCGCGGTCGAGCGGCATGACGTGACGAACGCCGGGTTTCTGGAGTTCGTCGAGGCCGGCGGCTACCGCGAGCCGAAATGGTGGCGTCCGACGGACTGGGCGTGGGTCGAGCGCGAGCGAATCGCGCATCCGCTGTTCTGGGAGCCGAACGGCGCCGACTGGCACTGGCGGGGGATGTTCGGACTCGTGCCGCTGCCGCCCGCCTGGCCGGTGTACGTCAGCCAGGCAGAGGCGGCGGCGTTCGCGCGCTGGCGCGGCGCACGCCTGATGACCGAAGCCGAATTTCAGCGTGCTGCGTTCGGCAGCCCGCGCGCCGCCGGCCGTCCCGGCGGCTCCGGCGATGCGGGCACCGTTGACGGCGAGCGGCCATTTCCCTGGGGGGCGGAAGCGCCGACACCCGATCGCGGTGTCTTCGACTTCTCGAGCTGGGATCCGGAGCCGGCCGGCAGCCATCCATCCGGCGCGAGCGCCTGGGGCGTCGAGGACCTCGTGGGCAACGGCTGGGAGTGGACGGCGACGCTGTTCGGTCCGTTTCCCGGGTTCCGCGCGATGGCGGCGTATCCGGAGTACTCCGCCGACTTCTTCGACGGCGAGCACTTCGTGATGAAAGGCGCGTCGCCGGCGACCGCGCGCGAGCTGCTGCGCCCGTCGTTCCGCAACTGGTTCAGACCGAGGTATCCGTACGTCTATGCCACGTTCCGCTGCGCCCAGGATCGTCCCGGCCGCCGTTGACGAGTTCGCCGGAGACGTCCGGTACTACCTGACGCTCCGGCCGCGCCAGCTGCCGTCGCGGTATCTCTACGACGCGCTCGGCTCGGCGCTGTTCGAGGCGATCTGCGCGCTGCCGTGGTACCGGGTGACGCGCGCCGAGCTCGCTCTGCTCGAGCAGCACGCGCGCGACATTTTCGCGCGCGCCGGCGGCCTCTCGCGCGTCGTCGAGCTCGGGAGCGGCAGCGGCGAAAAGCTCGCCACGCTCATCGCGCGCGGCGGCGCCGTTCCGGCATCGATCGACGTGCATCTCGTCGATATCTCGATGAGTGCGCTCGAGCAGGCGAGCCGCGCTCTTGCCGCCCTCGGCGTCGTCTCCATCGTTCCGCACGAGACGACGTACGAAGCGGGCCTCGAGGAGGTGCGCCGGCTGAGGATTCCCGGCCGCACGCTCGCGCTGTTCCTCGGGTCGAACATCGGCAACTTCGATCCGCCCGGGGCCGACGCGTTTCTGCGCAGTATCCGGGCCGCGCTCGCGCCGCGCGACCTGCTGCTCATCGGTGCGGACCTCGTCAAGCCGGAGCGCGAGCTGCTTCTGGCGTACGACGATCCCCTGGGAGTCACGGCGGCCTTCAACCGGAACCTGCTGGTGCGGATCAACCGCGAGCTCCAGGGCGATTTCGATCTGGGTCGCTTCGGCCATCGGGCCGTGTGGAACGCGGCGGAGTCGCGGGTGGAGATGCACTTGGTGAGCCTCGCGGCCCAGCGCGTGCGCGTGCCCGGGGCAGGCGTGGATTTCACGATGAGAGAAGGCGAGACGATCTGGACCGAGAGTTCCTACAAGTACGATCCAGATCGGCTCGCCGTGACGCTGGCCGCGGCCGGCTTCCGCCCGGTGCGGCAGTGGGTCCACGACGAGGATCGCTTCGCGCTGACCCTCGCCGCGGCCTGCTAGGTCAGTTTTCCTTGCCCTTCGATTCGACCTGCGTGGCGAGGACGCTGCCGTTGGACTGTTTGGTGCCTTTCACCTCGACGCTCGTTCCGTTCGCCAGCCCGCTGCAGGCCGATTCCTCGAACTTGGTGCTCGCGTTCGTCGTCACGTGGGTCGACGAGATCGTGAACGTGAGCGACGGACAAGTCCCGCCGAGGCCTGCGATCGCGCCGTTCAACTCCACTTCGTTGTGATCGTTACCCTGGCCAGGCTCGGGGTTGCCGTTGCTCGTCTGCACCATGATCTCCGTCGCCGTGACGACCGAGCCGGAGCGGGTTCCCTTCACGTGAACACGATCCCCGACGTGGATGTCGGCGAGCGCAATCGGCGTGTTGCCGTGACGGATCGTCGTTCCGGCCGGCACCATGATGTCGACCGAGCCGACCGTCATCGTGCCCGCGGTCGCGTCGATGGCCGTCACGCGCCCTTCCACTTCCGCTTCGTTGTCGGGCGATTCGTTGTCGCTGTCGTCCACTTCGGCGGTCGTGCCGCTCACTTTGACCGTGATGGTGAGCGTCTGGTTGTCGGCCAGGGTGCCGAGATCGAGCTGCGCCTGGATGCCGCTGCCCGTGAACTGCAGCTGGACGTGCCCGCCTGGCACGTTCGTCAGCGTGAACGAGCCGGATGAGCTGATCGTCGTCGAGATTCCCGTGCCGACGACGGTCACGGTGATCGACGTGGACGCGGCGGGGCTGAACGAAGACGTTCCGAGCCCGGTCACGACCGTGCCCTTGATCGTCGCGCCGGTCGACGGGCCCGGAGCCGGCATGGACGGCTGCGACGACGACGGCTGCACGGGCGAACGGCCGCTCGATCCGCTGCCGCAGGCGGCAGCGAGCACGGCCATCAGAATGGCTGCCTCCCTGATCCGCGTCATCGACGACAAGATTGAAATCGGTTTGCGCACGTGAGAACCTCCCTTTCGGGCCGCCGGAGGGGCAAGCTTCGTGCCACGACGCCGGCCATTTCCTCTGTCAGTTACGGCCGCAGGCGCGCGCGTAGCTCACACAATTGGAAACTGCTCCTCATTTCGGTAAACCTCGCCCGCCGTGGCGGTTTGACTCGCCTGTAAAAATCCGAGTACCTTTTTCTGATCCGGCTTTACCGCTTTCCTAATACTTTGGATTCAACAAAACCGTATGGACTCTCATCCGTCCGTGACCGCTGCGACTGCCGCCGATACACTCGGGCTTCCCGGTTACACATTCGCCGACCTCCACGAAACGGACCGGCTCGCCTCTTTGTACGACCGGTTCTGTGAGGAGGTGGCCGCGGCCGATCCCGCGTTCTGGAGGGAGTGGGACGCCTACCGCCGCGCCCCGGACGCCCCGCCGCCCCTGGAAGTCTCCCGGTTGCTGGTCGGGATGGCGCCCTTCGTCAGCCGCTTCGTGCAGCGGTTGTTCGACATCGGTCCGCAGGCCGAGACGCTCACCGAGGCGACCCGACGCCAGGACGACCTGTTCCGCTTCAAGGTCGATTTCGTCCGCCGCCGCGCGCTGCCGCTCCTCAAGTCCGGCCCGGTTGCCGCGACCGCCGAAGACGATGCGGCGGTCGAACGATTGATTGCAGCAGCAACGTCTTCGTCTGCGCATGGAGCAGGCATCGACCGTGAGCTCGCGGTGGCCCGCGCCGGCTGCGCGCTGCTCGATCGCGAGAAGCTCGAAAAGGAGGCCGTGGCCGGCGACATCGAGGCGCTGAAGCGCTGGTGTGCCGCGCGCGTTCACGACCGCCGCTACCACGGCTGGGTCGTCTTCCGGTTCCCGGAGACGATGGACTACTTCCATCTCGTCGCGGTCGAGCGCCCCGTGGACGAACTGCCCGAGGCAATGCGCGGGCCCGAGTGGCGGCTGCGCCGCCGCGACGGCTTCAAGCTCACCGATCCGCGCATGAACGAACGCGAGGTGCTGAGCGAGATCCATTACTGCGTGCTGTGCCACGAGCGCGACAAGGACTCGTGTGCGAAAGGCATCCGCGACAAGGACGGCCGCGCGGTGGCCAACCCGCTCGGAATCGAGCTGAACGGCTGCCCCCTCGACGAGAAGATCTCCGAGATGCACACGCTCCGGAAGGGAGGCGACGCCGTCGGCGCGCTCGCGCTCGTGGTCGTCGACAACCCGATGTGCGCCGGCACCGGCCACCGGATCTGCAACGACTGCATGAAGGCGTGCATCTACCAGAAGCAGGATCCGGTCAACATTCCGCAGATCGAGACCGGCGTCCTCACCGACGTGCTCAAGCTGCCGTGGGGCGTCGAAATCTACGGGCTGCTCACCCGCTGGAACCCGCTGAACGTGCGCCGTCCGTACGCGCTGCCGTACAACGGCCGGAACGTCCTCGTCGTCGGGCTCGGACCGGCGGGCTACACGCTGGCCCACTACCTCGTCAACGAGGGCTTCGGCGTGGTCGGGATCGACGGTCTCAAGATCGAGCCCCTGCCCGAGGCGCTGACCGGGACCGACACCACGCCGCCGCAGCCGATCCGCGACTGGAACGACGTGTACCGTCCGCTCGACCAGCGCATCCTCGAGGGCTTCGGCGGCGTGTCCGAGTACGGGATCACGGTGCGCTGGGACAAGAACTTCCTGACGCTGCTGCACCTGACGCTGGCGCGCCGGCGCGGGCTGCGGATGTACGGCGGCGTGCGCTTCGGCGGCACGCTGCCGATCGACGATGCATGGAGCTACGGGTTCGATCACGTGGCGATCGCGGCCGGCGCCGGGCGGCCGACGATCATCGACATGAAGAACAACCTGGTCCGCGGCATCCGGAAGGCCAGCGACTTCCTGATGGCGCTGCAGCTGACGGGCGCCTTCAAACGGGAGGCGCTGCCGAACCTGCAGGCGCGGCTGCCCGCAGTGGTCATCGGCGGCGGCCTGACCGCCATCGACACGGCAACGGAGCTGATGGCGTACTACCCGCTCCAGGTCGAGAAGACGCTTCGCCAGTACGAGGCGCTCTGCGACGAGCTCGGCGAGGCGCGCGTGCGCGGGATGTACGACCCAGAGGAGCTGGCGCTGCTCGATGAATACCTCGCCCACGGCGATGCCGTCCGGCGCGAGCGCGCCCGCGCGGCGGCTGCGGGCCGGCCGCCGAGCTTCATCGAGCTGGTGCGCGGCTGGGGCGGCGTGACGATCGCCTACCGCAAGCGCATGATCGATTCGCCCGCCTACCGGCTCAATCACGAGGAGGTCATCAAGGCGCTCGAGGAAGGCATCACGTTCGCCGAGCTGCTGAATCCCATCGAAGCGATCCCGGACGAGAAGGGCGCGGTCCAGGCGATGATCTTCCGGCGCGAAGGAGCGCCTGCGGCCGCGCGCCCCGCGCAGGCGGAAGGCGCCGCGCGGGAGGCGTCGGCGCGTGGGGGTGGGGCCCCAGGCGAAGTAGTAGATGCCGCGACGGACACCGTCACCCTTCCCGCCCGCACGGTCCTCGTGGCCGCCGGCACGACGCCGAACGTCACGTGCGAGAAGGAGGCGCCGGGCCACTTCCAGTTCGACGCGAAGAAGAAGTTCTTCCAGCCTTTCTCGGCGGCGCCGGATGCCGACGGCAGGTTCCGTCTGACGCCCGATCCGAACGGTTTCTTCACGTCGTACGACCGCGACGGCCATTTCGTCACCTACTACGGCGACAACCATCCACGCTACGCGGGCAACGTCGTCAAGGCGATGGCGTCGGCGAAGGACGGCTTTCCGCACGTGGTGGCGCTGTTCGCGCGCGAGCTGGCGGGGCTCGATGCCGCGAAGCAGGGCGAGCGCGATCGGGCGTGGCAGGCGCTCACGGCGCGGCTCGACGGGGACTTTCTGGCGCGGGTCGAGGACGTGGTCCGGCTGACCCCGACGATCGTCGAGGTGATCGTGAAGGCGCCCGCGGCCGCGCGGCATTTCCACCCGGGGCAGTTCTACCGGCTGCAGAACTACGAATCGCTCGCGCGGCGCGTCGGGTCGACGCCGCTCCTGATGGAGGGCATCGCGCTCACCGGCGCGTGGGTGGACAAGGAGCGGGGGCTGCTCTCGCTGATCGCGCTCGAGCTCGGCGTATCGAGCCGCCTGGTGGCATACCTGAAGAAGGGCGAGCCGGTCGTCGTCATGGGACCGACCGGCGCCCCGACCGAGATCCCGGAGAATCAGAACGTGCTGCTGCTCGGCGGCGGCCTCGGCAACGCCGTGCTGTTTTCGATCGCGAAAGCGATGCGCGACCGCGGGAACAAGGTGATCTACTTCGCCGGATACAAGAAGGGCGAGGACCTGTTCAAACGGGAGGAGATCGAGGCGGCGACCGATCAGGTGATTTGGAGCACCGACACGGGCGCGCCGATCGCGCCCGGACGGGCGCAGGACGCGCACTTCCGCGGCAACATCGTGCAGGCGATGCTGGCGTACCAGTCGGGCGAGCTTGGCAGGCCGCTCGTGCCGCTCGACACCGTCGACCGGATCATCGCGATCGGCTCGGATCGGATGATGGCGGCGGTGAAGGCGGCGCGCCACGGCGTGCTCGCGCCGTATCTGAAGAAGGAGCACGTCGGCATCGCCAGCATCAACTCGCCGATGCAGTGCATGATGAAGGAAGTCTGCGCTCAGTGCCTGCAGAAGCACGTCGATCCCGCCACGGGCCGGGAGACGATTATCTTCTCGTGCTTCAACCAGGATCAGGAGATGGACCGGGTCGACTTCCCGAACCTGGCCGCGCGCCTGCGGCAGAACACCGTGCAGGAGAAGCTGTCGAACATGTGGCTCGACCATCTCCTCACGCGGCAAATCCTCCCGCACGTGTAGTCGGTAGGGGACGGTCTTCAGACCGTCCCCACGTGGAGCGCGTGTGATCGGCAGGGGACGGTCTTCAGACCGTCCCCACGCGGAACGCTATTGCGGAAATGCCGTCGGCGCCGTCTCCCTCGGATTGTTGCCGTTCAGCGCTTCCATGAACTTGACGAGCGCCGTGATCTCGGCCTCGGACAGGTTCAGCTTCTTCATCTTCGGATCGAGCGCCGGGTTGGCGATGCCGCCCTGGTTGTAGTGCTCGACGACGGCCCGCAGCGTCGGCACCGAACCGTCGTGCATGTAGGGCGCGCGCAGCGCGACGTCGCGCAGGCCAGGCGTCTTGAACGCGCCGCGATCCTCGGGCTTCTTCGTCACGACGTAGCGTCCTTCGTCGGCGAACGTGCCGGACTCGGCGTTGTAGCCGACCCCGACGTTATGGAACGAGCTGTCGGTGAGGCTCTGGCCGAGATGGCACTGGTTGCAGGCGCCCTTGCCGAAGAAGACCGCGTCGCCCAGCTTCACCTCGTCGGAGACAGCGGACTCGTCGCGGTTCTTCTTCCAGCGATCCCATGCCGAGTCGCCGCTCATGCAGGTGCGCTCGTAGTCAGCAATCGCCTTCGCCACGCGGTCCTTCGTGATTTCCTCCGTCCCGAACGCCTCCTTGAAGTACCTTCGGTAGCCCGGGATCCCGTCGAGCGTCTGCAGCATCGCGTCGTGCGTGCTGCCCATCTCGATCGGGTTCGCCACCGGCCCGAGCGCCTGCTCCTCGAGCGATTGCGCACGGCCGTCCCAGAAGAAATTGGGGTAGAGTGTCCACGCCTGGTTCAGGAACGACGGCGCCTTGCGCGTGCCCTCCTGTCCCTTGATGCCGGTCGAGTGCGGCGTCTGCTCGGAGAAGCCGTGCTGGGGATGATGGCAGCTCGCGCACGAGACGGTGTTGTCGACGGACAGGCGCGTGTCGTAGAAGAGCCAGCGTCCGAGACGGACGCGTTCCGGCGTCGGCTGATTCTCCCTCGCGAGGTCGGTGAATTTCTGATCCAGCCCGAGCGGCGGCTCCGGCAGCGGCTCGATCGGATTCGCCTGCTCCCACGCGGGCGTCCGGGCGCCGGTCGCGCATGCCCAGATCGTGAGAGCGGCGAACGATGCGGCGATCATAAAGACGGAATGTTTCATGAGGACACCTCCGGCACGGGTGTACGGTCGCGAGCGCGTACGGAATGATGGAGGCCGTGCGGATCGCTGGGGGGCTGACCGGGGCCGCTTTCTACTAGAAGGGTAGCACGGGAAAATCGGGACCTGCGGGCTCCCGGTGTTCGACCGCCGTCCTCAGCCGCCCGTGACCGTCCTGCGCTGTTCGGCCGAAGGGACGTGCATCCGGTACTCCTTTGGCGGCTCGGCGCCGAGGAGGTTCTTCACGAAGTAATCCCAGCGTCGCCGGACCATGTACGGTTCGTTGCCGAACCCGTGGCTCCGGTTCGGGAGCAGGATCAGATCGAAGTCCTTGTTCGCCTTGATCAGTTCGTTGACCACGAGCAGCGTGTTGTAGGGCGGCACGTTCGTGTCCATCGTGCCGTGGGCGAGCAGGAGCTTGCCCTTCAGGTTCTTCGCCTGCAGCTGGTTCGCCTGGTTGTCGTAGTTGGTCGTGCCGTCGGGATTCGTGACGAGCAGCCCCTGCCACTTCTCGGCCCAGTCGTCCTCGTAGTCGCGGTTGTCGTGGTTGCCCGCTTCGGAGATGCCCACCTTGAAGAAGTCGGGATACCGGAACATGGCGTCCGCCGTCGCGAAGCCGCCGCCCGAGTGGCCGTAGATGCCGGCGCGATCGAGATCGATCCACGGATACTTCGCCGCCAGTTCCTTCATGCCGGCCACCTGATCGGGCAGCGTGTTGTCGCCCATGTCGCCGTAGTAGGCCTCGTGGAACTTCTTCGATCGCCACGGCGTTCCCATGCCGTCGATCTCGACGACCACGAAGCCGAGCTCGGCGAGCGCCTGCGCGTCCCCGCGCGAGGCGGAGAACTGGCGGCTGCCCACGCTCCCGGTCTGCGGGCCAGGGTAGATGTGATTGATGATCGGGTACTTCACCGCCGGATCGAAATTCGTCGGGCGATAGAGCAGGCCGTAGAGATCGGTCTGGCCGTCGCGCGCTTTCACGACGATCGGCATCGGCGGCTTCCAGCCGGCGGCCACCAGCCGCGAGATGTCGGCGCGCTCGAGCGGCATGACCGTCTTGCCGTCCGCCCGGCGCAGCACGGACACTGGCGGCACGTCCGGCTTCGACCAGGTGTCCACGAAATACTTGCCCGACGGCGACAGCGTGATGTCGTGGTCGCCATCCTCCGGCGAGAGCAGCTGCAAATGCTCGCCGTCGAAGTCGATCCGGTACAGCTGCCTGAAGTACGGATCGCGGCCCTTGTCCTTGCCGACGGCGGTGAAATAGAGCAGGCGGTCCTTTTCATCCACCTTCAGCAACTGGACGACGTTGCCGTCGCCGGTGGTGATCTGGTGCTTCACTTCGCCGCTCTTCAGGTCGAACAGGTACAGCTGGCCCCAGTTGTCGCGCTCCGAGAACCAGATCACTTCGTTCGACCCCGGCAGGAACTTCCAGTTCGCGCGGCCGTTCCCCGACTCGTAGAACGTCGTCACGTCTTCGTGGAGGATGTCGCGGACGGTGCCGGTCGCCGCGTCGGCGATCCGCAGCGTCTCGTCCTTGTGGTCCCGCGACGTGGAGATGAACGCAAGCTCCGTCCCGTCCGGGCTCCACTGCACGTCGCTCCACTTGCCGCGGCACGCCACGTCGTCGCACAGCGTGGAGCGGTGCTGGTCGGCTGGCATCTGCAGGCGGACGATGCGCGGCGAGGCGCCGGAGAGGTCGATGATCACGCGCTGGATGGTGGTGACGACCGCATCGCCCGGCAACGGATACTTCCACGCCTCGAGATGCGGATGGCCGACGACCGTGTCGACCAGGTACATCTCGCCGACCTTGCGCTGGTCCTGCTGGAAGGTGGCGATCTTCTTCGAGTCGGGCGACCAGCGGAGGATGGCGCGATCGCTCCGGCTCCAGCCGGCGTTGTCGGTGGCGTAGCCGAAGTCCTTCACGCCGTCGGTGGTGAGCTGCGTTTCCTTTCCCGTCGCGACATCCTTGACCCACAGGTTCCAGTCGCGGACGAACGCCGTCAGCCTGCCGTCCGGCGAGGGTACGTCGAGCCGCACGGGGGCGGGCGGCCGGCCCGGCTCGTCGCCCTGACGCTCGGCGTCCTTGCACGCCGGCAGGTCGCACGCGCCGCGCGCGCCGGTCGCGGGATCGACGAGGACGGTCTCGAGGCCCTTCTCGGTCCGCGTGCGATACCAGAAGCGATCATCGGGCAGGAAGGTCGGCTTCGCCAGCGCGTGCAGCACGAGCGGCGTCGTGTTGTACGGCATGAGCCGCTCTGCCCGCTGGTAGTCGGCGTCGGTGAGCGCCCGGGCCCCCGGCGCGGGAGAGGCGGACGGTGGAATCGTCTGCGCGGCCGCAGCGGCCGACAGGACCGACAACAGGGCGACTGCAGGAATGATGCGGCGCAACGGAAGGCCTCCTGAAAGCAGCTATCAGCTTACAGCTTTCGCTCTCAGTTCCGACAGCCGAGCTGAAAGCTGATAGCCGACAGCCGATAGCTGCTCTTGTCAGGCCACGCGCCAGCCCTTGCCGCGGAGGGAGTTCATCAACTGGACGGAGCGTTCGATCAGCTCGTTCGGCTCGTCGACTTCCTCGATCGATTCGCTGCCGTCGGGGTGAGTGAGGATGAGGCGATAGCGCCCGCGGGTGCGATCGCGGCTGATCTCGCACCTGAGTCGTTGGCCGTCCCGGTCGAAGAACCAGATCACCACGCCGAGAATACAACGCCGGCGCGCGCCGGGATCCGTCGAATTTTGTAAGGGAGACGCTGATCGTCGCTGGTGCGCGCTCGTGTCAGGTCGTGAGACAGAAATTCACACCGGCTTACAACTGGCTCGCGAACACCGCCGCGCCAAGGAGTCCCGCCTCCTCGTTCAGTATGACCTGCACCGGGATTCGCGCGACCAGCCCGTCGAGCGGCGCTTTCGCGCAGAAGGCGCGCACGAACGTGCCGCTGGCGAGCGCCGGAAGAATCTTGGGGGCGATGCCGCCGCCGACGAAGAGTCCACTCGTCGCCACCGAACGCAGCGCGAGGTTCCCGGCCTCGGCGCCGTACGCATCGACGAACAGATCGAGCGTCTCGACGCATCCCGGGCAGCGTCGCTCGAGCGCGGCGTTCGAGATGGCTGCTGGCGCCTCGGCGTCGTCCAGGCGAATGCCCGCCCGGCACGCCTGATCGTGCGCGACCGGGAAGATGTTGACCAGGCCGCGCCCCGAGACGACGCGCTCCACATCCACCCGCCCGAACCGCCGGGTGAGCGCGCGGAGCAGGACGATCTCGCGCTCGGTCCGCGCCGCGAAATCCGCATGCCCGCCTTCCGACGCCGACGGCACGAGCCGTCCGTCGATCCTGTGTAGCAGCGCTTCGCCCAGCCCCGTGCCGGCCGCGATCAGCGCGGCGTTGCCATCCTCCTGCGGCCGCCCTTCCTGCAGCACGTGCAGCTCGGAGGCCTGGAGCACGGGGATGGAGTACGCCATCGACGCGAGATCGTTCAGCAGCCGTACGCGCCCGATGCCGAATCGATCCGCGACCGCTCTCGCTTCGACCTTCCAGGGCACGTTGGTCAGCACGGCGGTGTCTCCGAGGACCGGGCCGGCGACGCCGAAGCAGGCGGACCGGACCGGCACGCCGGCGGCGCGCGGATCGGCGAGGAAGTCGCCAATCATCGACGGCAGATCGTGGTACTCGAGCGTCGGAAACTCCCGCACCGCGATCGGACGCGGACGCGCCGGCGCAGGATCGAAGAGTCCGAGGAGCGTCTTGGTGCCGCCGATGTCACCGGCAAGCAGATGGCCGGCCGTCTTTGCCGTTGACATTCGCCTCATTCTCCTTCATCTTGAAGGCCGTTCCCCAGCGCTTCAGTCGTCGCGGAGGCTGATTGCCCTCACCCTCGCCTGACCTGCCGGGCTGTTTCCACCTCACGGGGCAGCTTGTCGTCTTTACAGGAAAACTCAGCTCGTTCGGCCGTCGCGATGCTCGCGCCATCGTGGCCCGTCTCGGCGGCACGTCCGCCGATGAGGTCAGCGCCAGGACCACGATGCTCGTCGTCGGCGACGAGGGCTTCGGAGCCTCTGCGGAGAAGAGCCACAAGCTGCGCCGCGCCGAGGAACTCAACGCGGCCGGCGCGCAGATTCGCATCCTCCCGGAAGCCGAGTTCTGCCGGCTCGCCGACGTCCCGACGCCCGCGGCGCTGAAGCAGCAATACCATGCGCTGCGCGATCTGCTCGCGCGCTATCGCACGCTGCGGGAAGATCACGTGCGGTATCTCGTCAAGTGCGGCGTCCTCCGCCCGGTCCTCCGGACCAACGCGGACATCTTCTTCGCATTCCGGGATGTCGCCGTCATCAAGCAGGCGAACGACGGGCTCGCCGAGGGCATCGCGTTCCGCCGCATCGTCCGGGCCCTGACGGCGTCGCGCGAAGGGCAGCTCGCGCTCGACTTCCGGCTCGACGCCGAGCCGGCCCGGATCATCACGCTGCGGCGTCCCGCGCCTTCGCGGCCGCCCGTCGCCGCCGAACAGCAGGTCAGCGAGCACGATGCGGCGCTCGCCGAGGACTACTTCCGCGCCGCTTCCGCTCTGGACGACGGCGACGAGACGCGGCGAGACGAGGCTGCGGCGGCGTACCGAAAGGCGCTGGAGCTCGATCCGTATCTCGTGGCGGCGCTGATCAACCTCGCCAACATCCACTACGGCCATGACGAGCTGGCCGAGGCGCAGGCGCTCTACGAGCGCGCGATCGGCCTCGAGTCCGACTTCTTCGAGGCGCACTTCAACCTCGGCAACATCTATCACGACCTCGGCCGGTTCAGCGAGGCGCAGGCCTGCTATCGCGAGGCGCTGCGGCTGAATCCGTTCTACGCCGACGCGCATTTCTATCTCGCCGTGACGTTCGAGAAGATGGGCCTCTCGGAGGACGCGCGGCCCCACTGGCGCGCCTACCAGCAGCTCGCGCCGCAGGGCGAATGGGTAGAGCTCGCGCGCGAATTCTCGGAATGAAGAGAGAGGAGACTTCGGGACGGTCTAGTAGGCGTAGTCGTCGCGGCTGCGCTTCTTGGGTGTGCGGCGGAGCTTGAAGAAGTTGCAGTCCGGGCACCAGGCTTCGGGATCGAAACCGGTCGTTCCGGCAATCGGCAGCACGTCGCGGTGACCGCAGCACTCCGGGCCGTCTTCGGGCGGCCGGCGCCAGCGGCACGACTTGAATTTCGTGACAGCGGGCGACACGGTCGTCGTCTCGATCGTTCCGTGCTCCTCCGAGGCGTTGGACCGGGAGACCTGTTCGTCCATTGCACCTTTCATTCTAGTCGAATGCCGACGCCCTTTTCCAGGAGAGCCAGCGCGCGGCGTTCATCCGGCGCGACGATCGTGATGGCCCGACCGGCTTCGTTCGCGCGTCCCGTGCGGCCGACCCGGTGGACGTAAGTTTCCGCTGAGTCGGGCACTTCGTAGTTGATGACCGTGTGGATGCCGTCGATGTCGAGGCCGCGCGCGGCGATGTCGGTCGCGACGAGCACCTTGTATCTGCCGCCGCGGAAGCCCTCCACCGCCTGACGGCGCTGGTCCATCGTACGGTCCGCGTGCAGCGCCGTGCAGCGGATGCCGGCCGCCGCCAGCCGCCGGGCCAGCCGATCGGCGCCAATCTTGGTCCTCGAAAAGACGAGCACCGGACCCTCGGGTCGGCGGAGATGGTCGATGAGCCAGTCGAGCTTGGCGCCGCCGGACCCGACCGCTGCCACCTGATGCGTGATGGTGCGGGCCGGGGCACTCCGCTGGCCCACCTGGATGTACTTGCGGTTCCGCGTAATCTCGAGCGCATCGCGGACCACTTCGTCGGGCAGCGTCGCCGAGAAGAGCAGCGTCTGCCGGTCGGCGGGGACCGCGGCGATGATGCGCCGCACGTCGGGCCAGAAGCCCATGTCCATCATGCGATCGGCTTCGTCGAGCACGAGCAGCTCGATGCCGTCCAGATCGGCGTTCTGCTGCCGCATGTGATCCATCAGCCGCCCCGGCGTCGCGACGATGATGTCGACGCCCGCGCGCAGGGCGCGCTCCTGGCCGCCCATCTCGACGCCGCCGAAGACGGCTGCGCTGCTGATCCCGGTGTGATAGCCGAGACCGTGGATCTCGTCCTCGATCTGCACGGCCAGTTCACGTGTCGGCGCAAGGACGAGCACGCGGGAGCGGCTCCGACGCCCGGCCGGCGGCTCGGCTGAAGCCTCGCGCTCCCTGGCGCTCTTCTCGATGAGCCGCTGCAGCATCGGCACGACGAACGCAGCCGTCTTGCCGGTGCCGGTTTCGGCACAGACCATCAGATCCTGGCCCTCGAGCGCGAAGGGAATGACGGCGCTCTGCACGGGCCGCGTCTGCGTGTACCCCAGATCCCGGATACCCTCGAGCAGTCGGGGGTCGAGCGGCAGCGACGTGAACGGAACGGGCGTCGTCTCGCAGGGCGTCGACTCGAGCGCCGCAGTCTGCGGCCGCGGCGTGCGGTGGGCGTGCGCGGGCGCGCCGGTCGTACGACCGCGCGGACGGCGGCGCCGCCGTGGTGAAGGGTGTGTATCAGTTGTGTTGGAATTCAAACCGTGTTTCTGGCTAGCGTGCCCGGAAGGTGATGATGCCCCGGACGGGATCGTACGGCGAAACGCCGACCGTCACTCGATCACCCGGAACCACCTTGATACGGAAGCGGCGCATGCGGCCGCTCAGCTGGGCCAAGACCTCGTGGCCGGCATCGCACTGCACGCGGTAGAGCCCGCCGCTGTGCACCGCCACGACGGTGCCTTGCATGTCGATGAGATCGTCCTTGCTCAACTGCTAGCTGTCCTC
>JBLMXQ010000055.1:0-25562 GCA_050257855.1 Betaproteobacteria bacterium | reverse complement strand
TTCTTCCCGCAGTTCATCCTCGGGTATCTCGGGATGCCGCGCCGCTATCACGCCTACCCGCCGGAGTTCCAGGTGCTGAACGTGCTGTCGTCCGCGGGCGCGTCGATCCTCGGCGTCGGGTACTTCATCCCGCTGCTGTACCTGCTCTGGTCGCTGCGCTACGGCCAGCTCGCCGGATCCAACCCGTGGGGCGCGGTCGGGCTCGAGTGGAACACCACGTCGCCACCGCCGACCGAGAACTTCCCGGAGACGCCGATCGTGACCCACCGGGCCTACGACTATCCCTCGCGAGTGGAGAGCCAAGTTGCCTGAAGCCGTTACGCACCACCCGAGTGCGCTCGCGCACCACTTCGAGGACCTCGAGCATCAGAAGGACGCGACCGTCCTCGGGATGTGGGTGTTCCTGGTCACCGAAATCCTGTTCTTCGGCGGCCTCTTCTGCATCTACTCCGTCTACCGCAACTGGTACGGCGACGCGTTCACCGCGGGCAGCCACGAGCTGCTCGTCTGGGCCGGCACCCTCAACACCGCCGTCCTCATCACCAGCAGCCTGACGATGGCGCTGGCCGTGCACGCGGCCCAGACGGGGCAGCGCCGGACCCTGATCCTGATGCTCATCGCCACGATGATCCTCGGCGGCGTGTTCCTCGGCATCAAGGGCTTCGAGTACTACACCGAGTGGGTCGAGCACCACGTCCCGGGCGCCGGTTTCCAGTTCGAGGCCGCCCAGTTCCAGCACGCGCAGATCTTCTTCTCGCTCTACTTCATGATGACCGGGCTGCACGCGCTGCACATGATCATCGGGCTCGGCGTCATGGCCACGATGCTGTGGTGGTCCGCCACCGGAGTGATCACGAAGGAGTACTACAGCCCGATCGAGATCAGCGGGCTGTACTGGCACTTCGTCGACATCGTCTGGATCTTCCTGTTCCCGCTGCTGTACTTGATCGGGCGCCACGCGCACTGACCGGCCGAGAGCGATGACCGAACCTCACATCATTCCGACACGGACCTACTACGCGATCTACGTCACGCTGCTGGTCTGCACGTATCTGACGTGGCAGATTGCGTATTTCGACCTCGGCGCGCTGAATACCGTGGCCGCGCTCGGGATCGCCGTCTTCAAGGCGGTGCTCGTCGTGCTCTTCTTCATGCACGTGAAGTACAGCTCGCGCCTGACATGGGCCGTGATCGTCGGCGGCGTGTTCTGGCTCGGGATCCTGCTGGCGCTCACGTTCAGCGACTACCTGACCCGCGGCTGGACGACCTGATTCCTGCACGCTGCCTCGCCCGGCTCGCCGCAAGAGGGTGCCGGGTGTTGAGGGTGCCGGAGTGCACGGGCCCGGGTGCCGGGTGCTCAGTACTCGGCGAAGGCGTCGTCGGGATAGCAGTACAGCCAGCGCTCGCCTGGCTCGGCCGAGGCGATCACCGGATGGTGGGTGGCATGTGCGTGCTTCGTCGCGTGGCGGTTCGGCGACGAGTCGCAGCAGAGCGTGACGCCGCACGTCTGGCACGTGCGCAGATGCACCCACCGGCTGCCGGTCAGGATGCATTCGTCGCAGACGCTCCGGCGCGCGGGCTTCACGTCGATGATCGCCGAGATGTGCTCGCAGGCCTCTCCCGCCACGTCATCTCCGTTCGAGCTGCGCCCGGTCCCATCGCCCGAGCGCCGCGGCCGCCTCGTAGGTGCTGTCGAGAAACGCCCGAATCGCCGCTTCCGGCGAGGCGGCGCTCCGCACCTCTTCGTACGGCAGGATGAACTCGTTGAGAGTGCGGTCATAACGGGCCCCCGCGGGCGCGACCGGCGCCCCGGCATAACCGGGAGGCTCGGGCGCCGCGTATGCGTAGAAGGCCGCGTCCACGACGCCGGGTGTCCCCGGCCAGAAGCCCGCGCTCGCCACCTCGTGGGAGTACGCCTCCGACGTGATCCGGTCCGCGCCGGCGCGGGGCGGCGCCGGCCTCCCGCTGAAGCGCGTGAGGGCGAGATCGAAGCTCCCCCAGAAGAAGTGCACCGGGCTGCATTTGCCGAGAAACCCGCCGCGGAACGCCTTCAGCGCGACGTCGACCTGCCGCAGCGTGCGCCACCAGCGCTCGACGGCGGCGGCATCGTACGACGCATGCTGCCGGTCCTCGTCGAAGCGGACAGGCGACGGCACCTCGACCGGCATCGGCCAGATGTGCGCGGCGACGCGCAGCTCGTCGAGCGTGCGTCGCACGCGCGCGTAGAAGGCGGCCACGCTCTCGGGCTCGAGCGGCAGCACCTTCCGCCCGCCGTCGCTCGTCTCGAACACGAGCCGGTGCTCGACGAAGTCGAAGAGGATTTCGACCGTGCCGCCGCGGTAGGGCATCGGCGACGTCGTCAGGCCGCGGGCAGTGGCGTAGAGCGTGACGTGCCACCAGTGGTTGATCGGCGAGGCGAGCGCCAGGCGGATCTTGCCGACGATCTGCGTCCACATATGCAGGGTCGCGCAGGTATCGGCCCAGTCGGCGAGTTCCAGGCGCGGCCAGCGCCCGGCGTCGGGTATCATGGTCGATCCAGGTTGCGCGACGGGTCCGGGCCCGCCCGCATCGGGAAGTGTAATCCTGAACCAGCGCGCGTGTCTCGAACGCGCCCGGTCCGCTGACGCTTCGGCAGCGACCCGGGCGCACCGTGACAACAAATTGCATCGCCACCCCCGGAACGACGGCAGAATTTGACCGATGTGGATTGTCCGGGTCGCGCTGAGGCGACCGTATACCTTCGTCGTCCTCGCGCTGCTGCTCCTGCTGGCGGGGCCACTGGCGATTCTCCGGACGCCGACCGACATCTTTCCGAACATCAACATCCCCGTCGTCGCGATGATCTGGCGCTACGACGGGCTCTCGGCGCAGGAGCTCTCCGACCGGATCACGACGGTCTTCGAGCGCAACCTGACGACGACCGTCAACGACATCGAGCACATCGAGTCGCAGTCGCTGCGCGGCATCGCGGTCATCAAGGTCTTCTTCCAGCCGGGGGCGAAAATCGAGCAGGGCATCGCGCAGCTCTCGGCGCAGGCGCAGTCGGCGCTGCGCCAGATGCCGCCGGGCTCCCAGCCGCCGTTCATGCTGCAGTTCGACGCGTCGAGCGTCCCCATCCTGCAGCTCGGCCTGTCGGGCAAAGGCCTCTCCGAGCAGCAGCTCTTCGATCTCGGGTTCAACTTCATCCGGACGCAGCTCTCGACGGTGCCGGGCGCGTCAATTCCGTACCCGTACGGCGGAAAGCAGCCGCAGATTCAGGTCGATCTCGATCCCGCGGCGCTGCGCGCGAAGGGGCTGTCGCCGACCGACGTCGTCAACGCGATCGGCGTGCAGAACCTGATTCTGCCCGGCGGCACGTCGAAGATCGGCGGTTTCGAGTACGACGTGCGGCTGAACGGCAGCCCGCGGACGATCGACGAGCTGAACGACCTGCCGATCGACACGGCCGTGGGACGCACGCCGATCTACATCCGCGACGTGGCGCACGTGCGGAACGGGTACCCGCCGCAGACCAACATCGTGCGCGTGAACGGCCAGCGCGCCTCGCTGCTGACCATTCAGAAGGTCGGAAACTCGTCGACGCTCGACATCATCGCGCGGGTGAAGGCGGCGCTGCCGCGCATCGCCGCCGGTCTGCCGCCCGAGCTCCGGATCCGGCCCCTGCTCGATCAGTCGCTGTTCGTCCGCGCGTCGATCCAGGGCGTCGTCCGCGAGGCGGTGATCGCGGCGTGCCTGACGGCGCTGATGATCCTGATTTTCCTCGGGAGCTGGCGCAGCACGGTCATCATCGCCGTCTCGATCCCGCTGTCCATCCTGACGTCGATCATCGTCCTCGGCTCGCTCGGCGAAACGATCAACATCATGACGCTCGGCGGGCTGGCGCTCGCCGTCGGCATCCTCGTCGACGACGCGACCGTGGCAATCGAGAACATCAATTTTCATCTCGAGCACGGCAAGGACCTCGAGCCCGCCATCCTGGACGGCGCGCAGCAGATTGCGATTCCGGCGTTCGTCTCGACCCTCTGCATCTGCATCGTCTTCGTTCCGATGTTCTTCCTGACCGGCGTGGCGCGGTTCCTCTTCGTGCCCATGGCCGAGGCGGTCGTCTTCGCGATGCTGGCCTCGTACGTCCTTTCGCGCACGCTCGTGCCGACGATGGCGAAGTACCTGCTGAAGGCGCACGAGCCGGACCGGCACGCGGCGCGCGCGGCGAGCCGGAACCCCTTCGTGCGGCTGCAGGCCTGGATCGACGGCGGCTTCCTCCACGCGCGCGCGTCGTACCGGGCGGCGCTCGAGGCGGCCGTCGGCCGCCGGGGCCTGTTCACGGCGCTCTTCCTCCTCGGCTGCGTCGCGTCGTTCGCGCTGCTGCCGTCGGTCGGCGAGGACTTCTTCCCGAGCGTGGATACCGGGCAGTTCAAGCTGCATCTGCGCGCCCCGACCGGCACGCGGCTCGAGGAAACGGCCGCCCTGTGCGACCACGTGGACGAGGCGATCCGCGACGTCGTGCCGCCCTCCGAGATCGCCACCCTGATCGACAACATCGGCCTGCCGAACAGCGGCATCAACCTGTCGTACACGAACTCCGCCCCCATCGGCTCGGGCGACGCGGACATCATGGTCGCGCTCACCCCGAACCACCGCCCGACGCCGCAGTACATCCACGATCTCCGGCTGACGCTCGGACGGCGGTTTCCGGGCGTCCAGTTCACGTTCATCCCGGCCGATATCGTCACGCAGATCCTGAGTTTCGGGCTGCCGGCGCCGATCGACATCCAGGTGGTCGGCCGCAACCTGCAGGCGAACCGGCGTTTCGCCAGCCGGCTGGTCGGGCGCATCGCCCGCGTGCCGGGGGTCGTGGACGCGCGCGTTCACCAGGCGTTCAACCAGCCGGAACTGCGCGTGACGGTCGACCGCACCCGGGCGGCGGAGCTCGGGTTCACGCAGCGCGACGTCGCGAACAACCTGCTGATCTCGCTGAGCGGCAGCGGCCAGACCACGCCGACGTTCTGGCTGAACCCGGCGACCGGCGTCAACTACGCCGTGGCGACGCAGACGCCCCAGTACCGCCAGGATTCGCTCCAGGCGCTCGGCAACATTCCGATCACGGGCGGCCGCAGCGCGGGGCCCCAGCTGCTCGAGGGGCTCGCGACGTTCCAGCGCGACTGGAGCATGGCCGTCGTCTCGCACTACGACGTGCAGCCGGTCATCGACGTCTTCGGGGCCGTGCAGGGGCGCGATCTCGGCGGCGTGGCGCGCGACATCGCGCCGATCCTCGACGCCGGCCGGAAGGAGCTGCCGCGCGGATCGCAGCTGATCATGCGCGGACAGATCGAGACGATGACCTCGTCGTTCTCCGGCCTGCTGACCGGCCTGGTGCTCGCGATCGTGCTCGTGTACCTGCTGATCGTCGTCAACTTCCAGTCGTGGCTGGATCCGTTCATCATCATCTCGGCCCTGCCGGCGGCGCTCGCCGGCATCGTCTGGCTGCTGTTCCTGTCGCACACGACGTTCAGCGTGCCGTCGCTCACCGGCGCGATCATGTGCATGGGCGTGGCGACGGCGAACAGCATCCTCGTCGTCAGCTTCGCGAAGGACGAGCTCGCGCGCGGGCGGAGCGCCGTGCAGGCGGCCATCGACGCCGGGTTCACGCGGTTCCGGCCGGTGCTGATGACGGCGCTGGCAATGATCATCGGCATGGTGCCGATGGCGCTCGGCCTGGGCGAAGGCGGCGAGCAGAACGCGCCGCTCGGCCGCGCAGTCATCGGCGGCCTGATGCTGGCGACGGTCGCGACGCTCTTCTTCGTGCCGTCGGTGTTCGCGATCCTGCACGGCAGGCGCAGACGGACGTAACGGCGGTACCTGGCGGGGCCCTTCGGCCCGCCGTTGGGGGATCCTGGTGGACGGACAACAATCGTCGCCGACGCGGTTCGGCCCGGTCGTCGGCGGCCTCGTGCTGATCGTCGTCGCGGGCGGCGTGGCGTTCTGGGGACTGCAGACGCGGGCGCGCGCGCTCGACGTGGTGACGAAGGAAACGCGGGAGATGGCGGTGCCGACCGTCGCGGTGATCACGCCCGAGCGCGGGGCGCCCGCCCAGGAAGTCGTCCTGCCGGGCACGATGCAGGCGTTCATCGACGCGCCGATCTACGCGCGGACCACCGGGTACCTCAAGCGCCGGACGGTGGACATCGGCGCGCACGTGCGCGCCGGCCAGCTGCTCGCCGAGATCGACACGCCCGAGATCGACCAGCAGCTCCAGCAGGCGCGCGCCGATCTCGCGACGGCCGAAGCGAACCTCGGGCTCGCCGAGACAACGGCGGCGCGCTACCGCGATCTGATCAGGACCGATTCGGTGTCGCAGCAGGACCTCGACAACGCCAACGGGAACGAAGCGGCGAAGCGCGCGACCGTCGAGTCGGCGCGCGCCAACGTGAAGCGGCTCGAACAGCTCCAGGCCTTCTGCCGGATCGAGGCGCCGTTCGACGGCGTGATCACGGCGCGCAACACCGATGTCGGCGCGCTGATCGACTCAGGCAACAGCGCGCGCGAGCTGTTTCACATCGCCGCGATGAACCGGCTGCGCGTCTTCGTGAGCGTGCCCGAGGCGTACTCGCGCGCCGCGCGGCCCGGCCTGACCGCCGATCTCGTGCTGAAGGAGTTCCCCGGCCGCCGCTTCACCGCGACGCTCGTGCGGACGGCGAACGCCATCGACCTCGCCTCGCGGACGCTCCTGACCGAGTTCGACGTCGACAACAGCAGCGGCGAACTGCTGCCCGGCGCCTACGCCGAAGTGCACTTCAAGCTCCCGTCGGCCGCCGACACGTTCCGCCTCCCGATCAGCGCGCTCATGTTCCGCTCGGAAGGACTGCGCGTCGCGATTCTCGATGGCGGGACCCGCGCGGCGCTCGTGCCCGTGACGCTCGGGCGCGACTACGGCAGCTCGGTCGAGGTCGTCGCCGGCCTGTCGGGCAGCGAGCGCGTGATCGACAACCCGCCGGATTCCCTCGAGACCGGGCAGGAGGTCCGCGTGGCCGCAGCCGGCGACGCCCATCCCGCCGGAGCGGCGCGATGAGACCGGGCGGCCTGCGCGCGCTCGCCGGAGCGCTCGCCGCAGGCGCCCTCGCCGGCGGGTGCGCACCGAAGACCGCATACGTGCGGCCGGCGGCGAACCCGCCGACCGCGTTTCGCGAGAACGCCGACTGGAAGCCCGCGCATCCCGGCGACCGTATCGTCCGCGGCGCATGGTGGAGCGTGTTCCACGATCCGGCGCTCGACGCCCTGGAAGCGCGGATCGCCGTCTCCAACCAGACGCTGAAGGCCGCGCAGGCGCAATTCGAACAGGCACGCGCGGCAATCGGCTACAACCGGGCCGGGCTCGCGCCGCAGGTCGGCTCGGACCCCGGCATCACGCGGGCGAGCCAGTCGCAGAACCGCGCCACGCCCGCGATCCGCGGCAGCTATGCCGACTTCCTCCTGCCTGCCAGCGTCTCGTACGAGGCGGACGTCTGGGGTCGGGTGCGCGGCCTGGTCGCGAACAGCCGGGCGGCGGCCGAGGCGAGCGCCGCGGACGTCGAGCTCGTCAGCCTGAGCCTGCACGCCGAGCTCGCAGTCGACTACTTCGCGCTGCGCGGCGTCGACGCCGACAAGGAGCTGCTGGACGAGGCGGTCGCGAACTACCAGAAAGCGGTCGATCTGACCGGGAACCGCTACCGCGGCGGCCTCGCGTCGCAGGCCGATCTCGCCCAGGCCGAGACCCAGCTCGAGACCACCCGCGCACAGGCGATCGACGTGGGCGTCGAGCGCGCCTCGCTCGAGCACGCGATCGCGGTGCTGGTCGGACAGTCAGCGTCGACGTTCACGCTGCCTCCGGCGGCCGCGACCACCGAGCCGCCGCGGATTCCCGCCGGGCTGCCGGCCGATCTGCTCGAGAGGCGGCCCGATATCGCCGGCGCAGAGCGTCGCGTCGCCGCCGCGAGCGCGGAGATCGGCGTCGCGCGCGCCGCGTACTATCCGGTCCTGTCGCTGACCGGCGCGGCCGGATTCGAGAGCGCGTCGCTCGGGAGCTGGATCGCCGGCCTGAGCAACTTCTGGGCAGCCGGTCCCGCGGCGCTCATCAACGTCTTCGACGCGGGACGCCGCCGGGCGGTCAATCGCGAGGCGCAGGCCGCGTACGCGCAGGCGGTGGCCGCATACCAGCAGTCCGTGCTCGTCGCGTTCCAGGAGGTCGAGGACAACCTGGCGGCGCTGCGCCTCCTCGACGAGGAGGCGCGCGTGCAGGCGCAGGCGGTCTCCGCCGCCGAACGGTCGCTCACGCTCGCCACCAACCGCTACCGGGGCGGTGTCACGTCGTATCTCGAAGTCATCACGGCCCAGAACGCCGCGCTGTTCAACGAGCGGACCGCCGTGACCCTCCGCACGCGCCGCCTCGCGGCCAGCGTGCTGCTCGTCAAGGCGCTCGGCGGCGGCTGGGACGCGTCGGCGCTGCCGCAGACGATCGCCGCCGGAGGCACGCGTCGATGACTCGCACGGCGCTCGTTCTCCTTCTCCCGCTCGCCGTCGCCGCCGCGACCGGCTGCACACGCCGATCGCCCAGCAGCGCCCCGCCGGCCACGGCCGCTCCCGGGTCGGCCCCGACGCCTTCACCGACGCAGGCCCAGGCGCCGGCCGCCGGCGTGGCGGGAATGGGCGGAATGGCCGACATGAGCGGGATGGCGCACAGCCACATCCCGAAGTACGGCGGGACCGTGCTGATGAACGGCAACCTGCACTTCGAGGTGGTCCTCCATCGCGACGGCAAGTACCACGTGTACTTCAGCGACGCCTCGCAGAGCGACCTGCCGGCGTCCATGGCATCGAACGTGACGATCACCGTCACGCGCAAGGGCGGCGCTCCCGAGACGGTGCCGCTCCGGATAGACGAGGCGGGCGAGAGCTGGGTGGGACAGGGGAAGCCGGTGCCGGATCCCGACGCCGTCGCACGCATCGGGTACACGTTTCAAGGGATGCCGCCGTACTGGATCGACCTGCCGTTCTCGGTCCAGGATCCGAAAATGCCCCCAGCCAAGTGAATGAATTGCTGTCAGGCGTCACTCCCGAAATGCCGTGTTGGGTCACTGGACCACAACAAATGAAGATCAGCTGCCAATCGCCAACCTCTTTTGTTCCGTATATTCAGAACACACTCGAAGACGGCATCAATACGGCCACGGTCTCGTCGCAACGACGAGACAACTATCAGGAGCGCGCGTGGCCGTGATATCACGAAATGCACGCCCCCTCGCCAACAAAGAAGAAGCGCCATGCTGTTGCGGCAAGGGACCGCTCTCATTGCTGTCGCGTGGCTCTGTGGCGCAGTCGCGTATCCTGTCGCACCCAGCGCTCAAGTCGCATCCAGCGCTCAAGATGAGTCGGACCAGGTAGTTATCGATGACCCTCGGCCACTCGCTGCTGCCGCTCTCGAACTTGAGCACCGGTGCCACTGTGTCATCACGTACGAAGACATCAAGTGGACTCAATCGGAAGTCGCGGATGTGCCAGGAGTTACGAAACGAGCTCCAAATACTCCCCGGCTCCAGCTGCCGCGAGGACTGCCGTTCACCGTTACGCTCGAGCGGCGACTGAGCGCTGCCGCGCCGGCACAAATGAACGCGGCGTTTCAGGCGGTGTTCGACGCGTTCAAACAAGCCGGCAACCCGGGCGTATTTCGGGTTGTATCGAGCGCTGTAGGTTTCAACATTGTCCCAAGAGATGGCGCGCCGTTCGACGTGCCGATTTCGATTCCGGTAGGGAGACGCTCTCTGGCTCAGCTGCTTCCGGACATGCTGGCCACAGTAGGTGCCGCGAGCGGCAACCGCGATCTGCTCGCTAGGGCGCCGGTGAACTGGCTGATGCAAACTTCGGCGGAAGGCGGCGCCAGCGGCGACCGCTTCGGCGAAGTTCTGACACGAGTTCTCTCCTCTGGACGCAACCGGCTGTCGTGGCGCTTGCTGTACGATTTCGGCATGGAGGCGTATTACCTCAATCTTCATAACGTCCACTGAGGGCCCGTCGGGAAGCAAGTACTCGGTGTCGTTGCGTCGTGGCGGGGTGAATAGAGTAGTTCCAGCTGTTCAACGAGCGGACCGCGGTCACTCTCCGCACCCGCCGTCTCGCGGCAAGCGTCCTGCTGATCAAGGCGCTCGGCGGCGGCTGGAACGCGTCGGCGCTGCCGCAGACGATCGCCGCCGGAGGCGCACGTCGATGACTCGCACGGCAAGTGAATGCGTGATCTGATCCTGGCCGGGTCCCGCGCCCGGGTCGCGCGTCCGGGTAACAGGGCGATTCAGCCCGGCGCTCAGACTGGATCCTACGGCGTTTTCTTGTTCGGAATCCTGCCCGCTCCGGCAACCTCGTATAATTCCGTCGGTTCGCCTCGGTGGCACTTGTCCAGGCACGCGGATCAGCCCGCATGAAGTCGGCCGCACGGCATGCTCGGGCGTTGCAGCCCGATGAGTGCGCTCAACAGCAGCCGGACGTAACCGTGTGAAGCCGCGCCGTTCCAGCTGGATCTGTCGCGAGACCAACGTCACGATGGGGAAGACTCGATGTCGACTCAAGGTTTCCGCAGTACGCGCCCGTCCCTTCGCCGTGTCGCGGCTCCTTCGGGGAGACCTGGAACGCTGTTCGTTGCGACACTCGCGCTGGTCCTGGCGACATGGACCAGTCGTGCTCTCACCGACGGCGCGCAGGCTGCATCAACCGCAGGGCGCCAACCCGTCACCAGGGAGCTGGTCCGCCTGCTCGACGCGCGACCAGATCTGCGGAGGGCGCTTGCGGCCGGAATCACCCGCGCCCGCCTGGCGGGGCTCTCGACTCCCGAGGACTTCTTCGCCTATGTCGACGAGCTGGCAGCCTGGATCCCGGTGGAGCGCGAACTCGAGCCGCGCGGCCTGCGCTTCTACTACCTGATCGACCAGGCCCCGGACGACGCACTCAACCAGGACCCTGAGTTCAACGCGTGGCTGGGAGACTTCGCGCGAACGATGGGCAGTTTCCTCGACACGCCCGCCTCGGCCGCCAACCTCGAGAGCTTCGTCACGAACCCCGACTACCATGCCGGCGACTACGACCGGGGCCCGAGCGGCTGGATGACCTTCAATCAGTTCTTCGCCCGCGAGATACGTCCAGGCAAGCGCCCGATCGCCATGCCGGGCGACGATGGCGTGATCGTCTCGCCGGCCGATGCTGTCTTCCTCGGCCAGTGGCCGATTGGCGCGGACTCGACGATCACAGCCAAGGGGGTGAAGTGGTCGATTGCACAGCTACTCTCGGGCAGCCCCTACGCCAAGGCATTCGAGAGCGGCACCTATACCCACAGCTTTCTGAACATCAACGACTATCATCGGTACCACCTGCCGGTCGGCGGCATCGTGAAGGAGGTGCGCAACATCCACGGCCGCTTCTCGCTCGACGTGGTCAGGAACGACGCCGGCGAGCTCGACGTGCGCACCGGTGACACCTTCCAGTTCAACCAGGAGCGCGGCCTGGTGGTGATCGACTCCCCCGTCGTCGGGCTCGTCGCTATTCTGCCGATCGGCATGGCGGTGATCTCGTCGGTCAACCTCACGCCGCAGGTCGGCGAGGCGCTGCGGAAGGGAGACGAGTTCGGATATTTCCTCTTCGGCGGCTCCGACATCGTCATGCTCTTCCAGAACCCCAAGGCGATCCTCGAATCCAAGGTCGGAACGAAGTACCTGCAGGGCGAGCGGATCGGGTCGCTCCGGTAGAGCGATCCTTCGCCACCACGTAGGACGATAGGAAACGTTAGAGCATTTTCGACTTGTACTCAGTACGCGGTCATGGCACTTCTGGCGACGCGGAGGTGCGCATGGCCGCGGCGTACTCGATGGTTGCGTAAGCGGGTAATTCAGGATGCCGACGCGGGTCTCTCCTCGAAGGAGCTCGCCGCCCGGTACCACGTCAGTCGGACATGGGTGAACGCCCTCAAGCAGCGATGCCGGGAGACGGGCGCGATCGCGCCGCACAAACAAACCAAGTTTCGACGGCGGGTGTTGGAAGGACAGGAGGATCGGCTGCGGGCGTTGGTGACGGCGCAGCCGGACGCGACGCTCGCTGAGTTGCGGGACGCGTTGCGCACGGCCGCGATATACGGCAGCGTGCGAGTTGCGCGAGCACGGACTCAAGCCTGTTGTCCCGGAAACTGTGCCTGTCGACAGCTCGATCGACCGTCGCATCAGCGGGGAGACACGACAACGCCTTGCGGCTGGCCGCGTCGCTCGCAAGGCGCGACGGTGAACAGGTCAAGGTGTTTCTCATGGGACCTGAGCCAGCCAGCGCTCGACGTCTCATCTGTTCGTTCCCGCCAGGATAACGCCGCGCGGGCGGCCGGCCGAAAGATCTGATGTGCTCGATCCGTTCGCTCTTGCGGTCGGGACCGGCCTCGTCGCCTCGACGCCCGCGGGCAAGGCCCTGGTGTACGGGCTCGAGTGGGTCCCCTCCGAGTGGCGCAGATGGACGGAGTGGCTGCTGGTGACCGCAGCGGTCGCGCTCGCGGTGCTCTTCGACCGCCTGTCGAGGACTTCCGGCGAGCACGACGTCCTGGTGTTTCTCATCGCGGCTCTCCCCGGCGCTGTCACGTTCCTTGTCTGGAGGACGGCGGCTGCGAGCGTGCTCGTGTCGCTTCTGCCCCTCTACTACGCGGTCGGCGCGCTCGTCGCGGATCGGACGCTGCACGTCCCTGCCGTGGCCCTGGACGCGGCGCTCCCGCTCCAGCCCAGCTGGATGCTCGTCTACGGCTCGCACTACGCGTTCGTCTTCCTGCCGCTGCTCGTCGTGCGCCAGGAACCGTTGCTCCGCCGTACGATGTGGGCGTACGTGATGGCGTTCCTCGTCGCATATGCTGGCTTCTTCGCCTATCCGACCGTCACGCCGCATCCCGCGACTGTCGCCGGCGACGGCTTCGCAACATGGTGCCTGCGCCTTCAGTACCGGCTCGATTCCCCATACAACTGTTTCCCCTCACTCCACGTGGCGCATTCGTTCCTTGCCGCGCTGGCGTGCTACCGGGTGAACAGGAAGGTTGGTCTCGTCGCGGCGTCGTGGGCCGCCCTCATCGGCGTCTCCACGCTGTATACGAAGCAGCACTACCTGGTCGACGTGATCGCCGGAGTGGTCCTCGCGTCCATCGCTTACGTCTTGTTCCTGCGAGGCTACCCGCGCCACGCCATCGCCGAGCGCGACCAACGGCTCGCGCCGTTCAGGGCGACGGCCATGATCGCGATCTTCGGAATCATCGCCGTCTTCTTCTGGAGCCTGTATCGCTCCGGCTCGATCGTCGTCTGACGCACCGGATCCCGATCGGGCGTCGAAAGGCATCGGCCCTGCCTCGCGCACGCTGACCACTCCACGAGACGGCAGGCGCGCCGATGGTCCCGGTCTCCGGTTGAAGACCGGTTACTGCTCGACAGCCGACGTGCGGATCGCGACCGCGTCCGTCAGTCTGGCACTCACCAGCGTCCCGGGGGAGAGGTGGACTTCCTCGCCTCGGGTCGCGAGCACGGCGCCCGTGCCGCCGACGGCTCCGCCGACGACCGCTCCCTTCTTTCCACCGGCCAGCGCGCCGATCACGGCGCCCGCCGCCGCGCCGATGCCGCCCTTCTTCACGTCCTCGCTCCGCTTCACCTCCGCCAGACGCTCGATGCGGGCGGTCCGGATGTCGTAGCTCTCGCCGTTCACGACGAGGCGCTCGAACTGGAACGCGATGGATGCGCGGCCCTTCACGCGCCCCGACCGGCGGACCTCGAGCACCGATCCGACCACCTCGGAGCCAGCGGGCGCGACGGTCCGGCCGGACACGACAACAGGTTTCGCCAGCGTTCCCCGGACCGGATCCTCGACCTTGCTGACGTCCGACGCGAGGGTGGACTCCAGCGTCACCGAAAGAACCGTCGACGCGGGAATCACGACTTCACGCACGACCGGCGTCGCCGGGGCGCCGGGCGCCGGTGCGGCGGCGGCCGCTGGCCGTGACGGCTCCGACGGCTGCGCTGCGGCGGGCTGCGGCGCGGCGGGCGGTGCGGCCGGCGCCGCTCCGGCGGACTGAGTCGCTGCTCCCGGTGCGGGGACTGCCGCGGACGGCTGCGCCGCCGGTGCCTGCGCCGACGAGGCGGAGGAGGCGGCCGGCGCGGCGCTGCTGCCGCCGGTCTGCTCGGGCTGTGAGCGTGAGCAGGCAGCAGTCAAGGCCAGCGCAACGGACAGAACGGCGATCGACCTCATCATGGTTCACCTCTTCGACTGATAGGACGGGGCGCCCTCGTTGATTTCCCGATGCCGGCCCATAGCCGGTTGAGTGTCAAGTAATCACGCCTCGATTGCCGGATGCGGCAGAACGCCGCCGACGAGGAACGCGTTGCGCGCGAACCGGTAGTGCCGGCGTTCGAAGTAATCGCGCTTCGAGAACTCGACGCTCGCGCGCGTCGTCACGGAATGCCACGTCTGGAGCGCGCGCGGCCGCCGCGCCGCGAATGCCCGCGGCGAAAAGAGAGCGGTGTTCGTACCGCCCTCGGCGTCCCGCGCGGACGCATAGCGGCACGCCTCGACGCCCGCTTCGCGCATCGCCGCACCGAGCGGCTGGGTCGCGGCGTAGCTCGTCTTCGAGGCGAGCTGCCTGCGCCACGCCTCGAACGGCGCCGCGGTCAGGTCGACGCCGCGCGCGGTCGCGACCGCCGCGCGGAACGCGGACAGGTCCGTTTCGATTGCGTCGAGGTCCGCGTCCGTGCCCTCGAGGAACAGGAAACGGTAGTACGCGACCTCCGCGAAGGCGGTCTGAAGCGCGTCGGATCCGTACCAGATGCCGGGCTCCCACCGCGACCCGAAGCGCGATCCGTGCGGCAGCGGTGGATAGCGGAACGCCGTGAACAGCAGGTAGTGCAGCCCGGCGCCTTCGGCGACGGGCGGCTTTGCGGATTCGAGGAGATCCTCGAGGATCTCCTGCTCGCGATCCGAGTCGACCAGCTTGCGCGTGGCGATCAGGTGCTGCGCTTCGATCACGCGCCACGGCTCGGCCGCGAGCGGCCGGATCCTAGAGCTTCCCGCGGATCGCGTCCAGATACTGGACGACATTCACCAACCCTTCAGCCGTGCGGATGCGCTCGGCGGGCACGCCCCCGATATGGCGATTCGGCGCGGTAAACCAGGCGCGCGCCTTCTCGGCGCTGCCGCCGGTCATGGCGTCGAGGCTGCGGAAGAGCCGGACGAACAACAGCGCGAGGGAAGCCTCGGCGCTTCCCGGGCGCAGCGCGCGATCGCGCGACAGCCGCGACACCGACGCTTCGCTCGTGCCAAGGACGGCCGCGAGCTCGCGGTTGGTGAGGCCGAGCCGCCGGGCGGCCGACAGCGTGGCCTTGGCCAGGACCGCTTCGGCTTCCTCCGCCCGCCGGTGCGCCTGCTGCCGCGCCTGGCCGGATGTCATCAATTGAAAGAATACGTGACATGTAACGCAATTGCAAGCATAGACCCCGCGGGTCGAGTGCTCGCCCGACCTCGCGTGGCCGACTTTGTTGCAGGATCCCGGCGAATCGTTCCTGCGCGAGTCAAGGAGAAGCAGGCCTCGGCGCGGGTGGCATGGGCGAGGTCTACCGCGCCGCGACACCAGGCTCGATCGCGATGTCGCGCTGAAGACGAGATCGCTGCCGCGAGGATGCTATGTGCCGCCGGCGCGTTGGCGCCTCGCCGCGGTCTCCAGCTCCGCGATCGGCACCACCGGTCCGTGCAGCGGCACGATCCGATCGACCCGCAGCCGCAGCCGCCGGATGTTGTCGAGCAGGTTGGCGGCAAACGGAAACGTCTCGCCGCGCGTGCCGGGCGCGGGCGGCGAATAGACGTCAGCCTCCACCAGCAGCCGCTCCTTCGGCAGGTAGGCCATCAGCAGCGTGTCCGCGTATTCGCTCCCGACGACCGGATACAGCAGCAGCGTGCGCGTGGCGTCGCCGAGGACGCGCTCGGCGCCGACGCGCTCGATCTTCAGCGCGTGAGGATGCTGCGCCAGCAGGTCCGCCGCGCGCACGTGCGGGCGCACGACGAGATCCGCCAGGAAATCGGCCGTGTCGCGCGAGGCGGCCGAGCGCGACGCCGTGACGGCCGCATGCGGCTCGACGCCTCCGCGCACGAACAGCGTCAGCCCGGACGCGACCGCCGCGCGGACGCCGCCGACATGGTCGAAATGGTGGTGCGTCACGACGAGCCGGGTCACGGGCTTGCCCGGCCGGAGCGTGCCGGCCGCCGCCAGCAGCGCCTCGGTCCGCGCGTCGTCGAGCGGCGCTTCGATGAGAGCGAACTGGTCGGCGAACTCGACGAGCACGCTCCAGTACTGCGCCGCTCCGACGCGCCAGACTCCGGGCGCCAGCGGCTCGACCTCGAGCGCCGGCGGCGCGGGCGGACGCTCGGAGGCGAGCGCCGGCGGCGCGCTGAGCCGGGCGTTGGGCGAGAAGGCCCGAAAAGCGGCAGGCGGAAGCGGCGCTTCCGGATCAATGTTCAGCGTCTGGCTGATGACGTGGAGGCGCGCGACCACGATACCGTCAATCCGCTCCGTGATGCGGGTCGGCAGCACGAGACCGCCGGCCGGAGCGTACACGTCGAACGACGTCTCCTCGTCGACGTCGCCGAGGAGCGGGTGCGTCGCCGCCGACGCGATCGTCAGGGGCAGCCCGGTCGCGCGGTCGAGCGTCACTGTCTCGGTGATGCCGTCGGCGGTCGTGATCCCGGCGCGCTCGCGGCCGTCCTCCGCCGGCAGGACCCGCACGGCCGCGCCGGTCGCCAGCGCCGCCCTGACGAGACCGAGCGGATGGTGCAGCCACTCCGCACGCCGGTTCGCGGCGACGCGATCGTCCGCGCGACGGGCCCGGTCGTCGGCGCCGATATCGTAGGCGACGTCGCCGTCGAGCGCGGCAATCGACCGCCGCAGACCGCTGCTTCCGGTGAGGAACATCGGAAGGCGCAGCTCCTCCTTCCGGAAGCGCCGGCCGCTCCAGTCGAACGCCCAGCGGAACCGCGTCTCGAACACAGGCAGGTCGGTGTCCGGCGCGCGATTTTCGCCCAGGTAGTACGTCTCGCCGTCGCCCTCCACGAGCAGCGTCGCCGCACGTTCGACCGCATCGGCGCCGCCGAGCGCGTCCGCCATGCCGCCGACGAACGGATCGGCGGAACGACGGCCGCAGGACGCCAGAAGAAGCGCCGCGGCGGAAGCGGCCAGCGCAGCCCGCGTCATCGTCAGTGTGTCGTGCGGCGGCGCACCGGGTTGTCTTCGAGCTCGACGATCTGGAAGCCGTTGAACAGGCTGTTGAACCAGATGTGGCCCGTCTCGGGCCGGTAGCGCACGTAGGAGTACGTGTAGTCGACGTTCTTGTTCGGATACGAATCCGACACGGCGAGCTTCGTGTCCGGCCGCGCGCCGGGGATGTAGTAGCCGATCTCTTTCGGCGCGTACGGATCGCGTACGTCCCAGACGCGCAGGCCGGACGAATACCACGTGAAGAACACGAGCGAGGTATTGTTCGGATCGTCGACGCCGAGGTAGTGCGACCCGTAGATCGCCCGGTCGCGATCGGTGCGCGACGCGAACCGCCTTTCGTTCGCCTCCAGCTTGATGGTGGACACCTGCAGCGGGTACCGCTCGTCGGTGACGTCGATGATTCGCGCCCAGCCCCACGGCGCGCCGACACCGTGGTGGTCGGGGCCGCCCTGCGCGCCCATCGTCTCGTCCTCGGCGATCACGTACTGCCGCCCGTTGATGCGCGCGAGCTGCGACGAATGCGTGTACCCGAAATCCTCCGGCGGGCCCCAGTTGAACGAGCTGACCCTCCGGATCTTCGGATTGGGCCGCCGCGCGGTCACCTCCGAGGTGTCGAGAATCGTGAGCCCCTGATGCGTGACGCCGTCCATCACCCAGCTCACGTTCCCGTACGCGCGCGTGCCGTTGTCGTTGACGTCGAGGTCGTGCATGCCGCTCTTCGGCATCCCGGGCTCCTGGCTCAGGTCCCACGTCGTCAACAGCTTCGGGCGGGCGAGGTCGCTGATGTCGATCGCCGACAGCGCGTCGCCCGCAGCGGTGTTTCCCGACACCGTGACGTACACCGTGTTTCCGTCGGCGCTGATCCGGAACTCGTGGGTGACGATGTCGCCGAAGTCGTAGGTGCCGACCCGGACCGGCGCCTTGCAGTCCTTCGAGGCGTCGTAGATCTGCAGCTCGGTCGGACCCGGCGGATCGCCGTACGGCGTCTTCGCCACCCGGAACGGCATCACGATCACGGCGCCCCGCCGCGCGTTCGCCTCGACCTGCGACTCGCGCGTGCCGGGCGTGCCCGGCATCATCCTGACCACGGAGGGGCTCGACGGGTTCGACGCGTCGATGACGGCCATCCCCTCGAGCGGGTCGTGGCCGCCGAAGTACGCGGCCACGTACGCGCAGTCGCCGATCCAGCCCAGGTTTCCGTTCTCGCCGCGGTTCTGGATGTCCTGCTGACCGATCAGGCGGACGTTCGACGCGTAAGGCTGCTGCGAGCGGCCGCTCGCCTGGTCCTCGAGCGGGACCTGCCCCTGCAGCCTGGCCCCGCCGGCCGCCTGCAGCGGCTGCGAGCGCGTGCATCCCGCGAGAGCGAGCGTCAAGACGAGCGCGCCCGCCACGACAGTGCGAGTCATGGCTCCTCCTTCAATCGAACAGGCTGCCGCAGGGCTATTCGAACCGAAGCGCGTCGATCGGATCGAGCGACGAGGCGCGACGCGCGGGGTAGAAACCGAAGAACACGCCGACGGCCGCCGCAATCCCGAACGCGAGCATGATGGCCGACGCCGAGATCGCCGTCGGCCAGTCGAGCAGCCGCGTCAGGGTGCCGGAGGCCACGAACCCGAACACGATGCCGATCACGCCACCGGCCAGGCTGAGGGTCAGCGCCTCGACCAGGAACTGCAGCATCACGTCGCGCCGGCGCGCGCCAACGGCGCGCCGGATGCCGATCTCGCGGGGGCGCTCGGTCACCGACACGAGCATGATGTTCATGATCCCGATGCCGCCCACGATGAGCGAGATGGCCGCGATGCCGGCGAGAAGGGCCGTCATCGTCGTGCCCGCGCGATCGAGCGTCGCCGTCATCTCGGCCAGGTTCACCTGATCGAGCTTCGGCATGTTGGCGAGGACGAAGGCCGCGACCGATGTGTAGAGCCCCTTGGTCAGAGCCTCGGCCGCCTGCGTCTTGACCGTGAAGTCGTCGGGTGCTCCGAGGGCCGGGCTGCTGCCGGGCATCTGGTTGCCGAGGATGCCGCCGGCGCGTAGCCGCGCCACGGCCGCCGCCATCGCCACCTTGTGGCGCTGCCGGAGGAGCGTGGTGATGTCGCCGGCAATCCGGGTCGACTCGCCCGCCTGCTCCGCCATCACGGTGATCGTGTGCAGGTAGGAGATCGCCAGCGCGTCCTGCAGCGCCGTGTACGGCACGAACGCCATCTCGATCTGGTTCTCGTCGGTCGTGTTCGTCACACCGATGACGCGGAACGTCTGGCTGTGGATGACGACGTCGCGGCCGACCGGGTCCGCGTCGGATCCGAACAGGCGATCCACGGCCGTCCGGCCGAGGACGGCGACGCGGGTGCGGCCCGCGACCTGCTCCGCATCGAAGAACCGGCCCGAGGGAAAGCGCCACCCGAACATGTCGGCGTAGGAGTCGCCGGTCCCGAGGATTTGCGTGTAGAAGCGCCTGCCGCCCGACTCGAGCCAGCCGCGCAGCTTCACGCCGGGAGCGTAGTACTTGACGCCCGCAATCCCTCCGATCGCCCTCGCGTCGTCCGGGGTCAGCGTGGTGGCGGCGCCGAGGCCGCTGGCGATGTTCGACGACTCGCCGCCCCTCGTGTAGTTGCCGGCGTTGACGTCGATCAGGCTCGTGCCGGCCGACCGCACGTCCTGCTCCACCGTCTGCTGCGCGCCGTTGCCGAGCGCGACCATCGTCACGACGGCTCCGACGCCGATGATCATGCCGAGCATGGTCAGCGCCGTGCGGAGCTTGTTGCGCCCGAGCGCGCGGACGGCGATGCGGAGCGAGGTGAGGAGCAGGTCCATGGGCCAGTTCACCGCAGGTAGCAGAGGACGGTCTTACTCGTACCTCAGCGACTCGATCGGATCGAGCTGCGCGGCCTGCTTCGCCGGGTACCACCCGAAGAAGATGCCGACCGCCGCCGCGATCCCGAACGACAGCAGGACGGCGGTCGTCGAAATGGTCGTCGACCAGCTCAGCAGCCTCGAAATCGACCCCGACGCGACGACGCCGACCGCGACGCCGACGATGCCGCCCGCCACGCTGAGCGCGATAGCCTCGGCGAGGAACTGGAGCAGCACGTCGCGCGCCCGCGCGCCGACCGCGCGGCGGATGCCGATCTCACGCGTCCGCTCCGTCACCGACAGGAGCATGATGTTCATGATCCCGATCCCCCCGACGAGCAGCGATACCCCCGCGATGCTCGCGAGCAGCGCCGTCATCGTGCGGCTCGCGCGATCGAGCGTCTTCGCGAGCTGCTCGAGCGTCACTTTCTCGAGGCCGGCGACGTTGCCGACCACGGCCCGCGCCACGTCCGGCCGGAGCCCCCCGCGCGCGAGCGCCTGCCGCGCCTGCGTGGCCACGGTGAAGTCGTCGGGATCGCGAACGCCGATGTTGTGCCGGAACCGAAGCAGATCCGTGATCGACTTCGCGATACGCGTCACCTCGCCGGTGGACGCGGCGGTGATCTCGATGTCGTTCAGCTTCGACAGGTTCAGGAGCCGGTGCACGGTGGTGAACGGCACGTACACGGCGTCGAACTGGTTGTCGCCCGGCGTCGGCGCGACCAGCATGCTCGTGCTGCTCACGACGCCGACGATGTCGAACGCCTGGTTCCAGATGTGCACCTGCTGGCCGACCGGATCGGCCGTGCCGAACAGCTTCTGCGCGACAACGACGCCGAGCACGATCACCTGGGCGGAGGCCCGCTCTTCCTTCATCGTGAAGAAGCGGCCGCTGGTGAAGGTCCACGCCCGGCGAATCCGCGGGAGCTGGATGTCGGTTCCGTTCAGGCGGGTGAACCAGCGTTTTCCGCCGTAGACGACGTGCGAGTTCTGGTGCACGCCTTCAGCGACGTACTGGACGCCGGGCAGTTTGCGGATGGCATCGGCGTCGGCCGACGTCAGGGTGGCGGCGCCGCCGAGACCCGCCTCGAGATCGCCGAGCCGCTGGGCGGCGGTCGGGTGATCGTGCTTCTCCATCGGGTCGTCCTCGGGATGGCGGATCAGCCGCAGCGCCGGGCGATCCCGCGGATCCCAGACGGCGGATCTCAGGACGCCGCGCTCCTGCCGGCTCCGCCACGCGGACGGCTCGACGACGCCGCCGCCGCCGCTCTCCTCCGCCGGCTTGTAGTTGCCGGCCGTGACGATGATCAGGTTCATGCCCGCGGCGCGCACCTGGTCCTCGATGGCCGCCTCGGCACCGGTGCCGAGCGCGATCATCGTCAGCACGGCGGCGACGCCGATGGTCATGCCGAGCATGGTCAGCGACGTCTGCAGCTTGTTGCGCCCGAGCGCCTTGATCGCGACCGTCACGCTGGAACGAAGATTCATCGCCTTGCGCTCTCCAGTTCCTCGCCGGCCATCCGACGGGCCGCGTTCGGCTCGTCCGACACGATCTGGCCGTCCCTGAACCGCACGATGCGCGAGCCGTACTCGGCGACCTGCTGCTCGTGCGTAATCAGCACGATCGTAATCCCCCTATCCTGTTTGAGCTGCTGGAAGATGTCCATCACCTCGACGCTGGTATGGCTGTCGAGGTTGCCGGTCGGCTCGTCCGCCAGCACGATCGACGGGCTGTTGAGCAGCGCGCGGGCGATCGCGACGCGCTGCTGCTGGCCGCCGGAGAGCTGGTTCGGATGGTGATCCGCGCGGTCGCGCAGACCGACCGCCGACAGCGCTTCGAGCGCGCGCCGGCGCCGCTCGGCGGCCGGGACCCGCTCGCCGCCCGTGGAATACAGCAGCGGCAGCTCGACGTTCTCGACCGCCGATGTCCGCGCCAGCAAATTGAACCCCTGAAAGACGAACCCGATCTGCCGGTTGCGGATGGCCGACAGCTCGTCGTCGGAGAGACGGGAGACGTCGCGGCCGCCGAGGACGTAGTGGCCGCGCGTCGGGCGATCCAGGCAGCCGAGGATGTGCATGAACGTGGACTTGCCGGATCCCGAAGGCCCGACCACGGAGACGAATTCGCCCGCTTCGATGTCGAGCGAGATGCCGTCCAGCGCGCGCACGGTCACGTCGCCGAGTCGGTACTCTTTCGCGAGATCGCGTACGGAAATGAGCGGCATCTTCTCTCACTGGCGGCGGGGCCCCACCCCCGCCGCGAACTGACGCCGATGCCTCGCCTCGGATCTCCAGGTCCTCGGCTCAGCATGGCCGCAGGCGCCCGGCATCTTCACTCACTCTATTGCTTGGCCGCCGGCGTGTCCGTGGTCTTGTCGGGGTGCGGAACCTTGTTCAGGCCGGCGAAGTCGTAGATGATCGTGGCCGCCGTCTTCTCCGCGCCCGCCATCCCGTACACTTTTCCCGCCCCCTCGATGACGTAGTACTCGTTGGCCGCGTGCGCTCGGCCGCCGTGGCCTCCTCCGCCCATGCCGATCGGCATCGAGACCGGCGCGACCTTCATCCCGACCTCCTGGTTCGAGAACAGGTACGCCGGCCAGTACCCGCCGAGAATCGACGCGTAGTGCGCCGGCTGCCCGTGCGGGATGTTCATCACGTCGTACGCGTCGGTCATCGCGCGGGCGATGTCGGTGTCGTACGACATCTTCGACCAGGGCACGTCGCCGATGATCTTCATCTCGACGTCCTTGTAGCCGTTCCGATCCAGCTGCTCGCGGATCCGCTTGACGATTTCGAGGCCGTTCATCTTCGGCACGTAGCGGATGTTGTGCTTCGAGGTGATCTTGTTCGGCAGGATGGCGCCGGCGCCGCCCGCGTACATGTTGCCGCCCCAGATGCCGTCGAGGTTGAACGACACGCCGTACCGAGCCATCTTCAGCATCGTGAGCGGGTCGTCCGAGATGAAGCGGGCGACACCAAGGTTCTCGGCCGCCACCTTGAGGTCGGTCCGCGCGGCCGCCTTCTTGAGCTGCGCCAGCTCCTCGTTCGTCATCTCGACCCGGCCGTCCGTGAAGCCCTTCACGAGCGGCGTGTTGCCGTCATCGGAGACCAGCGAAGCGAGCATCTTGATGTGGCGCCACGCCGGGCTGTCCACCGACCGCTTGTTGGCGCCGTGGATGTCCGAATCGGTCGGCCCGCGTCCCCACGCCTTGCCGCTCGTGGTGAGCTCGATGTACACGCAGCCTTCCGACCCGCCGCCGACGCCGGCCGACCCGCTCGGCGCCTGCCCGCCGCCCTCTCCGATGAGCGCATCGGCGCCCTTGAAGAAGTCCGGGTGATCCTTGACGAACTTGCGGAGGCCGACGTCCATTCGCTCCTCGTCTCCCTCGGCGACGAAGATCAGGTTCACCGGCAGCTTGCCGGTGACTTCCTTGATCGACATCAGCGCGTTCCAGTACGCCATCTCGGGACCCTTCGAGTTGGCGGCGCCGCGGCCGATGATCACCTTCGGATACGGCGGCTGCGCGACGATGCGCGCCTCGAACGGCGGCACCTTCCACGCATCCGGCTCCGTGATCGGCATCGTGTCGTACTGCCAGTAGATCGCCAGCGTGCGCGGCGCGCCGTAGTCGCACTTGGCATAGACGACCGGATTGCCCGGCGCGCCCCACTCGGTGATGCCGACGTCGTACACCTTGGACTCCTGGCACCCGAGCTGGTCGAAGAAGCCCTTCACCATCTCGGCCGACTCCGGAATGCCTTCGCCGCTGTTCGAGATGCTCGGCTGCTGGATCCACTTCTGGAGGTTCTCGACGTGGTCGTCGATGTGGTCGTCGATGTACTTGAAGACCTTCTTCAGGTCTTCGTTCGACACCTTGCTCATGTCGGGCTGGATCTCGGTATCCCCGGCCGGCCGGATGCCCAGTTTCGGCTTCGCTGAAGCGGTCGCCGCCGCTGCCGGTGACGACTGTTTGGCCTGCGAACATCCGATCGACAGAACCAATAGAGTGCCGCTGCAGAGCAGAACGGCTGCGCGTCGCATGGCGTAACTCCCTCTCAAAGAAATTTCGCTGGCGGTGCTCGGCGTGCGAATCATGTCCAGCGCGGTTGGTCGGTGTCAATGGCGAACGCCAGCATAGACAATCGATGACAACTGCGTGTGCTAGCCTCGCTTCGTGATGCCGCGCAGGACGGCAGCGTGGACCGCCGTGGCGTGCCTGGCCACTGCGTGCAGCAGTCCGCCGCCGCCGCCCCCGCTCGCCTGGAGCGATGCGGCGCGCGACTTCGTCCGGCTGGCCGTCGCGCTCGGCGAGCGCGATCCGGACTCCCTCGACGCCTACTTCGGCCCGCCCGAGGCCGTCGCGGACGTCAGGCGAGCGCCGCCCGCCCTGGCGGCCATCCGCGCCGGGGCCGAAGCGCTGGCGTCGCGCGTGCAGCGGCTGCCTGCCTCGGCCGCCGACGACCGGGTCCGGCGGCAGCTCATGCTGCTGCAGCTCACCGCCATCGCCCGCCGAGTCGACGTCGTCACGGGCGCAGACCTGCCGTTCGATCGCGAAAGCGAGGCGCTGTTCGGCGTCGTTGCGCCGCACGAGCCAGAGGGCGCGGCAGGACGGAGGCTCGTGGCAGCCCGCGCCGGCGTCGAGCGGCTGCTCCCCGGCCGCGGTTCGCTCGCCGACCGCTACGACCGCTTCGAGCGCGGGTTCCTCGTGCCGCCCGCCAGACTGCAGGCGGTCTTCGAGCGGGCGGTTGCGGGGTGCCGCAGCCGCACGCTCGAGCACATGCCGCTTCCGCCCGACGAGCGCGTCGCGATCGAACTCGTCGGCAACAAGCCCTGGAGCGCGTTCAGCCGGTATCAGGGCGGCTTCAGCAGCCTGATGCAGGTGAACGCCGACTTCGGCTGGACGGTCGACCGTGTGCTCGAGACCGCGTGCCACGAAACCTATCCCGGACACCACGTGCGCAGCATCGTCGTGGATCGTGACTTCGTTCGCAGGCGCGGATGGACCGAGCTGATGGCTCAGCCGTTCTTCAGTCCGCTGGCCTTCGTGTCCGAGGGCGCCGCGAGCCTTGCGGCGGAGCTCGCGTTCCCGGCCGACGACCGCGCCAGGTTCGAGCACGACGTCCTCTTTCCGGCCGCCGGTCTCGACCCCGCGCGGGCGGCGCGCTATGTTGCGGTCGAGCGGCTCGTCGATCGGCTCGCGCCCCTCCAGACCGACATCGCCCGCCGCTACATCGACGGCTCGCTGGAATTCGAGCGCGCCGGCGAAGCGCTCGAGCGCGAGGTGCTGATGGCGCACCCGGAAGCCGCGCTCAAGTACATCAATGAGTACCGCACGTACGTCCTCACGTATACCTACGCGCCCACGCTCGTCTCCCGGTGGCTCGACGCGCACGGCGGTGGGACGGCGGCCGGGCGCTGGCAGGC
>JBLMXQ010000054.1:0-4372 GCA_050257855.1 Betaproteobacteria bacterium | reverse complement strand
CCCAGCGCATCGTCGCCACCGCGCGCCGTCAGGGGAAGACGACGACGAGACCGCTGTGCGCGTATCCGAGCGTGCCGACGTACTCCGGCCACGGCAGCACCGACGACGCCGCGAGCTTCGTTTGCACGACGAAGTAGACATGCCTTCAGAAGGTGAGGCGGATGCCGCCGGCTGTCGAAGGGGGAAGACCGGCGATGAACCTCCCGGGGGAGTCGATCCGACTACCGCTTGAACTCCATCAGCCAGAGATCCTCTTCAGTCCCGGCCCGCTCGACGACGAGCGTGCGGCCGTCGCCACTGATGCGCGTCTCGATGGGCGGCTCCATCTTCCTGATCACCCGCCACTCCCCGGTGTCGCCGTTCACCAGCACGACGCCGTCGGCCGTGTTCGTCAGCACGTCGTGCGTCCCTGGGACGAACACCGCGCCGAGGCTGCTCGAGCGCAGCAGCGGAAGGTCGATCTGCCGATAGAGTCGCTGCGTCGACAGATCCCAGATGATCAGCCGCGACGGATTCTCCGATCCATCGGCCTGCGTTCCGGTGAGCAACCTGCCATCCGACGACCACGAATCGATGTTCATCCGCGCCGCGACCGGTGCGAAGGGCGCCGCCGCCGTCGCGATCTTCGTGAGATCGAGCAACCGCACGCCGAACGGCTTGTGCGAGAACGCGCCAAGCGCCAGCCGCGCGCCGTCCGGCGACACCGCGCCCCATGTCACGCCTTCGCCGAGTTCGGTCAGCTGGTGCAGCCCGGCGCCATCGGCGCCGACGGTCCATAACTGCCACGCTCCGCTACGCGTGGACATGAACACCACCGTTTTGTCATCGGGCGTCCAGACCGGGATGCGATCCTTGAACGGATCGTCTGTGAGGCGCCGCGTCTCGCCGCCGTCGGCGCGGAGCAAGACGATGTCCTCCTGGCCCGTGCGGCTCGTGCACGCGAGCCACGACGCATCGTGCGAAGGACTGCACCAGCCGAGCGACGCACTCCGAATCGTGTGTCGCACCGCGCCGGCATCCGGATGCGCGACGTCGAAATCAGACAGGGTCAGTTCGAAGCTGCGATCGACGGCACCGAGCACCATACGCGAGCCGTCGCGCGAGAAGCGCGCGCGCGTGATGCCGCGGACACCGTTGCTCACCGGCTCCGTGGTGCCTCGTACCGCGCCGGTGGACTCGTCCACGGCGATTCGCCAGATGTTCGGGCTGCCGCCCCGGTCGCTGACGAAGTAGATCCAGCGGCCATCCGGCGACCATTCGGGCGCCCAGTCCGTGGCGGCGTCCTTCGTCACCGCGACGGGCGCGCCGCCAGACACGGCGATCGTCCAGATGTCGCGCTGTCCCGCCGTATTTGCCCAGAACGCGATCCGCCGCCCGTGCGGCGACCACGCCGGCTCGACGCCGTCACCGGCCCATACCTTTGCGGTCGCGCCGGAGTCCACATCCACGGTCCAGAGCTCCGACCGCGTGAGGCGGGAGTACGGATCGCGCACCGCTTCGGTCGCATAGACGAGGCGCTTGCCGTCCGGCGACCAGCGCGGGTCTGCCCCGGCAGACGTGAGCCTGCGCACCGACTCTCCGGTCGCGCCCATGACGAAGAGGCCGCCGCCGTCGCGCGAGGAGCGAAACGCGATGCGTTCGCCATCCGGCGAGAAGGCGCCCTGGACGTTGTCACTCTTCGCGCCTGGCGTCAGATTGATCGCGCGCCCGCCGCCCACACGCAACAAGTATAAGTTGCGAGCACCTTCCCGGCCCGCGGCATACAGCACCTGCCGGCCATCCGGCGAGATATCCGGGTTGATTTCCGCGCCCGGGGTTTCCGTCAGCTGCCTGAGCGAGACCATCGTCGTCGCTGGTTCGACGGGCCGCGGCAGCAGCCATCGCGCAGCCGCTCCGCCGGCCAGGACCCCGGCCACGGCGATCGCAACCCGCGCGATGGAGCCGCGACGGACAGGCGCCGGCGCATCCGTGCGCGCCGGATGCGCGAGGACGATACGTGCCTCGCCGATGTCCCTGAGACGCTCGCGGGGATCCTTCTCCAGGCAGCGGCCGATCAGCGTTCTGATCGGCGCGGGCGTCGCCGCCGGCAACGCGGCGAGATCGGGTGCATCGCGGGTGATTGCCGCCAGGACATCCGTCAGGTCGCCGCCCGCGAACGGGCGTCGGCCGGAAAGCATTTCGTAGAGGATGCAGCCGAAGGCCCAGATATCCGCGCGGCGATCCACGGGTCTCCCGCGCGCCTGCTCGGGTGCCATGTAGGCGGCAGTGCCGAGGATCACGCCTGCCTGCGTCATCGCGGGCGATGTCAATGTCGGCGAATCCATGAGGTTCGCGCGACCGAACTCGCGCGCGGCAGGCTCGATCGCCTTCGCGAGGCCGAAGTCGAGGACCTTGACCGTGCCGTCGGGCCGCACCTTGATGTTGGCCGGCTTCAGGTCGCGGTGCACGATGCCGTGCTCGTGCGCAGCCTCGAGCGCGTCGGCGATCTGCCGCGCGATCGGCAGCGTGTCCGCCAGCGGAAGAACACCTCGGCCGATGATCACCGAGAGATCCTCGCCGTCCACGAGTTCCATGACGAGCGCGTGGCCGTGCGCGACCGGGGCGTCGACGACGCCGTAGATCTGCGCGATGTTCGGGTGGTTGAGTGCGGCGAGCGTCTGCGCTTCACGCTCGAAGCGAGCCAGTCGATCGGGATCGGCGGCAAACAATTCGGGCAGGACCTTGATGGCGACGTCGCGCTGCAGCCGCGTGTCGCGGGCACGGTACACCTCTCCCATGCCACCTTCGCCCACCTTGTCGAGGATCTCGTACACGCCGAGCCGAACGCCTGGAGCGAGTGTCATTGGCGCGAGGAGCGGCGATTGTATCAAAGCGGCGCCTGAAGGGCGGCGCTGCGCGATCGGATGACGATGTCGCTCGCGCGGGTGCGGGGCGTCAGACGAGGAGGCCGGGGATCGCCCCGCTGTCGCTCGCGCTCCATCGATGCGTCCTGCAACAAACTCCCGCCGCGCGTGTCAAACGCACGAATGGCTGGGTGTCGGACATTTGCTGCACGAACGGACGCGCGCACGATGATCCGCGACACGCGTCAAATGTCCGCTCCTGCGGAGACTTGTCTGGTGCACGACGCGTCTGGATGCGGAATAGCGCTGACATTCCTGTGGACGACGCGCTGGCAGTTTTCTTGCGACGCCGAGCGCCCCATGTCTGCAGGGGGTGTGCTGTGCGTCTGACCAAGGTATTGCGTTGCGCGCTGGCGGTCTTTTCGGTGTTGTTCGTCGCGTCCCGCGCCGATGCCACGCCGATCGGCGATTTCATTCTTGACCAGGCGTTCGGACCGTATTTCTCGGTGATCAACCTGTCGGCTGATCCGACAGTCAACCTGCCGGGCGACTTCGCCGACGCCACGGTTCATATCACCGGCACGGACACAATCACGCAGCAGGCGTTTGCGACCGACGTGGCCTTCGGTCAAATCGCTCCGGGCGACGAACTCGACACCCTGTTCGGGCCTGACTTGAGCTCCATCTCGCTCGAGAGCGCCGTGCTGACGCTGACGTTCACTCCGCCCGGCGGGACTCCTCCGGGAACTCTGCAAATCGGGTCGTTCAGCGCTTCCGACTTCTCCGACTTCCTGTCGAATGGAACGGCGATCAGCAAGTCGATCGACTACGTGCCGACGTCCGTCCCCGAGCCCGCAACGCTGCTGCTCCTCGGCTGCGGCCTGGCGGCGGCGGGCGCGGGCCGGCGATGCGTGCGTTCGCGACGCGGCTAGCGGCCGCGCGGCGTTGAACGGGTGACTACCGGCGGCCGCTGAGCAGGACGATTTTCCGGTAGGGGACGGCCTTCAGGCCGTCCTGTTGCGGTCGCCCATGGCAGTCGCCAGATCGTTCGCACGCCTGAGATCCCTTCGTCCCGTCGCGAGGCATCGCGCGTGCGGCGCGGCTCTCCGGGGTGTCCTCCTCGTCTTCCTGGCGTACCCTGCGGCCGCGGGCACCTTGTCGGCGGTGGGACCAGCCGGCGCCTCGCCCGGCATCACCATCAACATCAGCGGCACCGGCTTCGACACGACGGCCGCCAACAACACCGTCACCTTCACCCCGGCGGCCGGCGCACCGGTGTTTGTGCCGGGCCGCTCCCTGATCACGCTCAATTCCGCCACCGGGATGCGACGCCTGTCGGTCATCGTGCCCGCCGGGCTGCCGGTCGGGCCGGCGGCGCTCGCCGTGACCGACACGGTCACCGGCGAGGTCAGCACGGGCATGTCGATGCAGGTCATCGCTATCAGCCTGCCCGACGTGCAGGCCGCGGCGCCCGGAGCGGCCGGCATCGTGGTCGCCATCCAGGGCACGCCGAACGTCGCGTTCGCGGC
>JBLMXQ010000053.1:0-4118 GCA_050257855.1 Betaproteobacteria bacterium | reverse complement strand
ACCGACGGCAGCAGCTCGCGCGTCGGCTCGACGAAGGCGTCGAGCGGCAGCCGGCCTTCCTCGTAGTCGTCCTTGCGCTCCTGATACCGGATCGTGGGCCCAATCCAGACGCTGCCGCCGGTGGACCGCGTCAGATGGACGCCGAGGCCGTGGCCGGAGGGATCGGGCAGCGGATACACGAGGCCGTGGACGAGCGACCGCCTGGCCGGCGCCAGCTCCGCGTACTCGCCGCGGCACGGGTAGATCGTGAACCGTTCGCCCCCCAGCAGACGGGAGACCTCGTCGGCGTGCAGACCGGCCGCGTTGACGACCGTCGCGGCCAGGATCGCCTCGCGATCGGTCGTGAGGACGATGCCGTCGGCGCGAGGCGCCGCCGAGCGGAGGGCCGTGCCCTGCAGGATGGCCACATCCTTCTCCAGGGCCTCCTGCTCGAGCGCGCGCACGAGCGCCTCCGGCTCGACGATGCCCGTGTCCGGCGACCACAGGGCCGCCGATGCCCGGACGTGCGGCTCGCGGCGGCCGACGAACGACCGATCGACCAGTTCGAGGCGGACGCCGTTCCGTCCCCCCTGCGTCTGGAGTCGCTCGAGCGCGGGTACCTGGTCGTCGGCGGTCGCCACGATGAGCTTCCCGCAGCGGGCGTGGGGAACGCCGCGGGCGGCGCAGAACGCGTACAGCCGCTCGCGTCCTTCCACGCACAAGGCTGCCTTGAGCGTTCCGGCCGGATAGTAGATGCCGGCGTGGACGACGCCGCTGTTGTGGGTGCTGGTGTCCATGCCCGGACGGGGATGGCGTTCGAGAATGACCGTCGATAGAGCACGCGAGGCCAGGGCCAGAGCCGAGGCGAGCCCGGTCACCCCCGCGCCGACAACGGCGACGTCGACGGATTCCATTAATTAGAGGATAGACGAGGGCGCCGGCTGCGTGTAACTTACGCAGGGCACTGTCGCGGAATCACTCAGCGCGCAGATCGCCACCCTGGTCGCCGAATCACGAATCTGGCGGCCCTGGCGACGATTTTGTTCGCCGGTCCGGCGAAACCACAGGTTGCTTCGCCAGATCCGGGCCAGTTTCGGCGCGAGGGGCGGCGGCACTGGCATTGCTGGACGGTCGGGGTTCCCACGAATGGCTGCTCGCATCCTGGTCGTTGAAGACGATCCCGCGACACGCGCCGGCATCGTCGAGCTGCTGAATCGGGCTGGGTACGAGGCCAGCGCCTGCGGCAGATTCGAGGAAGCCCGCCGGGCGCTCCGCGAGTCGCGGCCCGACCTGCTGATCACCGACATCCGACTCGGCGATTACAACGGCCTGCAGCTGCTGGTCGGAACGCCGGAGCCGGTTCCCACCATCATCGTCACCGGCTTCAGCGATCCCGTTCTCGAGGCCGAAGCCCTCGCTCACAACGCACCGTACCTGGTCAAGCCGATCCTGCCGGCGCAGCTGATCGCGACGATCGAGCGGATGCTGGCCGGCGCCGGTCAGGACGCGCCCGGCGTCAGGCGCTGGACGCGGAAGCGGCCGGGACGGACCCTGCCGGTGGAAGTCGACGGGTTCTCGGCGCGGATCATCGACGTCAGCTACGGCGGCCTGCGGCTCGAGGTCGATCGCGACCCGCAGGAGATCCCGGACTCGTTCACGGTCCGGCTGCCGCAGCTGCTGGTGCCGGTCGATGTGGTGTGGCGCAGCCGGACCGAGGCGGACACCATGATCTGCGGCCTCGCGCTCGCGAACCTGGCGCAGGCGAATGCCAGCAGCTGGTGCGGGTTCGTGGACGCGATCGACTGATACCCGGCCTCCGCCTCCAGGCGTCGCTCGACGAACGCCAGAGCCCGACGGGGCTCCCACGCTTTCTGCGGCCCGGAAATTCCGGTACAATCGTCCGTCTTCAATCCAATGGCCAGACGTGCCCTCATCACCGGGATTACCGGTCAGGACGGTTCGTACCTCGCCGAGCTGCTGCTCGAGCAGGGCTACGAAGTCTTCGGCATGGTGCGGCGCTCGAGCGCGCCGAACGTGTGGCGCATCGAGCACCTGCTCGACCGTGTCACCCTGAGGCCGGCCGATCTGCTGGATCAGCTCTCGATGCTCAGGCTCATCGACGAGGTGCGGCCGCACGAGATCTACAACCTCGCGGCGATGTCGTTCGTCCCCGCTTCGTGGGACCAGCCGATGCTGACCGGCGAGTACAACGCCCAGGGCGTCACCCGCCTGCTGGACGCCGTCCGCCGCGTGGATTCGTCGATCCGCTTCTACCAGGCCTCGTCGAGCGAGATGTTCGGCAAGGTGCGCGAGATGCCGCAGAACGAGCTCACGCCGTTCTACCCGCGCAGCCCGTACGGCGTTTCGAAGGTCTTCGCCCACTACATCACGGTCAACTACCGCGAGAGCTACGACCTGTTCGCCGTCTCGGGGATGCTGTTCAACCACGAATCGCCGCGGCGGGGTCTCGAGTTCGTCACGCGGAAGGTCACCGACGGCGTCGCGCGGATCAAGCTCGGGATGGCCGACACGCTGTCCATCGGCAATCTCGAGGCGCGGCGCGACTGGGGGTTTGCCGGCGACTACGTCCGGGCGATGTGGCTGATGCTGCAGCAGGAGCGGCCGGACGACTACGTGATCGCCACCGGCATCAGCCATTCGGTCAGGGATCTCGTCGACATCGCGTTCCGCCGCGCCGGCCTCGACTGGCAGGAGCACGTGCGCGTCGATCCGGCGCTGCTTCGGCCGGCCGAAGTCGATCACCTGCTCGGCGACGCGTCGAAGGCGAAGGCTCAGCTCGGGTGGACCCCGCAGATCGATTTCAAGCGGCTGATCGAGATGATGGTCGACGCCGACCTCGAGCGGCTGTCCTCTGCGGCGTCGCCGGCCCCACGGGCGCACGCGCGCTGACATGTCGCATCAGGGACTCCTCGAACGCATCGCCGGGCGCAAGGCACGCATCGGCGTCATCGGCCTCGGCTACGTCGGCCTGCCGCTCGCATGCGAGTTCGCGCGCCAGGGCTTCGACGTCACCGGCTTCGACGTCGACGAATCGAAGGTGCGGCAGATCAACGGCGGCCGCAGCTACATTCCGGACGTTCCCGGATCCGAGCTCGGCGAGGTCGTCCGCGGCGGACGGCTGCGCGCGACCACGGACATGCGGCAGCTCGGGGACATGGATGTCATCGACATCGCCGTCCCAACGCCGCTTCGAAAGACCCGGGATCCCGACCTCTCCTACGTCGTCAAGGCGGTGGAAGCGGTCGCTGCCACGCTGAAGCCCGGGCAGCTCATCGTCCTCGAGTCGACGACCTATCCCGGCACGACGGACGAGGTCGTGCAGCCGATGCTCGAGGCGGGGGGGCTCAAAGCGGACGTCGATTTCTTCCTGGCGTTCTCTCCTGAGCGCGTGGACCCGGGCAACCAGCAGTTCACCACGCGGACCATTCCGAAGGTGGTCGGCGGCATCGGTCCGGCGAGCACCGAGGTCGCCGCCGCGCTGTACAGGGCCGCGGTGACGACGGTCGTGCCGGTCAGCTCCACGCGCGTCGCCGAGATGGTGAAGCTGCTCGAGAACACGTTCCGGGCGGTGAATATCGGCCTCGTCAACGAGATCGCGCTGATGTGCCACAAGATGGACATCGACGTCTGGGAAGTGATCGACGCCGCGAAGACCAAGCCGTTCGGGTTCATGCCGTTCTATCCCGGACCCGGGCTCGGCGGCCACTGCATCCCGATCGATCCGTTCTACCTGTCGTGGAAGGCGCGGCAGACCGGGTTCGAGTGCCGGTTCATCGAGCTGGCCGGGCACGTCAACTCCTCGATGCCCGACTACGTCGTTTCGCTCGTCGCGGACGCGCTGAACTCGGTGAAGAAGTCGATCAACGGGTCGCGCGTGCACCTGTTCGGCGTGGCGTACAAGCGCGACGTGAACGACCTGCGCGAGTCGCCGGCGCTGGACGTCCTGGAGCTGCTGGCGCGCCGCGGTGCCCGCGTCACGTACACGGACCCGTGGGTCGCCGAGCTGCGGCACGCCGGGCAGGCGCTGGAATCGGTGCCGTTCGACGCGGCGATCTCCACCGCCCAGATCGACTGCGCGGTCATCACGACCGATCATACGGCGTTCGACTACGCACGGC
>JBLMXQ010000052.1:0-8820 GCA_050257855.1 Betaproteobacteria bacterium | reverse complement strand
GACAGATCGTCGTCCACCTGAAGCCGCGCGCCGAGCGCGACGAGCTCGCGGATCAGATCATCGAGCGGCTGCGTCCCAGCCTCTCCCGGATCCCGGGCATGGAGGTGTACCTGCAGAACCCGCCGACGATCCGCATCGGCGGCCAGGTGAGCAAGAGCCTGTATCTGTTCTCGATGCAGTCGCCCAACCGGGACGAGCTGTACACGACCGCGCGCCGCCTGGTCAACGCGCTCGGCGACGTGCGGGGCCTCGAGGACCTGACGAGCGATCTCGAGATCGCCAGCCCGCAGGTGGACGTCGAGATCGATCGCGACAAGGCTGCGGCGCTCGGCGTGACGGCGAGCCAGATCGAGAACGCGTTCTACGACGCCTACGGCCCGCGCTGGGTCTCGACCATCTACGCGCCGGTCAACGAATACAAGGTCCTGCTCGAGCTGGCGCCGCAGTATCAGGCCGACCCGGGCGCGCTGTCGCTCCTCTATTTCAAGGGCGCCACCGGTCCGGTCGTGCCCCTCGACACGCTTGCCACGGCGAAGCAGGTGATCGGGCCGCAGACGGTCAACCACTACGGCCAGCTCTCCGCCGTCACCGTGTCGTTCGGGCTCGCGCCGGGCGCGTCGCTCGGCACCGTGCTCTCGGATGTGCGCCGCGTCGCCGCCGAGGTCCTCCCGTCGGGCGTCAACGGCCAGTTCCAGGGCGCCGCCAAGGCGTTCCAGAGCTCGCTATCGAATCTCGCCGTGCTGCTCGTGATCGCAGTGATGGTCGTCTACATCGTGCTCGGGATCCTGTACGAGAGCTACGTCCACCCGCTGACGATTCTCTCCGGCCTGCCGTCGGCCGGCTTCGGCGCGCTCGTCACGCTGCTCGTGTTCCGCCTCGACCTGAACATCTACGCCTTCGTCGGCATGATCATGCTCATCGGGATCGTCGAGAAGAACGCGATCATGCAGATCGACTTCGCGCTCGAAGCCGAGCGCGGCGGCATGACGCCGGAGCAGGCGATCTACCAGGGCTGCCTGATCCGCTTCCGCCCGATCATGATGACCACCATGGCGGCCCTGCTCGGCGCGGTCCCGATCGCGCTGGGGTACGGCGCGGGCGGCGAAGCGCGGCAGCCCCTCGGGCTCGTCGTCGTCGGCGGGCTCCTCTTCTCGCAGCTCGTGACGCTGTACCTCACGCCGGTGGTCTACACCTACATGGCGCAGTTCCAGGAGCGGCTCGGGAGCCGGGCGACGGTCGCGCAGGTGAAACCGGTGACGGTGGGGAAATAGGCCCGCTGCCCCCGGCATTCCACCTCTCCAACCGCTTGACCCAACAAACCCTTTGAACCTCGTGAACCCCGTGAACACCAACCACGTTCCGGATCCGCTGCCGCCCGCTTCGCCGCAGCCGTCGGGCACGCCGGGAGGCGTCGAGTGATGGGATCCCCCACCGCCGCCCGCGCGGCATGATCCGGATCTGGCCTCTCGGCGGACGAAAACCACGCGCGGTGGGCTATCATCCCGCGAATGCCGTCCGGTCCGCCCTCGAAGCCCGACCGCCAGGTGCGCGTGGTCCTGTCCGCGACCGCGCTCCTGTCGTTCACGTCGGTGTGGAAGGCGGCGGCGCTGGCGCTCGCGGAGCTCGGCGCCGGCGCCTTCTTCCTCGCGGGCGTGGTGTGGGCGTCCGCGGGCGCGAACGCGCCGTGGATCGTGCTCGGCGTGTGCGCCTTCGGCGTGCTCGTCCGCGGCGTCGATCTCGAGAGCTGGGCGATGTTCGTCCCCGGCGGGCTGATCGGACGCGCCGCGCACGCGTTCGGGCCGCGCGGCGGCCGCGTCGCCGCCGCCGCGATCCTGACCGAACGGCTGGTGCTCGCCGCGCTGGCAGCGGTCGTGACCGGCCACTACATGGCGGCCGCGGCGATGGCGGCGGCCGGCCGTCAGCCCTCGACGCACCTCGCGGTCGAGGAGGTCGCGGCGCTCGCGGGTGCCGTCATCGTGGGCCTGCTGTGGATCCGGGCGCGGCTCGATCTCGATCTCCGAAGCGACTGGGTCGCGCGCGGCATCTGGGCGGGCATCGTCCTGCTGCTCGGGGTGACGGCCGCCGGGGTGGTCGCCGCCCACCGCGCCGGCGCCGCCATTCCCGCCGCGGCCCCGGCCGGCCCGGTCGGCCTGCTGGCGGCGATTGCGATCGCGCTGCCGGCGCTCGGAAGCGGCAGCGCGCTGACGCGGATGGCGCACGAATTTCCGCCGCCCCGCGTCCACACCCTGCGCCGCACGTCGCTGCTCGTCGTGCTCTTCAGCTTCCTGATCACCGCCGCGTCGGCGTTCCTCTTCCTGATGCTCGTGCCGCCGGCGGCGAGGCCGCAGTGGACCGATATTCCGCTCACCGGCCTGGCGGTCCACGCGACGTCGGCCGGCGCAGGCCGCGCGATCGGCGCCGTACTGCTGCTCTTGGCGGCGGTGCTGATGCTGGTGCCGGCGGCTGACGCCGCGCTCGGCGACGCGGAGCAGACGATCCGGCGCCTCTCGTCGGATGGCGCGCTGCCCGAGGCGCTCGGCGCCGCGCATTCGCGCCTCGGCACGCCGACCCGCGCCATCGACGTCACCGCGGCCGCGACGGTCGCCGCGATGCTCGCGGCCAGCGGCCGCGTCGAATGGCTGGCGGCCGCGTACGGCTTCGCCGTCGCGGCGAGGCTGTGCCTGAAGGCCGTATCGCTCGTCCGCCTTCGCCGGACGCGGACGTCGCCGCGGCCGTTCGCGGTGCCGTTGACGGTTCGTCTCGGCTCTCGCGAGCTTCCGCTGGGACTGTGGACGGTTGCCGTCGTGGCGGCGGCAGCCGGCGCGGGCGCGCTTGCCTCCGCCAATCCGCCGGCGCTGGCGACGGCCGGCCTGCTCGTCGTGCTCGCGCTCGTCTTCACGGCGCCCGGCCGGCGTCTGGAAGCGCCGGCGTCTGCCGGCGACCTCGACACCTTCGAGCTCCTGCCGTCGAGCGAGGTGGCGATCGGCCAGGTGCAGGCGCGCCCCGGCAACATCCTCGTCGCGGTCCGCAATCCGCACGCGCTCGGGCACGTGGGCGCCGCGCTCCGGGCTGCGGGCGACCGCGACGTCGTCGTCATGACGGCGCGGCTGTTCGGCATCGACGTCGACGACGACACGTCGCACGGCCGGAATCCGACCGAGCCCGAGCGCCAGCTGCTCTCCCAGGTGGTCGCCATCGCCGAGCGGGCCGGCCATCCCGTGCACCTGCTCATCGTGCCGGCGCAGAACGTGTTCGACGCCGTCGCGTCGGCGGCCGTGCGGCTCGAGTCGTCGGAGGTGTACGTCGGCGAGTCGGCCAGCCTGAGCGCGGCCGATCAGGCGCGCCTGCTCGGCGACGCGTGGGAGCGCGCCGAGAAGTCGGCCGACCGCGACGTCCGGCTCGTCATCCACCACGACAGCGGGCGCAACGACGTCTACCACCTCGGGGCCCACCCGCCGGATCTCACCTCCGGCGATCTCGAACTGATTCACCGCCTCTGGCTCGACGCCGTGAAGGCCGTCGGCCCGCACGTCCACCATCACGACGTCGTCCGTGCCGCACTGATGCAGATGGAACAACAGCTCACCGGTCCGCAGCGCGAAGAGGCGCTCGCCGCGATTCGCCACGTGGCGCGTCCTGCGGACGAACTGGCGGCGGCCGTCCACGCGCGCGACTTCTCGCGCCTGCGGGACATGGTCCGCAACCGCGACCCGGAGAATCTGGCCACGCTGCTGACCGCGCTCAGCCTCGAGGATCAGGTCGTCGTCTTCCGCGTGCTGCCGCGCAAGGACGCCGCGGCGGTGTTCGAGTACCTGTCGCACGAGGCGCAGGAGACGCTGCTCAAGGCCATGGGACAGGAAGAGGTGGCGGCCCTCCTGAACAACATGGCGCCGGACGACCGGACGATGTTCCTCGAGGAGCTGCCCGCGGCGGCCACGCGCCAGCTGCTGTCGCTGCTCGCGCCGGCGCAGCGGGCGGTGGCGCTCACGCTGCTCGGCTATCCCGACGACTCGGTCGGGCGCCTGATGACGCCGTACTACGTGGCGGTCCGCGAGCACTGGACCGTCCAGCAGGTGCTCGACTACATCCGCGAGCACGGGCGCGACAGCGAAACCCTCAACGTGATCTACGTCGTCGATCAGCAGGGGCTGCTCATCGACGACATCCGGATCCGCGAGCTGCTCCTGACGTCGCCGGAGACAAAGGTGTCGGACCTGATGGACCGCCGGTTCGCCGCGCTGAAGGCGACCGACGATCAGGACACGTCGGTCGCCGCGTTCCGCCGCTACGATCGCACGGCGCTGCCGGTCACCGACACGGCCGGCATGCTCATCGGGATCGTCACGATCGACGACGTGCTCGACGTGGCCGAGGCGACCGCGACCGAAGACATCCAGCGCATCGGCGGATCGGAGGCCCTCGACGAGCCGTACATGACGATCGCGTTCGGGCGGATGATCCGCAAGCGGGCCGGCTGGCTGACCGCTCTCTTCCTCGGCGAGCTGCTGACGGCGACCGCGATGGCGACGTTCCAGAACGAGATCGCGCGCGCCGTCGTCCTGGCGCTGTTCGTACCGCTGGTCATCTCGAGCGGCGGCAACTCGGGATCGCAGGCCTCCACGCTCGTGATCCGCGCGCTGGCGCTCGGGGAAGTCTCCCTCCGGGACTGGTGGCGCGTCGCGCGCCGCGAGATCTTCGCCGGCCTCGCGCTCGGCGCCATTCTCGGCACGGTGGCCTTCCTGCGCATCAGCATCTGGTCCGCGTTCTCCGACATCTACGGCGCCCACTGGCTGCTGCTCGCGGTCACGGTCGCGTTCGCGCTGGTCGGCGTCGTGCTGTGGGGCACGCTGATCGGATCGCTGCTTCCGTTCCTGCTGAGACGACTCGGCTTCGATCCGGCGACCTCGTCGGCGCCGTTCGTCGCGACGCTCGTCGACGTCACCGGTCTCGTCATCTACTTCACCGTGGCCCTCGTGATTCTGCGAGGCACGATCCTTTGAGCGCCGGCCGTGCGCTCATGAGACGCCAGGCCGCCGTCGCGGGACGCGAATCCCCGCCCTCGAACGGCGGCTGAGGGACCTCTCGACGGCGGTCCCCCGCCGGCACGGTTACCGTATACTGGCGCGCATGCAGAGACCCGTTCGCCTCCTCGCGGCGCCATGCGCCCTCGCTCTCGCCCTCGCGCTCGTTCCCGCCGCGCCTGCCGGCGCGGCCGACGTGCTGTACGTCAAGGCGGGCCGACTGATACTCGACGCGACGAAGCCGCCTCTCGCGCCCGGCGTGCTCGTCATCACCGATGGACGCATTACCGCGGCGGGCGGAGCCGACATACAGCCGCCGGCCGGCGCCCGCCGGATCGACCTCGGCACGCTGACGGTGATGCCGTCGCTCGTCGACGCCCACACGCACCTCGGCGGCGGGCCGCCCGGCAACGTGCCCGGCCAGCCGCTCCGCCTGACGTCGCCGGCGTACGCGGCGCTGAAGGCGCAGAAGAACGTCGACCACGCGCTGCGCCTCGGGGTCGCCGCGATGCGCGTGCTCGGCACGACCGACTTCCTCGACGTCGCCATCCGCAACGCCGTGGACGACGGCACGATTCCGGGGCCGCACATCGTTCCGGCGGCGCACCCGCTCTCGGTCGAAGGCGGCCACGACGACTTCGCGCCGCAGCCGTACACCCTGCGCCTGGCCGATCTCTACACGCCCCTTCACGGCTACGTCGGCTCGCCGGCCGACGCCGAGAAGGCCGTGCAGCTCCAGATCAAGTACGGCGCGACCGTCATCAAGCTGATGGCGTCCGGCGGCGTCGGGTCGCCGCTCGATTCGCCGGCCGACCAGAACCTGACGCTCGAGGAGATGCAGGCCGCCGTGCAGCAGGCGCACATGCACCATCTGAAGGTCGCCGCGCACGCCGAGAGCCTCGACGCCATCATGAACGCCATGCGCGCCGGCGTCGACTCGATCGAACACGGCTCGGACCTGAACCAGGACGCGGTCGACTACATGAAGGCGCACCACGTGGTGCTCGTGCCGACCGTGCACGTCGCGCTGACGTTTGCCGCCGAAACGCGCCAGGCACGGCCGGGCGAGCCGGGCGGCTCGAGCTACAGCCAATTCAAGGGAAGAGCGCTCGCGGAAAAGCACGCCGCCAGCTTCGCGCTCGCGCTCAAGAACGGCGTGACCATGGCGGCCGGTTCGGACAACTCGTACGGCGCGGACAGCACGGGCATCATCGCGGAGCTCGTGAGCGACGTCGAGCACGGCATGACCGCGCGCCAGGCGATCGAAACGGCCACCCTGAACGGCGCGGCGCTCCTGGGAATCCCGACGCTCGGCGCGCTCGAGCCCGGGATGGAAGGCGACTTCCTCGCCGTGAACGGCGATCCCCTCAACGACATCCACGCTCTTCAGAAGGTGGAGATGGTCGTCTACAAGGGGCGCGTGGTGACCGACGAGACGTCGAAGAAGACGTCACAATAGCATGTGGTGAAGGGGTGAAGGGGTGATGGGTCACGGCGTGAACGAGCAGCGGAGACGGAGCAGGTAAGCGCAGCAGATGAACGGCACGCGGTAGGACGTCACTCTACCGGTCTTCACCCATTTTGAGTACAGGGGTTGAACGGTCAGAAAGCGCACCAAGTCGGGCGCGGACCGAATGGGGTGGGCGGTGGCCCACTTCAATTTCAGCAGCAGCATCTCTTCATCGTGCATGCCTCGAGCGCGGCGCAGCACCGCTTTCACCGTCGTGTTGATCGATTCCACGACACCGAAGCGGACGGGATGGTCGCAATACGCGGCGATGCCGTTGATGTGTTTGAGCAGGAAGTCGCCGAGGTGCTCCATCTCGGGCAGGCGCTGCCAGCGCAGCGCTTTGAACCAACCCATCAGAAAATTGAGAACGCCCGGTCGCGTCTTGTAGGTCCACAGTCGATCGAGTTGCTCCCGCAGCACGTACGCCTTGAACAGCCGTCGATTCACAGCGAACAACGCTTGGAGTTCGGCGCGCTTCGATCCGCGGACGGCCTTCCAGCGTCGCAGCAGCAGCCACCGCTTCCCTCGCCCATGCTCGCGCATCGCCGGCCCGGCCCGAAACAACTCCTGGCGCCGGACTTCATCAAGCGCCGCGCTGGCGTGCTGTAGCACGTGAAACTTGTCGAACACGATCTCAGCCTGTTTCAGCACCGCACCGACCGCGTTGAGATAGGGTCGGTGCATGTCGGTGCACACGGCGGTGATCGCCGCTCGCTGCCGTGCCGTCAGGTCCTTGGTCAGCAACGCGGTCGCCGTGGTCTCGCTGCGGTCTTGGCGCAACCCGATGACCTCGCCGTGGACGACATCGGACAACACCGTCCAGAATCGTTGCCCTTTGCCCCGCTGGATTTCGTCGAGGCCGATGTGTCGTGGCCGGCGTTTCACGCGCGTGCGATCCCACTCAGCGAGAAACGCTTTCTCCGCCCGGCGGGCTTTTCCCCAGCTCACGCCGTGCCGCACCGCTGCGTGGCTGGTCGGCATCGATTGGCAGTCCACGCCAATCTGCTGCCGCAACCGCCGAGTGATCCGCGCCTTCGGGTCCGCGAACTCGACGCGCTCCGTGCGAATGCCGCAGTGGCGGCAGGTGAGTCGGCGCTGCCGGTAGACGAGCGTCACGTGATGCGCGGCCCAGGGCAGATCCTCCCAGGTACGCTCGCGGCTCGACCGCACGTGACCCGTGCGTCGCCCACAGCCGCTGCACGTGTAGCGCCGCACGCCGCGCCGCTCAATCTGAATCACCAGCCGCCCGCCGTCTGCTTCGTCCATTTTCAGCACGCGAAATCCCGACAGGCCCAGAATCCACGTACAATCGCGTCGCGATCCCACCGGTCCTCCCTTGCTGGTAGCACATCAAGAGAGAACACCATCCAATCCCGGATGGCCACGTGGGATCGCCTTTCGCAACGAGATGGCGACGTTTTGTCTAGTCCATGGGTCGACCCAGAGCGCGGCTGGATGGGATCGACTCGTTAGCGAACTCGAGCGCGGCGGTCACGGGACTATCGTCCCGACGCTTCCGGCGAACGAGCCGGACGCGAGCGCCACCCGATACGCCGCGGTGATCGTCCAAGCCCTTCCCAGCAATGTCTCGGACATCATCGTCGTCGCGCATTCGGCGAGTGGCTTGTTTCTACCGCTCGTGGCCCTCGACGCGAGAGTCCGGCAGATCGTCTTCCTAGCTGCGGTGATTCCGAAAATCGGTGCCAGCTTGATCGACCAACTCAGCGCCGAACCCGAGATGATGAATCCTGAGTGGATGGGCAAGGATCCGACCGCGTCTGACGAGGTCGCGCTGCACTTCCTCTTTCACGATTGCACGAGAGAAACGGCACAATGGGCACTGACGACCCGACGATTGATGTACGCCCGGCGCGCCTACACCGAAATCTGTCCTCTGGAGCGATGGCCTAACGTGCCCTCGGCGTACATCGTGTGCGCGGATGATCGTACCGTCAGACCGGCATGGGCCAGATCTGCGGCGCGCCAACGCCTGGGCGTCGCTCCGATCGAACTGCCCGGAGGGCATTGTCCGCACGTGTCGCGACCGGCACAGCTCGCAGAGGCTCTCGTCGCTATCTCTCAGTAGTGTCCAGGCCGCCGAGCAGACCGCCCACCCAACAGCGGTCCGCGCAGGCGGCCGGATATCAGCTCAGATCGCTGTACTCAAATCGGTGAACAGCCCCAAAAAGGCGGCACTTCAGCGACGCGAGTGTTGATTGGGAGGAATGCTAATCGAACATGGCGCACTAGCTGACCATTCCCCTGACGTTCTTTTGGTGAATTCGATCG
>JBLMXQ010000051.1:0-2734 GCA_050257855.1 Betaproteobacteria bacterium | reverse complement strand
TTGCGAACACCGACATCTACGCGCAGGCGGCGGACGGAAGCGGACGCGAGGAGCAGATTGTCAATAGCCCCGGCGGGTCCACGAAGGTACCGCTCGGATGGTCGACGAGGGGAGGTCTGTTCTTCTCGGCGAGCAACCGCGCAGGCGGCTACGATCTCTGGACGCTGGCCGCCGGATCCGGCGAGCGCCCGGCGCTGCTGTTCAACGGCGAGCAGCGCGCGCAATTCCAGGACGCGACGGTTTCCCGCGACGGACGCTTCGTGGCCTTCGGTTCCACCGGCGAGATTTATCTTCAAACCCTTCCGCACGGCCCGCGAGTGCTGGTCGCGGCCGATGGGGCATACCGCGCACGCTGGCGCGACGACGGCCGCGAACTGTATTACATCGCCAACGGCAAGCTGATGGCTGTCACCGTCCGGCTGCGGGCGGGCATCGAACTCGGCGCGCCCGAGACGCTGTTCGACATCCCGGCGAACGTCCCGCCGTGGTCGCTCGCCTATGCCCCGCTCGGCGACGGACAGCACTTCCTGTTCGAGCTCCCCGTGTCGACGAAGCCGCCGGCGCCGCTCACCGCGATGCTGAACTGGGCAGCGGCCACGGCGTCGCCGCACTGATTGAACCTGCGGACGTACCCGGGCTGTCGTGAGGGGGGAGGGCTGAGAACCGGCGTCTATGCTGACCGCGAGACGGCCCAGGAACTAGAACCATGCTCGAACCATGAGATTACCAGCCTTCGGATCACGGGCACGTAGCTCGAACAGAGGGAGGAGCGGCTCTTGGATCGGCGAGAGAACACGCCCCGCTGTCATGAGGCGGCGGTGCGGCAGGCCATTCTTCTGCCAGCCTTCGATGAGGATCGGGCGCGGGGAACTGGTGACGTCAAGCGTCAGCGTATGTGACTTCGTGAGCGCGTCGACGATCTCGCGTCGCCCTATGGTGTGAACCGCCGCGGCACCAAGTTCCACGCGCAGCCCTTGTCCGCCCAGGATGACCGAAATATCGGGATTGGCGATCTTGGCTCCTCGAAAACCCTGCACCAACTCGAACGAATGGATCCGGGCGGGCAGCCGCTCGATCTCGTTCACGACATCATCTGAGACGTCCACCTCGTAATGGAGCGCCGATCCGGCGTAAGGCAGTGCTGGACTGACCACCACGGCCGGAAACGTCGCGGAGAGGGCGGTCAGATTCACCGCGGGACCAAACAGAAACGCCATCGCGACAGCGGCCGCGACCAAGCCACGGCTGCGGGTCCACCGGAGCCGAACGGTCTTCGTCTGCGCCGCCAAGACCACACATATCGCGATCAGACTGAGAACGGGCGCGCGGATGACGAATACGTTCGCGCAAGCCGCCCGAAAGGGGAGGTGAGGCGCGGTCATCTGCCCTGACCACCGAATCATGCCGGCGTCGAGCATCGAGGCGGTCCCTCGAAAGAGCGTTGGCACGGGATCCGTTCCGGTGAGACTGGCTATCCGAGGAACGCGCCAGAAATGGATAACCCACGGCCATGTCCGCTCGATGCCGAGAAAATAACTCTGGATCGGAAGGACAGCACCGACCAGGTAGGCCAGATTCCAGGCGACTTGCGACGCAACCAGCAATCCGGTCGCCGTCCAGGCCAGCTTGCGCAGACCTTTTGCGACTAGTCGGCTCAGCAAGACGGCCACGCCGGCGTAGCAGCCAATCGCCGTGATGTACGAGAGATAGCCGCTCGCGAGACCGTAGCCAACGTACGCCGCGAGGGCGAGAATCGGCATCACGAAGAACGCCACGACGAATGTCGCGAACTCGGAGCTGCCCTGTTCCAGCACCAGGCTGATCAGGCCAATCGACCCGACAGCGACAAGTACCGGATTCTCATACGACAGGTAGTTCGCAACCGTGCGAAGGTACAGAGCAGCCAGCTGGAGCGGCCGATGGCTGAGCGTAAGCCAGCCGTGCATGGCGGCTACGCGATATGCACGTTCGGTCTCACCGTAATCGGTTTGCACATGACTCAAGGCATTCATCACGTGAGGCCAGGCCGCAACGCAGGCGTACGCGCCAAGACACGCTACGCCGACGCGAGCGAAGCCGTTGTGCCGCAACGAGCACAGCGCGTACGCGGTCAACGCGATCAGTCCCGTGTGATACTCGAGCGCAGCGACGGCGAAGAACGCCGCCAGCATCAGGTGAGTTGTCCAGCTGCGCGACTCGCGCCAGACGCCGGTTGAATACACGAGATCGACAGCGGCGAAGTACGTGGCATACGCGAGCAGATGCGGACTGTAGTCGTGCACGTGCGCCACGAACCCCGTGCCGGCGGCGGCGAAGATCGCGGCGATAGAGGCCGTTCGCCGATCCCCCGTGACCCTCGAGCAGAAGTGATACACAACGGCAACGGCAAGTAACCAGGCCACGATGTTGACGAACAGCATCGCGCCACGCCAGCCGAACAGGGGCACGAACGTAGCGGAGACGAACCCATACACCGGCCGCAGCGCGTAGAAGTCGCGCGCGACAGGCCCGCCTGAGAACATGAGGAGGTGGCTGAAAGACCACAGACTCTCACGCTGAACGGGCCGTTGATCGAGCGTTCCCATGAAACCGAACAGCGGATTCGGAACGCGGACGCCGTCGGGCACCGTCATCAGGAGCCAGGCTGAACGCTCGAACGACCCGTACCAGGCGACGGTCGACACCACGATCGACGTCCACAACACAACCGCGCGTTCGGGCGAGCCGAGTTTCA
>JBLMXQ010000050.1:0-5337 GCA_050257855.1 Betaproteobacteria bacterium | reverse complement strand
CGTCATCATGATCGGGCGGAAGCGGATGATGCAGCCTTCGTAGATCGCTTCGGCCGGCGTCTTGCCGTGATTGCGCTCCGCCTCGAGCGCGAAATCGATCTGCATGATCGCGTTCTTCTTCACGATCCCGATGAGCATGATCAAGCCGACGAACGAGTAGATGTTCAGCTCGTTGCCGAACAGCCACAGCGTGACCAGCGCGCCGAGGCCGGCCGACGGCAGTCCCGAGAGGATCGTCAGCGGGTGGATGTAGCTCTCGTACAGCATGCCGAGCACGATGTAGACGACGCCGATGGCGATGAAGAGGAGGAGGCCGAGGTTCTTCATCGACTGCTCGAACACCTGGGCCGAGCCCTCGAACGCCGTCGTCACCGTGGGCGGCAGCAGCGCGTCGGCGGTGCGCTTGACGATCGCGGTCGCCTCGCCGAGCGAGACGCCCGGCTTGAGGCCGAACGAGATCGTGACCGACGGCAGCTGCCCCGAGTGGTTGACCGTCTGCGGCCCGACCGTCTCCCTGAACTTCACCACCGACTCGAGCGGCACGAGCGACCCGCCGGGCGTCTTGAAGGCGATCTGCTTCAGCGAGTCGGCGTGCTCCTGGTACTTCGGATCCAGCTCGACGAGCACGCGGTACTGGCTGGTGGGGCCGTAGATCGTCGACGACCACTTCGGCCCGAAGCCGCTGTAGAGCGCGTTCTCGACCTGCGTCGCGTCGAGCCCGACGGCCGCCGCCTTGTCGCGGTCGATCACGAGATCCACGCGCGGGCTCTTCATCTCCATGTCGTCGTTGACGTCCTGCAGCTGCGGAAGTCGCGCCATCGCGGCTTCGAGCCGTTCGGCCCAGAGGTACAGCTCGTCGGTGTCGGCGCTCTGCACGGTCAGGTTGTAGCTGCTGTTGCCGCCGTGCCCGATGTGCAGCGACGGCGGCACGTTCACGAAGGCGCGGAATCCCGGGAAGGCGAGGAGCGGACGGCGGAGCTGCTGCGCGATCTGCATCGCGGTGAGCGACCGCCCGGCCCTCGGCTTCAGCTGGATGTTGAAGCGCGCCGTGTTCATCGAGCCGAACCCGCCGCCCGTGCTCGCGAAGAACGTCTCGACGTTCGGGTTCCGGTTGATGATGTCGGCGACCTTCTTCGCGTAGTCCACCATCTCGTAGAACGACGTCCCCTGCGCGGCGCGGACGAAGACGTTCATCGAGTCGTTGTCCTCGTCGGGGATGAACCCCTTCGGGACGCCCCGGAAGGCGCCGATCGTCGCCACCAGCACGGCGAAGAACACGACGAGCATCGCCATGCGGTGGCGCAGGACGACGCGCAGGCTGCGCTCGTAGGCGCCGAGCAGCCGGTGGAAGGTGCGCTCCATCAGGCCGGCGAATCCGGTCTTCGCGTGGAGCGCCGCCACCCGGAGGAAGCGGCTGCACAGCATCGGCGTCAGCGTCACCGAGACGACGCCCGAGACGAGAATCGCCGCCGTGATCGTGATCGCGAACTCGCGGAACAGGCGGCCGAGGATGCCGCCCATGAAGAGAATCGGGATGAACACCGCCGCGAGCGACGTGGTCATCGTGAGAATGGTGAAGCCGATCTCCCTGGAGCCCCGGAGCGCCGCGTCGAGCGCTCCCTCGCCCCGCTCCATGTGGCGCACGATGTTCTCGAGCATCACGATCGCGTCGTCGACGACGAAGCCGATCGAGAGGATGAGCGCCATCATCGACATGTTGTCGAGGCTGAAGCCGAGCACCTTCATGACCGTGAAGGTGCCGAGGATCGAGAAGGGCAGCGCGAGCGCGGGAATGAGCGTGGCCGAGCCGTTGTGGAGGAACACGAAGATGACGCCGACCACCAGCACGAGCGTCACCAGCATCGTGAGCTGGATGTCGGTGAACGCCCGGCGGATCGTCTTGGAGCGATCGCCCCGCACCGTCAGGTGCACCGACGGCGGCAGCTCGGACTCGAACGAGGGCAGCAGCTTCCGGATCGCGTCGGTGACCTCGATCGTGTTGCTGCCGGGCTGCCGCATCACCATCAGGCTGACGGCCCGCTGCGCCCCCGCCTTGGTGTAGAGCCACGAGATGTTGAGCGGGTTCTCGACGCTGTCGACGACCGTCGCCACCTGCTCGAGCCGCACGGGCGCCCCGTTGCGGTACGTGATCACGATCGGCTTGAACTGATCCGCGTCGTACAGCTGGCCGCCGGCCTTGATGGTGTACGTCGCGGCGCGGCCGAACAGCTGTCCCGTCGGCTGGTTCACGTTCCACGCCCGCAGCGCCTGATCGATCTCGTTCAGGCCGATCTGCTCCGCGCGCAGCTTGTTCGGATCCACCTGCACGCGGACGGCGTACTTCGCCGCGCCGAACACCTGCACCTGCGACACGCCGCTCACCATCGACAGCCGCGGCGCGACGACGTTCTCCGCGTAGTCGTCGACGACCCACATCGGCACGGTCGTCGACGTCAGGCCGAAGAACATGATCGGGCTGTCGGCCGGGTTGAACTTGTGGAACGAGGGCGGCGCCGGCATGCCCGACGGCAGCAGCGGCATCACCTCGGCGATCGCCGTCTGCACGTCGACCGCGGCGCTGTCCATGTCGCGGCTCAGCGCGAACTGCAGCGTCACGTTCGAGCTGCCGGCGGAGCTCGACGAGGTCATCTCGTCGAGGCCGGCGATCGTCGTGAACTGCCGTTCGAGCGGGCTCGCCACCGCCGACGCCATCGTGGAGGGATCGGCGCCCGAGAGGCCGGCGAACACGTTGATCGTCGGGAAATCGACGTTCGGAAGATCGCTCACCGGCAGGGCGCGGTACGAGACCACGCCGAACAGGGCAATCCCCAGCATGATCAGGCTGGTGGCGATTGGACGCCGGATGAAGATCTCGGAGATGTTCACGTCGCCCCGGTGGTGCGGTTACGAGCCCTGCCGCGCCCCGCCGCGCCTGCCCTGACCGCGCGGGGCGGCGTCGGCAGCCGCAGGACGGCGTGTTTCCACTCGTGTGCCCGGCTCGAGGCGCAGCTGGCCCTCGGTGACCACCGTCTCCCCCGGCTGCAGGCCCTTGTCGACCACGACGTCCTGGTCCACGCGCTGGCCGACCGACACCGGCCGCTGCTCGACCGTCGCGTCCTGCTTGACCACGAAGACGTACTGGCCGTCCTGGCCGGTCTGCACCGCCTCCGTCGGGACGACCACCGCGTGCGGCAGCGTCATCACGCGGAGCGACACGCGCGCGAACTGCCCGGGCCACAACCGGCGGTCCGGGTTGTCGAACGTCGCCTTGAGCTTGATCGTGTCCGTCGCCGGATCGACGGCGTTGTCGACGAACGTGAGCCGGCCCGTTGCCGGCCGCGCGTCGGCGTCCTGCGGCGTCGCGACCACGGACAGCGTCTCGGCGGTCATGTGCTCCTTGATGGTCGGCAGGTGGACCGCGGGAACCGCGAACGTGACGTAGACCGGCTGGATGCCGGCGATGGAAATCAGCTCGGTCGAGTTCGCGGTCACGAGGTTGCCGACCTTGACCGCCAGGTTGCCCGTGCGGCCGGTGATCGGCGACGTGATGACGGTGAACCCGAGCTGCACGCGCGCGTTGTCGACCGCGGCCTGCTGCGCGGTGAGCTGCGCTTTCGCGCTCTCGACGGCCGCCTTGTCCGCCTTGACGCCGGCGGCGATGGCGTCCGCGGCCGCGCGCGCCTGCTCGGCCATGTCCTTCGAGACGATGCCGCGGGAGGCGAGCTGCGCCTGACGCTCGGCCTGGAGCTGCTGGTAGTCCGCCTGCGCGCCGTCGCGGCCCAGCTGCGCTTCCGCCTGCGCCAGCAGCGCCTCGTCGCGCGACAGGTTCGCCTGCGCCTGCTGCAGCGCCGCCTCGAACGGCCGCGCGTCGAGCCTGAACAGGAGGTCGCCCTTCTTCACGAAGTCGCCCTCGCGGAAGTGCGCTTCGGTCAGCTGACCGGTCACCTGCGATCGCACGGTGACGAGGTCGTACGCCTCGACGTTGCCGATCGCGGCGATGTCGACCGGGACATCCTTCTGCGCGACGGTGGCAGTGACGACCGGGACCGCGGCCCCGGCGCCGCCCCGGCGCATCGGCGCCGCCGACGTCCGGCTGCAGGCGGCCGCCAGGGGCAGAACCAGGGAGACGACGGCAAACGGGACGAGCGCACGCTTGGACAAGACTCGGAACTCCAGGGGATCAGCGGCGTTCTGCCGCAACTCAGGATACCGGCAGGCGCGTCCGGCCATTTACCAGCGGGATGTCATTTGATGTCTCTTTACGACTTATTTAGGCGCGCGTCTTCAGCGCTTCTCGGAGTGCTGCAGGTCCTCGCTGACGTAGCGAACGAGCGCCTCGAGGAGCGCGTCCCGCGGAAAGCGGTTCTGGTCGATGCTCTTTGGCGGCTTGGGCGCGGCGTCGAAGGGGAGCGCGACCGCCCAGTGGTCGGCTTTCAGCGAGCCGAGAAAGGTGGCTTCGGGCAGGACGGCGTCCCAGGCCAGCATGACACCGTCCTCGTCCGCGGCGTAGATGGACAAGCTCTTCCACGATTGACGGAGGGCGCTCGAAGTGTCCGCCGCCTGGCTCGACGCCACAATCGAATACGCGTGGACCGGCAGCGGGTTCTCGCGCAGGAAGCGCAGGCGCACGTCGCGCAGCAGGCTGTGCATGCCGTCGGCCTGGTTGCCGGGGCACTGGTCGGCCATCCACGGTTTCGACGGATTCACCAGCGCGAGCACCGCGTCGGGCCGCCACACGCCGCCGACCGCGCCCGCGACGGTGACGAGGGCGGCGACCTTGGATGCCGGCTCGGCGAGCAGGCGCAGCGCCTCCAGGAGATCCGGCGCTCCCTTGTCGTAGCCGATGAGCACGTAGCGCCGGCTCTGATCCGACGTCCAGCCGGCGTCGATCTGGCGGGCAATCGACTTGCCGTTTTCCTCGCTCGACGCGAAGGGCGCGACGGCGAACAGATCGACGTCGACCTGATGCGCGTCGTGGAGGTGCGCGGCAGCCGTGCTGAATGCGCGCGTGTTCCTGAAGCAGCCGTCGCCGAAGCCGCCGACGAGCAGGAAGCGGTACGGCGCGGTGAGCGCCTTCAGCGGCGCGGGCGGCTCGGCCGGCTCGATGTACTTCGCGCAGTCGCCCCACGCCCCGCCGTCGCGATCCTTCGTGTGCGGCAGCGTGGAGCAGAACACGCGCGCGAAGTCGTGCGACTCGTCGCGCGCCACGGGAATCGGCGTGAGGGAGGCGGGCACCAGCGGCGGCTGCGCCGGCGGCGGCGTGGCCGAGCACGCAGCGACGGCCGTCAGCAGGCAGAGCAGCACGACAGCGCGAGTCACGGCTGGATTATAGACAAG
>JBLMXQ010000049.1:0-16187 GCA_050257855.1 Betaproteobacteria bacterium | reverse complement strand
CCTCGAGGTTCGAGCCGCACTCCGGACAGGTCAGCTGATCGCCCTTGTCGACGTCGAACTCGTCGACCTCGATGTCGGCATCGCATTCGGGGCACGTGGCCATACGTCTCCTGGTCGCGGCAGTCCGGCGTTCGGAGTGGCAATTCGTCCGATGACGTGCCAGAATCCGGCCGGAGGGGCGCGGATCACGATAAGAGTCGAATTATATCGAGATGCTGCGCAAATCTGCAACGCGCCCTAACGGCGACCGACGAGGATTCCGATAGCATTTTGCGATGCCCGGCACTTCGCTTTCGGCCAAGACGGTGGTGATTGCCGACGACACCGCGTTCGTCCGCGACCGGTTCCGGACGGCGCTGGAGAACGCGGGCCACAAGGCGGTCGCGGTGAAGACCGCGGCGGAGCTGCTCGCGCGGATCCGGGCGGATCTCGGCGGCATCGATCTGATCGTGCTCGACCTGCGGCTGCCGCACGCGCCGGGCGTGGATCTGGTGCGGGCGATCCGCAAGCTCGACCAGGGCGCGCTGCCCATTCTGATCTTCAGCGGCACGATCGCCAGCGCGGAGGAGGTGCGCGAGCTCGCGGCGCTCGGCGTGGCCGGCTACGTCAACGAGTACAGCGCCGTCCAGCACATCCTGCCGTCGCTCGCGCCGCACCTGTTCCCCGACAACTTCAACCGGCGGAGCAGCCCGCGCGTCGTGCTCGGGATTCCGATCCAGTACCGCTTCGGCAACACGATTGCCGCCGCGCTGACGCTGAATCTGAGCCACGGCGGCGTCGCCATCCGCACCACGAGTCCGCTCGACGCGGGGGCGAAGATCCGGGTGCGATTCCGGATGCCCGGGTCCAAGCGGGATCTCGACGCCGAAGGCCGTGTGGCGTGGAGCGATCGGCGCGTCGGCATGGGCATCCAGTTCGAGACGGTCGATCCCGCCAGCCAGACAATCATCGACCACTTCGTCGACGCGCACTTCTTCAGCAACAGGAAAGCGTAAGATCCGCGAATTCGAGAATTGACGGCATCCGGGTGTCTGGTCATCCGCCATGACGAAACAGCCAGATGCCATCGATGTTGAAGTTCGAGGCTCGTCATGGATCACTCCGCGACCAGTGTCATCTGGCGGCTGATCGGGCTCCTGGCGCTCGTCTTCGCCAACGGCTTCTTCGTGTCGGCCGAGTTCGCCATCGTCACGGTGCGCAAGACGCGCATCGATCAGCTCGTGGCCGAAGGGCACCGGCGCGCGCGGATCGTCCGGCGTGCGGTGTCGCAGCCGGACCGGTACATCGCCGCCGTCCAGCTCGGGATCACGATGGCCGGACTCGGGCTCGGGTGGGTGGGCGAGCCGGCGCTCGCCACGCTGATCCAGCCCTCCCTGGCGTTCATGCCCGCTCAGGTTGCCGAGCCGACTTCCCACAGCATCGCGGTCGCGATCGCGTTCGCGCTGATCACCGCCGTGGACATCGTCTTCGGCGAGCTCGTGCCGAAGTGGATTGCGCTCGAGCGGGCCGAAGCGACGGCCATGTGGGTGGTGCCGCCGACCGAGATCTTCATGCGCACCTTCTGGCCGTTCATCCGCCTGCTGCACGGCACGGCGCAGGGCGTGATGAGGGCGCTCGGCATGTCGGGCGCGGAGCGGCGTACCGCCGCGCACTCGGAAGAAGAGCTGAAGATGCTCGTCACCGCCAGCCAGGAAGCCGGCGTGCTCGAGGAAGCCGAAGAGCAGATGCTGCACCGCGTCTTCGGCTTCGCGGATCTCACGGCCGGGCAGGTGATGGTGCCGCGCACGGAGATCGTCGCCGTGCGCGCCGATGCCTCGCGCGACGAGCTAGTGGAGATCTTCGCGCGCGGCGCGCACACGCGCGTGCCGGTCTATCGCGGAGACCTCGACGATATCGCCGGGATCCTGCACGCGACGGATCTGCTGAAGGTGATCGCCGCCGGGACGTCCGCGCAGGCGGTGGCGCTCGCGCGGGAAGCGCTGACGGTGCCCGAGACGCTCAACGCCGACGAGCTGCTCGCCGCCATGCGGAAGCGGCGCGTCCGCGAGGCGATCGTCATCGACGAATACGGGGGGACCGCCGGCCTCGTCACCTTCGAGGGGCTGATGCGGCGGATCGTCGGCGACGTCGGGGCCGGCGGCGGCGAGGAGCCGCGCGTCTCCCTGCGGCCGGACGGATCGGCGGACATCGACGGGCTGACGCTCGTGCCCGACGTCAACGACCAGTTCGGGCTGCACATCGATCAGGTGACGTTCACGACGGTCGGCGGCTACGTGCTGGGACGGCTCGGGCGCCGCGCGCGCGTCGGCGACACGATCGAGGTCGAAAATCGCGAGATGCGCGTGGAAGCGCTCGACGGCCTGCGGGTGGCGCGCGTCTGGCTGTCGACGCCGCAGGAGCCGGCAGCTAGTCCGCCCTCAGAAGCCTGAGCGCGTTGGCGACCACCAGCACCGAGGCGCCGGTGTCGGCAAGCACGGCCATCCAGAGCGTCGCAACCCCGGTGACGGCCGCCACGACGAATGCCGCCTTCATCACCAGCGAGATCCCGAGGTTCGCCTGGATGTTGCGCACGGCGGCCCGGCTCAGGCGGATTGCGTACGGAATCTTGAGCAGCTCGTCGGCCATCAGGGCGACGTCGGCCGTCTCGAGCGCCGTGTCGCTGCCGGCGACACCCATCGCGATACCGACATCCGCCGTCGCGAGCGCCGGCGCGTCGTTGATGCCATCGCCCACCATGGCGACCGGGCCGTAGCGCCGGCGGAGCTCCTCGACCGCCGAGACCTTGTCTTCCGGCAGCAGGTCCGCGCGGACCTCGTCGACCCCGACGGCCTCGGCCAGCGCGCGCGCGGTGCCGGCTGTGTCGCCGGTCAGCAGGACGATCGATTCGATCCCCTGGCGCCGGAGGAGGTCCAGCGTGTCGCGCCCGTTCTCCCGCGGGCGATCGGCGAGCGCGATGATGCCGACGGTCCGGTTGTCGCACGCCACGAGCACCGCCGTGCGGCCAGCGCGGGCGAGCGCCTCGAGGCGGGGATGGAGGGCGGGCGAGCACAGGCGCCGCTCCTCGAAGAGGCGGTGGTTGCCCAGCAGGACCGGCGAGCCGGCGACCTGCCCCTCGGCGCCACGGCCCGACAACGCCTGCACGCCCTCGCCAGGAGGAACGGTCAGCGAGCCGGCCTTCGCGTGCCGCAGGATCGCCTCGGCAATCGGATGGGTCGACCGCTGTTCGACGGAGGCGGCCATGGCGACGATCGCGTCCGGCGCCAGCCCGTCGAGCGCGATCACGTCGACGACCTCCGGGTGGCCGTGGGTCAGCGTCCCGGTCTTGTCGAACGCGATGCATCGGACGTGGCCCGCCCGCTCGAGATGCGCGCCGCCCTTGATGAGCACGCCCTTCCGCGCAGCGCCGGCCAGCGCCGCGACGATCGAGACCGGCGTCGATATCACCAGCGCGCACGGACACGAGACGACGAGCAGCACCAGCGCACGATAGATCCACTCCTCCCAGGCTGCGCCAGCCACGAGCGGCGGCACGACGGCCACGACGATCGCCAGGCCGATGACCGCCGGCGTGTAGACGCGCGCGAAGCGCTCGACGAAGCTCTGGGCGGGCGCCCGCGACGCCTGCGCGCGCTCGACGAGGTGGATGATGCGCGCGAGCGTCGTGTCGCGGCGGCCGCGCGTGACGCGCACGTCCAGCGCGCCGCGGCCGTTGATCGTGCCGGCGAAGACTTCGTCGCCCGGCCGTTTCTCGGCCGGGAGCGACTCGCCGGTCACCGGCGCCTGGTTGACGGCGCTCTCGCCCGCGACGACCTGGCCGTCGAGCGGGATCTTCTCGCCCGGCCGGACGACGATCAGCGCGCCAGGTTCGACCAGGTCCGCGCTGACGTGCCGCTCGCCCCCGGCCTCCCGCACGAGCGCATCGGTCGGGGTCAGATCCATCAGCCCCCGGATCGCGTTGCGGGCGCGCTCCAGCGTGCGGACCTCCATCGCCTGCGCGACGGCGAACAGGAACACGACGGCGCCCGCCTCGGCCCATTGATCGAGCACGACCGCGCCGGCCGCGGCGATCATCATCAGGACGTTGATGTCGAGCGACCGCAGGCGGACGGCGTGCCACGCCCTGCGCGCCGTGAGCGCGGCGCCTGCGACGACCGACACCGCCAGGACGGCGCGCGTCGCGGCCACCGGCGCGCCGCTCATCTGGAGGGCCAGCCCGGCGGCGAGCGTCGCGCCGGCGATCCCCAGCACGATCGGACGCCACCGGCTGGCTGCGACCCCGGAGCCGACCGGTTCCTCGTGCTCGAGCCACGCCCGCATGCCCGCATCGGCCACCGCGGCGGTGATCGCGGCGTCGTTCAAGCGGGCCGCGTCGTACTTCACGTGCAGGCGCTGGTTGACGAGGTCCGCGCTGAAGTCCTCGAGGCCGGCCAGGTTCCGGAACCGGCGCTCGAGCATCTCGACTTCCTCGCGGCAGTCCATCCCCTCCACCTTGAAGGTGGACTCCGCGTGCACCTCGCAGACCGAACAGGTGACGGCGCTCACCGCCAGGCCCCCGCGGCCCGGCGGGTGCTCCGCCGGGCGGCCATCGGGCGGCGGCCGATTCCCGGGCGGCGTTCTTCGACGTGCTCGAGTCCCTGCGCGACCAGCCGCACGATGTGCTGGTCGTCGAGGGTGTAGAACACCATGCGGCCGTCGCGCCGCGGCCGCACCAGGCGCATCCCGCGCAGCAGCCGGAGCTGGTGCGAGACGGCCGATTCGCTCAACCCGAGCAGCCGCGCGAGATCGCAGACGCACAGCTCGGATCGAGCGAGCGCGTCGAGAATGCGGACCCGCGTCGTGTCGCCGAGCAGGCGGAACGTCTCGGCCAGCGCCGTGACCGCGTCCTCTCCGAGCAGCCGCGCGCGGACGGCGGCGACCCTGGCCGGGTCGAGGTGGAAGACATCGCAGCCGTCCAGCGGTTTCACGGGCATCGCCGCTCACTCCTGAATATATGAGCAGATGCTCATATGTTCAAGTATAGCAGGCTCCGTGCGTCTCAGGCGAGAGCCGCCACGCTCGCGAGGACCGCCCCGTAATCCGGCTCGTTCCGCGCGTCCTCGAGCACCTCGCGGTGCCGCACGACGCCGTCCCCGTCGACGACGAACACGGCCCGCTTCGCGATGCCCTTCAGGCCGATCATGTCCTCGTTGTAGACGCCGTACTGGCGGATGACCTGCTTGTTGAAGTCGCTGAGCAGCGGATACGCGAGGTGCTGGTCCTGCTGAAACGCCTTCAGCGTGAAAAAGGTGTCCACGCTGATCCCGTACACCTGCGCGCGGGCGCGATTGAGCGCCGCGAGCGAATCGCGGAACGTGCACAGCTCCTTCGTGCACACCGAGCTGAACGCCGCCGGAAAGAACGCGAGCACGACCGGCCGCCCGCGCTGCGCGCTGAGCGTCACCGCCTCGCGATCCTGATTCGGCAGCGTGAAGTCCGGAGCCCTCGTTCCGACGTCTACAGACATGATGGCCTCCTGCGATCCGATTCTACCGTTCGGATTACGTCTTCTTTGCAACTCCACGGGCGTGCTTGCCCTGCTTTGCGTCGTTCGGATAGCATTTTCTGCTGGCGCCGCGAACTGGCGTCTCCCCATACCAGGAGTTCCAGCGTGATCGAGGTTCAACACCTCACCAAGCGATACGGTCCTGTCACGGCGGTCAACGACGTGACCTTCCGCGTCGAGCGCGGCGAGATCCTCGGCTTCCTCGGCCCGAACGGCGCCGGCAAGACGACGACGATGCGCGTCCTCACCGGCTACATGCCGGCGACCGAGGGCAAGGCGATCGTCGCCGGCTTCGACGTGTTCGAGCAGCCCGTCGAGGCGAAGCGGCGCACCGGCTATCTGCCGGAGACCCCGCCGCTCTACCCGGACATGAGCGTCGCCGAGTACCTGAGCTTCGTGGCGAAGGTCAAGGGCGTGCCGGCCGCCGAGCGGCGGCAGCGGCTCCAGGCGGTCATGGAGCGCACGCGCGTCGCCGACATGGCCGGCCGTCTCTGCTCGAAGCTGTCGAAAGGCTACCGTCAGCGCGTCGGCCTCGCGCAGGCGATCATCCACAATCCGGACGTGCTCATCCTCGACGAGCCGACCGCCGGCCTCGATCCGAAGCAGATCATCGAGACGCGACAGCTCATCAAGGAGCTCGCCGGCGACCACACGATCATCCTGAGCACTCATATCCTCCCCGAGGTCTCGCAGACCTGCCAGCGCGTCGTCATCATCAACAAGGGACACGTGGTCGCGGTGGACACGCCGGCGGCGTTGACCGCGCGGCTGCGCGGCTCGGAGACGATGTACGTGCAGGTGGAAGCGAACGGCACCGATGCGTCGGCCGCGCTGTCGCGCGTCAGCGGGGTCACGCGCGTCGTCGAAGCCGACCGCCACGACCGGATCGTCGGCTACGAAGTCGAGAGCGAGGCCGGTCGCGACGTGCGGCGCGAGCTCGCACGGACGGTCGTCGGCAGCGGCTGGGGGCTGCTCGAGCTGCGGCCGATGCGCATGAGCCTCGAGGAAATCTTCCTGTCCCTGACCACCGAGGAGGCGCCGGCCGCCGCAGGAGAAACCGCATGAGCAACACCCTGGCGATCGCCAACAAGGAGCTGAGGTCGTATTTCGCGTCGCCGATCGCCTACATCGTCATCGGCCTGTTCTCGCTGCTGTACGGCTATTTCTTCTGGGCCATCCTCCGGTATTTCATCGACCAGAGCATGCAGATGGGCGGCCAGTTCGGCATGGGCGGTCCGCAGACGATGAACGTCAACCAGATGATGCTGCGGCCGCTGCTGCAGAACGTCACGATTCTCGTGCTGTTCGTCATGCCGATGGTGACGATGCGGACCTACGCCGAGGAGAAGCGCTCGGGCACGATCGAGCTGCTCCTGACCTCGCCGCTGACCGACTTCCAGATCATCATGGGCAAGTTCCTCGGCGCGATGGCCCTCTACGCGATCATGCTGCTCGTCTCGCTCATCCCGATCGCGATGCTGTTCGCCTACGGCTCGCCGGAGTGGCAGCCGATCGTGACCGCCTATCTGGGGCTGCTCCTGCTCGGCGGCTGCTTCATCTCGCTCGGGCTGCTCATCTCGAGCCTGACCAGCAACCAGATCGTCGCCGGCATGGTCACCTTCGCGGTCTTCCTGTTCCTGTGGGTGATCACCTGGATCGGCAGCTTCTCGGGGCCGACGGTGGACAGCGTCACGAAGTACATCTCGATCATCGAGCACTTCGACGACTTCGGAAAGGGCGTCATCGACACGACGCACCTCATCTACTACGTCAGCTTCATCACTTTTGGACTGTTCCTGACCGCCAAGTCGGTGGACAGCGAACGGTGGCGCGGATGATGGCGAAACGAATCCTGAATCTCGTCGGCTGGCTGGGCCTCGCGCTCGTCGTCGCGGCGGTGGCCATCCGGTTCGGTATGCCGGCGAAGGACCAGTACGCGTACTACCTCGCATGGGCCGGCCTGGTCTCGGTCCTGGCCTATTCGATCTCGCAGTGGCGCGAGTTCGCGGCGCTCTTCAGCCGCCGCCAGGCCCGCTACGGCACGCTCGCCGGCGTGAGCGTGCTGGTCGTGCTCGGAATCCTGATCGCGATCAACTACATCGGCGCGAAGCAGCACAAGCGATGGGACCTGACGACGAACAAGGTCTTCAGCCTCTCGGATCAGACCCGGAACATCCTCGCCAAGCTCGACGCGCCGCTGCACATCACGGTCTTCGCGCAGGAAGCCGACTTCCCGCGCTATCAGGACAGGCTGCAGGAGTACGGGTACGTCTCGAAGCAGGTCTCGACCGACTACGTCGACCCGGACAAGCAGCCGGCCCTCGCCCGGCAGAATCAGATCCAGCAGTACGGGACGATTCTCTTCCAGTACAAGGGGCGCACGGAACGGGTCACCTCCGACGCCGAGCAGGACATCACCAACGGCATCATCAAGGTGACGACCGGCCAGGAGAAGCAGGTCTACTTCACGCAGGGGCACGGCGAGCGGGACACGACCTCCTCGGAGCGCGACGGCTACAACGCCATCGCCCAGGCGCTCGGACGCGAGAACTACAAGGTCGAGAAGCTGGTTCTCGCGCAGACCGGATCGGTGCCCGCCGACGCCTCGGTCGTGGTGATCGCGGGACCGCAGACCGATTTCTTCCCGCCTGAAGTCGACGCGCTGAAGAAATACCTCGCCGGGGGCGGGAAGCTCCTGCTGATGCTCGACCCGCCGGCCAAAGCCGACAGCGCGCCGCACACCAACCTTCTCGCGCTCGCGCACGACTGGGGCATGGACGTGGGACGGGACGTCGTCGTGGACGTGAGCGGGATGGGACGGCTGATCGGCGCGTCCGAGGCGGTGCCGGTGGCGGCGTCCTATCCGTCGCATCCGATCACTCAGCGGTTCAGCCTGCTCACGGCGTACCCGCTGGCGCGTTCGGTGACGCCGGTTCCGAGCGGCGTGGACGGCCACACGGCGCAGTCGGTGGCCGAGACCGGGCCGCAGAGCTGGGCGGAAACCGACCTGGACGCCGTCCTGAACGGCAAGCCGGTCTCGTTCAACGAGGGCAAGGACAAGAAAGGGCCGATCTCGATTGCCGCCGCCGTGAGCGCCACGGCGACGCCGGCTTCGGCCGCGCCGGCGAAGAAGGGCGAGGAACCGCCGAAAGCCGAGACCCGCGTGGTCGTCTTCGGCGATTCGGACTTCGCCTCGAACAGCGCGCTCGGCGTGCAGGGCAACAGGGATCTGTTCATGAACACGATCGGCTGGCTGTCGCAGCAGGAGAACCTGATTTCCATCCGGCCGAAGGAGCCGGACGACCGGCGGCTGACGATGACCGCGGCGCAGGTCGTGAACATGTTCTGGCTGTCGATCGTGATCATTCCGGCGTGCATTTTCGGCGCGGGAATCTACACCTGGTCGCGGAGACGCTAGATGCGAGGTCTGAAGTCCACGCTTGCGCTCGTCGTGGTGCTGATCGGGCTGGGCGCGTACATCTACTTCGTCACGTGGAAGCAGCCGGCCGACACGACCAAGCAGGAAAAAGTGTTCGTCTCGGTGCAGGCGGACAAGATCGACTCGGTCACGGTGAAGGCCGCGTCCGGCGAAACGACCACGCTCCAGAAGAAGGGCGGCGCCTGGACGATCACGGCTCCCATCGACGCGAAGGCGGACGAGTCGGAAGTCTCCGGCATTACGAGCAACCTGGCGTCGCTGGACGTCGTGCGCGTCATCGACGAGAAGCCGGCCAACCTGAAGCTGTACGGCCTCGAGACGCCCCGGATCGAAATCACCTTCAAGGGCGAGGGCGACAAGAGCGACCACCGGCTGTTCATCGGGGACAAGTCGCCGACCGGCGCGGATCTGTTCGCCCGCCGGGACGATGCGAAGCGCGTGTTCCTGATTCCGGCGTTCCAGGAGAGCACGTTCAACCGCACGACATTCGACCTGCGCGACAAGACGCTGCTGACCTTCGACCGCGAGAAAGTGGACGCCGTGACCGTGGAGGCGGCCGACGCGAAGCCCGTCGAAGTCGCCAAGAGCGGAAGCGACTGGAAGCTCGAGAAGCCGGTGGAGACGAAGGCCGACTACGGCGCGGTTGAAGGCCTCATCGGACGGCTGCAGACGGTGCAGATGAAGTCGATCGTCACCGACAAGCCCTCGCCGGCCGACCTGAAGACGTACGGCCTCGACAAGCCGCAGGCCACGGTGACCCTGCACCTGGGCAGCGCCCGTGCCGAGCTGCTCCTGGGCGGCAAGGCGCCCGACAACTCCGTCTACGCGCGCGACAGCTCGAGGCCGATGGTGATGACGGTCGAGAGCGCCCTCCTCGACGACCTGAAGAAGGGGCCCGACGCGCTGCGGAACAAGGACATCTTCGAGTTCCGCGCCTACAACGCGAACAAGATCGAGGTGACACGCAACGGCCAGACGATCGCGTTCGAGAAGGTCAAGGGACAGGGCAAGGACGCGCAGGACAAATGGCGGCGCACCAGCCCGGCCGCGAAGGACGTCGACAAGGACACGATGGACGGCTTCCTGACGAAGCTCGCGAACATGCGCGCCGCGTCGTTCGTCGACACGACCGCCAAGACCGGCCTCGACAAGCCGGCGCTGGCCGTGCACGTCACTTTCGACGACGGCAAGAAGCAGGAGCGCGTCAGCTTCGGCAGGAACGGCACCGACGTGTACGCCTCGCGCCCCGACGAGCCGGGCGCGGCAAAGATTGACTCGACCGATTTCGACACGGCCGCGAAGCAGCTCGATGAGCTCTCGAAGTAGCCCGGGGCCTTCGGGACCCGTCTTGCTTCGCGCCACCGCCCTCATCGCCGCCGCCCTCGCGTTCCCGGCCTGTCACCCCGCGTCGCGCCCCGTCGTCACGCCGCGTGCGCCCTCTCGCGCGCAACTGCAGCACGACATCGACGCGCTGCTCGACGCCCCGGCGCTCCAACGTTCGTACTGGGGCGTCGCGGTGCGATCGCTCGACAGCGGTGACACGCTCTATGCGCACGACGCGGGCAAGCTGCTCATGCCGGCGTCGAACCTGAAGATCGTCACGCTCGCCGCCGCGGCCGACCGGCTCGGATGGGATTACGCCTACGAGACGCGCCTGTTCGCCGCCGGCAGAGAGGCCGACGGCGAACTGCACGGCGATCTCCTGGTCGTCGGCTCCGGGGACCAGATCGGCGCGGGCGACCGGCCGACGCAGCCGTTCGACGACTGGGCCGCCGCGCTGCGCGCCCGCGGCATCCGCCGCATCGCCGGCCGGATCATAGGAGACGACAACGCCTGGGACGACGAGACGCTCGGGTTCGGCTGGTCCTGGGACGACCTCAGCGAGGGCTACGCGGCCGCCGTCGGCCCGCTGCAGTTCGGCGAAGACAGCGTGCTCGTGGCGATCACCCCGGGGCCGGAGGAGGGCGCGAGCGCAGCGGTGACCGCGACGCCGGCCGGCGGCGTCGTGATCCGCAACGACGTCTGGACCTCGGCAGCGGGCTCCGTGACGGCGGTCGAGGTGGGACGACCGCTCGGCGGGGACGAAATCCTCCTGCGCGGCAACCTGCCCGCCGGTTCGGCGACGATCCTGCGAAGGGTGGCGGTCGACAACCCGACACGGTTCTTCGTGACGATGCTGCGCCAGACGCTCGTTCACGACGGCGTCGACGTGGCCGGGCCGGCCGTGGACATCGACGACGTCCGCGACGCGCCTTCGCGGAGCGGCGCCACGCTCGTGGCCGACTACCGATCGCCGCCGCTCTCCGAGCTGGCGGTGCGTCTGATGAAGGCGAGCCAGAACCAGTACGCCGAGACATTATTGAAGACGGTTGCCGCCGCAGCCGGCACGCCGACGTTCGCGACCGGCCGACGGCTCGCGCTGGAGACGGTGGAGCGCTGGGGGGTGGCGCCCGGAGCGATCGTGATGGCCGACGGCTCGGGCCTGTCGCGCTACAACTACGTCACCGCAGACGCGCTCGTGACGATTCTCGCGCACGTGGACGCCGATCCGCGGCTGAAGGCGCCGTTCGAAGCGGCGCTGCCCTCGGCGGGCGAGGATGGGACGCTCGCGGCGCGCTTCGCCGGCACGCCCGCGGCCGGGAACGCGCGGGCGAAGACCGGCTCGATGACCAGCGTGCGCGCCCTCTCCGGCTTCCTGCGGACCGCCGGCGGCGAAAGGGTCGCCTTCTCGATCCTCGCGAACAACTTCGACGTGCCCCCGGACGAGATCGTCAAGGCGATTGACGCCGTCGTGGTGCGCCTGGCCGAACTGCGCTAGCGGAACCCTCGGCGCAGGCGTCGCGCCGCACCGGAAATCGTCATGGCAAAGCTGAGAGCGCCGCGCGCGCGGCGCCGAGAATCGCCTCAACAGAGGCATTCAGTCCTCCGCCCTGCGCGAGCTCCGGCTTCCCGCCGCCCCGGCCGCCAAATGCCGACGTGAGCGACGCCAGCACGTCATTCGCGGGCGGCAGGCCGGCGGTGCCTTCCGTCGATCGCGCGACGACCACGAGCGCCGGCTGCGTCGTCGAGACGAGCACCACCGCGAAGCCCGGCCGGGCCGCGACGGCAGACGCCAGCGATTTGAGGCCGTTCGCGTCGGCATCCACGGCCCGAAGGACCAGCCGGACGCCGCCGGACGGGTCCGCGGATCGCGCGAGCTCCTCCGCGCGATATCGCGCGAGCTCCTGCTGCAGCGCCACGGCCGCGCGCTTCTGATCCCGCGCGTCCCCGAGCAGCCGCTCAATCGAGGGTGGCACTTCGTCGCGCCCGACCGACAGCAGGCGCATGCTCGCTGCCGCTGAGTCGCGCAGCGCGCGGAAGCGCGCGAGCGCCCGGCCGCCGCACAGGAACTCGATCCGCTGGCCGCCCTTGAAGCGTTCCCAGCCGCCGACGGCAATCACGCCTATCCCGCCGGTGCGCGCGACGTGCGTGCCGCCGCAGGCGGACAGGTCGAAGTCGCCCACTTCGATGAGTCGCAGCGTACTCCGCTGCGACGGCTTCGTCCTCCCGGGCTGCAGGGGCGTGACGCCCTGCTGCCCGCGCCCGGCGTCCCGTGGAGCCGCATCCGGTGGTGTCGGCAGCCGCTTGCGCAGCGGCAGCGCTGCAGCGTCCTCGGCCGCAACGAATCGAATCTCCACCGGCCGGTCGTCCCAGACCACGCGGTTGGCCTCGTCTTCGGCGGCGGCGATCTCGGCCGCCTTCAACTCGCGGCCGATGTCGATGGTCGATGCATCGGCTCCGAGGTGAAAGCTCACCGTACGCGCGCCGAACAGGCGGTCGAAGGCGGCCGAGAGGACGTGCTGTCCGGTGTGCTGCTGCATGTGATCGAACCGGCGCGGCCAGTCGATCGTTCCGCGCACCGCTTCGCCTGGGTGCAGGTCGCCCTCCACGACGTGCGCCACGGTGCCGTCGTCCTGGTCGAGCACGTCGACGACGCGTGCGGCACCGAGCGTGCCGAGATCGTTCGGCTGCCCGCCCGATGTCGGATAGAAGGCGGTGCGGTCGAGCACGACGAGCGTGCGATCGCCGCGCCGCTCGACGCACACGACGGTGGCGTCGAAGTCGCGTCTATACGGATCGGTGTAGTACAGCCGATCGGTCATCGCCTGATTTGGAAGCCGGCCCGCCGGCATCGGTGGCGGGCAACTCGAAGAAGAAGGTGGCGCCGCCCCATTCGTTGGCACGGTACCCGATGGAGCCGCTGTAGGAGTCGATGATGCCGTAGCTGACCGAGAGCCCCAGCCCGGTGCCCTTGCCGACCGGCTTCGTCGTGAAGAAGGGCTGGAAGAGCTTGGGCTCGTCCTCCGGCCGGACGCCGGGACCATCGTCCTGCACCTCGAAGCGGACGCGCCGGCCGACGTCGAACAGCCGGAGCAGGATGCGCCCGCCGCGGCCCCGCTCGACGAGCGCCTGCTGGGCGTTGATCAGGAAATTGAGCATCACCTGCTCGATTTCGGTGAAGTTCGCGTTGACCGTGCGGTGCGAGGCCATTTCCACGTCGAGCACGATGCCGCCGGCCTCCAGATCGCCGCGTCGGAGCTGGATGACCTCGCCGATCACCTCGCGCAGGTCGATGAGCGCCGGCGGACCCGACTGCTGACTGCTGAAGCGCGACAGATTCCGGATGATCTCGCGGGCGCGGCCGCTCTGCTTCTTGATGAATCCAATCTCCTCGAGCGCGCCGGGCGAGAGGTCCGGATACCGCTCGAGGAGCTCGATGGTGCCGAGGATGGCCTGCAGCGGGTTGTTCAGCTCGTGCGCGACGCCGGAGACGAGCACGCCCACGGCCGCGAGACGCTCCTGACGCACGACCTGGCGCTGCAGAGACTGGAGCGTCTCGCGCATCCGCCGCTCCTCGTCGAGACGGCGGTCGAGCGTGTCGCGCGCCTCGCGCAGGTTCGCCGCCATCCCGACGAACGCGTCGTTGAGCTCGGCGAGCTCGAGATTGTAGGTCCGTGTCGCGGGTGGCGGCGAGAGATCGCCGTCGGCGATGCGCTTCGCGGTCCGCGTGAGCCGGCCGAGCGGCCGGCTGACGCCGACAGCCATCACGAACACCGCGACGAACGTGAAGGCCGCAAAGCCGATCGTGATGCCGGCGGTCCGCACCCAGAGCGGGAGCGTACGCTCGAGCGCTTCGCGCTGGGGAATGCCGACGCTCAGCACCCACGGGCCGCGCGCAATCTCGGCGTTCGCGTAGATCCGGCGAATCCCCTCGACGCCGGGGCCTTCGGCCGTCGCGGGAACGAGCGACGGGTCGGCCGCTCTGGAGTTGGCGAGGGTGCCGACGTATTTCTGGGGCTGGAGCGTGCGCGCGAGGACGCGGCTCGTGCGGTCGGTCAGCGTGATGACCGACTGCGGCGGCAGCGGAATCGTCGCGAACACCTGACCGAGCGCGGTCAGGTTCAGGCTGATCGCGAGCACGCTCGTCACGACTCCCCCGCGATCGCGCACGGGGTAGCCGAGCACGACGGTCGGCCGTCCGGTCACGTGATCGCGCATGAGATCGCTGACCGCCTGATGGTCGGTCGCGAGCACGGCCCGCACACACGGCAGCAGCGCCGCGACCGGTTCGGGCCCCGTTGAGAGGCCGCTCTCCCGGACCACCCCGCCGGCGTCGACCACCTCCACGTTGAGCAGCGTCGGCTGATCGTGAAGGACCAGCCGGAACAGCGGTCGCGCGGCGTCGCCATTGAGACCCTGGACGGCAGGATGCTGCGCCAGCACGGCGCCGAGCGAGTCGATCGTGCGCAGGTACTGGTTGAAGGTCGCTTCGGCGGTCGACGCGACCGAGGCGGCTACGTTCTGAAGTTCGGCCTCGCGGTCGACGAGCATCCGCCGCGCCGCCCAGCCGATGAGGGCGACGAGCGGAAGCATGGCTAGCGCGGTCACGATGACGACCTGGCGCTCGAGCGGCTGGCGTATGAACCTGGAGCGGAGCGACAACGCCGCGATTTTACACCTCGACGGCCGGCTCAGCGCGCCAGGAGAGGGTCGACGGCACCGGCTTCGCGAAACCCGCGGGCGCGCAGGATGCAGCTGTCGCACCGCCCGCAGGGAGCGCCGTCGGGCCGCGGGTCGTAGCAGCTGTGGGTCAGGCCGTAGTCGAGCCCGAGGGCGAGGCCGCGCCCGATGATCTCCGCCTTGCTGAGGCGGATGAGCGGCGCGTGCACGTGGAAGCGCTCCCCTTCCACGCCCGCCCGGGTGGCGACCGAGGCGAGCGTTTCAAAGGCGGCGATGAAGGCCGGCCTGCAGTCCGGATAGCCCGAGTAGTCGAGCGCGTTCACGCCGATGACGATGTCGCGGGCGCCGAGCACTTCGGCCCAGCCGAGGGCGAGCGACAGGAAGACGGTGTTTCGCGCCGGCACGTACGTGGCCGGGATCTCGTCCGGGGTCACGTCCCGGTCGCGCGGGACGTCGCCGCCGCCCGTGAGGGCCGAACCGCCGATGGCGCGGAGGTCGACCGCAATCTCGAGATGCTGCTCGACGGCGAGAACGCGTGCGACGGCGCGCGCGGCCTCGAGCTCGCGCGCGTGGCGCTGCCCGTAGCTGATGGTGAGCGCCTGGAGCGAGAAGCCGTCGCGCGCGGCGATGGCCGCCGCGGTGTAGGAATCGAGTCCGCCGCTCAGCAGGACGACCGCCCGCTTCATACGCCGCGGGTCGTGGGTGACCAGATGTACTTGTGGATCTGGAGCTGCAGGCGGGCGGGCAGGCGATCCGCCAGCATCCACTCGGAGAGCTCGCGCGGGTCGAGAACGCCGTGCACGGGCGACAGCAGGACCGCCGCGCAGCGGGACGGCAGACCGTGGCGCGCGATCGCGTCGCGCGCGAACTCGTAGTCCGTCCGGTCCTGAATCACGAACTTCACCTCGTCGTGCGGGGCGAGACGCTCGAGGTTGCTCCAGTCGTTCCGCTCCGACTCGCCGCTTGCCGGGCATTTCACGTCCACGATCTTGACGACCGGCGCCGGTACGCGGGCGATGGAGCGATGGCCTCCGGTTTCGAGCAGGACCGTCCGTCCGCCGGCCAGCAGGCGATCCATCAGCTCGTACACGCCTTCCTGCAGGAGCGGCTCGCCGCCGGTGATCTCGACGAGCGGGCAGTCGTACCGCGCAACCTGATCGAGGACCTCGTCCACCTCCATCCTGCGCCCTTCGTGGAACGCATACG
>JBLMXQ010000048.1:0-46110 GCA_050257855.1 Betaproteobacteria bacterium | reverse complement strand
CACGGTCCGTGCGCGGCCTCTTTTTTTGTGAAGAACACGTAAGCCGCCCGCGACATGTCCGCGATAGCGCGCTCGCCTTCCTGCTCCCTCTGAAGGGATCTGGTCATCACGGCAAGGACATACGGGCGGCCGGCGAACACGATGCCGGCATCCACGCGGATGCCCTCGAGCTCGCCCGGCTTGTCCGCGACCGGCACGCCCGCGGGAACGCCGGCCCGCAAACGGCTCGTCTTCGGCTTTTCGAGCATCGCCATCGCCCCTTCGCGCGCGCCAGGCGAGAGTCCGGCGCCGGCGTTCAGGATCTCCAGGAGGCGCACCAGCTCGAACGGGGTCGATACGTTCTCGTCGCCCCGCTCTCTCGCGGCGGCGTCCATCATGCGACGCCGCAGTTTCGTCTCGTGAAGGCCGAGCGCGGCCATTCGCCGCGTCACGCGATCGAGGCCGAGGCGATCGATGAGGACGTTGGTCGCCGTGTTGTCGCTGACGATCACCATCAGCGTCGCGTAGTCGCGAATCGACAGGGTCGGCGTGCCGAGCTGGAACAGCACGCCGCTGCCGCCGACCGCCTTGCCGCGATCGAGCCGTACGCGCTCGTCGAGGCGGACGGTTCCTTCGTCGGCCTGCTTGAACAGCTCGTAGAGAATCGCCAGCTTGATCGTCGAGGCGGTCGGGAAGACGTCGTTCTGCAGGCGGCCGATCCGATCGCCGGACGTCAGGTCCAGGACGGAATACCCGACGGTGCCGCGAACCGTGGACGCGATGGCGTCGAGCTGCTGGCCGAGCGGCGCCAGGGCGCCGGCCGGACCGCCCAGCACCACCGCCCCGAGCACCGCCGCCCCCAGGCACTTCAGCACCCTGGCACCTCAGCACCCGGCCCCGGGCACCCAGTCACCTCGAGCACCCTTACGCCGTCATCCTGATCGCGACCGCCGTCATGTCGTCGTTCGGCGGCGTGTCGCCCCGGAACTCCTGCACAGCATCGAAGATCGCGTTCACGATCTCGCGTGCCGGACTGCCGCAGGTTCGGCCGACCACGTCCAGCAGCCGCGCGGCGCCGAACTCGCGCCCGACGGCGTCGTTCGCCTCGAACACGCCGTCCGAGCAGAACACGAACACGTCGCCCGCGGACAGCTCGAAGCCGACCTCGTCGTAGGTGGAGCCGGCGAACGACCCGAGCGGCACGCCCGGCAACTCGATCTGCGCCACCCGCCCGCCGCTGCAGCGGATCGGATAGGGCAGCCCGGAATTGGCCATGGTCACGGTGCGCCGCTTGACGTCGAAAACCGCGTAGCAGAGCGTGCAGTAGTACTCTTCCAGCTGCCGCTCGTGGAGAATCGTGTTCATCGAGGCGAGCACGCCCGCCGGGCTGAAGCGCTCCGGCGCGTATCGGCGCCTGAACGTGCGCGAGCGCACCAGCTCGCCGGCAAACGCGCTGTAAAGGGCCGCCGGCACTCCCTTGCCCGACACGTCGCCGAGCGCCACGACGAGGCTGTGGGGATCCGGCGCGAGGAAGTCGTACAGGTCGCCTCCGAGCTCGCGCGCCGGCGCGAATCGCGCTCCGACATCGACCCCCTTGAAGCGCTTGGGGAGCTCGGCCGGGAGCAGCGCCATCTGCACGCGCTGCGCGAACTTGATCTCCTTCTCCAGCCGCACCTCGTTGGCGCGGATGGTCTCGTACAGGCGGGCGTTCTCGATCGCGACCGCCGCCTGGCTGGCGAGCAGCGTCAGGATCTGCACGTGGCTCTTGGTGAAGGCGTCGAGCTCCGGGCTCTCGAGATCGAAGACGCCGATGCAGCGGTCCTGCACCAGCAGCGGAATCGCCAGCTCCGAGCGCGCGTCTTCGACGACGCGGATGTAGCGCGGGTCGGCGCTGACGTCGGGCACGATGACCGGTTCCTTGTGCAGCGCGGCGTAGCCGACCAGCCCGTGCCCCACCTTCACGCGCGGCACGGCCACCTTGTCGCCGTACCGCACGGCCACTTTCATCTCGAGCTCGTTGGTGTCGGGATTCAGCAGCAGGATGCCGAACGTGCGGTAGTCGATGACGCGGCGCGTGAGGTTGGCGATGCGTGTCAGGAGCTCGTCGAGGTTGAGGATGGCGCCGAACTCGCGCGCGATTTCCGACAGCGTCTCGAGCGTGCCCGTGTACTCGCGCTCGTGCTCGAACAGCCGCGCGTTCTCGATGGCGACCGCCACGTGGGCCGCGAACTGCCGCAGGACCGCCTCGTCGGTCTCCGTGAACTGGCCGGCCGTGTTGCTGAGCAGGTTGAGCGCGCCGATCACCCGGCCCTTGCGGCGCAGGGGCACGACCAGCTCCGCCTGCGAGCCCGGCACCGCCTCGACGTAGCGCGGGTCCGCGCGGACGTCATTGATCAGCAGCGGCTTGCCCTCGGCGACCGCCGTGCCGACCAGCCCCTGCCCCACCTTCAGGCGCATGCGCGTCGACCCCTCCGGGTAGCCGACCGAGTACGCGACGTGCAGGTCGTCCCGCCTGGGGTCGAGCAGGTACACCGCAAACGCCTGGAACGACGTCAGCCGCGCGATGAGCTGCGGGATCTTTTGCAGCAGCTCATCGAGGTCGAGCACCGACGTCACTTCGCGGCCGAGCGCGAAGAGCGTCGTCAGTGCCTCGGCGGTGCTCGTGGCGGTCGAACTGGAGTCGGTCACGGGTGGCTCGTGCCCGCGGCGCCGGCGCCCAGCGTAAACCGCGTGATCCACGCGTGCTGGCGCTCGAGCCGATCGAGCTGATGGTAGTACTCGCGGAAGCCGTGCCCCTCACGCGGGTAGAACACGAGCTCCGCCGTCCTGCCGCGGTCGCGAAGCGCGCGGTAGAACTCCATCGGCTGGCCGATCGGCACGCGTTCGTCGCTCCCGCCGTGCAGGATCAGCACCGGCGTCGTCACGCGATCGACGAACGTGAAGCCGGATCGGGCGCGGTAGAGCGCCATCGTCTTCGGGTCAGGCGGGCCGCCGAAGAATGCGGCGAGGTAGTTGGAGCTGTCGTTCGTGCCGTACATGCTGACCAGGTTCGTGAGCCCGGCGCCGATCATCGCGGCTTTGAAGCGCCCGGTCTGCGTGATCGCCCAGCAGGTCATGTACCCGCCGTAGCTCCACCCGAGGATCGCGAGCTTGTCGGGATCGGCGATGCCGCGCGCGATCATCGCGTCCACGCCGGCCATGATGTCGCGGTAGTCGCCACCGCCCCAGTCGCCGACGTTCGCGCGCTCGAACGCCTCGCCGTAGTTCGTGCTGCCGCGCGGGTTCGGATACAGCACGGCCCACCCTTCGCCCGCCCAGCTCTGGCCGCCGTCGCCGTAGCCGACCCTGTAGCCGTCCACGTAGGCGCCCGTCGGGCCGCCGTGCGGAACGACGAGGAGCGGATAATGATGTCCTGCGCGATAGTTCACCGGCTCGAGCAGCACGCCTTCTATGGTGAAGCCGTCGCTCTTCCACGAGACGACCTCGGTGCGCCCGAGCGCGAAGCCGCGCGCCTGCGGATTCGTGTCGGTCAGCTTCTTCGGAGCCGCCCCGCCGGCGGGATCCATCACGTGGATCTCGGCCGGCTCCGACGACGACTGGACAACGAGCCCCACGCCAGCCTTCCCGACCGAGCCGATCGCGGCCACCTTTCCGTTCGTGAGCCGAGCGTACTTGCGCGTGGTGACGTCGTACGAGAAGACATCCGAGTACGTCTTGACGCCGACATCGAACAGCAGGCGCCTGCTGTCAGCCGTCCAGTGTGGGCGGCCGGGCGACAGATCGAAGTCGCGGCTCGAAGCGTCGGTCGTCCGATGGCTCGCGACGTCGTACAACATCAGATGATCGTTGCCGAGCGGATCGAGCGGGATGCCGTCGCCGAGCGGCTTGCCCGTGTTCGGCACAGAGAGGTACGCGATCGTCTGTCCGTCGGGCGACCACGCCGGGCTTCCATCCGGCCCTTCGTTGGTCGTGATCTTCTCCGTCCCGCCGCCAATCGTCGCGACGTAGATGTCCGACCTGGAATCGCGGACGAGCGGCGTCGGCGCCGCCGCGAAGGCAATCCGGCGGTTGTCCGCCGCCCAGGTCGGCTCGCCTCGAATGGTGACGTGCGGGTCGTGCACGAGCTCCTCCTCGTGGCGCGTCGCGACGTCAACGACCCAGAGGTGCGCCATCCGGAAGTCGCCTTCGAACACCCGCTCGTCGTCCCGCTTCTCGTGCCGCGCCTCCACGTCTTTCGGCAGCCCGTCGTCGACCATATAGGCGATCCGGGCGCCGTCCGGCGACCATGCGTAGGCTGCGACCGACTCGGCGGCGTCCGTGAGGCGCCAGGCCTCGCCGCCGTCGGCGCGCATCAACCAGACTTGCGCGTGCGGGCCCTCGCCGTCGTCGGCAGGACCGCCGGCGTTGCGCGCCGACACGAAGCTGATGAGCGAGCCGTCGGGCGACCATGCCGGCGCCGACTCGCCGCGATCGCCGAACGTGAGCTGGCGCTGGCCGGTGCCGTCGGCGTTCACGCGCCACACGTGCGTGCGCGATTCCTTCCTGCCTGCGTCCTTCCCGGCGAGATCCTCCCACCCGCGGACGACGTACAGAACGGCACGGCCGTCAGGGGCGATCGCGGGCGCCGACACCTGTCGGATGGCGAGGAGCTCCTGGAGCGACACCGGATGCGTCTGGCCGGAGGCCGTCCGCGGTGCGCTCCCGAGTACCGCGACGGCGACGAGCACACACACCGATTGGCGCATGGCAACTCCTTGCCCATATAATCGCACGATCCATGGACCTGACGCTGCCGCTCGATCACGCCGCCATCGAACGCATCCTGCCGCATCGCTATCCGTTTCTGCTCGTCGATCGCATCATCGAGCTCGACGTGGACAAGCGGATCGTCGGCATCAAGAACGTGTCGCTGAACGAGCGATACTTGTCCCACAACACGGTGGACGGTCGGCCCGTGCTGCCGCCGACGATCCTGACGGAGGCCATCGCGCAGGTCGGCGCGATTCTGGTGCTCGCCAAGCCGGAGAACCGCCAGCGACTGCCGTTCTTCGCCGGCATCGAGCGCGTGCGCTACCGGCGCCCCGTGCACCCGGGTGACGTCGTCATGATCGAGGCGAGGGTCATCCGGCTGCGCAGCCGGATGGGGCTGCTCAAAGGCATCGCCCGCGTGGAGGGCAGGATCGCCGTGCACGGCACGATGACCTTCGCCCTCGGTCCGGTCGCGCCGGGGGGGCAGGGCTGAAGCCCCTCCTCGCCTGCTACTTGAACACGAGCGCCACCATCCCTGCCTTGGCGGCGCGCGACGCCCAGCGCGCCCAGCGCGACTCCGGACGAAAGTACCTGTAGGCATCCAGGACGGCGGGCGCGAGCACGAACACGCCGATGACCGGCTCATCCACGCCGATCGAGGACGCCATGCCGCGCGTGTCGCGCTCGACCGGCCCCGCGCGGGCAAACGCGGTCGCCGCATAGCCGACCGATGTCAGCACGTCGAACGCGAGCAGACCTTTCAGAACAGGTGCGCGCTCGTGCCGGAGCGCCGGGTGCCTGGCCAGCAGCCACTCGCTTGCCGCCTCCTGCGCCCAGAAGCCGGCTGACGAGATCGTGAACTCCCGTCGCGGGGACAGGTCGCTTCGGTGCGTGATGGCGAAGAACGGGAACGGCCCGTAGGTCACCTTCTTCACTGTCACACCCGCGTCGAACACGACGTCGCCGATCATGTGCGCGCCCTCGTGCATCCCCAGAGCGAACGCCGCTCCGGCAAGAAACTTCGCACCGGAAACGACGCGACCTTCCGCCGGTCGAGCTTTGGAAGGCGCTGCTCCCTGCGCGAGCGCCCGGGCCGGCGCGAGTACGACGAGCGCTGCCGCGACCCATGCCGTCGTGAGACCGTAAAGCGTGGCACCCGGGTTGCACTTCAGCAGAAGTGGAGGCATTGCATGCTGGAAACGATCGCGATCATTCTCATCGTCCTCTGGCTGCTCGGCGTCGTGAGCGGCTACACGATGGGCAATTTCATCTATATCCTGCTGGTGATTGCCATCGTGCTGTTCCTCGTCCGGCTGATCAGCGGGCGTAGGGTGGTCTGACCATAGCCACCCCGGCGAGCACGACGGCTGCCGCGGCCGCGGCGCGGGGTGTGAACGGCTCGTCGAGGAGCAGCGTTCCAAGCGCGACCGCGATGATCGGGTTGACGTACGCATAGAGCGAGACGGTTGCCACCGGCAGGTGTTTCAGAGCGTACGCGTACGCCGAAAACCCGGCAATCGCGCCGAACAGAATCAGGTACGTGAGCGCACCGGCGGTTCGCGGCGTGAACGCCAGCTTAGCCCATTCATGCCGCAGGGACCCGGCCGCGATCAGGAACATCCCGCCGAACAGCATCTCGAACGCCGCCGCCATGAGCACGTTCTCGTGACGGTCGTGCCGCCGTGCGTACGCGGAACCGAGCGCCCAGCCGAGACACGCGAGCTGCGTCGCAGCGACGCCGACGAGGAAGGCGCGGCCGCCGGAGCCCGCGCCGACCTCCGGCCAGACGAGCGCGACGATGCCGCCGAACCCGATCGCCAGGCCGGCAGCGGCGCGAAGGGTCAACCGGTCGCTGTCGCGCATGAACCGTTCGACACCGACCATCCAGAACGGCGACGCCGCGACGAGCACGGCCGTCAGCCCGCTCGGCACCGTCAGTTCGGCCCAGACCACGCCTCCGTTTCCGAGCCCGAGCAGGAGCAGGCCGAGCACGGCCAGCACGCCCCAGGTCCGGCGCAGGGGCAACCGCTCGCCGCGGGCGACGAGAATGGCGAGCAGGATCGCGCCCGCCGCCAGCCAGCGGAAACCCGCCATCAATAACGGCGGAATGGATTCGAGGGCGATGCGGATGCCGAGATACGTCGTGCCCCAGATCAGGCAGACCGTCACCCAGGCTGTATAGGCCCTGCGCTGCGATGTCACCTGACGGTCGTCTCCTCGATGGACAGACCACGCGGCGTGTGCGGCCGCGCCTCGGACGGGCTCAGACGCCCGTAGCGACTTTAGCCCAAAGGCACGGTAGAATGAAAAACCGCGCCGTTACCAGGATCGGCTTCATGACCAGAAAAGCCCCAACCGCCCAGCCGCCCGCTCAGCCGCCCGCCGGCCGGGGTTATACGTCGCTCGTTGCAGGCGCGCTGATCGTCGCCGCGCTCGCCGCCATCTACTACTCGCGCCGCTCCCCGGCCGCGCAGGACGATCCGCAGCAGTCGGCGGCCGCGCAGCCGGCCGGCGCGCCGAGCGCACGGCAGCCCGAGCCGGCTTCCGCCGAACCGCCGGCGTGGGCAAAGTTCGGTCCGCACGAGCAGAAGGCACTGCCGCCGCTCGACTTCCCCGGCTACGAAACGCCCCGGCCACACGACGTCATCGAAGCAGCGTATCGCTTCGCAGCCGAACACCCCGAGGTTCTCAGCTACGTCCCCTGTTTCTGCGGCTGCGAGCACTCCGGGCATCGCGGCAACGAGGACTGCTTCGTCCGCGAGCGCGCTCTCGACGGGGACGTGATCACGTGGGAGCCGCACGGCATGGAATGCACCGTCTGCATAGACGTGGCGACGCGGGCGATGCAGATGTACAAGTCGGGCGCGACGGTGCGTCAGATTCACGACGCGGTCGCTGCCGACTTCGGCCCGCGCTACCCCTCGATGACGCCCACTCCGACGCCGCCGCAGTAATCGCCCGGCCCCGTGCCGCCGAAAGCGTCGCGCGCCCGCTGAAGCGGGTCTGTATAATCCCTCCGTGGACCGCCGTGCCGCCGCGTTCGCGCGCCTCTTCGAAGCCGTCCACGAAGGCGTCTACATCGGCACGATCGGCGTCGACGCGACGGCGACCATCGCCGCCAACCCGCACCTGAAGCTGATCTTCGGCTACCCGAGCGAAGCGCCCGAGGACGCCGTGCGCCCGTTCGACGTCGATCAATTCGTCGATCCGCAGGCGCGTGCCGCCTTTCTCGAGCGCCTGTCGACGAGCGGCGCCGTCGCCGACTACCTGCTGCGCCTGCGCCGCGCCGACGCCACGCCGGTCTGGGTGGAGGTCACCGCCCGCGCCGATCGGCCGCGCAAGGACGGCATGGTCCGCATCGAGGCGCTCGTACGCGATGTCAGCGAGCGCAAGAAGCTGGACGACGAGACGCGCGACATCTATCACCAGCTGCTGCAGGCGGAGAAGATGGCCGCGCTCGGCCAGACGATCTCCGGCGTGGCGCACGAGCTCAACAACCCGCTGGCGACGATTCTGAGCTGGGCCGAGCGGCTGTCGCAGCGGACCGCTCTCGACGAGGCGTCCCGCCGGGGCCTCGAAACGATTCTCGGGGAGTCTGAGCGCGCCGCACGCATCGTCCGCAACCTGCTGACCTTTGCGCGCAAGCGCCAGACCACGCGCGCGATGGTGGACGTCAACCAGGTCGTCCGCGAGACGCTGGCGCTGCGCGCGTACGACCAGCGGCTGTCGAACATCGCCGTGATCGACGCGCTCGCCGCCGGGCTGCCGCAGGTGTTCGCCGACGGCCACCAGCTCCAGCAGGTGCTGCTGAACCTGGTCATCAACGCCGAACAGGCGATGCTGTCCGCCAACGGCCGCGGCATCCTCGTCGTCCGCACGTGGCACGACGCGCAGCAGGAATCGGTCGTCCTCGAGATCAACGACGATGGGCCCGGCATCCCCGAGGACGTGCAGCCGAAGATCTTCGATCCGTTCTTCACGACCAAGGACGTCGGCCAGGGGACCGGTCTCGGGCTGACCGTCGCATACGCGATCGTGCAGGAGCACGGCGGGCGCATCCGGCTCGAGTCGAAACCGAGCTCCGGCGCTTCGTTCTACGTGGAGCTGCCCGTGACGGGCGCTTCACTGCCGCCCGCGCCAATCCGGCGCCCGGCGCTCGCCGACGCCGCCGCGGCCGTTGCGGGCGAATCGATTCTCGTCGTCGAGGACGAGGCCGCGCTGGCCGCGGCCGTCATCGACGCGCTGCGCGACGCGGGCTACGTCGTCGATCGCGCCGGCGACGGAGAAGAGGCGCTCGCGAAGATCAGGGAGCAGGCGTTCGATCTGGTCGTCTGCGACTTGAAGATGCCGCGGCTGGACGGCAAGGCGTTCTACCGGACGCTGTCGGCCGTCGCGCCGGGACTGGCGCGGCGCGTGGTCTTCGTGACCGGCGACGTCGCCGGCACCGACGCCGAACAGTTCCTGACCGAGAGCGGCTGCCGCTGGCTCGCCAAGCCGTTCAGGCTGGCGGATCTGCTCAGAACCGTGCGCGACGCGTTGTCCTGATCGCTATCGGGCGACGGCGATCGCCTGGCGCGGCCCACCGGGCTTGAGCGTCGTGCGGATGGCGACGGCGCGCTTCTGCGACGGCTTGTACGGCAGCACGACCGCCTGCGGCGCGGCGGCCTTCGAGGCCGCGGGCGCCGGCAGCGCCGCCTTGGCCATTTTCGGCTTGTGCGACGCGATCGTCACGAGCGCCTGACGGAGCTCGGCCATCTGCTGCGGTCCGATCTGACCGAGCGCCTCGCGCAGACGTCGGATGGCGCGCGCGTGGAGCTGCGAGACGCGCGATTCGTTGACGCCGATCTCGGCGCCGATCTGCTTCATCGTCGCTTCGCCGTAGTAGTAGAGGCCGATGACCTTGCGCTCGCGCCACGGCAGCGACTGGATGGCGGCGCGGACGCGATCCCGCGTCTCGAGGCGCTCGTATGCCGAGTCGGGCGACTCCGGTTCGGAGGGGACGAGCGCCGGCGGCAGCGATGTCTCGTCCACGTGCTCGCCGCTCGCGAGCGGCGACGTCGACTCGATCGTGTTGATGCGGACGATGGTGCGCCCGAGCCGCTTCTCGTCGGAGCCGACACGGGCCGCCAGGTCGGCGAGCGACGGCTCGTGGCCCAGCTCGCGCCGCAGCGCCTCGCGCGCCGCCTCCAGTTCACGCCGCTGCCGCCGCACGCCGCGCGGCCACGCGTCGCGGCGGAGCGCGTCGATCATCGCGCCCCTGACGCGGCGCTCCGCGAAGGTCTCGAACTTGATGCCGCGGTCCTCGTCGAACCGGTGCGCGGCGTCGATGAGACCGAGCACGCCGTCCTGGACCAGGTCGCCGATGTCGATCGAGTGCGGCATCGAGGCGGCCATACGCCTCGCGAGCGCCTCGACGAACGGCAGGCTCCCAACGATCCGGCGGTTCTGACTGGCGGCGACGGGCTGGACGCGCATCTCGGCTCCTTCTTGGAAGTCCGCGCCGCAGGAGGGTCCCGCAGGCTGCAGACGCCTGCGCGGTATCGCAACCCCGATACCAACAGCTCAGTCGATGTTTCTCGACGGCACACGAGCGAGCCACCCATGACGGTAACTCACTGTGTTGAAGGGTTTTGATGAGTTTCTCTGGATTGAACAGGAGGGGTGCAGCCCGGGGCGAAAAACCGTGAAATTCGTCAAAAACTTGACAGGCGACTGCCGTTGAACGTCAAGTGTTTGTCGGGCTTGTTACAATTTTGGTTCTGATTTCTTTGGTCGTGGCCATCGCCTCGAGCGCGCTGGCCACCACCTGGCCAGCGCGGGCCCGGTTCACGTCGTCGCCGGCCTTCGCCTCGAGCAGCTCGGCGTGCGCCAGGATGATCCCAAGCTGGTTGTTCAAGCGGTGGAAGAGGAGCCGCACTTCGGGCGATTCGTCCATGGGTTTCCTCGCGAGCAGCTCTTCGACGCTCAGCGGACGAGGAAGAATCACGCCTGATCGCGCCCTTCGGTGTGCCAGATGGTCTCTCCCGCCGGCCGATCCGCGTGGTGCGGATCGCGCCACAGGGTGTCCACGAAGATCCGCACCGAGCCGCCCGCGGTGCGGACGTACTCGATCTTACCGCTCGACAACCAGTTGTAGATCGTGCGCCGACTTACGCCGACCAGCTCGCACGCCTTCATGATCGAGATCGTTTTACGTTCCACCGGCAATCCTCCCTTGGGTTCCTATCGGTGGCATGGGGATGCGGGATTAGGGATTCGGTCCCACAGCCGAATTTGTCATTGGGATTTGGGATTCGGGCCACTCGTGTCAAACTATTGGCGCCTTGACCGATTCCACGAAACACCTCCTGCTGGTCGACGACGAGGCGGCGCTGCGCGAGGCGGTCGCCGAGCAGCTCTCCAGCCGCGGATATCGGGTCCAGCAGGCGGACTCGGGCGAGGCGGCGCTTTCGCTGCTGGCCGACTTCGCCTTTGACATCATCGTTACTGATCTGCGGCTGCCGGGAATCGATGGCACGGCACTCGTCCAGGCGGCGGTCGAACGCTATCCGGAGATCGTGGCGATCGTCGTCACGGGATATGGCACCGTGAAGGACGCCGTGGAAGCGATCAAGCGCGGCGCGTCCGACTTCGTCAACAAGCCGTTCCAGATCGACGAGCTGCTGCACGTGCTGCATTCGTCGCTCGAGCAGCGGCGCCTCAGGTCCGAGAACGCCTACCTGCGCGCACAACTCGAAGAGCGGTACCGATTCGAAGGGATCGTCGGCAAGAGCCCGCCGATGCGCCGGCTGTTCCAGCTCCTCGAGACCGTGGCTGCGACCAGCAGCACGATCCTCATCACGGGCGAGACCGGTACGGGCAAGGAGGTCGTCGCGCGGGCGATCCACCACAACAGCCCGCGCCGGGTGCATCGGTTCGTCGCCCTCAACTGCAGCGCGATTCCTGAAACGCTGCTCGAGGCGGAGCTGTTCGGCCACGTGCGCGGCGCCTTCACCGGCGCGATCGGCAACCGGCAGGGGCGGCTCGAGCAGGCGCATCGCGGCACGCTGTTCCTGGACGAGGTCGGGACGATGAGCGTCGCGCTGCAGATGAAGCTGCTGCGCGTCCTGCAGGAGCGCGAGTTCGAGCGCGTCGGCGAATCGCACACGACGAAGGTGGACGTCCGCGTGATTGCGGCCACCAACAGCGATCTCGCGCGCATGGTGGCCGCCGGGACGTTCCGGGAGGATCTCTTCTACCGGCTCAACGTGATCCCGGTGCACCTGCCGCCGCTGCGCGAGCGCAAGGACGACATCCCGCTGCTCGTGCAGCATTTCCTCGAAAACTTCGACGCTCCCCTGCCGCACGTCCCGTCCGCTCAGAGGAACGCGCCACCTTCAGCCGAACGGGCGCGGTCTCCCCGCACGGTCTCGCAACAGGCCATGCGCTGGCTGATGGCGTATCAGTGGCCGGGGAACGTGCGACAGCTCGAGAACGCGGTCGAACGCGCAGTTGCGTTCAGCGCCGGTCGCGCGCAGATCGACGTCGAAGACTTTCCCCCCGAGATCCAGCAGGCCGAGGAGCCGATTCTGGCCTCGTCGGTCTCGCTGCCGGAAGACGGACTGGATTTGGAAGCGTTCATCAGCAGCCTCGAACGGGACCTGATTCGGCGGTCGCTCGAGCGCACCGGCGGCAACAAAGGACAGGCTGCCAGGCTCCTGAACCTGAAGCGGACCACCCTGGTCGAGAAGATCAAGCGGCTGCAGAGCTAGACCCGTGTGCTGGCCGGGCGCTCCCCCTGCCCTCTCTGGGCGTCACCATTAGAGGACGAGCCGGACCGGGCGACGGGACAGGAAACGATAAACAGGCCGTAATCCGTTTCTCGAGGTTGGCAGACCGCTTGCCCCGAAAGGCTGGTGTCCGCCGGGCCTCAGGTCTGCGGACATCTTGGGGGGTCCCATGAAGCTCACTTCCGTCATCACATCGGCCGCCGTCGTGCTCGCACTCGGCGTGTCGACTGCGCCGGTACGCGCCGGCGAGCCGCAAAACCGTGGGGGAGAGCACGCCCGACACGCACAAAACCGCGCGCCGGCGCGATCGGCTCCGGTGCGATCGCGTGAAGGGGCCGCCGTGCCGCGTATGCAGCAGGTGCAGCCGTACCGCAGCGCGCCGCGCGTCGAGCCGCAAGGGCAGCCGTACCGCAGCGCGCCGCGGGTCGAGCGGCAGGTGCAGCCGTACCGCACCGCGCCGCGGGTCGAACCGCGAGTAGACCCGTACCGCGCCGCGCCGCGCGCCTTGCCGCAAGCGCAGCCGTATCGCAGCGCGCCGCACGTCGAGCCGCGCGTGCAGCCCTATCGGGGCGGGCCCGGCATCGGTGGCGCACGACCCTCTCCTCGAGCCGTGCCGCGCGGCAACATCTACGGCACGCCGTACCGGAACGACTCCCGGTACCGCTCGCGTGACGACGACCGCGGCCGCGACTGGCGCGGACGGGTCTATTCGCCCCGCTATGGCTACTCGCCGTATGCATACCGTCCGTACAGCTACGGCTATCACCCGTACTACACGTTCCGGCCGCGCCTGAGGATCGGTTTCGGCATCTACATCGGATACCCCGTCGCGTACCCGTATGCCATCTACCCGTCGCCGGTGCACGTATACGGCTACTACCCGCCGGCGGGCACGGTGACGGTCGCGCCGTCGTACTCGTCGTATGGCGGCATCAGCCTGGAGATCGGTCCGCCTGATGCGGACGTCTACGTGGACGGCGAATACGTGGGCCGCGCCGACGATTTCGGGCCGAACCAGCCGCCGTTGACGATGAGCCCGGGACAACACCGGATCGAGCTCGCCGCGCCGGGGTACGAGACGCTGGCCTTCGACGTCGATGTCATCCCCGGGCAGGTCGTTCCCTATCAGGGCACGCTCCGCGCGTATTAGAGGCCCAGGACACAAGGGAACCACGGACACGAACGGGAACGGGCGACACGCGAAGAGGCAAGGATGCGGGGCCCCGCTTCTTGCCTCTTCGCGCGTACGCCGGCAGAGGCGCGTGAACCTCGTGAACCCGCCGTCAGAACGGATGCATCGCGTAGTCGAGCACGAGCTTCTCGATCTCCACGATGCCGTCGCGCGCCGTCGTGCGCGTTTGCCACCACGTCGCGGCCCTGAACGGGTCGTACCTCGTGTTTCGAATCTCGACCGCCGGCCCTCGCGACCCGATCGCCCGCTCGAGCGCTCGACGCACGCGCGTTCCGTGATCCGGGCTCACGATCACCAGCAGGCGCTTCACGGGATGCGCGCGGCACCAGCCCGCCAGCGCCGCGGTGCTGTCCGTCGTGCCTCCTTCGCCGGCCGGAATCTCGACGATCACGTGGCGCGGCACGCCCAGCTTCGCGAGCAGGTCGATCTGTCCGTCCACCCTGACGCCTCGCCGGGCGAGCTCGACCTCGGCGTCGCGCGGCGTCGGAATCAGCACGGCTATGCGGGGAACCGTCCGGCCGCGGAACAGGTCCGCCGATTCGAGCGCGCCGGCGATTCCGGTTTCGGGCGTGACGGCCGCGACGTCCGCCCGCTGGAGCGGATCCTCGTAGGTGAGCGCCTCGCCGACCCCGGCCAGCACTTTCCCGCGGAGCAGGGGAAACAACAGGAAGGTCAGGAGGCCCATTGCGAGGACGAATGCCGTCCAGAAGGTCGAACGAATCAAGCCCATGCGCGGACGATCTTAACCGACGCCGCCGGGGGCGCCGAATCCTGCCGGACATCCGATGCCTCTGGAGGGATCACCGGGCGTCGTTGCGCGTGCTCGCGCCACCCGCTCGTGTAGTACGCTGATCCGGTGCCGCCGCGCTACGCGTTCTGGACGATCCTCATCGACGACGGCTCCACGGCGTTTCGCGCGCGGGAGCGGGCGGAGCTCTTGCCCACGCTCGCCCAGCTGCGACGGACGAACAAGAACGTGGAGATGCGCTGGTTCGCCCGCGGGAGACTGTGGACATCGCCGGAAGAAGAGCGTGCGGCCAGGCAGCGTCCGAAGCCGGCCCAGAAACGCGGCCGCGACTGGCGGCCGGGCGGCGAGCATAAAGATCCGCGCGCGCATTTTCGCGAGCTGGAGCAGAAGCGCCGCCAGGAAAAGCGCAAGCGCAGCTTCGAGCGCAAGCAGCGCGACGGGCGCGGTCCGAAGCCTCATCACCCCCGCTCCGAGCGGAAGCCCTTTCCAGCCCCGAAAGAACGGCCGCCGCGCCGCGACGAGAGGCCCGAGTCCCCGCCGAAGCCAGGTCCGGTCGTGATCAAGCCCAAGCCGCCGGAGCGTGGATGATCGCGGCGGCCGACATCCTCCGCTATGTGCTCTCGACCGGCGGCCTCATCATCCTGGTCCTTTCTGCGACGCTCTGGCTGGCCGCCCGTCCCGCATCCGTTCGCGCCCGCCGTCTTCTGGTCGTCCTCGCCGTCTTCTTCGCGCTCGCGGCCACCTACGGGGTCGATTACGCGGCCGGCCGCGCGCTGCTGATCGGGCTGCGTCCGTTCACCCGCGCCGACGCGCCGGCGGGCGGCCGCACGGCGATCGTCGTCCTCGGCAGCGGCAGCACGACGGTCTTCGACTGGAACGGCGAGCAGTTTTCGACCGTGGATCGGCATGCCGCCTCGCGGGTCCTCGAGGCGGCGCGCGTGTATCGCCTCATCCAGCCGGCCATCGTCATCAGCTCCGGCGGGCTGCCGCATCCGGCTCGACTCGAGGTCCCGTCCGGCGAGACGATGCGGGACGCCCTCGTCAGCCTCGGCGTACCGGCCTCGCGGATCGTAGTTGAAACGCGATCCAGGACCACGCACGACGAAGCAGCGATCGTCGCGCCGATGCTCGCGTCGCTCGGCGTGGACCACGTTGTACTCGTCACCTCGGACACGCACATGCGCCGCTCGCTCGGCACGTTCCGCGCCCAGGGGATTGTCGCGACGCCGGCGATCGCACGCAGCGTCTATCCGGTCGAGTTCCGGATCGAGTGGATGCTGCCGACCAGACACGGCCTCGACGCCGCTGCCGAAGTCGCCCACGAGTACCTGGGCATCGCGTACTACACGCTTCGCGGGTGGTACAGATGGTGACGCACGCCGTCCTGTTCGCGCCGAGGCCGGACCTGTCGGCCGAGGAACGCCGTGCGCTCGTTGGCGCATTCGAACGGGCGCTCCGCGAAATCCCGACCGTGCGCGGCGCGCGCGTCGGCCGGCGAATCCTTCACGGCGCCGCTTATGAGACGCACGCGCCCGGCACCACCGCATACCTCGTCCTGATCGACTTCGACGATGTCGCGGGGCTCCAGGAGTACCTCCGGCATCCCGCGCACGAGGAACTCGGTGCGCGCTTCGGTCAGTCGCTCGCCTCAGGGACGGTGTACGACTTCGAGGAGATTCCGATCGACCGGATCGGCGAAGCCGTCTGAGCGGGCAGGCCGGGCGAGGGGGATTCCGGCCGGGGGCCTCAGGCGCCCGCCGGCTGTTTCAATCCGAGCAGGCGGCGCACGCGGTCGACGACACCTGGTTCCGCGCGCGCCAGCGAATCGGCGTGCGCAAGGACGTCCAGGCATTCGGCCACCGAGCTCACGACGCCGATGCCAAGCCGGCGCGTCGCCGCGGGAATCCGCTCCGCGTCGTCCCGCCACACCAGAACGGCACGGGCGCTCGAGTCGACGGCCACGTCGAGACAGTTTTCCGGACGATCGTCGACGACGACGTCGAGCGCGAGCGCTGCGGCGATCTTTCCGCGGGAGTTCTGGACGACGAACACGCTCGGGAGCGCGAAGCCTTTCGCCTCGAGCCAGCGCTGGGTCTGGAGCTGCGCCGTCGCGCCGGCGCACTCGGGGCGGCGCGTCAGGAAGATCACTTCCCATCGCCCCTCCTTCGCCATCGACGCCAGCCGGGCGACGACGCCGGTTTCGATCTCCTTCAGCGATTCCCAGAACGCGTCGATCTTCGCGACATGCCGCCAGAGCTGCCGCGTCTCGCGCGGCGTGAGTCGCAGCCTCTGGAGTGGAAGGGCATCCGCGCCGTCGTCCGCGGCGTCGCCGGCAGCCGCCGCGGCCGACCCGGCTCCGCCGGCCGCCCGTTCCGGATCGATCGGCGGCTCGGCGTCTCTCGTTCTGTCGGCGATGCGCTCGCCGAACAGCTCCCTGGCGTGCCGGGCCAGCTCGCCTTCCATGTCGGCGAGGACTCCATCGAGGTCGAACGCAATGCGAAGGCCCACGACCGTTCTCGGCTCCTCCCTGATTGTACGGGCAGAATCCATAAGGGATCGACATTCCGCTGCTGGCCGCACGTCACCGTCTTCGGCCCTGCGCGATTCGAAGGGTGCGGATCTTCCGGTACAGATTCGTGCGCTGAATGCCGAGCGCCCTGGCGGCATCGCTGATGCGGCCCTCGTGCTGCGCCAGCACCGCCGCGATGTAGTCACGCTCGAAGCGTGCCCGCGCCTGACGAAGCGTCCCGCCCTCGGCGAACCCGACGCCGCCGCCGTCCAGCCGCATGTGCGCGAGCACGTCCTCGAGACCGATGCCCTTGCCGCTCGCAAGGCCCGCGATCACGTTCTCGAGCAGCTCGCGCAGCTCGGCGCCATTGCCACGCCACGGCAGGGCCGAGATCAGGGTCAGCGCGGAGCGCGACAGGATCTTCGGCGGCGCGCCCACGGACGCGCAGATCTGCCGCACGAAGAAATTGGCGAGCGCGGGAATGTCGTCGCGACGATTGCGCAGCGGCGGCAGACTGATGCGGATGCCCGACAGTCGGCGATACAGGCTTTCGTGGATGGTGCCGTCATGGAGAGCGGCATCGAGTCCGGGACCGACGCCGGCCATGAGCCGCACGTCGAGGCTCATCGTCGCGTTCGAGTCGGCGAGCACCGCTTCGCCGTCACGGAGCACGCGCGCGAGCCGTGTCTGCGCGCGCGCCGGGGCCTCCCTGACGTTGCGCAGATACAACGTCCCGCCCGACGCTTCGTGCAGCCGGCTGACCCGGCTGATGCGCTCGAGGCCCCGCTCAGCGGGGTCGCCGCCGGCGGCGCGGGCGGAGGTGCCGAACAAATCGCGCTCGAGGCCGTCGCCCTCGAACGCCGCGCAGTCCACGCTGACGAACGCGCCGGAATCCGCCTGCTCGGCGTGAATCGTCCGCGCAACGACCCGGCGCCCGGAGCCTTCCTCGCCGCAGATCAGGACGCCGCCACGCGTCGCCGCCGCGCGACCGATCAGCTCGACGGTCTCACGCATCGCCGGCGAGCAGCCGTAAAGCTCCTCGCCCGGCGCCCGGTCGTGCCCGTCGGCCTGCCTGCGGTAGCCGAGCTCGCGCTCGATCGCAAGGGCGACACGGCGGCCGGCGAGCGGCCGCGCAAACACGTCGGCGATGCCGGCCAGCACCGCCTCGGTCGTCAGGTCCGGCCGGCGTGCATCCACCACCGCGAACACGAGCGCCGTCGCCGAGTGTGCGCGGAGTTCGCGGGCCGCCTGCAGAACCGTCCCGCCGCGCGAGAGATCGATCAGCGCCGGCATGTCCCGGCGCTGCAGCTCCCGGAGCGCCTGCGAGGTCGTGTCGGACCAGACGACCGAGAAACCTGCCGACGCGAGGAGGCGTTCCGTTTCGTCGCGTTCGGACGCGGGACAGCCCAGGTAGAGAAGGGACTTCACGCTACCGGGTCAGCGGTCGAATGTTGATAAACCATTGCTGTACCGGCCAGATAGGTCGAACAACCATGCCAGTGTATGCTTCGGCCGTGGTGTGTCAAGAAAATTACAGGTGAGCCAATTTCGATACGCCGGCAATGGCGGAAGACGATGCCGGGACGACCTCGAGGTCGTTACCCTACCGGAGGAGACTGGAGTGAGCGGGCGAGCCCAGAAAGAACGTCTCGATCGTCGCACGCAGTGCCGGGAGCGACCCGGCGCTGTTGATCGCGGTCCGCAGGTGCGACCCGTTGTCGAGCCCCTTCGTGAAGTAGGCGCCCAGCGCGCGGACCTTGTTGACCACCCAGCGTCCGTGCCGTTCGTCCGCCGCGGGCGGCGTGCCGGACGGCGGCACTCCCGCATCGCGTCGACCGTTATCGTCGTCGCGCACGCGTTCGTGCATCAGCAGGTCGATGTACTCGAGCAGGAACCGGGCGCGATCCGCCGGCGTCACCTCGCGCGCCGGGCGGCCCGCCGCGAGGTCGGCGGCCTGGGCGAGCACCCATGGATTGCGCAGCACGCCACGACCGACGAGAACGCCTTCGACTCCCATCCGGAGCTTGTCGACAATCTGCTGCGGCTCGACGCAGTCGCCGCTCCCGAACACGGGGATCGTCAGGCGGTCCGCGACCTCGGCCACGAGATCCCAGTCGGCCACGCCGCCGTAGCTCTGCGCTGCCGTGCGCCCGTGCACCGACACGGCGGCGGCGCCGGCGTCCTCGACCATCCGGGCCAGCGTCGGCGCATTGCGATCGGCGTCGTTCCAGCCCGCCCGCATTTTCACGGTGACCGGTATCTTCACCGCCCTGGCCATCGCCGCGATGACGCCGGCCGCGTGTTCCGGCTCGCGCATCAGGCTGCAGCCGGCATTGTGCTTCGCGATCTTGGGGACGGGGCAACCCATGTTGACGTCGACGATGTCGGCCCCCATGCCCTCGACGATGCGCGCGGCCTCGGCCATCCTGTCGGGGTCGCCGCCGAAAATCTGAATCGAAACCGGGCGCTCCTCACCCGTGAACTCGGCGTACTCGAGCGTCCGGTCGATGCCGCGCACGAGCCCTTCGGAGCTGACCATCTCGGTGACGACCAGGCCGCATCCGCCGTGCCGCTTCACGAGCCGGCGGAACGCCGTATCGGTCATCCCGGCCATCGGGGCGACGGCCAGCGGCGAAGTCAGTTCGACCGAGCCAATCCGCACGGGCGCCGGGGATTCGGTCGTCAGCACGCGCTCAATCCGCTCCTTCCTTCGTCAGTATGGCTTGACGTCGGCAGCATCGACTTCCACGGATACGGCCTGCCCGATCAGATCGACCGAGAGCACCAGCCGCGCCTTCTGCGTGTCCTTGCGGACCAGGCGGCCGATCACGCCCCGCAGCGGCCCGTGCACGACTTCCACCATCATTCCTTCGTGGATGAGCGGACACGGATCGTACTGCAGTTCGCTGCCGACGAGCAGCCGGATGCTATCCAGCTCGTACTCCGGAATCGCGGCGGGTTTCCCCTCGAACGACACGATGCTGACCACGCCGGTGCACTTGAGGACCGGCAGCGTGTCTTCCGGGTTGAAGCGGGCGAAACAGTAGCCGGGGAACAGCGGCCAGTCGATCTTCTTCCTGCGATCCTTCCAGCGGCTCCACCGGGTGATGGTCGGCAGGAAGGCCTCGACATCCTTCCGCTCGAGCTGCTCGCGCACGACCTGCTCGTGACGCGAGCGCGTCCAGATGGCAAACCACTGCCGCCCTTCGTGCGGCGAGCCTGAATCCGGGGGTCGGGACAACGGGTCAGTCCTCAGCCTTGAAGCCGTCAGCGCCTAACCCTTGTCGGCCGTGCTCTTGGCTTTCTCCGCCTGCGCCTTCAGTCCCGCGTCGTACGCTTTCTCGATGTCGGCGTTCTTCCACTCGATGATGGCTTCGTCCCGCAGCTTCGCCAGGTACTTCTGGAACTCTGCCTGCCGCTTGCCCGTGAAGACGCGCTGGCTGATCTGCTCGCGCGCCTGCTCGAACGGCATCGTCTCGGCCTTGCTTTCCGATTCGAGCTTCACGATCTGATAGCCGCGCGGCGTGCGGAGCACCTGCGTGACGTCGCCCACCTTCATGCCCGAGATCAGCTTCTGCACGTCGGCCGACAGATCCGTCATGTTGATCGGCCCGATCAGCCCCGCGTTCGCGCGCGAGGGCGCATCGGAGAGGTCGGCGGCGAGTTTTTCGAAGCTCTCGCCGTTGTTGACGATCCGGGCCCGGATATCCTCCGCCTTCTGCTTCGCCGCATCGTCCTGCGCCACGTTGATGCCGGCGCCGCTCGTCGGCACGGCGACGAGGATTTCCCGCAGCGTGATCGAGGCCGGCGTCGTGAACTCGGACTGGTGCGTCTGATAGTACTGGCGGGCCTCGTCTTCGGAGACCGCAATCTTGCCGAACACCTCGTTCTGCTGGACGCGCGAGATGATCATCTGGTGCTCGAGCTGCTGCCGCAGCTCGGGCATCGTCAGGTTCTCCTGCTTGAGTGCGGCCTGCCACTGCTCCTCGGTATCGATCTTGTTCTGCTTCTTGATGTTCTCGACGATCTGGTTAAACTGCTCGTCGCTCAGCCGGTAACCGAGCTCGTGGCCGCGCTGGACGATCAGCATCTCGTCGACGGCGTCGACGATGATCTGCGGTGTCACTTCGTCGAGCGCCTTCCTGAGCTGCGCGTTGTTCGGATCGGACTTCAGATCGATCTGCTGCCCGCGCTGCCGCAATGCGGCGACCTGACGCGCTTCGAGCTCGGTCTTGGTGAAGATCTCGCCGTTTACCTTGACGAGAATCTGTTCGATGATCTCGGCGCGGGCGATGCCCATGCCCGCAACGAGCAGGAGGGGCAGCGCGAGAAGGCGGACGGCACGACGGCAGGTTGTGTAAAGCATAGCAAACAAATATTTTACCCTTGATCGAGCAGCTCGCTCAACAGACCGCCGACCCGTTCGAAGACCCCGCCCGGCGCGCGCGGATCCTGCCTGGCCGGCTTGAGGATTTCGGCCTTGGTGAACCCCGGCTTCACGCCCCCCTCACGGGCGCGGGCGGTCCACCACGAGGGTGCGGCCGACTCGCGGCCTCGTCTGGGACCGGGAATCCGCGATCTGGACGCGCTTCCCGGCTCGCCGCGGCGGTCCCGGCCTTCGCCGGACGGTTCCCGGCTGCCGTCCAGGTTCACCTTGAGACCGCCCGGCGGCACGAGCGTGAGGTCGCCACGCTGCCGCACGAGGACCACGAGACGCGCGGGATCCAGCCTCGCCTGCGGCCTGAACCTTAAGACGACCGTGCGGCCTTCGCGGTCGATGGCCTCGACGCCGAGGCGATCGGCCATCACGCGGATCCGGCCGTAGTCGGCCAGGTTCAGCACCGAGGCGGGGAGCGGTCCGTAGCGGTCGGTGGCCTCGTCGAGCACGCGGTCAATCTCGTCCTCGCGCCGCGCCGCGGCAACCTTGCGGTAGAGCATCAGCCGCTGGTTCATGTCGGGGACGTACGATTCGTCGATCCGCAGATCGACCCCGAGGTTGACCGTCGCGCGGACGTCGTCTTCGATCTCCTCGCCTTTCAGCTCCCGAACAGTCTGCTCGAGGAGCTTCATGTACATCTCGAAGCCGACCGTCTCGATGTGCCCGCTCTGCTCGCCGCCGAGCAGGTTGCCGGCTCCCCGAATCTCGAGATCGAGCGCCGCCACGCGGAACCCGCTGCCGAGGTCGCTGAATTCCCTGATGGCGGCGAGGCGCTTCTTCGCGACCGGCGACAGGCTGTCCTCGGGCGGGATGAGCAGGTACGCGTATGCCGGACGATCGGATCGGCCGACGCGGCCGCGGAGCTGATACAGCTGCGACAGACCGTATCGGTCGGCCCGGTTGATGATGATGGTGTTCGCGTTCGGGATGTCGAGTCCGTTCTCGACGATGGTCGTCGCGAGCAGGACGTCGAACTTGCGGGCGACGAAATCGAGCATCGCGCGCTCGAGAACGTTCTCGCTCATCTGGCCGTGGCCGATGACGATCCGCGCCTCCGGCACGAGCCGCTGGATGAGATTGCCCATCGAGAAGATCGACTCGACGCGGTTGTGGACGAAGTACACCTGACCGCCGCGCTCGAGCTCGTGGCGGATGGCGCGCGCCATCACCTGCTGATCGAATTTGACGACGCTCGTCTGGATCGAGAGGCGGTCCTTTGGAGGCGTCTCGATGATGGACATGTCCCGGATGCCGACGAGCGACATGTTCAGCGTACGCGGAATGGGCGTCGCGCTCATCGTCAGCACGTCCACCTTCCGGCGGAGCTGCTTGATCTTCTCCTTGTGCGCGACGCCGAACCGCTGCTCTTCGTCGACGACGAGCAGGCCGAGGTCGCGGAATTCGACGTCACGCGACAGCAGCCGGTGGGTGCCGACGATGATGTCCACCTTGCCGGCGGCGAGGTCCGCGAGGACCTCCTTCTGCTCCTGCTTCGTCCGGAAGCGGCTCACCATGTCGACGCGGACCGGAAATCCCGCGAAGCGCTCCTTCAGCGTCTTCTGGTGCTGGAACGCAAGCACCGTCGTCGGCGCCAGAAAGGCCACCTGCTTGCCGTCCATCACCGCCTTGAACGCGGCGCGCATCGCCACCTCGGTCTTTCCGTACCCGACGTCGCCGCAGAGCAGGCGGTCCATCGGCGTGGGCGATTCCATGTCGCGCTTGATGTCGGCGATCGCCGACTGCTGGTCCGGGGTCAGCTCGTACTCGAACGCGTCCTCGAATTCCTGCTGCCAGTGCGTGTCGGCGCTGAAGGCGTGGCCCGGCACAGCCTTGCGCTGCGCGTAGAGCTTCAGGAGCTCCTCGGCCATGTTGCGCATGGCCTTCTTGACCCTGGTCTTGGCGCGCTCCCAGGACGTGCCGCCGAGGCGGTCTACCGGCGGCCGCGTCGCTCCCGTGTACTTCTGCACCAGGTCGAGGCGCTCGACGGGCACGAACAGCTTGTCGTCGCCGGCATACCGCAGTTCCAGGAACTCCTGGGAGGTGTCGCTGCCGAGGCCGATCTGCTTCAGCCCGACGAACACGCCGATGCCGTGATCGACGTGCACGACGAGATCGCCGACCTTGAGGTCGCGCAGATCGGAGAGGAAGGCCTTCGACGCGGACGGCCTCCGCTCGGGCGCCCGGCGCTCCTCCTCGAAGACGTCTGCTTCGGCATAGATCTGCAGGGCGGCATCGGGCAGGTGGAAGCCGCGGGAGAGGCTGCCGATCGCGACGAGCACGGCGGCGTAGCGCGCGTCCTCGGCCCGCTCCACCGGCGTCGCGAACAGGTCGTATTCCTTGAGGAGCTCAATCGTGCGCTCCGCGCGACCCGATGTCGCCGCGACGAACAGGGTCGTTTCGCCACGCTCGCGGAGCGTCCTGATCTCGTCGACCCAGGCGCCGACGCGTCCGCGCAGTTCCACCGTCGGCTGGCAGCTGACGTGGTGAGAGTTGCCGAGACCGAGCTGGAGCAGCGACGTCCCGGAGGACAGCCGCGCCGCGACGAGCGTCCATTCTGCAAGCAGCTCGGCTGGAGGGCGCAGACGCTCGGCCGCACCGTCGACCCCTGCGGCCGCTCGATCCGGCCTCGGGCCGGCCGCCGCGGCGCGCCCCTCGCGGATCGTGGCCGCCGGACTCAGCCGGATCCTGGCGTCCTCGTAGCTCTGATCGACCTGCGCAATCAGCTTCCCCGCCTGCGCGTCCACCTCGTCGGGCTCCGACACGATCACGCGCGATTCGTTCGCGAGCGCGAGGTAGTCGAAGACCGTGGCGTTCGCGGCATCTGCGCCGAGCACGTCGCGCAGCGGCACGACGGTGACGCGATCGAGGGCGGCAACGGATCGCTGGCTGGCCGGATCGTAGCTGCGCAGCGACTCGATCGTGTCGCCGATGTATTCGAGCCGCACCGGCTGCGGCTCGGCGGGCGGGAACAGGTCGAGGATGCCGCCGCGCAGCGCGAATTCGCCGTGCTCGTCGGCCGGATCTTCGCGGCTGAAGCCCGCGTCGGCGAGGAGGTCGGCCAGATCGGTCGGCGCGATCTCCATGCCGGGGGCGAGCTCCACCGACACCTGCAGCAGGCGCTCCGGCGCAGAGACCCGGGGCAGCAACGCCGCCGCCGACGCGACGACCACGCGCACGTTCCCGGCGGCCATCGCGTGCAGCGCGCGCGCCCGCGCCGACTGGACGCCGAAGTGCGGCGCCAGGCCGCGATACGGATCGACTTCGTGCGACGGGAACGGCAGGACGGCACGCTCCGCGGCCGCGTCCGACAACCCCTCGATTGCCGACAGAAAGAACCGCACGTCGCCGATCGTCCGCTCCAGCTCGCCGTCGCCCGGCACGACGTACAGCACGACGCCGTGCGGCAGCGCCTGCGCGGCTGTCGCCGCGTACAGCGCCTTGGCGGATGGGGTCAGGCCATCGACCGCGCGGGCGGACGCATCCAGCCCGCTGCGCGCCGCGGCAGCCTTCAGTACGGCCCTGAGGTTCAGCGAAGTCGACGTCGACACGGGCAACTTCTCAGTGTACACCGCTCGCCGCGGGGGCCGGGGGCTCGACGCTGCGGGTGGCCGAGGTCAGCGACTCGTGCCGCGGATCCGCTCGAGGATGGCGCTGGTCGAATAGCCGCGCTCGACCGGCACCCGGACCACCTTTCCGCCGCGCGCTTCGATCAGATCGCGCCCGACGATGGCGTCGGGAGCCCAGTCGGCGCCCTTCACGAGCACGTCCGGCTGGAGTGTCCTGACGAGCTCGTACGGCGTGTCCTCGTCGAAAACTACCACGGCGTCCACGACCGACAGCGCCGCGACCAGCTCGGCCCGTTCGGCCTCCGGCGTGACCGGCCGGCCCTCTCCCTTGATCGCGCGCACCGACCGATCGGAGTTGACGCCGACGATCAGGACGTCGCCGAGCGCGCGCGCCTGCCGCAGGTAGCGGACGTGGCCCGGATGGAGGAGATCGAACACGCCGTTCGTGAAGACGACGACGCGGCCCTCGGCGCGGACGCGCGCCACCAATCGGATCGCGGCGTCCCGCGTCATCGCGCCGACTTCTCGATCTCGTCTGGCGCCTTGAACCGCACGTTGGGCGAGAAGATCCAGTGGTGCCGCGGGCGGTAGATCCCGACGTCGTGCGTCCGCGACTTCACCCGGAACGTATACAGCAGGCGGTGGTAGTCGTAGGGCGCTCCATCGCGCTTGTGGACGGCGACGTCGAGCTTGTAGGTTCCTTCCACGAGATCGAGCGCGTCGATGGCGAACGTCACCTCGGCGTCGCCCGCGATCCGGTCCGGAACCATGTCCTCAAACGTCGTGTTCGTGCCGTAGCAGCAGACGCCCTCGGCATTGAACAGGCCGACGCCGAACACGAAGTCGTCGTTCGGCTGGTGCGGGTGCACCTTCAGGCGGACGGTCACGGGATCGCCGGTGTGGAAGACGTGCGACGGGTGGCCTTCGGCATCGAGCAGCGCCACGTCGGTGATCTCGATCTCGCGCGTGCCCCATCGCCCTTCGACCGCGCGGAACATGTCGGCCGGCGGTTCGGTGCTCGGCAGCGACTCGACGGCTGCGGCCGCCTCGGCGACGTCGCCGGCCGTCCGCGACGTACCGCCGGCGGCCGCCGGCGGCTCGCTCACCGACCTGACCGCGCGCGCCGTCTCGGCGGCCAGATGCTCTTCCTCCCTCGCCTCGACCGCGGTCAGGTACGCGCCGACGACGCGCTTGGGATCGCCGTGGTCGCGCGCCTCGCCGGCGTCGAGCCAGAGCGCCTCGTCGCAGAAGCGCTCGATCAGGCTCAGTGAGTGCGTCACGAGCAGAATCGTCCTGCCGCGCCGGCGGAACTCGCCGAACTTGTCGAGGCACTTGTGCGTGAATCCCTCGTCGCCGACCGCGAGTACCTCGTCGACGAGCAGGACGTCGGGATCGACGTGAATCGCGACCGCGAAGCCGAGGCGCATGTACATCCCCGACGAGTACGTCTTCACCGGAGCGTCGATGAACTCGCGCAGCTCGGCGAACTCGACGATGTCGTCGAAGCGATCCTGGATCTCGCGCTTCGACAGCCCGAGCATGATGCCGTTGATGAAGACGTTCTCGCGCCCGGAAATCTCCGGGTGGAAGCCCGCGCCGAGCTCGATCAGAGCGGAGATGCGGCCGCGCACGGTCACCGTGCCGCTCGTCGGCTTGGTGATGCCGGCCACCAGCTTGAGCGCCGTGCTCTTGCCCGATCCGTTCCGGCCCATGACGCCGTAGGTGGCGCCGACCGGCACGCTGAACGAGACGTTGCGCAGCGCCGGAAACGTCTCGCTCGGCTGCAGCTCGCGCAGGATGCTGCGCTGGAGCAGGGCGCTCTTCAGCGTCGCGAACTGCTTGCCGCTGTAGCGGCGGTAGATCTTCGTGACGTCCGTCAGCTCAATGGCATTCATCGCATTCCGACCGGGCCGTCAGACGGCCTCCGCGAACGAGTCCCTCAGCCGATCGAACAGCCAGTAGCACGCCAGGAACAGCGCCAGCGACGCGACGCCGAGCGCCACCAGCCACTTCCAGTGGCCGATGGCCTCGTGAAAGAAGAAGACCTCCTGGTACGACACGGCGAGATGCGTGAACGGATTGGCGTCGAACAGCGGCTTGAACCGCTGCAGCCCGGGCTGGAACCACGGATAGATGATCGGCGTCGCGAAGAACCAGAGCGTGAGCAGGTTCGCCAGGATGTCGCGGATGTCGCGGAAGTGGACCGCCAGCGCCGACAGCAGGAGGGCGAGCGCCGTCGTGAACACCAGCTGCACGAGCACGACCGCCGGAAAGACCGCCAGATGCCACAGCGTCGGCGGCCGGTAGATGACGAGGAAGATCAGGAGAATCGGCAGGCCGAGAAAGAAATGCACCATGTTCGCCAGCACGTTGACAATGGGCAGGACTTCGGCCGGGAACATCACTTTCTTGATGAGATTGCCGCCGGAGATGAGCGAGTTCGCCGCCTCCGTGAGCGACGCGGAGAACCACGTCCACGGCAGGATGCCGCAGAACATGAACAGGAAGTACGGCTGCACGCCCGCCTGCGTGTTCGGCATCACGGTCGTGAAGACGAACGAGTAGATGAGGAGCAGGAGCAGCGGGTTCACGAACGACCAGATGAAACCCAGGACCGAGCCGCGGTAGCGCGCCTTCAGCTCCCGCGCGACCAGGCTCTGGATCAGCCCGCGATAGCGGAACAGATTCGCCAGATTACCCAGCATGGCAGGACTGCGGACTTGCAGGACGGCGGAGGAGGAAGGCCGAAGGCTCGTGGGCAATTCAGGATCGGATTCTAGCGCGGCTGGCGACCTGGAGCCGAATCAGCGACTTCAGGAGTGCGATGCGGGCCCTCTCGAAATCCATGTCCATGACCGGTCTGGCGAGCCGCTCTTCGGCGCGCTTCTTCGCCGCCTCGGCCCGCGCCACGTCGATCTCCTCGGCTTTCTCGGCAATCTGGGCGAGGAGCGTCACGCGGTCCGGCTGCACCTCAGCGAAGCCGAACGCGATGGCGAGGAAGTGCTTCTCCGGTCCGGTTCGATACCAGAGCTGACCGACCTGCAGCGCGGCGAGGAGCGGCGTATGCCCCGGCAGCACGCCGAAGTACCCGTCGGCGCCAGGAATCTGCACTTCGTCCACCGCCTCGTCGACGAGCGACCGATCCGCGGAAACGACCTGCAGGCGCAAATGCGTCGGTATCGTCAAGTCCCCAGCCCCCAGTCCCCAGGCCCCCGGCCCTCTAGGCCGCCGCCTTCCTCTTGCGCGCCCTCTCGATCACCTCGTCGATCGTGCCGGCCATGTAAAAGTCCTGCTCGGGGATGTCGTCGTGGCGCCCCTCGACGATCTCCTTGAAGCCGCGGATCGTGTCGGCGATCGGGACGTACTTGCCTTCGAGGCCGGTGAACTGCTGCGCGACGAAGAACGGCTGCGACAGGAACTTCTGGATCTTCCTCGCCCGCGCGACCGTCAGCTTGTCCTCCTCCGACAGCTCGTCGATGCCGAGGATGGCGATGATGTCCTGGAGGTCCTTGTAGCGCTGCAGGATCTGCTTCACCTGGCGCGCCACCTGATAGTGCTCGTCGCCGACGATGCGCGGGTCGAGGATGCGCGAGGTGGAGGCGAGCGGATCGACGGCCGGGTAGATGCCGAGCTCGGAAATCGCCCGCGACAGGTTCGTCGTCGCGTCGAGGTGGGCGAAGGTCGTCGCCGGCGCCGGGTCGGTGTAGTCGTCGGCCGGGACGTAGATCGCCTGCACCGAGGTGATCGACCCCTTCTTGGTCGACGTGATGCGCTCCTGCAGTTCGCCCATCTCGGTCAGCAGCGTCGGCTGGTACCCGACGGCCGACGGCATGCGGCCGAGCAGCGCCGAGACCTCGGAGCCGGCCTGCGTGAACCGGAAGATGTTGTCGATGAAGAGCAGCACGTCCTTGCCTTCGGCGTCGCGGAAGTACTCGGCCACCGTCAGCGCCGACAACCCGACGCGCAGCCGCGCGCCCGGCGGCTCCGTCATCTGGCCGTAGACCAGCGCCGCGCGCGATTTCGCCGGATCGTTGATGTCGATGACGCCCGACTCCTGGAACTCGATCCAGAGGTCGTTGCCCTCGCGGGTGCGTTCGCCCACGCCGCCGAACACCGACACGCCGCCATGCTTCAGGGCGATGTTGTGGATCAGCTCCTGGATGATGACCGTCTTGCCGACGCCGGCGCCGCCGAACAGGCCGATCTTCCCCCCCTGCAGGTACGGCTCGAGCAGGTCGACGACCTTGATGCCGGTCTCGAACATCCGCAGCTCGGTCGACTGGTCCTCGAGCGTGGGCGCGGCCCGGTGAATCGACCAGTGCTCGCGGGCCCGCACGGGACGGTCCGGGAAGTCGACCGGCTCGCCGAGCACGTTCAGGACGCGCCCGAGCGTCTCCGGTCCGACCGGCACCTCGATCGGGTGGCCGAGATCGACCGCCTTCATGCCGCGCTGCATGCCGTCGGTCGGCTTCATCGACACGGCCCGGACGCGGTTCTCGCCAAGGTGCTGCTCGACCTCCGCGATGACGTCGATCGGTTCGCCGCTCCGCACGTTCGGGTCGGACTGAATCCGCAGCGCGTTGTAGATCTCCGGCAGATGGCCCGCCTCGAATTCGACGTCCACGACCGGGCCGATCACCTGGACGATTTTTCCGACGTGCTGATCGTTTGCCATATTCAAGTCACCGCCGGCCGTGTGGACGGCCCTACAACGCTTCGGCGCCCGACACGACCTCGATGATTTCCCGGGTAATCGCCGCCTGGCGCACTTTGTTCATGTACAGCGTCAACTGCGAGATCATGTCCGCCGAGTTCTTCGTGGAGGTGTCCATGGCCGTCATCTGCGCCGCGTAGAACGCCGCGTTGGACTCGAGGAGCGCCCGGAACACCTGGACCTCCACGTACCGCGGCAGGAGCTGGTCGAAGATCTCCTGCGCCGACGGCTCGTACAGATAGTCGATGCCGATCTCCGGCTCGGTCTCCGGCACATCGGCGCGCCGGATCGGCAGGAGCTGATCGATGATCACCCGCTGCTGGATGACCGACTTGAACTCGTTGTACGCGAGCACGACCCGGTCCACCCGGCCGGTCGTGAACGCCTCCATCGCGTGCTGCGCGATCGCCTGCCCGTCCTCGTACCGGAGCTTCTGGAAGAAATTCGTCAGCTCGAAGAGGACCTCGAAACCGCGGCGGCCGAAGAAGTCGCGCCCCTTGCGCCCGACGAGGCTGAGCGCGCACGGGTTCGGACTCTCCGCGATGAAGGCGCCGGCGGCCTTGATGATGTTCGTGTTGAAGCTGCCGCACAGTCCCTTGTCGGCAGTGATGATCACGACGAGCGATCGGCTGTCGGGCCGCGGCTCGCGGATCGCGAGCAGCGGGTGCAGGGACGGGTCGACCCGCCCGGCCACGCTGCCGAGCACGCGATGCATCTGCGCCGCGTAGGGGCGGGCGTGCAGCATCCGGTCCTGCGCGCGGCGCAGCTTCGACGCCGCCACCATCTTCATCGCCTTGGTGATCTGCTGGATGTTCTTGACCGCGCGGATCCGGCGCCGGAGATCGATCAGCGACGGCATGTCAGGCCGCCGTCGCCTTCCGCGACGCGAACTCGGCCGCGAACTCCCTGACCGCCGCGTCGAGCGCGTTGCGCAGATCGTCGTCGAGCTGCTTCTTCTCGGCGATGCCGCGGAACACCTGCGGGTGGCGCGTCTCGATGAACCGGTGCAGCGCCGTCTCGAACTCCCGCACCTCCGGCACGCCGACCTGATCGAGGTAGCCCTTCGTGCCGGCGTAGATGATCGCCACCTGGCGCTCTACCGGCAGCGGCTGGTACTGCGGCTGCTTGAGAATCTCGACCAGCCGCGCGCCGCGGTTGAGCTGTGCCTGCGTCGACTTGTCGAGGTCGCTGCCGAACTGCGCGAACGCCGCCAGCTCGCGATACTGGGCCAGGTCGAGGCGCAGCGTGCCTGCGACCTGCCGCATCGCCTTGATCTGCGCCGACCCGCCGACGCGCGACACCGAGTTGCCGACGTTGATCGCCGGCCGGACGCCCTGGTGGAACAGATCCGCCTCGAGGAAGATCTGGCCGTCGGTGATCGAGATGACGTTCGTCGGGATGTAGGCGGAGAGGTCGCCCGCCTGCGTCTCGATGATCGGCAGCGCCGTCAGGGAGCCGCCGCCGAGCTTCGCGTTCAGCTTGGCCGCACGCTCGAGGAGCCGCGAGTGCAGGTAGAACACGTCGCCCGGGTAGGCCTCGCGGCCCGGCGGGCGACGCAGCAGCAGCGAGATCTCGCGGTACGCCTGCGCGTGCTTCGACAGATCGTCGTAGACGCACAGCGCGTGGCTCCCGCCGTCGCGGAAGTACTCGCCCATCGTGCACGCCGAATACGGGCTGATGTAGAGGAGCGGCGCCGGATCGGCCGCGGCCGCCGCCACGACGATCGTGTACCGCATCGCGTCGGCCTCTTCGAGCGTCCGGACGACCTGCGCGATCGTGGACTGCTTCTGACCGATCGCGTTGTAGATGCAGACGACGCCGGTGTCCTTCTGGTTGAGGATCGTGTCGATCGCCACGGCGGTCTTGCCGGTCTGGCGATCGCCGATGATCAGCTCGCGCTGACCGCGGCCGATCGGCACCATCGCGTCGATCGCCTTCAGCCCCGTCTGCAACGGTTCCTTGACCCCCTGCCGATCCACGACGCCCGGCGCCAGGCGCTCGATTGGCGCAAACCGCTTCGTGAGGATCGGGCCCTTGCCGTCGATCGGCTGCCCGAGCGCGTTGACCACGCGGCCGAGCAGCTCGTCGCCTACCGGCACGGAGATGATCCGGCCGGTGCGCTTGACCAGGTCGCCTTCCTTGATCTCGTTGAACTCGCCGAGCAGCACGGCGCCCACGCTCTCCTCTTCGAGGTTCAGCGCGATGCCGAACACGCCGTGCGGGAACTCGAGCATCTCGCCGGCCATGGCGTTGTCGACGCCGTGGACGCGCGCGATCCCGTCTCCGATCGAGATGATGCTGCCCACCTCGGCGACGTCCACGTCGACCGCGTAGCTGCCGATCTGCTCGCGGATGATCTTGGAGATTTCTTCGGCTTTGATGTCCATCGTTGGTTATTCCTGCGCGGAAGTCTGGCCGCCCGCCAGCCTCTCTCGGATCTTCTCCAGCTGCCGCGCCACGCTGCCGTCGTAGATCGTGCTGCCGATCTGCGCCACCACGCCGCCGATGATGGCCGGGTCCACCTTCGACGCGAGCGTGACGGTCCGCCCCGTCAGCGCGGCCAGGCTCCGCTCCACCGCCAGGCTCCGATCCTCCCCCAGCGGCACCGCCGTCGTCACCTCCGCGCGAACGACCTTCAGGTGATCGAGCAGGCGCTCGCGGTAGGCGACGACCAGGTCCGGCAGCAGCACCAGCCTATCGCGCTCGGCCAGGAGCACGAGCAGCTTCGCGACGACCGGGAGCATGCCTCCACGAGCCGCGATATCGGCCACCGCCGCGCGTTTCCGCGGCACGGGCACCGCCGGATTGAGCAGCACCTTCTCGAGCGCCGGATACTGTCGGAAGAGATCGCCGAACTCGGCCAGCTGCGCTTCGACGCGCTGCACGTCGGTCTTCTCGGCGACCGCGACGTCGAGGAGCGCGCGCGCGTACCGGTTGGCTGCGGTTCTGTTCGTCATCGTCGAAGCCGGGCTACTTCTGCAGCTGCGTGACGTACCGGTCGACCAGCCGCCTCTGGTCATCGTCGGTGATGGTGGCCCTGATCCGCCGCGACGCGACGCCGACCGCCAGGTCGGCCGCATGGCTGATCAGATCGCGCTCGGCGAGCTTGATCTGCTGGTCGATTTCCCGCCGCGCCTGCTCCAGAAGCCGGTTGCGCTCCGCTTCGGCCGCGGCGCGAATCCGCGCTTCCTCCGCGGCAATCTCGGCCGCGCCCTGCGTCCGCAGGGCCTCGAGCTCGGCCGGCAGCGCCTTCATGCGCCGATCGATCTCCGCGATTTGCTCGCCCGCCGCGCGCCGCATCTCGGCGGCCTCGACCAGATCCCGGCGAATCGCCGTGCCGCGATTGGTCAGGTAGCTGGCGATCGGCGATCGCAGCAGGTACCACAACGTGCCGGCGAGCAGCGAGAAGTTGACCAGCCGGGCGAGGACGTCGACGACTCCGCCCCCGGCGTGCTGGACCTCGGCCGGGCCGGCCGCTTCGTGCGGCGGCGCGGCCTCGGTCTGCCCGGCGACGGCGGGCGCGGGCTGAATCGCCTGCGACCAGGCGACGCCCGGAAGCGCCGTCAGCCAGACGGCAACCGCCGCCGCGGCGAGCAGGCGCGCGCGCTTGCGCGGAGTTTCACAAGCGAAGCGCGAACCGAGCGTCGTCCCCAGCACGCGGCGCATCGCGACCTCTCGAAGTTAGGATGCTTTTCTGCCGAGCACCCGCTCGACAATGGTGATGGCCAGCGCCTCGGCGTCGCGATCCAGCGCGGCGCGGGCGGCGGCCGCCTGCGCCTGCAGCCGCTCGGACGCGTCGGCGACCGATCGTTCGATCTGCTGCCGCGTCTCCGCGAGAGTCGTGGCGCGCGATTCGAGCGCCGCGCGGCGCTTGTCCTCCATCTGGCGGTACACCTCGGCGCGCGCCGCCCGCGTCTTCGCCTCGAACTCGTCGGCTGCGGCCTGCGCCCGGGCGCGGGAAGTCTCGGCCATCTCGCGTGCCGACCGGGTGGCTCCCTCGCGCTCCTGCATCACGCGCAGGAACGGCCTCAGCAGCAGACGGTCGAAGACGACCGTCAGCACCAGAACGAAGACGATGATCCAGATGGTGTGCAGATCCGGTATCACTCAGCCGGCCTCTCGAACGCGCGACAAAACAGCAATTTATACCATTCGCAGCCGAGCCGCGACAAGCATATACGCACTGCTTACGGCTCGATCGCGATCCTCACGCCCGGCGTCTCCGTCTCGACGCGGCCGATCCGCGCGGCGACGACCCCGGCACTGGCGAGCGCGGCGCCGACCTCCTCGGCCGCGTCAGCCGCCGCCGAGACCAGCAGTCCGCCGGACGTCTGCGGATCGTAGAGGATGTCTTCCAGCAAGTCGGCTGCAGCGCGCAGGTCGACGCCGGCAGCAAAGTACGACCGGTTAGACAGCATCCCTCCGGATCGGTTCTGGCGCGCCATCTCCTTGACCCCGTTGAAGATGGGGATGCGACTCGCCTGCAGGACGAGCGTGGCGCCGCTGGCCCGCGCCATTTCCGAGGCGTGGCCAATCAGGCCGAAACCCGTGATGTCGGTGCACGCATGGACCCGTCCGACCGCCAGTGCCGCGAGTGCCTGGGCCGCCGCGCGGTTGAGCGTGAGCATCGAGGCAACCGCCTCGTCCACCAGGGCGGCGGGCGCGCGGCCGAACTTGATCGCGGTGCCGACGATGCCGGTGCCGAGCGGCTTGGTGAGGAACAGGGCATCGCCCGGTTTCGCGCCCGCGTTCGAGAGCACTCGCGCCGGATCGACCGCGCCGGTTATCGCGTAGCCGAACTTGATTTCCTGGTCCTGCACCGTGTGGCCGCCGAGCAGGGCGACGCCGGCTTCGCGCAGCTTGTCGAAGCCGCCGCGGAAGATCGCCTTGATGACGTCCGGCTCGAGGTCGTCCTTCGGAAAGGCGGCGATTGCGAGCGCCGTGACCGGCCGACCGCCCATGGCGTACACGTCGCTGACCGCATTGGCCGCGGCGATCTGGCCGTAAACGTAGGGATCATCGACGATCGGGGTGAAGAAATCCACCGTCTGCACGATCGCCGGCCCGCCCTCCCACCTGTACACACCCGCATCGTCCGAGGTGCGGAAGTCCACCAGCACCCGGTCATCGGCCGTCGCGGGTATGTCGCTCAGCACCTGAGCGAGCTCGCCTGCGGCGAGTTTGCTCGCTCAACCGGCGCAGGCGACCATCTCAGTCAGTCGCTTCGCCATCACTGTTCCCTTGTGTCCTCTGCCCTCTTTGTGTCCTTATCGTTCCGTCAACGCCTCGAAGATCCTGATCAGCTCATCTTCCGATCCGAAGTCGACTTCGATGCGGCCGCCTCTGCCCTTTCGCACGATGCGGACGCGCGTCCCGAGAACCAGCCGGAGCCGCTCTTCGGCAGCGCGCGTGTGCACGTCGACCGGCTTGACGGCCGCGGCCGGCGCGGGGGCGGCCGAGACCGCCTTCCTGACGATGGCCTCCGTCTCGCGAACCGAAAGACCCCGCGCGATCACGTCGCGCGCGACGCGGCGCTGCGCCGCCCCGTCGGTGAGCGCGAGCAGCGCGCGGGCGTGTCCCATCGAAAGGGAGCCGCCGGCAACGTCGCCGCGCACTTCGTCGGGCAGGCGCAGCAACCGCAGGTAATTCGCGATCGACGCGCGGTCCTTTCCGACCGCCGTCGCGATCGATTCCTGCGTCAGGTGAAATTCGTCGGTGAGCCGCTTGTAGGCGAGCGCTTCGTCAATCGGGTTCAGGTCCTCGCGCTGGATGTTCTCGATGAGCGCCATCTCGAGCAGCGACTGCTCCTGCCCGGGCGCCACCTCGCGCACCACGACCGGCACGCGGGCGAGACCGGCTTTCTGCGCGGCGCGCCAGCGTCGCTCGCCGGCGATGATCTGATAGCGGTCACCCGTCTTCCGCACGACGATCGGCTGGATGACGCCATTCGACTGAATGGAGCGCGCGAGCTCGTCGAGGCGCGCGTCGTCGACCTGGACGCGCGGCTGGAAGGTGCTCGGCGAGATCCGGTCGACGTCGACTTCGATCGGCGAGCCGCGCGGCGGCTCGGGTGCGTCGGGGATCAGCGCGCTGAGGCCCTTGCCGAGCGCCGGACGTTTCACGGTGTTCATGGCTTGACTCGATCCTGCCGCGAGCGTCATGCGGCGGTTGCGGCCGACCGCTCCAGCACTTCCCGTGCGAGCGCGAGATACGCTTCCGCCCCGCGGGATTTCACGTCGTAGAGGATGGCGGGAACGCCGTGGCTCGGCGCCTCGCCGAGCCGCACGTTGCGCGGGATCACGGTGCGGAAGACCTTGTCCTTGAAGAATTCCCGGACGTCGCGCGCGACCTGCTGGCCCAGGTTGGTCCGCTCGTCGAACATCGTCAGCAGGACGCCTTCGATGTCGAGCGCGGGATTGAAAGCAGCGCGCACGCGCCGCATCGTGCCGACGAGATCGGCGAGGCCTTCGAGCGCGAAGTACTCACAGTGGAGCGGAATGAGGACCGCGTCGGCGGCGACGAGCGCGTTGAGCGTCAGGAGGCCGAGCGACGGCGGACAGTCCACGAAGATGTAGTCGTAGCGGTCGCGTTGCGAGGCGAGCAGCCGCCGCAGCCGCTCTTCGCGGTGAGGAAGGGCGACCATCTCGATCTCGGCGCCGGTCAGGCTGCGATCGGCTGGAAGGAGCTCGAGGCGATCGACCGCGGTCGGCACGATGAAGGGCGCGGCGTCGACGACGGGTTCGGGTGAGACCAGCGCTTCGTAGGCCGTGCCGCCCTCGCCAGCGCTGCCCTTGAGGCCCACACCGCTGGTGAGATTGCCCTGTGGGTCGACGTCAACGAGGAGAACGCGGCGCTCGGCGAGGGCAAGGCAGGCCGCCAGGTTGATGGTGGTCGTGGTCTTGCCGACGCCGCCCTTCTGGTTGGCGACGGCAACGATCTTCCCCATAAGAGCTTCTTGAATAATGAGTTGCGCGGTTAAGGCGACCCTGATTATGGTTGTTTGACCTAAACAATGCCTCTCGACAGGCTAGTTCGTTGACGATGAGCATACTAGAGGCGGTGGCTGGAGGCTAGGGGCATGACTGGGAGACAGGGGAGCGGGGCTGGATGGCCCCTCAGTTCGTTGGGTTGTTCCACGTGGAACGTCAGTTCCTGCGCAGGACAAGGAATGGCGCCGTCCGTTCCAGTTCGAATCCTTTGGCGTCGTTGAGTATTCCGTCCGTCCCCATCAGCAATAGACGTCCGTCGCCGGCCATCAGCGCCGCGATCGCTTCGAGCCGCTGAGCATCGACCTTTATGCCTCGGCAGGTGACGAGGTGCGCAAGACCATGTTTTTCCGTCAACGCGGATGCGTCTTCGAGTCGGCCCTCGAAGACGTCCGCAGACGGCAAATCGAGAACCCGAACGACTTCACGCAGAAACGACGCCTTCCGGCTTCTCGACTCGATCATGGTCAACCGGGCGTTCGGACGCATCAGTTTCAGCGGAATGGCGGGCGACCCACCGCCCGAGCCCAAGTCGAACCAGTCGAGTGCTATTTCAGAAACCAGCTCGGCTGCGCGAACTGGTTCCACGATGAGGCGATCGATGGTCGCGTCCGTTGGCGGATTCATGGGAAGAGCCGTCAGATTGATTCGCCGATTCCAGTGGGCCAGCAGCGCCAGGTACTGGTCAAGTCGATCGAGTACCGGATCTCTAACCGAGAGGCCGGCGGCCCCCAGGCGCTCGAGGAGCCGAGCGCGGAAGGAGATCATGCAGTATGGCTCAGGCGGCCGACAAACGCGGCGAGAACGGCGACCGCCGCCGGCGTGACGCCGGGAATACGCAGCGCCTGACCGAGCGTATCCGGGCCGACCTGGGTCAGACGCTGCACGACTTCGTGCGAGAGGCCCGGCACGCGGTCGTACGGGAATCCCTTGGGAATCCGCCGTCGATCTTCGCGGCGAGCACGCGCGACCTCGGCTTCCTGGCGCTTCAGGTAGCCGGCGTACTTCACGGCAGTCTCCACGCTCGCGACATCGATCGCCGGAACCTCACCCAGCTCGAAGGGGACCGATCGGTCCGCAATAAGGGATTCCAGTCTGACTTCCGGCTGCCGCAGCAGCTGACTCGCCGCGACGCGGTCTCCGGCGGCCGTCCTGACACGCGTCGCGCCCAGCGTCCGGAGGTTTCGCTCGAACCGACCCCGGCGCGCCTCGAACGTCCCCCAGCGCTCGTCTCCGACCAGGCCGAGCCGGCGGCCCCGCGGCGTCAGACGCAGGTCGGCGTTGTCGATGCGAAGCAGCAGCCGATACTCGGCGCGCGACGTGAACATCCGGTACGGCTCGAGACAGCCCTTCGTGATCAGATCGTCGACCAGAATGCCGATATACGCTTCATCTCGTTGGAGCTCCAACGATTCGCCCTTCCCCAGAGCGGCCATCGCCGCATTCGCCCCCGCGACGAGGCCCTGCGCGGCTGCTTCTTCGTATCCGGACGTTCCGTTGATCTGGCCCGCGAGAAACAGTCCCGACACTCGCTTTGCTTCCAGCCGTCGGGTCAGCTCGGTCGGCTGGACGAAGTCGTACTCGACGGCGTATCCGGGACGAAGCATCACGGCGTGTTCGAGGCCGGGAAGCGATCGCACGAGTTCGAGCTGCACGTCGCGCGGAAGACTCATCGAGAAGCCGTTCACGTAGATCTCGGCCGCATCGATGCCTTCGGGCTCCAGGAAGATCTGATGCCGCTCCTTCTCGGGGAACCGGACGATCTTGTCCTCGAGCGAGGGGCAGTAGCGCGGACCGATGCCTTTGATCTGACCGTTGAACAGGGGAGAGCGCCCGATGTTCGCGCGCACGAGGCCGTGAATGCGCTCGTTGGTATGCACCAGATAGCAGTCGATTTGCCGCCGTTCAATTGCGGGGGTGAGGAACGAGAACGGAACCGCGGGATCGTCGCCGCGCTCGACGGCGAACGTTCCGCTCGCCGCGCCGCGCGCGAAATCGATGCTCGCGCGATCGAGCCTCGGCGGCGTGCCGGTCTTCAGCCGTCCCCACTCGAATCCGCACGCCTTGAGCGACTCGGCCAGCTCCCGCGACGGCGGCTCGCCCGCGCGGCCCGACGGGTGCTGCTCGGGACCGATGTGAATGAGCCCGTTGAGGAACGTTCCGGTCGTGACGACCAGCGCCCGGCACCTGTACGCGTCGCCGTCTTCCATCGCCAGTCCGACGACACGCCCCCTCTCGACGAGCAGCCGGCCCGCCCTGCCGAAAATCCATTCGATGCCCGGCTCGGCCTCGAGCGCCCGTGTCACCCATGCGCCGTAGGTCTTCTTGTCCGCCTGCGCGCGCGGCGACCAGACCGCCGGCCCCCGGCTCCGGTTGAGCAGCTTGAACTGAATACCGGTCGCGTCGATGGCGCGCGCCATCAGGCCGCCGAGCGCGTCGATTTCGCGAACGAGATGGCCCTTGGCCGTCCCGCCGATTGCCGGATTGCACGGCATGTGGGCCACCGTCTCGCGCGAGAGCGTGCACAGACCGACATGCGCGCCGAGTCGCGCCGCCGCCGAGGCCGCCTCGCAGCCCGCGTGCCCCGCGCCGATCACGATCACATCGAAGTCACTTGCCAACGCAAAATCTCGCGAAGATGTGCGCGAGCAGGTCTTCGGACGCGCGCCGCCCGGTAATCTCCTCGAGTGCCGCGCGCGCTTCCTGAAGATCCGCGAGCACGAACTCCTCCGACAGCGCTCCACCAGATGGCGTCAGCGCCGCACGGGCACGCTCGACCGCCTCGCCCGCCCGCCGAAGCAGTTGGGCATGACGGACATTGGTCAACTGCGGCCGATCCCGCAGCGGCTCGACGCTGAAAGCATTCCCGATCGCACGCCGCAGATCATCGAGCCCCTTCCCGGTCGTCGCTGAAACGCCGATGCCCTCGACCTCATCCCATGCACAGCCAGCGTCGATTTTATTCTTGACTATAAGTCTTTTGTTTTCAGGCGTTTGTGACATTATGCCGCGGTCGTGCGCGTCCAGCGGCCGGGACTGATCCACCACGATCAGCACCAGGTCGGCGACTTCCAGGGCGCGCCGCGCCCGCGCAACGCCTTCGGCCTCCACCGGCTCCGGCGCATCACGGACGCCGGCAGTGTCGACCAGCGTCACCGCGAGCCCTTCCACGTCGACGACCTCCGTCACCAGGTCGCGCGTCGTCCCAGGCACGCTGGTGACGATGGCGCGATCCGCACCGGCAAGCGCGTTGAACAGGCTCGACTTGCCGACGTTCGGCTTGCCGACGATCGCCACCTGCAGGCCTTCGCGAATCAGACGGCCGCGCCCGGCCTCATCGAGCAGCCCGCGCATCCGCCCGAGCAGGGCATCCAGCATCGACGCCGTCTCGCCCGGCCCCGCGAAATGGTAGCCCTCGTCGGGGAAGTCCACCGACGCCTCGAGCCGCGCGATGATGTCGAAGAGCGCCGCGTCCATTTCGGCGACCGCGCGCGTGATGGTGCCCTCCAGCTGATCGAACGCCGCGCGCGCCTGCAGCGGCGTCACGGCCTCGATCAGGTCGGCGACGGCCTCGGCCTGCGGAAGGTCGATGCGGCCGTTGAGAAACGCGCGCAGCGTGAACTCCCCGGGCTCCGCGAGCCGGGCGCCGGCGCGCATCGCCGCTCCGACGATGGCGTGCAGCACGACCGGGCTGCCGTGTGCGCTCAACTCCATGACGTGTTCGCCGGTGTAGGAATGCGGCGCCGGGAACCAGGTCGCGACGGCCTGGTCGATGACCTCTCGGGACGGCGCGCGGCCCGTTTCGTGATCCGGCCGAGGGACGCGAACGTGCACGAACGTCGCGCGGCGCGGCTCGAGGTCCGCCGGCGTCGCGATCAGCCTGCGTGCCACGACGAGCGCCTCCGGACCGCTGAGCCGGACGACGCCGATTCCGCCGCGGCCGGGCGGCGTCGCGATCGCGACGATCGTGTCTGCGGTGGAGAAAATGCGCGGGCCCCAGCCCCAGCCCTTACTTGCGCGCCGAGATGTGAACGGTCTTCGAGAACGCGTCGCCGATACTTTCGGTCGTCGCGCCGGGAACTTCGGCGACCGCCATGTGCACGATTCGACGCTCGTACGGATTGAGCGGTCCGAGCTGCTGATCGATCCCGGTCTGCCTGGCTTTCTCCGCGAGGAGCTTTGCCATCTGGCGCAGCTCGATGTCTTTCCCCCTGCGATACCCGAGCGCGTCCACGAACACGCGCCTGCCATCCGGAAGCTCGCGGCCGTACGCGCTTTCGACGACATGCTGCAGCGCCTTGAGCGGCTCGCCGCGGTGGCGGACGACGAGCTCCGCCTCCTCGCCCGCCAGGTTGAGCCGCGGGCCGTCCGCCGTGTCTTCGACTTCGACCTGAACGCTGATGCCGAGCGCGGCGCTGAAGCGGTTCAGGAACTCGACGACCTGTTGCGTATCGTTCGCCATATGCATCCTGCGCGGCGGCAGACCGCGGCGCTACGACGGGGATTCCCGGCTGGCCGCCTCCGTCTTGCCGCCGCCGACTCGCTTCACGCGCCGCTCCGCCGCGGGCCGCACGTTGTGCACCTGTGGGGGTCCGATCAGGCGGTTCGTCACGTACTGCTGTCCGATGCCCCAGAGGTTGGTGACACCGTAGTAGATCGCCAGGCCGGCCGGCGCCCACAGGAACATGGCCGTGAAGACGACCGGCATCACCATCATCATCTTCTGCTGCGTCGGATCCGCGCCGGCTGTCGGCGTGATCTTCTGCTGCCACAGCTGCGTGACGCCCATCAGCACGGGCCAGACGTACAGCGGGTCGTGCGCCGAGAGATCGTGAATCCACCCGAACCACGGCGCGCCGCGGAGCTCGATGGCGGTCGACAGCAGCGACCACATCGCGAACAGCACCGGCATCGTCAGGATCATGGGGAGGCAGCCGCTCGCAGGGTTGACACCCTTCTCGCGGTACAGCGCCATGAGCTCCTGGTTCATCTTCTGCTTCGCGGGGTCGGTCGCCTTGAGCTTCGCGTACCGCTCCTGAATCGCCTTCACCTGCGGCTGGACCTCCTGCATCTTCCGCATCGAGACCACGCTCTTGTGCCGCAGCGGGAACATGATCGCGTTGATGATGATCGTCAGCGTGATGATCGACCAGCCGTAGTTGCCGATGTAGCCGTTCACCCATTCGAGCGAGCGGAGCAGCGGCACGACGAGGATGGCGAAAATCCCGAAGTTGATCGCGCGGACGAAATCGCGGTCGATGCCCGAGAGAACGTCGAAGTCCTTCGGCCCGACGAAGAACTTCATGGTCGAGCCCGCAGCCGACGGCGTGATGGAGTAGGACACGAGGTCCCGCTCGGCGTCCTTCGTGCCGGCCGCCGGCGGAACGACCACCGGCTGGAACGTCACCGTCGAGTTCCCGGGAAAGAGCGCCGTCGTGAGGAAGTAGTGATCGTCGACGCCGGCGTACCGGAAGTCGCCCTGGTACGTCGACTGCTTCGCGATGTCCTTCGGGGTGACGCGCCTCACCTTCGTGTCGAAATACAGCCCTTCCGGCTTCTGCACGTACCGGCTCGTCTCGTTGCCGGCATCGCCGACTGCTGGTCCCCAGACGACGGTCGTCCTGAGCGGGCGATCACCGTCGGTGACCTCCGCCCGGAACGTGAACGCGTAGGAATCCGGATCCAGGCGAAACGTCTTCACTGCATGAACACCGGCGGTGTTGCGATACTCGAACGTGACTGCGGTCGGAGTCGACTCAGCGGCCGAACCGGACGGCGCTTCGTGGACCACGTACAACGCGCTGTTGAGCGTGTCGCTGACCTGGGGGCTGTCGACCTTGAGCGTGAACGGCAGCGGATGCGTGGCGGCAAGATCGTTCGCGACGAGTTCGAGCGGCGCGCCGGTCGTCTGGTTAAAGTAGTGCTTCAGCTGCCAGCTCTTGAGCCGCGCACCGCGGTTGGTGAACGTCGCGACCACGTCGCGGGTCTCGACGCGGACGTCGCGCTCCACCGAATCGCCGAGCACGGTTGCCGGCGTCGGCGCGGCCGGAGCGGCTTCCGGCCGGGGCGCAGCCGGCGTTTCCGGCTGCCCACCGGCTCCGGCCTGCTTCGATGTCGCCGCTCCCGGGATCGCGTGTGCGGCGGCACCCGGCTTCCCCGGAGCGCCCGACGGCGACTCAGGGCTCCCGACGAACGCCTGGTACAGGTACAGCACCAGAAACGACAGAAAGATGGCGATCAGGACCCGTTTTTCCATTTACCGTTTTGGCGGCACCGGATCGTGCCCAGCCTCACAAAGCGGGTGGCAGCGCGCCAGGCGCCGCAGTGTCAACCAGCCGCCTCTGAGCAGACCGTGCCGCCGAAACGCCTCGGCGGAGTAGTCCGCGCACGAGGGCAGAAACCGGCAGGAGCCTCTGAAAAGCGGTGAAATCAGGAGCTTGTAGCCCCTAAGCAGGACGAGTACAGCGCGGACCGTCGCCGAGGGCTCATCGCCGGCGGCGGAGTTGACGCTCGAGGGTGCGGCAGTAATCGGATTCAACAACGGCAAGGCTGGCGTCGAGGAACGCCCGCTTCGGGACGACCACGACATCGAAGCCAGGGGCGATCTTGTTACGACGAAAAATCTCTCGTACCAATCGTTTAGCACGATTTCGCCTCACCGCGCCGCCGATCTTGCGCGTGGCGGCGATCCCGAGACGTCCGGGGCCGCCGCCGTTGGGCAGCAGAAAAATCGTGCTGTATCGGCCATGAAGGCGGAGTCCGTGCTCGTACACACGCTGGAAATCGGCATGACGCCGGATCCGCTCTTCGGGCCGGAACACTACTCGCTGCTGACGGTGAGCCGTTTGCGGCCTTTGGCCCGACGCCGCTTGAGCACCAGGCGGCCGTTCTTGGTGCTCATCCTGACCAGGAACCCGTGCGCCTTCCTGCGGCGACGGGTGTTCGGCTGAAACGTCCGCTTTCCCTTCATCGATCCCCTCTGGGTGAACTCGAACTGTCAATGGTAGCGAAGGCATTCCAGAGGTGTCAATGCGCAGCCTTTTTGTGTTAGAGTCGGGCTCCTTCACCGAGTCACGACGCTCCACGGAACATGCGCGTTTGGTCTCTCCCCAGAGATTTCCACACCTGTGGAAAAACCTGTGGAAAATGCGGTCAATCCATTGTCTGGAGCCCGTTTCGGCCTGAATTTGCGCGGTTCGCGCGAGAGGCGAAAACCGGAAAAGCCGAAAAATCGGCCGCTGGCGGCTAAAGGTTCCCGTGAACTCACGTGAATTCGCCCCCGCGGCAGGGCGAAGCTCGGCCGAACCGCTGATTTGTTGAGCAAATGAACCTCTGGGACCAGGTCCTCGCGCGCATCGAAAGCAAGGTGAACCGGCATAGCTTCTATACCTGGTTCAAGCCGACGAGCTTCGTCTCGGACGACGGCAGCGCCCTGACCGTGCGCGTGCCGAACGCCACGTTCAAGAACTGGCTGACCAAGCACTACTCGGGAATCATCACCGAAGCCATGACCGAGCTGCACAAGGCCGCGGTGACGGTGACATTCGTGCTGGAGAACACGGGCGAGGGCTCGGCCATCCCGCTGAGCCCCGACGAAGCGACCGCCCTAGAGACCGCGCCGCAGCAGACGCCCGCTCCAGGCCCGGCCGGGCTGAATCTCCGCTACACGTTCGACACCTTCATCGTGGGTCCGTCGAATCAGTTCGCGCACGCGGCCTGCCGTGCTGTCGCCGAACTGCCGTCGCGCTCGTACAACCCGCTCTTCATCTACGGCGGCGTGGGACTCGGCAAGACGCACCTGATGCACGCCATCGGCCAGTACGTCCTGCACCACGATTCGACGCTGAAACTGACCTACATCTCGGCCGAGCGCTTCATGAACGAGATGATCAACGCCGTACGGTACGACCGCATCATCGACTTCCGCGAGCGCTATCGTACGGTCGACGTCCTGCTCGTCGACGACGTGCAGTTCATCGCGGGCAAGGAAGGCACGCAGACCGAGTTCTTTCACACGTTCAACGCTCTCTACGATTCGCAGAAGCAAATCGTCATCAGCAGCGACTGCCCGCCGCACGAGATTCCTCAGCTCGAGGAGCGCCTGCGTTCGCGTTTCGAGTGGGGCCTGATCGCCGACATCCAGTCGCCGGATCTCGAGACGAAAGTCGCGATCCTCAAGAAGAAGGCCGACGCAGAGGCGGTGCCGCTGCCCGACAACGTCGCCATCTACATTGCCGGCAAGATCAAATCGAACATTCGCGAGCTCGAAGGGTCGCTGATTCGCCTGATTGCATACGCCTCTCTCACCGGACAGGAGATCACGCTGCCGCTGGCGCAGGAGGTGTTGAAGAACATCCTCGATCACGAGGAAAAGGCGGTCACCATCGAGATCATCCAGAAGTTCGTCGCCGACTACTACAACCTGAAGCTCGCCGATCTGAAATCGCGCAACAATTCGAAATCGGTCGCCATGCCCCGCCAGATCGCGATGTATCTCTGCAAAGCACTGACACACGCGTCCCTGCCGGAGATCGGCCGCAGCTTCGGCGGCAAGCACCACTCGACCGTGATTCACTCGATTCGAAAGGTCGAGGACCTCCGGAAGCGGGACGGGGATTTCAACAGCCTGATCGGTAACTTCCTCGAGGGTTTTCGGTGAGGTTCGGGGTTTTCCACAGCCTTCACGGATCCGCACTGCGGATATCCCGCCAGAGCCGGTGAGGCCACCGGCGACCGGTCCCGGCGGGGTTTTTCGTCCACGTTTTTTGCACAACCTAAATTATTGAAAATAAAACATTAACAGCAACGACGTGCTTTTCAACGAAGCCTCTCTTCCTATATAATTTGTCATTCTCGAATCTTCCCTCTCCTTAGGGGATCGCGGGCCTGAGCCCCCGCCTTTTTTCGAGGTCAGCACAGTCATGGAACTTGTCGTCCGCAAGAACGACCTTCTGCGAGAACTGCAACTTTTTCAGGGAATCGTCGAGCGCAAGAACACGATCCCGATCCTGGCCAACGTGCTGATGGAAGCCACGGGAGACGAGGTCAAGTTCCTCGCGACCGACCTCGAGGTCGGGCTGCGCAGCAAGTGTGCCGCCTCGGTCGCCAAGGGCGGCTCGCTCACGCTGCCCGCGAAGAAGTTCTACGAGATCGTCAAGTCGCTGCCCGAGACCGACATCCGGATCGCCGAGGACAAGGGCGGCGTCAAGGTGGCGGCCGAGCGCTTCGACTCGCGGATGCAGACGCTGCCTCGCGAGGACTTCCCGACGCTGCCCGAGTCCGGCGGGGAGCCGACGGCGACGCTGCCGCGCGCGGCGGTCAGGGAGATGGTCGCGAAGACGCAGTTCGCGATCACGGGGGAGGACACGCGGTATTTCCTCAACGGCGCCCTGTTCGTGCTCCGTCCCGATGCGATGAGCCTGGTCGCGACCGACGGCCACCGCCTTGCGCTCGTGACGGT
>JBLMXQ010000047.1:0-10807 GCA_050257855.1 Betaproteobacteria bacterium | reverse complement strand
TGGAAACTCTCCGGCTCCGTGCCGACCACGGGCGTGAGCGCGGGCGAGTCGAGGCGGCGGAGCATCAGGCCGGTCGACGCGGCCCATCCGGCGCGGTCGATGCCGCTGTCGGCGTCGATCGGAGGCTCGGGGTTGACGGGGAAGACGATCATCGTGCCGTCGTCGGAGATGGCGACGCCGGGCTGGAAGGCGGGGCCGCGGCGCGGGCCGGCGGGCAGGAGGATCTCTGCATCGTGGACGACGGGCGGGGGCGCAGGCGGGCGGGCGGCGGGCGCCGCGGCTCCGGGTTTGGCCAGCCAGGCGGCGCCCGCGCCGGCGGCGGCGAGCAGCACCGCGCCGACCACCAGCGGGATCAGCGAACGGCGGCCCGGGTCGGGCTGTTCGATGGCCGCGGGCTCGGGCGTCTGCAGCTCGATGCGGGCGTCGGCGATGTCGTGCAGGCGCTGGCGCTTGTCCTTGGCCAGGCATCGCGCGAGCACGCGCCGGACGTTGGGCGGCGTGGCCGCGGGCAAGAGCGACAGATCCAGATCCTTGTGCAGCGTGGCGCCGAGGACATCGGCGATGGTGTCGCCGGCGAAGGGCTTGGCGCCGGTGAGCAGTTCGTAGAGCACGCAGCCGAAGCTGAAGATGTCCGAGCGTTTGTCCACCTGGCGGCCCCGGGCCTGCTCGGGCGACATGTAGCCGGCGGTGCCCATGATGGCGCCGGGGATGGTCGGGCTGTGGACGGCGGGGCTGGTCAGGGTGGGCGAGTCGGGGCTGATCGCGGTACTGCTGGCGGTGGCCTCGGACTGGCGGGCCAGGCCGAAGTCGAGCACCTTGGGCACGCCCTCGGTGGTCAGCATGATGTTGGCCGGCTTGAGGTCGCGGTGGACGATGCCCTTCTCGTGGGCCGCTTCCAGCGCTTCCGCGATCTGGCCGGCCCACGCCAGCGCCTCGTCGATCGGCAGCGGCCCTTTCGCGATGCGCGCGGCCAGCGTCTCGCCGTCCACCAGTTCCATCACGAGGAACCGGATGCCTCGCGATTCTTCGAGGCCGTAGATCTGCGCGATGTGCGGGTGATTGAGTGCCGCCAGCGTCTTTGCCTCGCGCTCGAACCGCGCGAGTCGCTCGGGATCGCCGACGAACGCCGGCGGCAGAATCTTCAGCGCGACCTCCCGCCCGAGCTTCGTGTCGCGCGCGCGATAGACCTCGCCCATCCCACCGGCGCCGAGCTCGGTGATGATTTCGCAGGGACCGAGATGCGTGCCGGCGGCCAGCGGCATGAGTCGAAGCGGATTATAGCGTCCTCACGGCAGAGCAGAGCCGGTCATCGCTCGGCGGTTACGGGCATGCGCCATCGACGGAAATCCGGCACTTCGCCGCCCATGCCGCCGGCCTGCTCGCTCGCTGAGGGCGGCAAGCTTCGTGCGTTGCTGAAAAGGCGTTTCCACGAGCGTTCGAAATTGCGGACCCTGGTCCAAGGGAGTGAACGATGCTACGAAAGACCTTGCTTGCCTGCGGCATCCTCTCTTCGATGCTCTACGTCGCCATGAACGTGTTTGTCGCGGTGCAGTGGGAGGGCTACAGCTCCGCCTCGCAGACGATCAGCGAGCTGTCCGCGATCGGCGCTCCGACGAGATCGCTGTGGGTTCTGCCGGCCGCGTTCTACACGGTCCTCGTGACGGCCTTCGGATGGGGCGTCTGGAAATCAGCCGGTCGAATTCGCGCCCTGCGCATCGTCGGGGGCCTGATGGTAGCCTACGGTGCCCTCGGTCTCGTCTGGCCGTTCGCCCCGATGCACCTCCGTGAGGCGCTGGCAGCGGGCGGAGGCACGCTGAGCGATACCACGCACATCGTGCTGGCAAGCGTGACGGTTCTTCTCATGCTCCTCGCGATGGGTTTCGCGGCAGCGGCGTTCGGGAAGCGGTTCCGCCTCTACTCCGTCGCGAGCCTGGTGATCCTCGTGGTGTTTGGCGCGCTGACCTTCCTGGATGCCCCCCGAATCGCGGCCAATCTACCGACGCCGTGGATAGGGGTCTGGGAGCGCATCAACGTCGGCGTGTTCCTGCTGTGGGTCGTCGTGCTCGCTATCGCTCTGTTGCGGGCCCGCGACACCGCGTCCACGACCGGCCGCCGGGCTGCGGTGGCCGCATAACGCGAGGCCACGCCGGCCTGCTCAGTCTAATTGCCGCCTGTCGCCCGGGCGGAATTTCTTCCGCGTGCCCGCGCTGGCGGACGAACTCGCCGATGGTCGTTCCACCGTGCCGGCGGAAGCTTCCGCCGGGTCGTGCGCCCTGGAGAAGTGCTCGATCACGAGACGGAGGTCGGTGATCCACCCTTGAATCGTCGCCACGTCGCAGTGCTCCTGCCAGACGGTCCGCCGCGTTCGCGGCACCTCGCTGTTCCTGAGGTCGGCGGTCTGCGCCTGGTCGAACGAGAGCGTCTCGGCATGCGCATGCGCCAGCGCGCGCCTGAAGCCGAGCGCCGCGGCGACGCTTTGAAACGGACGGACGCTCCAGTCCACCTTCTCATTGAACAGCTCGATGTTGAGCACCTCCGCTTTCTCACGCGGATCGAGCCTCTGCAGCTGGCTCCAGGATGGAATCACGCGCGATCCGAGATCGTTGAAGAACGCTTCTGCGGTCAAGGCGACGAACACCCCCGCGCTGATCAAGAAGTACCTGCCGTCGGCCGGCGACTTCTTCGCCTGGTCCAGCTCCCGCCGCGCGGTCTCGAACAGCATTTGGTACGTTCGCAGGGCTGGCGTCGTCACTTCCCGACCCGGCACCGGACCGGGAGGTCTGGCCTCTGCGTCGCTCGGCTTGGCCGCCACTGGAGGCGCCGGCGGGCGTTCCACCGTGACTTCGACCGATGTCGGCCGCGCGACGTCGACGGGTGCCGGCCGGCCTTCGCGCGGGATTCGTGGAGGCGCGGGCGCCGCGGGCCGGCGTCCCTGCGTCGGGGCGGCGGGGGCCGCTCGCCGTTCCGGCATGGCCTCGCGGACTCTTGGACGGTCCTGCGGCACGCGAGCCGTCGGTCGGCTTTCGGGGACGGGTTCGGCAACCGGCGGCCGGGTTTCCTCGCCCGCAGCGGTCCACTCGAGGAACATCGCCAGGATCGAGTCGAGGATCTCGTCGGGCGTGCCTTCGATGCCGTCGGGCGTGATGGCCAGCCTGGATTGAATCGCCGCCCGGCCCACGTTGAAGGTTCGGAGCTTCTCGTGACGATCCTTCCATTTCAGATCGCCGCGCAGCAGCCGTGGGCCGAGGCCCTGCGACAGCGTCAGCAGATTGCCGTGCCTGCTGACGGCAAAGACGGTCGGCATGCGGTTCACCAGGGCGATCGAGGGATCCTCGTGGGCTTTTGCGTCGAGGCGTTCGACCAGCGCATCGAACAGTGCGGCCCGCAAGTCGTTGTCGCTGAGCTGTGCCAGTTCGAACATCGACATCTCTCCGGATCTCCGCTCGATTCGCCAGGCGCCAGCGTAGCACGCGGTGCCGCGGGCCACTGCGGGCCGATCAGCCGAGGCCGAGCTGCTTGACGATCGTGGCGAACCGGCGGTCCTGCCTGAGCGAATCGAACCGGGGGTCGACCTTCAGGGCCGTCAGCTCGAACGCCCGATCCTGGGCGGCCTGGACGACCCACCGGAATCCGTGTTCGGACCGGTCGAGGGCGAAATGGATCCAGGCGAGCTCCAGCGGCGCGTGGAACTCGCGCTCGGCGCGGAGCCAGTCCCAGTCCCCCGTCGATTTGACGTGCGCGAGCGAGGTGTCAGAGTAGCCAGCCGGTCGCGCCGGCATTGAGAACCCACGGCGACCTGTTCACTTGCCGATCATCAGGATCGTGAACGAGCCCGGCACGGCCGGCGCTCGTGCCCGGCGGCCTCCTGGAGGCGTCGCCGGCGCCGGCCCGCGCTCGTCGCTCATCGTGAAGATGTGATTCGTCTTCCGGTCCAGCGTCACGGTTCGGGCCCCATTCATCGTCTGCAGATTCTGTTCGACCTCGAAGCTCGTCGGGCTCTTCTCCTTGACGACGGTCAGGGTCCCGTTGCCGAGCGTGGCGAAGGCTTCCATGGTCGCCGGGTTGAACACGGCACCGTCCGAGCCGCCCGGCAGCGGCAGCGTGGTGAGAATCCGGCCGTCGGCCGCACTCAGGATGACCATCATCGGCTTCGGCGGCTGCGCCGGCGGGTTTCCGGAATTGGCGCACGCCGCGAAGAGCACGTGGTTCTCCGCATCGAGCGCGAGCCCGTTGCAGCGGCCCCTGTCGCCCAGCGGGTAGTGAGCCGTCGCCTTCATGGTCCTGACGTCGACGACGGTGACGCTGCCGGGCATGTCCTGCATCACCACGTAGAGCGTGCCGTGGCCGTCGCTGACGCCCTCCTCCGGCACGCCGCCGAGATCGATCGTGCCGAGCACGGCGCCAGTCTTAGCGTCGATGACCGTCGCGTCCCTGGTCGGGTGACTGAAGATGTAGACCCGCTCATCGAACGCGTCGAAGAGAATCCCGTCCGGCGCGGCGGCGCCCACGTCGATGGTCTTGATCAGCTTCATCGTCTTTGTGTCGAACATCGACACGGGCTTGCTGCTGGTGAAGCCGTGGCCCGATGCGGGGTCGACCGCCGTGCCGTGTCCTCCGACTCCCTCGATCTGGCCGAGCGGTTCGAGCGTGTCGAGGTCGAAGATGGTCAGGCGCGCGGACGTGCCGCCGCGCGGAATGTACAAGCGGCGCCCCTCGGCGTCCGCGTAGATGTAGTCCCAGCCGCCTTCGCCGCCGACCCTTGCGGTCTTGAGCACCCTGTAAGGGCCTCCGCTCGGCGGTTGTTGAGCGGCTCCGATCGCCAGAGCTGAAACGACGGCGCCGGTCACGAGTGCAGCAAGTCGGTGCATCTCAATCACCTCGACGACGGAGTGTATACGGGTCGTGGACCGGCGTCGAGCGCGCGGCCGTTTCTTCTTGGTGGGCCGTGAGCTGCGCCGCTAGAATCAGCGTCTCCACATGTCCCTGTCCTCCGGGACGCGACTCGGCCCATACGAGATCCTTATCCCCATCGGGGCGGGTGGAATGGGCGAGGTCTACCGCGCGCGCGACACGAAGCTCAATCGGGACGTCGCGCTGAAGGTGATGCAGGACTTCGCGGCCGACGGCCAGGAACGCGTCGCGCGCTTCCAGCGAGAGGCGATGGTCCTCGCCTCCCTCAATCATCCGCACATCGCGCAGGTGTTCGGTTTCGAAGACTCGGACGGCGTGCACGCGCTCGTCATGGAACTGGTCGAGGGACCGACGCTCGCCGACCGCATCGCCCGCGGGCCGGTGCCGGTGAGCGAAGCGCTGCCGATCGCCAGGCAGATTGCCGAGGCGCTCGAGGCCGCCCACGAGAAAGGCATCGTCCATCGGGACCTCAAGCCGGCCAACGTGAAAGTCAGGGACGACGGCACGGTGAAGGTGCTGGATTTCGGGCTCGCCAAGGCGCTGTCGCCGGCTGGCGCGGGCGCCGTGGAGAACGCCACGAACTCGCCGACGCTCACCGCGCAGGCGACGCAGCTTGGCGTCATTCTCGGCACAGCCGCGTACATGGCCCCCGAGCAGGCGAAGGGGCGGGCGGTCGACAGGCGGGCGGACATCTGGGCGTTCGGGGTCGTGTTGTTCGAGATGCTGACCGGCGAGCGCGCGTTCAAAGGTGACGACATCTCGGACGTGATCGCGGCCGTGCTGCGCCAGGAGATCGACTGGGCGGCGTTGCCGAGCGATGTGCCGCCCAACGTGCGGCGATTGCTCCGGCGATGCCTGGAACGCGATCCGAAGCGGCGCCTGCGTGATATCGGCGACGCCTTCCTGGACATCGACGCGCCGCTGGAGAACGAGCCGGCGCCAGCCGCCGCCGCGTCGCCCGCGGCCCGGCCGACCAGCCCCTGGCTTCCCTGGCTGGCCGCCGCCATCGTCGCGGCCGGCAGTGTCACGTGGGTCCTCGTCCGCACGCCGCCGGCCGCGCCGGCTATCGTCACGCGCGCGGAGTTCACGACCAGTCAGTTCGCCGGAGCCGTGGCCATCTCCCACGACGGAACGCGGCTCGCCTACTCGTCGCTCGGCACCGGAATGAACCCGAAGCTCGTCCTGCGGTCGATGGATCAGTTCGAGGGCAAAACGATTCCTGGAAGCGAGGGCGGCGCCTTTCCCGTCTTTTCCCCCGACGGCCAATGGATCGCGTACGAATCGCTGGGTTCGCCGCTCACGATCAGGAAGATTCCGGTGACGGGTGGCTCGTCCATCACGCTATGCGAAGGAGCCTTCTTCTCTGGTGGCGCGTGGGGCGACGACAACACGATCGTGTTCAGCGGAACGAGCGGCCTGATGCGCGTGTCGGCAGGAGGCGGCACGCCCGAGCCCCTGACGCGGCTCGACACGGCCAGGGGTGAAACGGCGCACGGCCGGCCGCAGTTCCTCCCGGATGGACGGGTGCTCTTCACGATCAGGTCGGCGAACGGCTCGGATATCGCCCTCCTCGACTTGAAGACGGGCACGCATCGGATCGTGGCGAAGGGCGGGAACAACGCGCGGTACGTCGCGAGCGGTCACTTGCTCTACGAGCGCAGCGGAACGCTCTTCGCACTGCCGTTCGATCTGACGCACCTCGCGGTGACCGGCCAGGAAGCGCCGGTGATCGAGGGAGTCTCGACCATGACTCCGGACGGCGCGGGCGACTACTCGGTGTCCGACGCGGGGCTGCTGGTCTACTCCGCCGCGGATACGACGGGTCAGGGCACGACCCTGGCATGGATCGACCGCAAGGGCGTGACTCAGGCGCTGCCGGGGCAATCGCGCCAGCAGTGGGGCACGGGCCGGCTCTCGCCCGACGGCCGGCGCTTGGCGGACGGCATTCACACGGACCACGGTTCGGACATCTGGGTTCTGGACGTCGAGCGGGGCGCGCCGACGCGCCTGACGTTCGACGGGGGGAGCGACAGTCCGATCTGGACGCCCGACGGGCGACGCCTCGTGTACGCCTCGGCGATCGATGGCAAGTTCGGGGTGTACTCCGTGCCGGCCGACGGCAGCAGCAAGCCCGAGCGGCTGCTCGAGACCCGGTCGCTCGCTGCGCCGAGTTCGTTCACGCCAGATGGCAGGCTGCTGCTCTACGATCAGGAGCCGACCCTGGACAAACCGCGTCAGATTTTCGTGATGGCTCTGCCGGCGGGCGGCCGAACCGCGGAACCCCGTCCCTTGCATCCAACCACTGGTGCGGCGGAGCGCGATGGCCAGGTTTCGCCGGACGGCAAATGGGTGTCCTACGAGTCATATGAGTCAGGCCAGCGGGATGTCTACGTACAACCGTTCCCGGGTCCGGGAGCCAAGGCCAGAGTGTCCGAGAACGGCGGCGACTCGGCGCGGTGGGCCCGCGACGGACGCACGCTGTACTTCTGGGTGAGAATGCCCCTGTCCCGGCTTGTCGCGGTCGAGATGCGGGACGGCAAGCCGGGGACGCCGCAGGAGCTGTTTCAGCTGGCTCAAGGCACGACGTGGGACGTCACGCCGAGTCCCGATCGGTTTCTCGCCGAGCTCCTGGTTGGCAATGGCGGCTCGACGATTGCCACGGTCACCAACTGGTTCGAGGAGCTGCGCCGGCGTGCACCCGCCAGCCGACCGGAGCGGTGATATTACCAACGGCCCTTGTGGAATCAGCGAATCGAGTTCGCGCCCGCCAGGCTCGCCCTTTCATACTTCGATGACGAGAGCGGTCTCGAGCAGCAACGCCGTCTAGGATCGCGCCGGGGCCGCGCGTCAGTGCTGAAACCATCTCGTGGCCGTGCGCCCGCGGCCGCCAGCGGCCGCGGGGTGCGTCTGGTCGTAGGAGGTCAGCAGCGGCAGACGTATTTTTGCGACGATGTCTCCGAGCGGCTGGACCCTCATCCACAGATGCCCGCCGCACTCGCCGACGAGCCCCTGAAGTGTCCTGAGATCCACCCCTGGCTTCCGGGCGACCCTGCCGCGGAGACCGTGGGCGGTCGACTCGTCGCGCAATTCCAGCAGTGCGTCGGATCGGGCCGCGCGCCTCATCTCCGTGACCGTGATCAGCGCGTGGGGCCCCGGCCGGACGTTGGGGTACTTGGCTGCGAACCGGCGATCCACGATGCTCGTGCCGATCTCGATTGTCAGACGTCCGCCGAACGGCATGCGTTCGCGTCCGTAGGCGGCCAGATTCACGAGGACCCTCTCGACACGTTCCGTTTCGACGTCGACGTTCAGCGAAGGTGAGTTGTCCGGCAGCTGGACCTCGACGTCGTCTCCGGCCACACGTTTCAGCACGGGCGCGAGATCGCGCATCACCGTGTTCAGGTCGACCAGCGTCGCCGTGCGGGTCTGCTTGTCGCCGTACGCGACCAGTTGCTGCAGTTGACCGGCGGCGCGCGTCAGGTCGTCGAGGAGCATCTCACGTTGCTGCCGGGAAGCGGCGCTGCTGCCGGCATCCATCAGCCACTGCTGCACATTCTGATGGACGTCGTTGAGCAGCCTGCCACAGGCCATCGCGACTTCCGAGGCGAGCCGCCCGACCGCCTCCATCCGATGCGCCTGCCCGAGCCTGTCCTGGAGGACGCGAAGACGCGTGAAGTCTTCGACGGCGATCTCGATGACGTCGGAGGCCGGGGCGTACGCCGACAGGCGCACGAAGAGACGGGCCCCGTCTCTGCGTCGCACCGTGGTCTCGATCGACTCTTTCGCTTTCGTGCTCAGGCAGTGCTCGATCAGCCAGGAGAGGTCGCCGGGAGATTCGAAGACGGCAGCCGCGAAATCCGGCCCGCGCAGCTCTTCAACTCTGCGACGGACGAGGGTCGTCCACGCCCCGTTGGCCTGTATGAGCGCACCATCTCGAGTGCACCGGAACATGGCCAGTGGCGCCTGCTGGAAGATCCGACGGCTCTCCGCCCCGCTTTCGTCGAGTTGCGCCTGCAGCCGGGGCACCCGGTCGGCTTCGGCCTGCAGGACTTCCTGCCGCCCCTTCGCGGCCTCGAGCGCCTCGTTGGCAGCTGCGAGCGTGCGTTGCAGGTGCTCGATTTCGTGGTCGCGGGCTGCCAGCGTGTTCCCGAACGTTTCCTGCTGCTCCGCGCGCGCAGCCTCCGCCGCCTGCTGGTCCCTGTGGGCGTCCTCGAGCCTGCGCTCGGTTTCAAGGCGTTCCGCGGTAAGGCGGCGAATGTCGGTGTCCGCTGCCGCCCGGTCCCGCTCGAAGCGCTCACACGCTTCTCGATGTTCACCGTCGAGGCGGCGCAGTCGTTCCTCGGCCGCGCTCAGCGTCTGCTGGAGCGCATCGCGCTCCAGCATCAGGTGGCGGTTGCAGTCCTGCGCTTCCGCCATCCGCCTTTCGTGTTCGAGCCGCTCATCGGCCGACCGGGCTTCAAAGCGCGCCGCCTGCTCCAGCGCGTGCGTGCGGAGGGCGTTCGCCTCCTCGTTGAACGACCGCTCCGCGTCGAGGGCGGCCGCGCGTGCCTCGGCGAGGGTCCGTTCCAGTGCGTCGCGCGCGTCGAGCGCCTGTGCGAGTCGCGCCTCGAGGTTCGCCTCGCGCTGTGCCGCGGCGGCGCGCTCCTGGACCGCGCGCTGGTTCGCATCCGCGATGACGTTCACAGCCTCGGCCAACCGGATCTCGAGCGCGTCGCGGGCGACCTCGGCGCCGATCAGCCGTTGTGCGAGGCCGTCGCGGTCTGCTGCGGCTTGCGTCAGCTCGCGATCGAACTGCGCCTGTCGATCCGCGAGCTGGCCCTCGAGTGCCTTCTCGCGGTCGGCCGCGTCTCCAATCGCGGCCGCGGCCTCGGCCAACCGGTGCGCGAGGCTGTCGCGGTCGGCCTGGACGTCGGCGAGCCGAGACGTGAGGTCGGCTTCGCGTCCGGTCAGGCGCTCGACGTCGGCCCCCGCCGACTGGTAGTCGCGTCGCACCTGATCGAGGGCGACCTCGGCGTCGGTCAGCTTTTGTGCGAGGTCGTCGCGGTCTGCTGCGGTCTGCGTCAGCTCGCGGTCGAACTGCGCCTGTCGATCCGCGAGCTCACTGGCGGAAGCCGTCAACGCCGCGTCGTGCCGCTGCTGCGCATCGTGCAGCGCGGCATGAGCGTCCGCCACCGCCTGCTCGAGGGCGGCGCGCGCCGCGCGTTCCTGCTGGATCTCGCCGTCGAGCTCCGCCTCGCGCTCGGCGGCTTTCCTGGCTGCCGCCAGGCGCTCGCGCGTCGCGCGCGCGCTCGCATCCTCGAACGCCGCTTCCGTGGCAGCGAAACGACGCTCGAGATCGCTGTGGCTCGTCGTGGCATCGGCGAGCATCGACGTCAGCTCCGCCTCGCGTTCCGTGAGCCGCTCGACGTCCGCGACCCGTGACGCCAGATCGTTCACGGCCTGGGCGAGCGTCTTTTCGATGCCGTTCCGCTTCTCGATTTCCTGTTCGATCTGCGTCTCGAGATCGCGCTCCCGTTCGGCCAGCCGGCCTTCGAGACCCAGGCGGGCCGCGGTCGCCTCGGCAAGCAGCGACGAAAGCTCCGATTCGCGGCGTGACAGCCGCTCGACGGTGGCCGCGGCCGAGGCCTGTTCCCGGCGGCTCCGTTCCACCTCGATGGCCGCCTCGCGCAGCTGCTCGTCGACCATCTCCCACGTCGCCGCGGACCGTGCCATGCCGATTTCGTACTGGGCCTGGTGTCTGGCCATCTGCTCGGCCGCCGCTGCCATGGCCGCCCGGTGGCGTTCCTCCGCCTCCTGGAGCGCGGCCGTGGCGTGCGCGAGCTTCTGCTCGATGTCGGCGCGGGCGGCGCGTTCGAGCTCGACGAGCGCCCGGAGCCGCGCCTGGCCCTCTTCGACC
>JBLMXQ010000046.1:0-61621 GCA_050257855.1 Betaproteobacteria bacterium | reverse complement strand
GACGCGCGCCTCGCGCTGGCGCTCCTCGCGGCGGAGTACTTCGGCCACCCCAGCGCGCGCATGCGCGTCGTCGGCATCACCGGGACGAACGGCAAGACGACCACGGCGTATCTGATCGCGTCGATCTTCGACGCCGCCGGCATCAAGTGCGGCATGCTCGGCACGGTGGCGTACCGCGTCGGCGACGAAGTGCGGGAGGCGACGCGCACGACGCCCGAGGCGCCGGACGTGCAGGCGCTGCTGCGGGAGATGGTCGATCGCGGCTGCGGCGCGTGCGCGATGGAAGTGTCGTCGCACGCGCTGGCGCTGCGCCGCGTGGACGGGGTGACGTTCGGCGCCGCGGTGTTCACCAACCTCACGCGCGATCACCTCGACTTCCACGCCGACATGGAGTCGTACTTCCGCGCGAAGCGGCGGCTGTTCGAGATGCTGCCGCGCGACGCGCCGAGCCTCGTCAACCTCGACGATCCGCGCGCGGCGTCGCTCGTCGAGATCGCCGGGCGTCCCGTCACGTACGCGATCGGGCGGGCGGCCGACATCATGCCCGGCCCCCTGTCGTTCTCGCTCGAAGGGCTCGCGTTCGAGGTGCGAACGCCCAGGGGGACCCTGCACGTGCGCTCGTCCCTGGTCGGCCGGCCGAACGTCTACAACATCCTCGCCGCGGTGGCCACCGGGACGGCGCTCGGGCTCCCGTTCGACGCCATCGAGCGCGGCCTGCGGACGATCGACGGCGTCCCGGGCCGCTTTCAGGTCGTCTCGCTCGCCAAGGACGACGTCACGGTGGTCGTCGACTACGCGCATACCGACGACGCGCTCCGCAATCTGCTCGAGACCGCGCGGCCGCTCGCGCGCGGGCGGCTGATCACGGTGTTCGGCTGCGGCGGCGATCGCGATCGCACCAAGCGGCCGCTGATGGGGGCGGTCGCGGGCCGCCTGAGCGATCTGATCGTGATCACGTCCGACAACCCCCGCAGCGAGGATCCGGAACGGATCATCGAGGAAATTCAGCGCGGCATCACGGCCGACACGCGGCGCGACGCCGCGCAGCGGACGCTCACGATCGTCGAGCGCCGGCAGGCCATCGACAAGGCGGTCGAGCTCGCGCACCCCGGCGATCTCGTGCTCATCGCCGGCAAGGGGCACGAGAAGTATCAGGTCATCGGAGATCGCGTGCTGCCGTTCGACGACGTGGCGGTGGCGCGCGAGGCGCTGGCACGACGGCGCACGAACTCGGGAGTCGTGTAGGGCGGGCCGCCGGGGACCCGCCGCCGTGAATGGGATGTCCGATCTCCGGCTGGATGCTGGGTGGGTGGCCGGGGCGACCGCCGGCACGATCGCGGCCGGCGATGCGGCGCGGGAGTTCTCCGGCGTGTCGATCGACACGCGCACGCTTCGAGCCGGCGAGCTGTACGTCGGCCTCCGCGGCGAACGGTTCGACGGCGCGGACTTCGCGGGCGCCGCGCTCGTGGCCGGGGCGGCCGGCGTGGTCGTCCCGCGCGGCCGGCGGGTTCGAGCCGGGGGCGCGGCGGTCGTCATCGAGGTCGACGACACGATCCGCGCGCTGCAGGCGATGGGCCACCGCGCGCGCGTCGAGTCAGGAGCCAGGGTGGTCGCGATCACCGGGAGCGCGGGCAAGACCACGACGAAAGAAATCACGGCGGAGTTCCTCGCGACGCGCTATCGGGTGATGCGCAACCGCGGGAACTTCAACAACCACATCGGCCTGCCGCTGTCGCTCGTCGAGCTGCGGCGGCGGCCGGAGATTGCGGTCGTCGAGCTCGGAATGAATCACGCCGGGGAGATCAGCACGCTGGTCCGCATCGCCGAGCCGGACGTGCGCGTCTGGACGAACGTCGGCGAAGCCCATCTCGGCTTCTTCGCGTCGGTCGACGCCATCGCCGACGCGAAGGCGGAGATTCTCGAAGGCGCCGGATCGTCGACGGCGCTCGTGGCCAACGCCGACGACGACCGGATTGCGGCGCGCGCGCGCCGGTTCGCCGGTCGCGTGGTGACGTTCGGCATCGAACGGCCGGCCGACGTGAAGGCCGCGGACGTCCGCGACGCGGGCATCTCCGGCACCTCGGCCACGGTCGTGACGCGGCGGGGATCGGCCGCGCTGTCGACGCCGCTCGTCGGACGCGCAAATCTCGCGAACGTGCTGGCCGCGACCGCCGTGGCGCTCGAGTTCGACGTGCCGCTCGAAGCGGCGGCCGAGCGCGCTCGCAGCCTTGCGCCCGCCCCGCACCGCGGCGAGGTGGTCCGGCTGTCGCGCGGCGTGGTCGTCCTCGATGACAGCTACAACGCGAACCCGACGGCGACGCGCCGTGCGCTCGAAGTGATTGGCGCCGAGCGGCCGGCGCGCCGCGTGGCCGTGCTCGGCGAGATGCTCGAGCTCGGCGCGAACGCGGTGCGGCTCCACGAAGAGGTCGGCCGCGCGGCGGTGGCGGCCGGCGTCGGATTGCTCGTGACGGTGGGCGGCGCTCCCGCGGCGGCGATGGCGGAGGCGGCGGTAGCGGCCGGGCTGCCGAAGGACGGGGTGCGGCACTTCGGGGACAGCGAAGAAGCAGCGGCGGCGATGACGCCGCTGGTGAGGCCCGGAGACCTGATCCTGGTCAAGGGATCGCGCGGCGTGAAGAGCGACAGAGTGGTGGAGCGGCTGAAGGCGGAGCTCGCCTGATGCTGTACCACCTCCTCTATCCGTTCCACACCGAGATGTCGGTGCTGAACGTGACGCGCTACATCACGTTCCGCACGGCGGCGGCCAGCCTGTCGGCGCTGGCCATCAGCCTCGCCTTCGGCCCGTGGCTCGTGCGCAAGCTGCGCGAGTTCCAGATCGGGCAGGTGATCCGGCAGGAAGGGCCGTCGACCCACCGGCCCAAGGCCGGCACGCCGACCATGGGCGGGTTGCTGATTCTGACGGGAGCGATCGTGCCGACGCTCCTGTGGGCGGATCTGACGAACGTCTATGTCTGGATCGCGGTGTTGACGACAATCGGATTCGGGGCGATCGGCTTCGCCGACGACTACCTGAAGATCGTCCGGCGGACGCACCACGGGCTCCTGCCGCGCTACAAGCTTCTCTACCAGGTGCTCGTGGCGACCGCCGTCGGCGCGACGCTGCTCGTGCTGGCCCGCTACGGCGACTACAACACGCGCCTCGTGTTCCCGTTCTTCAAGCGGCTGATCCCGGACCTCGGCGCGATGTACCTGCCGTTCGCGGTGTTCGTCCTCGTCGCCGAATCGAACGCCGTGAACCTGACGGACGGCCTCGACGGGCTGGCCATCAGCATCTTCGCGATTGCGGCGGCTGCGTACACCGCGCTGGCGTACGTCAGCGGCAACCGCGTGCTGGCCGAGTACCTGCTGCTCGTCCGCTTCCCGCAGTCGGCCGAGCTGACGGTCTTCTGCGGATCGCTCGTGGGGTCCGCGCTCGGGTTCCTCTGGTACAACTCGTACCCAGCGGAGATCTTCATGGGCGACGTCGGGTCCCTGGGGCTCGGCGCCGCGCTCGGCACGGTCGCCATCCTGATCAAGCAGGAGCTCCTGCTCGTCATCGTCGGCGGCGTGTTCGTGCTCGAAGCGCTGTCGGTGATCATCCAGGTCGCGTCGTTCAAGCTGACCGGTCAGCGCGTCTTCCGCATGGCGCCGCTGCACCACCACTTCGAGCTGATGGGATGGAGCGAGCCGAAGGTGATCACGCGCTTCGTGATCGTCGCGATCATCTTCGCGCTCTTCAGCCTCACGACGCTGAAGCTTCGCTGACGTGGGGCCGGGATTCGGGACGCGGAACGGTCGGGGGTATTGAGGCATTGGGATTCGTGGTGACCGGACAGCGGGTGGTCGTCGTCGGGGCGGCGCGGAGCGGCGTGGCCGCGGCGCGGCTCCTCGCCTCGCGCGGCGCGCGCGTGACGCTGACCGACCTCCGCGCCGACCTGCCGGAAGCGGCGGCGCTCGGCGAGGCCGGCGTCGCGCTCGAACTCGGCGGGCACGTGCCGGAGACGTTTGCCGCCGCCGACCTGATCGTGGTCAGCCCGGGCGTTCCGCCGGAGCAGCCGCTCCTGCGCGCGGCGCGGGCGCGCGGCGTGCCGGTGATGGCCGAGATCGAGCTCGCCTCGCGGTGGCTGCAGGGGCGCGTCATCGCGATCACCGGCACCAAGGGCAAGTCCACGACGACCGCGCTGACCGGGCGGATGCTCGAGGCGGCCGGGTTCGACGTCACCGTCGGCGGCAACATCGGGGCGCCGCTCAGCGCGCAGGTGGACGCCTCGACCCCGCGGACGCTGCACGTCGTCGAGGCCAGCAGCTTTCAGCTCGAGCAGATCGAGACGTTTCATCCCTGGATCGCCGTGATGCTGAACTTCTCGCCCGACCATCTCGATCGCCACCCGAGCGTCGAGGCGTATGCGGCGGCGAAGGCGAGAATCTTCGAGAACCAGCTGCCCGAGGACTGGGCGGTGGTCAACGCCGACGATCCGACGGTGCTCGCGCTGGCGCGCCGCGGCCGCGCGCGGACGCGGCTCTTCGCGCGGCATCAGGCGCTGGCGGAGGGGACGACGGTGGCCGCGGGATGGATCGTCGATCGCCGGCCCGGCGCGACCGAGGCGCTGGTGCCGCTCGACGCCATCCGGCTGCTCGGGCCCCATCTGGTCGGCGACGTCATGGCGGCGGCGACCGTCGGCCGGATCGCCGGCGCGCCGCCGGCCGCGATGACCGCGGCGGTGAAGGCGTTCGGCGGCCTCGAGCACGCGATGGAGCTCGTCGCCGAGATCGGCGGCGTCCGGTTCGTCAACGACTCGAAGGCGACGAACGTCGAGGCCGCGCTGCGGTCGATCGAAAGCTTCGACCGCGGCCTGGTGCCGATCCTCGGCGGGCGGTTCAAGGGCGGCGACCTCGGACGACTCCGCGAGCCGGTGGCGGCCCGCGCCAGGGCCGTCGTGGCCATTGGCGAATCCCGTCCCCTGGTGCGCGAGGCGCTTGCCGGCGCGGTGCCGGTGCACGACGCGGAATCGATGGCCGATGCGGTGGCGCAGGCGTACGCGCTGGCACGGCCGTCGGGGGTGGTGCTGCTCGCGCCGGCGTGCGCGAGCTTCGACATGTTCAGGGACTATGCGGACCGCGGAAGGGCGTTCAAGGACGCGGTCGGCAGGCTGAAAGCCGATGGCCCGTAGCCGTCGGCTGCCGGCTCCCGGTTGTCGGCTGTGAGCGGTGAGCAGTCGTCAGTCGGCTTTGCGCGATGAAGGACTGGCTGCTGGGAACACAGGCTGCCCCGGCCTGTGAAGCTGGTGCCTCCATCCGGAGCCGACTGATGACTGCTGACCGCTCATGGCGATCGTATCTCCGTTCGGTGTTGTTTCGGTACGAAGCCGGGTCGGCTGTAGTCGCTCCCCGGCGGGGTCTGACGGCGAGGCGCGACAGGCGGCGGGGGCGGGACCCAGCCGCAGACTGACAAATGGCTCGCAAACTGAAGTCCGACAAGGTGCTGTTCATGGCGACCGTCCTGCTGGTCGGGGTCAGCATCGTCATGGTCTACAGCGCTTCGGCCGTGATGGCGATGGACAAGTACCACCGGCCGTATTTCTTTCTGGTCAAGCAGGCGATGTGGGCTGCGCTCGGCATGGCCGTGCTGGCCGTCGTCATGCGGATCGACTACCGGCACTACCGCGAGCCCGCGTTCATCTGGACGTCTCTCGGCTTCGTTTCGCTCGGGCTGGTCGCGGTGCTCTTCAGCCCGACCGTCAACAACGCCCACCGGTGGTTCGCCGTCGGCCCGCTCGGGATTCAGCCGTCGGAGCTCGCCAAGCTCGTGGCGGTCTTCTTCATCGCCGCGCTGCTCGAGCGCCGGATGCATCGAATCAACGACGTCGGCTACGCGCTCGTGCCGATCGCGGTGGTCGTCGCCTGCCTGGTCGGCCTGGTTCTGCTCGAGCCGGACTTCGGCACGTCGATGTCGATCGCGCTGATCGCAGCCGTGATGATCTTCGCCGCGGGCCTCAACTACACCTACATCGTCGGCCTGGCGCTGTGCCTGGTGCCGGCGGTCGCGCTCCTGGCCATGGGGGCCAGCTACCGCCGCCGGCGGCTGCTGACGTTTCTGAATCCCTGGGAGGACCCCCTGGGCGACGGCTTCCAGATCATCCAGTCGCTGATCGCCGTGGGCACCGGCGGGGTGTGGGGGAAAGGGCTGATGAACGGCGTCCAGAAGCTGTTCTACCTGCCCGAGCCGCACACCGACTTCATCTACGCGGTCATTTCGGAGGAGCTCGGACTGGTCGGGGCCACCGTCGTGCTGGTGTGCTTCTGCCTGATCACGTGGCGCGGACTGCGCGTGGCGCTGCGCGCGCCCGACAGCTTCGGCGCGTTCCTCGCCGTCGGCCTGACGACGATGGTGGCGGTGCAGGCGTTCGTGAACATCAGCGTCGTGCTCGGGTTGATGCCGACGAAGGGGATTCCGCTGCCGCTCGTCAGCGCCGGCGGATCGTCGCTTCTCATCACGCTGGTCGGCATGGGGATCTTGTTGAACGTGTCGCAGCATGCGTCCTGTGAGAGGTGAGCGCCTGCGGCCGCACCGCGTCGAGGACGTGGAGCTCCGAGGCGCGGTGTCGGCGCCGGTTCGCGGCGGGGGTGGGGCCCCGCGGTGAGAAACGATGACCTTGCGGGTCGTGATTGCGGGCGGCGGCACGGGAGGCCATTTGTACCCGGGCATCGCGGTTGCGCGCGAGCTGATCGCGCGGCGGCCGGGCGCCGAGATCACGTTCGCCGGCACCGCGCGGGGCATCGAGGCGCGCGTGATTCCGCGCGAAGGCTTTGCGCTCGACGTGATCCGGAGCGGCGGGCTGAAGGGCAAGTCGGTGGCCGACCGCCTGCGCGGCGCGGCGCTCGTTCCGCTCGGCCTGGTGGACGCGTGGCGGATCGTGTCGGCGCGCCGGCCGCATCTCGTGATCGGCGTGGGCGGATACAGCTCGGGGCCCGTGGTGCTCGTCGCGGCCCTGCGCGGAGTGCCGACCATGATCCTGGAGCAGAACGCCGTTCCGGGCCTGACCAACCGCCTGCTCGCGCGCTTCGTGCGGGCGGCGGCCGTGACGTTCGATCAGACGCAGACGTTCTTTGGCACGAAGGCGATCGTCAGCGGCAATCCGGTCCGGCCGGAGTTCCTCGAGGCCGGCGGACCGCAGGAGTCGGCGGCCGATGAACAGACGAGGGTCTTAGTCTTTGGCGGCTCTCAGGGCGCGCACGCGATCAACATGGCCATGGTGGAGGCAGCGCCGGAGCTGGCGGCCAGCCGTCCACCAGTTCGTCTCACGCATCAGACGGGAGAGCGAGATGTGGAGATGGTCCGCGCCGCCTACCGCGCGGCGGGGCTTCAGGCCGTCGTCGAGCCGTTCCTGTACGACATGGGACGGCAGCTTCGACAGGCGGAGCTGATCGTCAGCCGGGCCGGCGCGACGACGCTGGCGGAGATCACGGCGGCGGGCAAGGCGGCGATTCTGGTGCCGCTGCCGACCGCCACCGACGATCACCAGCGCAGGAACGCCGAAGCGCTCGCGCAGACGGGCGCGGCCGACGTGCTGCTGCAGTCCGACTTGAGCGGGCCGGCGCTGGCGTCGCGGGTGCTCTCGCTGGCCCGCGATCCCGCGCGCCGCGCGCGGATGGCGGGCGCCGCGCGCAGGCAGGCGCGGCCCGACGCCGCGAAGGTCATCGTCGACCGCGCGCTCGAACTGGCAGCGGCGGAGCTGCCGGCGGTGGAGGGCCGGCCTTAAGGCTGGCCCCAAGAGTACCGTGCTGGGCAAAACGCGGCGGGTGCATTTCATCGGGATCGGCGGCATCGGCATGAGCGGCATCGCCGAACTGCTCGCGAATCTCGGGTACGCCGTCAGCGGCTCGGACGAGAAACGATCGGCCGTGACGGACCGCCTGGCGTCGCTCGGCATCCGCGTCGCGTACGGACACGATGCCGCCAACGTCGGCGACGCCGACGTCGTGGTCGTGTCGTCGGCGGTGAAAGCGGCGAACCCGGAGGCGCGCGAGGCCGTCCGCCGGCAGATCCCGGTGATCCCGCGCGCCGAGATGCTGGCCGAGCTGATGCGCCTCCGCTACGGCATCGCGGTCGCCGGGGCGCACGGCAAGACGACGACGACGTCGATGATCGCCCTGGTGCTCGAGCGCGCCGGGCTGGATCCGACGGCGGTGATTGGCGGCCGCCTGAGCGCGTTCGGGAGCAACGCGCGTCTCGGCCGCGGCGAGCTGATGGTCGCCGAGGCGGACGAAAGCGACCGGTCGTTTCTGAAGCTGTTTCCGACAATTGCCGTGATCACGAACATCGACTACGAGCATCTCGAGAACTACGGCGGCTTCGACGACCTGCGGCAGGCGTTCGTCGACTTCGCCAACAAGGTGCCGTTCTACGGCGCCGTGGTCGCGTGCGCCGACGATGCGAACCTCGCGGCGATTCTGCCGCGGATGACGCGGCGCGTGACCACGTACGGGCTCGATGCCGCGGACGCGGACGTGACGGCGTGCGAGGTCACGCTCGGCGGGATGGCGGTCGAGGCGACCGTCATGCGGCGCGCGCGCCGCGCGGAGGATCCCGCCCGGCCCCTCGCGCGGCTCGGACGGCTGTCGATACCGGTTCCGGGACGGCACAACCTGCAGAACGCCCTCGCAGCCGTCGTCGTCGGGATGGAGCTCGGTGTGCCGTTCGATCGGATCGCCGCCGGCCTCACCGAGTTCAACGGCGTCGAACGGCGGTTCGAGGTGCGTGGCGAGCCGAACGGGATTCTCGTGGTGGACGACTACGGCCACCACCCGACGGAGATCGCGGCCGTGCTTGCCGCGGCGCGCGGCTTGAACCGGCGCATCGTCGTCGCGTTCCAGCCCCATCGCTACACGCGGACGAAGGCGTTGATGGACGCGTTCGGGCCGGCGCTGGCGGGGGCCGACCACGTGCTGCTGGCCGGCATCTACGCGGCGGGCGAGGATCCGATCCCCGGCGTCACGGTCGACGCGCTCGCCGCAGCGGTCCGGCGTTCTGTTGGAGTGCCGGTGGACGTCGTGCCGCGGCTCGAGGATCTCGCCGCGGCGATTGCGGAAGTGGCGCGTCCGGGCGACGTCGTGATCACGCTTGGCGCCGGCTCGATCGGCAGCGTGCCGGAGCGGCTCCTCGAGGTGCTCGCGGAGCGCGGGGCGTGAGCTCGGTTGCGGCGCCCGCCGACAGACGTTTCCGTCGCGCGCACGTCAAGCCGGCGCGCCGGCGACACGCCTGGCAGCGGTTCGCGCTGCCGCTCGCGCGCTGGGCGGTCGCGGGGGCGACGGTGGCCGGCGTCGGGTACTACGGATCGACCGCCGTGATTCACGCCCGCGTGCTGCAGATCGACCGCATCGTCGTGCGCGGCAACGACCACCTGTCACGCGGCGAGGTGCTCGCGGTGCTCGGCGGGTTGCGCGGCCAGAACCTGATCTGGGTGGACCTCGCGCCATGGCGCCGGCGGCTGCTCGCTTCGCCGTGGGTGCGCGACGCGGCGCTGAGGCGGTCGCTGCCGTCGACCGTCGAGGTCACCGTCTCGGAGCGGCAGCCGATTGGAATCGGCCGGATCGGCAGCGCGCTGTATCTCGTGGACGAGCAGGGAACGCTCATCGATCAGTACGGGCCGGAGTACGCCGGGTTCGACCTGCCGATCATCGACGGTCTGGCGCCGGGAGGTCAGGCGGCGAGCGGCACGACCGATTCGGATCGGGCGGGGCTCGCGGCCCGCGTCGTCGCGGCCGTTCGCGGGCAGCCCGAGATTTCGCGGCGCCTTTCGCAGGTGGACGTGCGGGACCTGCACGACGCGACGGTGATTCTCACGGGGGATCCGGCCGTCCTCCACCTCGGGGAGGACCAGTTCCTCGAGCGGCTGGAGTCGTATCTGGAACTGGCGCCGGCTCTGAAGGAGCGCGTGAACGCGATCGACTACGTGGACCTGCGCTTCGGCCAGCGCGTGTATGTCAGGCCCGCCTCGGCGCCCGTGGGGCGGAGTCGGGGCGCGGCGCCGGCGCACGAGCGGCGCAGAACCCGGTGAAAGGGACAGGCCGTAAACCCAAGCGGAGCTCGGAGGCAGCGTGGCGCGGAAAGAGCGATACCTGGTCGGGCTCGACGTCGGCACGTCCAAGGTGACGGCGGTCGTCGGCGAGATTCTCGACCGCGAGGGGCTCGACGTCGTCGGCCTCGGGGTGGCCGAGTCGCGCGGCATCCGGCGCGGCGTCGTCGTCAACGTCGAAGCGGCGGTCGAGTCGATCAAGCGGGCGATCGAAGAAGCGGAGCTGATGGCCGGCGTCGAGATCGACTCGGTCCACCTGGCGCTGTCCGGCCCCCACATCAAGGGATTCAACAGCCGCGGCGTCATCGCCGTGGCCGGCAAGAACCGCGAGATCACGCGCGAGGACGTCCGGCGCGCGATCGACGCGGCCAAAGCGGTCTCGCTGCCGACCGGCCGCGAGATTCTCCACGTCCTGCCGCAGGACTTCGTGGTCGACGAGCAGGACGGCATCGGCGCGCCGGTCGGCATGACGGGGGCGCGGCTCGAGGTGAACGTCCACATCGTCACCGGCAGCCAGAGCTCGACGCAGAACGTCGTCGCATGCGTCAACCGGGCCGGCGTCGAGGTGGCGGAGACCGTCGTCGAGCAGCTCGCCGCGAGCGACGCCGTCCTGACCGACGACGAGAAGGAGCTCGGCGTCGCGCTGGTCGACGTCGGCGGCGGCACGACCGACATCGCGATCTACGAGCGCGGCAGCCTCTGGCACACGGCGGTCATCGGCATCGGCGGCGATCACTTCACGAACGACATCGCCGTCGGGCTGCGGACGCCGGTGCCCGACGCGGAGAAGATCAAGCGGAAGTGCGGCTGCGCGCTGTCCGGGATGGTGGACGAGGACGACACGATGGAGGTGGCGAGCGTCGGCGGGCGCAAGCCGCGCGTCCTGGCGCGCCGCATCCTGTCCGAAATCCTGCAGCCGAGGGCCGAGGAAATCTTCCACCTCGTGTGGGACGAGATCCGCCGCGCGGGGTACGAGAAGAGCCTCAACTCCGGCATCGTGCTGACCGGCGGCGGCGCGATCCTCGACGGGATGCCGGAGATCGCCGAGCAGATCTTCGACCTGCCGATCCGGCGCGGATGTCCGGTCGGCGTCGGCGGGCTGGCCGACCACGTGAACAGCCCGACGTTCGCCACTGGCGTCGGCCTGGTGCTGTACGGATACCGAAATTCTGCGGGGGACGCCGCGCGCGTGCCGGTCGGCGCGGGCGCGCTCGGGCGCGTGGCCGGCCGGCTGCGCGGTCTGTTCAGGGAATTCTTCTGAGACGAGGAGCGACATGACCGATCTGTTCAACGGTGACGCCGAGGACACCCGTCGACTGCGGCTGCGACTGGACGACGAAGCCAACACGGGCGCCCGCATCAAGGTGATTGGCGTCGGAGGCGGCGGCGGCAATGCCGTCAGCCGCATGGTCCAGGTCGGGCTGGATGGCGTCGAGTTCATCGTCGCCAACACGGACCTGCAGGCGCTCAGGCAGAACCCCGCGCCCGTCAAGCTGCAGATCGGCAGCAGGCTGACCAAGGGGCTCGGCGCCGGCGCCGACCCGAACGTCGGCCGGTCGGCGGCGCTCGAGGACACCGACAAGATCATCCAGGCGCTCGACGGCGCCGACATGATCTTCGTGACGACCGGGCTCGGCGGCGGCACGGGGACCGGCGCGGCGCCGGTGATTGCCAGCCTCGGGAGCGAGCTCGGCGCGCTGACGATTGCCGTCGTGACCAAACCGTTCAAGTTCGAAGGGAAGAAGCGTCAGCTGCAGGCCGAGCGCGGGCTCGAGGCGCTCCGCGAATGCGTCGACACGATCATCACGATCCCCAACGAGCGGCTGCTGACGATCATCGACCGCTCGACGCCGCTCACCGACGCCTTCGCCACCGCCGACGACGTCCTGAGGCAGGCAATTCAGGGCATCTCGGATCTCATCCTCGTGCCAGGGCTGATCAACCTCGATTTCGCCGACGTGAAGACCATCATGTCGGGCATGGGGCTGGCCATGATGGGCACGGGCGTCGCCGAAGGCCAGGACCGCGCGATGGAGGCCGCGCGCCGGGCCATTTCGAGCCCGCTTCTCGAAGGCGCGTCGGTGAACGGATCGCGCGGCGTCATCATCAACGTGACCGGCGGTCCGGACCTGTCGCTCGTCGAGGTGAGCGAGGCGTCGCTCATCGTCCAGGAAGCGGCCGACGAGGACGCGAACATCATCTTCGGCGCCGTGGTCGATCCCGCGCTGATGGGCAAGGTCAAGATCACGGTCATCGCGACCGGGTTCGGTGCGCCGGCCGCCGCCCGCCCCGCCGCGTCGACGGCCCAGACGCCGGTCGACATGACCGCGTACGCCGACCAGCCCCGCATGCGGGCCCCGGAGCCGGCTGCTGCGGCCGCGGCCGTGACGGCAGGCATCGATCGCACGGCCATGCCGCGACTGACCATCGCCCGGCGGCCTCTTCTCGACCTGCCGCTCGCGGCGGGTGCGAACGGCTCATCCGTGGTGGGCGCGACTCCCGCCGGCGACCTGCCGCCGGCCCAGAGCCCCGACTTCGACCTCAGCACGACGTTCGACGTCCCGGCTTTCCTGCGCCGTCAGGAGAGCTAGCGAAGGGTTCAGGTCCGACGGCTCAGGGTTCAGGGCGGCGCCGTTCTCGATGGTAGACTAGATAGATCCACGGCAATCGAGAACGCCGACGTCTGAGCGTCAGCGTCCGCTGGGGCCGCACGTCGCATGAATTCCTGGCAGCAGCGCGAGCGCGCACGCACGATCCTCTCGAAAGAAACCGGCTACGTCGTCAAGCCGCATGGCGATCGCCTGCGCGTCGCCCTGGCGTTTCCCAATACCTACTGGGTCGGGATGTCGAATCTCGGCTTCCAGACCGTCTACAAGCTCCTCAACGCGGAGAACGACATTGTCTGCGAGCGCTTCTTTCTGCCGCCGAAGCAGGAGCTCGCGGAATTGCTGAGCACGGGCGCGCCGCTCGTCACCCTCGAGTCGCAGACGAGGGTTGCGGACTTCGACGTGATCGCGTTCTCGGTCTCGTTCGAATGGGACTACGTGAACGTGCTCACGCTGCTCCGTCTCGCCGGAGTTCCCCGGTATGCGGCCGAGCGCACCGATCGACACCCGCTCGTGGTGATCGGCGGCGCAGTGACCTTCGTCAATCCCGAACCGCTCGCGCCGTTCGCCGACGTGATTGCCGCCGGCGAGGGCGAAGCGCTCGTCCCGGCGCTCGCGCGCGCGTTCGCGTCGGCAGCCGGACGCCGCGACCTGCTGCTGCAGCTCTCGCACGAGCGAGGGTTCTACGTGCCGGCGTTCTACGAGCCGCAGCACGCCGCCGACGGCACGCTGACGGGCTTCGTGCCGACGGTCGAGGGTGCACCGGTCCCCGTGCGGAAGGCCGCGTTGAGGACGACCGACGCGGTCGATCCGCCGGCGACGAACATTTTCACGCCCGACACGGAGTTCGGTTCGCGGTTCCTCGTCGAGGTGGTGCGCGGCTGCGCCAACCTGTGCCGGTTCTGCTGGGCCGGATACAACTACCTGCCTGTGCGCGCATTTCCCACCGACCGTATCCTCCAGCTCGCCGGGCAGGCGAGGCCGTTCGCGTCGCGGGCCGGCCTCGTCTCGATTGCGCTCTGCGATCACCCGGACATCGAACGCATCCTGGCGCGGCTGCACGAGATGGGCTACAGCATCAGCCCCGCGTCACTGCGCCTCGACGACCTGACGCCGGCGATCGTGAAGATTCTCCGCGCCAGCGGCGAGCGGTCGATCACCATTGCGCCCGAGACCGGGTCCGACCGCCTCCGCCGCGTGATCAACAAGACGGTCACGAACGACGAGATTCTCGATCGCGCCGATCTGATCTTCGCGAGCGGCATCGAGAACCTGAAGCTGTACTACATGATCGGCCTCCCAACCGAAACCGACGACGACCTCGTGGCCATTCGGGACCTCACGCTCGAGATGCGCGACCGCATGCTGCGGCATGCGCGGCCGCGCGGGCAGGTCGGACGGATCGCGGCTTCGGTGAACCCGCTCGTGCCCAAGCCTGCCACGGCCTACCAGTGGCTGCCGATGGAGGATCTGGCTGCGATCGACGGCAAGATCAAGCGGCTTCGCGCCCTGACCTCCGGGATCGACAACGTGTACTTCAGCATCAAGTCCGAACGGCACTCCTACTACCAGGCGCTCCTGTCGCTCGGCGACCGCCGCGTCGCGCCGGCCATCGATGCGGCAGAGCGCAACGGCCAGAACTGGCGCGCCGCCGTCGCCGAGACCGGCATCGACGCCGACTTCTACATCTTCCGCGACCGCAGCCGCGATGCCGTGCTGCCCTGGGACATCATCGATGGCGGCATGAAGACGTCGTTCTTCCAGGCGGAGTTCGCCAAGGCCCTGCGCGAGGAGTGGACGCTTCCGCCGAAGCGGCAGCAGGAGAACGCGCGCCTGCTGCCGGTGATTCAGTAGAGCCTTCGCCCGGCTGAAGCCTCGCGCTCGTCGACGTCACGAAGCGACGGCCGCCTGCGCTTCGAAGTCCTGATACGCCTCCAGAATCAGCTCACGAATCCGGTCCTGCGCCGTCGAGTCGACGATCGGGCGCAGCAGGGCGAAGCTGCGGCGCTCGCCGTTCACGCTGTACTGGCGGGCCGGAAAGGTGACGTTACGGCCGTTACCGCCGCGGCGCTCCCAGATGGAAAACCCGATCAGCTTCAGGCCGCTGAGCGGCCCATCGCTGAAGTGCAGCTCGGCATCGGCCAGCTTTCCTGGCGGATTGCCTTTGTCGTTCGGCGTGATCTTGACAGTCACGTTGCTCTCCTCGTCTCGGCTGCGGCAGCCGATCCGCGGTCACTCAAAGGCGATGCCGCCGCGCGGATGTCAGGCGTGTCGCCGTAAACGGTCGGGAAGACGGCTCTTGTCTCGGGAGAGCCGCACGAGACGCGGGCCGTGCACGCACCGGGCCGTTCAGGATGACAACGGGCGTTGCGCACGCCGCACGGCGGAAGACCGACTCCGCTCGATCTTCGGATCCGAGCTCGCGTCGGGACCTGGCGAGCGGTTCGCGCGCTGCCCCTCCCGACGGGGTCATGACGCTTTACAGCCTGTTGTCGTCATCGATACCGAACGGTGTCGCCGCTGTCATTGCCGCGTCGAACGCGTCGCATAGCCTGGGAGTCGCTCGCTCTCGAGCAGAACGGAGGATCCGTATGAAGGACAGGACCACGAATCGGTCCGCTCAAGGACGCCGCGGACTGCTGGCCGTAACGTTGGCGGCGGCCGTGGCGATGCCGACGATGACGCGGGCCGACGCTGGCGGGCGCGGCCGCGAGAACGACGGCCGCGGCGATCGCGATACCATCACGCCGATCACTCACATCGTCGTCATCTTTCAGGAGAACGTGTCGTTCGATCACTATTTCGCGACCTACCCGAACGCCGCCAATGCAGGTGACGGCCCCGAGTTCGCGGCGGCGCCCGGCACGCCCATTGTCAACGGGCTGTTCCCCGGCGGCCTCCTGGACCACGACCCCAATTCCATCCAGCCCTTCCGGCTGGGGACCGCGCATGCGGTCACCTGCGACGAGGACCACGGCTACCAGAGCGAGCAGGTCGCATTCGATCGCGGCGCGATGGACAGGTTTCCCGAGTCGACCGGCTCCGGCGGTCCGGGCTGCGACGATGCCGGCAAGGGTGCGGGTCTCGTGATGGGTTACTACGACGGGAACACCGTGACCGCCCTGTGGAACTACGCCCAGCGCTTCGCGATGAGCGACAACTCGTTCGGCACGACCTTCGGTCCGTCCACGCCGGGAGCGCTCAACCTCGTCGCCGGCCAGACGTGGGGCGCCACGCTCGTCCACGGCAGCGCGGCAGGCAACCTGACGTCGGTCGATCCGATCACACAGGTGGGCACCATCATCGGCGATCCGCGGCCCGCGCTCGACGACTGCACGCCCGCGAGCAAGACCGCGGTGGCAATGGCCGGACGGAACGTCGGCGATCTGCTGAACGCACGCGGTATCTCGTGGGGCTGGTTCCAGGGCGGGTTCCGTCCGACGACTCCCGCAACCGGTGCCGCTCCCGCCATCTGCGGGGCGACGCACACGAACGTCGCCGGCGGTTCGTCAGCGGACTACATCCCGCATCACGAGCCGTTCCAGTACTACCCGCAGACGGCCAATCCGCACCACCTGGCGCCCAGCCGTGTCGAACAGATCGGGCACGACGACCGCGCGAATCATCAGTACGACCTGGCCGACTTCTGGGCGGCCGCCGAAGCCGGCCGTCTGCCCGCCGTCAGCTTCCTGAAGGCTGCCGCGTATCAGGACGGTCACGCCGGCTACTCCGATCCGATCGACGAGCAGACCTTCCTCGTCGAGACAATCAACCGGCTGATGCGGATGCGCGAATGGGAACACACCGCCATCGTAATCGCCTACGACGACTCCGACGGCTGGTACGATCATGTGATGGGACCGGTGGTGCGGGAGTCGAACACGCCCGACGATGCGCTGTTCGGTGCGGGGAACTGCGGGGCTGCGCCCGTCGGCTCGCCCGAAGGACGCTGCGGGCTCGGGCCGCGGCTGCCGCTGCTCGTGATCTCTCCGTGGGCGAAGCAGAACTACGTCGACCACGACGTGACCGACCAGGCGTCCGTCCTCCGGTTCATCGAAGACAACTGGCAGCTCGGCCGGCTGGGCAACCATGCGGCCGACTCGACGGCCGGATCGCTGTTCCCTCTGTTCGACTTCAATCCGCGGCACGAGCGCGCGCCGATGCTCATACTGAATCCGTCCAACGGCAGCCCGTTCTGACGATCCGACGGGAGCGGCCTCGAACGAGGCCGCTCCCGTTTCCGTCACCCGCCCAGAATCATCACCTGTGCGAGCGCGAGGTCGTCGGTGTGGGTGATGGTGAGGAGCGACGAGCGGCCGCCCATGGCCTGGAAGCGCCGCGCCGCGCCGCCGTGGAACTGCAGCCGCGGCGGGCCGCCGTGACGCACCACCTCGACGTCGCGCCACAGCACGCCCTGCGAATGCCCCGTGCCCAGCGCCTTCATCGCTGCTTCCTTGGCTGCGAACCGACCGGCGAAATGGATCGCCGGCACGCGCCGGCGCGAACAGTACGCGACCTCGCCGTCGGTGAAGACGCGACGGAGGAACCGCTCGCCGTACCGTTCGATCGTGTCCGAGATCCGATCGATCTCCGTGGCGTCGAGGCCGAGGCCGATGATGTTCGCCATGGCTTAACATTATTAGTATGCTGCCGACGCCGGCCGCCGGCTTCCGATGGGTCGAGAGCCCCCACGGTCCCGCGCTCGTCTGCGACGCGCTGGAGCCGTTCGCCCGCCACCTGTTTACGACGCGTCACTGGCGCCTGGGATCCACACCCCGCGACGATGATGAGCAGGCATGGACGGACGTGGGCCAGGCGCTCGAGATCGGCGGGTCGCCCCTGCTTCGCCTCCGACAGGTGCACGGCCGCTGCGTCGTAGTGCGTCGCGCTGGCGAACCGCCCGCCCCTCGCAGCCGTCCCGAAGCGGACGCGATCGTGTCGGACGACCCGGAGGTCGCCATCGCGATTCAGGTGGCCGACTGCGTGCCGCTGCTGATTGCCGATCGCAGGGTCGGTGCGCTGGCAGCGGTCCACGGCGGGTGGCGCGGGACGGCCGCCCGCGTCGCGGTCGAGGCCGTCGAAGCGATGCACCGGTCGTTCGCGAGCCGGCCCGAGGATCTCATAGCGGCGATCGGTCCCGCGATCGGCGCGTGCTGTTACGAGGTCGGACGCGTCGTACGCGAGCGGTTCGTCGCGGCCGGATTCGAACAGAGCACGATCGCGCGCTGGTTCCACGAGCGGCCGCTCGCGATCGCCGGCAACCCGCCAATGCCGGGCCTGCCGGCGACGCCGCGGCCGGATCACTGGTTCTTCGACGGCTGGACCGCGACGCGCGATCAACTCCTCGACGCCGGCGTGCCGGCTGCGCAAATCCACACCGCCCGGCTCTGCACGGCCAGCCATCCTCAGGTCCTGTGCTCGTACCGGCGGGACGGGCGCGCGGCCGGCCGCCTGGCCGCCGCCATCCGCGCCGTCTGACGCGAATCCGCCGCGCCTCTCCCGTCCGCGCGGTCAAGTTCACCGCATCGGGCGCCCGCGTCGTCAGTGCCTGCGCAACCCGGGCTTTCGCGTCTTGACCGGAGGGCCGCTCGGGAGTAGCGTGCGCCCATCAGCGGAGGCCCTTCATGTCGCCTACCTCGAGATCCGGCAGGTCCGTCGTGCTCAGGACGGCAGCGGCAGTCGCTGTCGCGGCCGCGTGCTTCGCGACGGGCCGCGCGCAGCAACCGGCGCCGCACGTGACGCCCGATATCTACAAGGATCTTCACTGGCGGTTCATCGGTCCCGAGGGAAACCGCGTGTCCGCCGTCGCCGGCGTACCCGGCGACCGGCTCGTGTACTACGCCGGGAACGCCTCGGGCGGCGTCTTCAAGACCGTCGACGGGGGCGTGCACTGGCGGCCGATCTTCGACGATGAGCCGGTGCAGTCGATCGGTTCGCTGGCCGTCGCGCCGTCCGATCCGAACATCGTGTGGGCGGGCACGGGCGAAGCCTGGATCCGGAGTCATATCTCGATTGGTCAGGGGATCTACAGATCGACCGACGCAGGCAGGACCTGGGCGCTCATGGGCCTCGAGAAGACAGGGCGCATCGGCCGAGTCATCGTCGATCCGACGAATCCGGACGTCGTGTTCGCGTGCGCGCTCGGCACGGCTTACGGACCGCAGCCGGAGCGTGGTGTCTTCCGCACGGCGGACGGCGGCAGGACATGGCAGCGCACGCTGTTCGTCGACGAGAAGACAGGCTGCTCCGACCTCGCGATGGACCCGGGCAATCCGCGCATCCTCTTCGCCGGGATGTGGCAGATCGAGATCCACACGTGGGGGCGCGAGAGCGGCGGGCCGGGCAGCGGCCTGTTCATGTCGCGCGACGGCGGCCTCACCTGGAAGAAGCTCACCGGGCATGGGCTTCCCACGAGGCCGGTCGGCAAGGTGATGCCGGCCATCGCGCATTCGGATCCGAGGCGCGTCTACGCGACCATCGAAACCGGGGACGGCGTGCCCTGGCACGGACAGCCGACCGACCGCGGCCAGGTCTGGCGCTCCGACGACGGCGGCGAGACGTGGCGGATGGTCAGCGCGGACCGGAACGCGATGGGCCGTGCGGCGTACTACGGCCGGATGGCGGTCTCCACCGACAACGAGAACGAGACGTATTTCCTGAACGCGTCGTTCAGCAAGTCGATCGACGGGGGCGTCACGCTGGTTCCGCAGCGGGGTCTCGAGGCGCCGGGCGGCGACCACCACGACATGTGGATCGACCCGACCGACGGCAACCGCATGATCGTGGGGCACGATCAGGGCCTCTCGATTTCCGAGACGCGCGGCCGCACGTGGCTGAAGCTGAGGCTGCCGAACGCGCAGATCTACCACGTCACGGTCGACAACCAGATTCCGTACCAGGTGTACGGCAACAAGCAGGACGGACCTTCCTATCGGGGGCCGAGCAACAGCCGCCTCGACGAGGGCGGCGGCCCGTTCAGCCGCGGCATCCCGCGCGCGATGTGGCATGCGATCGGCGGCGGCGAGAGCGGCTGGGCCACGCCGGATCCAGTCGACCCGAACATCATCTGGTCGACCGCTTCCGGCTCGGGCAGCGTCGGCGGCATCGTCGTGCGCTACGACGAGAGCAGGCGGCAGATGAGGAACGTCGAGGTCTGGCCGGACGACGAGAACGGCCCGGCGGCCGATCTGAAGTACCGGTTCGTCTGGGACGCGCCGTTCGCGATCTCTCCGCACGACCACAACAAGATCTACCTCGGCAGCCAGTACGTGCATCGGTCGACCGACGGCGGCCAGAGCTGGCAGCAGATCAGCCCGGATCTCACGCTGAACGACAAGACCCGCCAGCAGAGCTCGGGCGGCCTGACGCCCGACAACATCGGCGTCGAGTACGCAGACGTCGTGCACGCGATTGCCGAGTCGCCGAAGCAGGCGGGGCTGATCTGGGCCGGCACCAACGACGGCCTCGTGCAGCTGACCCGCGACGACGGCAAGACGTGGACCAACGTCACGAAGAACATCCCCGACCTGCCGCCGTTCGGCACGGTGAACAACATCGAACCGTCGCGGTTCGACGCGGGGACGGCGTACATCACCATCGACTTCCATCAGATGAACGACCGTGACCCGTTCGTCTACAGGACGACCGACTACGGCAGCACATGGAAGCTGATCACGAACGGCATTCCGCACACGATGCTGAGCTACGCGCACTGCATCCGCGAGGATCCGGTCACGCGCGGGCTGCTGTACCTGGGAACCGAGAACGGCGTGTACGTGTCGTTCGACGACGGCGGCGAGTGGCAGCCGCTGCAGATGAACCTGCCGCACGCGCCGGCCTACTGGCTGACCGTGCAGGAACACTTCAACGATCTCGTCGTCGCCACCTACGGACGCGGATTCTGGATCCTCGACGATGTGACGCCGTTGCGCGAGCTGGCGCAGGTGACCGGCGCGGCTGCGCACCTGTTCGCGCCGCGCCCCGCGTATCGCTTCCGCGAGATCACGGCGCCCGCCGTTCCCTACGACGATCCGACCAGCGGCGAGAATCCGCCGTACGGCGCGGACATCAACTACTACCTGAAGGCGGCCCAGGACGGCGGCGTGACCCTTGCGATTCAGGACGCCAGGGGCCGCACCGTGCGAACCCTGAAGGGGCCGGGGACCCCCGGGTTGCACCGCGTGTACTGGAACCTGCACGATGAGCCGTCGGAACGCGTCGTCTTCCGGACGAGCCCGCTGTACGCGCCGGACATCCGCGTCGGCCCCGACGGAATCCGCGAGGGCGGCGGGTTCGGCGCCGGCGGCGGCGGGCTCACGATCCTGCAGGCGCCGGGCACGTACACCGTCAAGCTGTCGGCGGCCGGCCGCGACTATACCGCGCCGCTGCAGGTCCTCAAGGATCCGCACTCCGGCGGGACCGACGCCGACATCGCGGCCCAGCAGCAGGTGCTGACGGCGCTCCGCCACGACCTCGACACCGCCGTCGACGCGGTGAACAGCGCCGAGATCGTGCGCGCGCAGATCGACAACCTGAAGAACCTGACGACGAGCGCGGAGGTGAAGAAGGCGGCCGACGACCTCGCTCAGAAGGTGATCGCGGTCGAAGGGGAGCTCGTCGAGCTGCGAGCCACCGGCCACGGCCAGGACGGCGTGCGGTGGGGCTCGAAGCTGGTGCAGAAGCTCGGGTACCTGGCAAACGGCCTTCAGAGCGCCGACTTCAAGCCGACAACGCAGCAGGGCGCGGTGCTGAAGGAGCTCCAGACGCGTCTCGCGACCCTGCAGCGGCAGCTCGATCAGGTGTTCGGCAGCGATCTCGGCGGCTTCAACGAGCGGCTGCGCGCGGCGAATCTGCCGATCATCGTGACGCGGACGACGCGCAAGCCGACGGACCGGTAGTCCCGCCTCTGCCGCCGGACAGGGGACCGCCATGGCGATGACGCAGGAACAGTGGCCGCGGATCAAGGCGATTCTCGATGCGGCGCTGGCCCTGGACGGCGCCGATCGCCAGTCGTATGTCGACGCGGCCTGCAGCGGGGATGCCCGCCTTCGGCAGGAAATCGATTCGCTCATCCTCGCGCACGATCGCTCGGCGGGCTTCCTCGAACAGCCGCCGTCGCTCGCGCCGTTCCTCGATCGCGGGCCGGGCGAGCCGATCGGCCGCGTCGCCGGGCCGTATCGCGTGTTGTCGCTCGTCGGCGCCGGCGGCATGGGCGAAGTGTACCTGGCGCACGACAGCAAGCTCGATCGGCGCGTCGCGCTGAAGCTGCTGCCGCGCGATGTCGCCGCCGATCCCGAGCGCCTTCGGCGCTTTCATCAGGAGGCGCGCGCCGCCTCGAGCCTCAACCATCCTCACATCCTGGTCATCCACGACTTCGGCGAGCTCGACGGGCGCCCGTTCATCGTGAGCGAGTTCGTCGAAGGCGAGACGCTGCGCGAGCGGCTTCGCCGCGGCCCGCTCGCCCCCGGCGAAGCGGTCGACATCGCGCTGCAGGTTGCCGGCGCACTCGGCGCGGCGCACGCCCGCGGGATCGTGCACCGCGACGTGAAGCCCGAGAACATCATGCTGCGCCCGGACGGGCACCTGAAGGTCGTCGACTTCGGCCTCGCCAAGCTCGTCGGGCCGGATGCCGCCGCCGGCGCTGGAGACGCGGGCGCCGGGACGCGCGTCGGCCTGCTGCTCGGGACGCCGCGGTACATGTCGCCCGAACAGGCGCGCGGGCAGCCGCTCGACGCGCGCAGCGACATCTGGAGCCTCGGCGTGATCCTGTACGAGATGATCGCCGGCCGTCCTCCGTTTGCCGGCGCGACGCCCGCCGACGCGATCAGCGCTATCGTCGGCCGCGAGCCGATGCCGATCGTGCTGCAGGCGCCGGCGGTGCCGGGTGCCCTGGAACGCGTGATCACGCGCGCGCTGCAGAAGGCGCCCGGGGACCGCCACGCGAACGCGGCGGACATCGCGGCCGCCCTGACCGCCGTCAGGAAGCAGCTCGAGTCCGACGCTCCGCGATCGCCCCTTCTCGCGGGCGCCGCGGACGCCGAGGACATCGCGACGCCGCGGCGTGCGCTCGCGCCGCGCACGCGGCTCATCGTGCTCCCATTCCGGATGCTGCGCGCCGACGCCGACATCGAGTTCATGGCGTTCAGTCTCGCGGATGCGATTGCCACGACGTTGTCCGGCCTGGACACGATGATCGTCCGCTCGAGCATGACCGCCGCCCGCTTTGCCGCCGAGCCGCTCGACCTCGAAGCGCTCGCGACGCAGGCCGAGGTAGACGCGGTCCTGACGGGCACGCTGCTCCGCACCGGCGCGCAGCTCCGCGTCAACGCGCAGTTGCTCACGGCGCCGCAGGGCACCATCATCTGGTCCGAACGGGTAGACGTGCCCGCCGAGGATCTGATCCGCGTGCACGACGAGCTGACGGATCGGATCGTCGACTCGGTGTCGCTGCCGTTGACGTCGCGCGACCAGCGGATGCTGCGGCGCGACTCGCCGGCCAGCGCCAAGGCCTACGAGCTGTACCTGCGCGGCAATCATCACTTCTACGATTCCGAGCAGTGGACCGTCGCGCGCGATCTGTTCGTCGAGTGCGTGCGCGAGGATCCCGGATACGCGCCGGCCTGGGCGCGGCTCGGGCGCTGCTTCCGGCTGACCGCGAAGTTCCGATCGGACACGGTCGCCGAGATGCGCGAGAATCTCGGCCGCGCGGAAGCGGCGTTCCGGAAGGCGTTCGAGCTGAACCCCGATCTGCCGCTGGCGCACCATCTCTACACGCCGCTCGAGACCGACCTCGGGCGTGCCGAGGACGCGATGCTGCGCCTCGTGCGCCGCGCGCGTCAGCGGCGCGCCGATCCCGAACTGTTCGCCGGGCTCGTGCACGCGTGCCGCTACTGCGGGCTGCTCGACGAGTCGATCGCCGCCCATGAGCGCGCACGCCAGCTCGACCCCCATGTGCAGACCGGGATCGCGAACACTTACTGGATGCGCGGCGAGTACGGGCGCGCGGAAGGGTTCACCGGCTTCTTCGTGGGATTGCCGCTGGTCTCGCTCGGCCGCTACGAGGAGGCGATCGCCGCGGCTCGCGCGTCGGCCGCCGTCGTGCGCGACCCGATCACCCGCTCGTACCAGTCGATCTTCCCGCTGCTGCTCGAGGGCCGGACCGTCGAGTGCGCGGCGCTGCTCGACGCGCTCGCACCGCGCAATCCGGATCCCGAGTCGATCTACCACATCGCCCGGACCTACGCCCGTCTCGGCGCCCTCGACCGCGCGATCGCGCAGTTCGAGCGGGCCGTGGACGGCGGCTTCGCGTGCTGCGAGGCCTTCGCACGCGACGGATGGCTCGATCCGGTCCGCGGCGACCGCCGCTTCGAGGACGCAATGGCGCGCGCCGGCGCGCGCCGGGCCCGCTCGGCCGACAGGTTCGGCGAGGCCGGTGGCCGGCGCCTGCTCGGCCTCGCCTGACGTACGCCTACTTCGTCGGTGTCTTCCCCCGCGGGTCGTCCTCCGGGTGGACGTAGTTCACCACGAACGGACCCTGACCGTAGATCTGCACGATCGTCTCGCCCTTCGCCCCGGCGAAGTGATGCATCCGCCTGGGCAGCTTCGTGAACGATCCGACCGGCAGGTCGCGCGCCGCGGACTCGCTGAACGTGTCGCCGGCGCCGATCAGGAATTCCCCCTGGATGACGACGATGTTCTCGTCGGTGGGATGCCAGTGCGGCGCCACCTTGTAGCCGTCGGGCATGCGCAGCCGCACCGAGAAGAACCCCGGCTTGCCCGGATTGCCGTCGAGGACGGCCATCTGCGCGCCCGGGGCCAGAAACGGCGGCACCGGTCCCCACTTCACGTCGCCCGGCGTCACCATCACGTGCTGCGCCGGCGCGGCCGCTTTCGTCGGCGTCTGCGCGCCGGCGCCGACCGTCGCAGCCAGCGCCGCGCCGACCGCGCAGGTGACGAAGCTGGATTTCATGTTCCCTCCTTCGTGCGCCATCCTGCCACGGCCGCAGCCGTCGGATGGCGAAAATCGCGTTCACCCTCTAGGGCGTCGGACGGGAGCGAAACGGCTCACACGAAACGGAACGGAGTCGGCAGGCTGCGATACAATCACGCTAAGCAGTTGACTCGATGACAGATAAGGCGAGTCCGGCCGGTGGCGGAGAGACGTTCTCGCAGCTCCTCAGCGCCTGGGCCAACCACGACCCCGCCGCCCGCGACGCGCTGGTGCCGCTCGTGTACGACGAGCTGCACCGGCTCGCGCACCGGTACATGCGCGACGAGCGCTCGGGCCACACGCTCCAGACGACGGCGCTCGTCAACGAAGCGTACGTGCGGCTCGCCGGCGTCGAGCGGCTCGAAGGGGATCGGCCGCAGTTCTTCGCGCTCGCGGCGACGATCATGCGGCGCGTGCTGGTCGATCATGCCCGCGCGCGCGGACGCGACAAGCGCGGCGGCGGCGTCGAGTTGACCCCGCTCGGCGACGCCGTTCCCGCGCCGGGCGCCGATCCGGACGTCCTTGCGCTCGACGAAGCGCTCGAGCGCCTCGCCCTCCTCGATGCCCGGCAGGCGGCGATCGTGGATCTCCGCTATTTCGCGGGGTTGACGGTCGAGGAGACGGCGGCCGTGGTCGGTGTATCGCCGGCGACCGTCAAGCGCGAGTGGGCCATCGCGAAAGCGTGGCTGTACCGGGAGCTCACCCCGCCGGACGCTGCGCCGCGTCCATAGCCTCGTTGGCCAGGCGATCGGCGTGCGCGTTGAGCACACGGCCGACGTGCTCGAAGGTGACGCGCCCGACATCGTGAGCCAGCAGGCTCGCCTTCGCGTGCAGCGGCTGCAGCCCGGCGTTCCTCACCTTGAACACGCCGCGCATCTGCTGCACGAGCAGCAGCGAGTCCGATCGGACGAGGACGCGCCGGCAGCCGTTCGCCCTCGCCCACTCGAGCGCCGCGATCAGGCCGCGATACTCCGCGACGTTGTTGGTGGCGACGCCGATCGCTTGGCTGAATTCCTCGACCGGCGTCCCGTCGGGACGCTCGATGCGCACGCCGTAGCCGGCCGGGCCCGGATTGCCGCGCGCGCCGCCGTCGATGTACGCCACGATGTCGATGTCGCCCGGCCCTGGCGCGAGCGGCTTCACTTGGAGGAGGACGCCACGTCTTCGGCGGCGGCGGGTGCCGGGGAGAAATACATGATCCGCTGGCAGCTGTCGCACTGCACGATGTCCTCGTTGCGGCGGATCGTGTTGAACACCTGCGGCCTGAGCCGCACGTGGCAGATCGTGCAGTGGCCCTCGCGCGCCTCGGCGACGGCCAGCCCGTTCCGGCGCCCGGCGACGAGCTCGAACGTGGCGAGGACCGCGGGATGGATGCCGGAGACGAGCGTGGCGCGGTCGGCCGTGAGCCGCTCGATCCTGGCGCCGAGCTCGCCGATCTCGTTCGCCAGCGCCCGGCGCTCCGCATCGATCGCCTTCTGCTCCTTCGCGAGCTCCGCCTCGGCGCGCTTGACCTCCGCGGCGAGCTCGTCGCCCTCCAGCATGCGCTCGAGCATCCTGTCCTCGATGGTCTTCACCTCGTCCTGCGCGAAGCCGATCTCCTTCTGCATCGCGTGGTATTCCTGGTTCGTCTTGACGGCCATCGCCTGCTCGCGGAACTTCGAGAGGCGGCCCTGGTGGACGGCGACGTCCTTCTCCAGCTGGCGCCGCACGTTCTGGTTCTCCGTCAGGCGCGCCTTCGCGCCGGCGACCGCCTGACGCGCCGCTTCGAGACGGCCGTCGAGCGCCTGCTGGCGATCGGGCTCGGCGGCGAGCTGGCGCCTGGCCTCGGCGACGGCCAGGTCGATCTTCTGGAGGGCGATCAGACGTTCGAGATCAGCGTGCATGAGCAGATACAAAAAAAGCCCCGGCGCTTGCGCACCGGGGCTGCAGGGCTGGCGACGGCGCCACGGGAGCGCCGGTCAGGAGACGTGCTGTGTTCGATCGACTGTTCATCGTCAAGGTGGGCCCACCAGGATTCGAACCTGGAACGGGCCGGTTATGAGCCGGCGGCTCTGACCGTTGAGCTATGGGCCCGCTCCATTCTACGTCGTCCGCCCCTCGAGAAACGCGCGAAGCTTGCGGCTGCGCGAGGGGTGTCGGAGCTTCCGCAGCGCCTTGGCCTCGATCTGGCGGATGCGCTCGCGGGTGACGGCGAAGCTCTGGCCCACCTCTTCGAGTGTGTGCTCGCTGCCGTCGCCGACGCCGAAGCGCATCTTGATCACCTTCTCCTCGCGCGGGGTCAGCGTCTTCAGCACCGACTCGGTCTGCTCCTTCAGGTTGAGGTTGATGACCGCTTCGGCGGGCGACACCACCTGGCGATCCTCGATGAAGTCGCCCAGATGCGAATCTTCCTCTTCGCCGATCGGCGTCTCGAGGGAGATCGGCTCCTGGGCGATCTTCAGGACCTTGCGGACCTTCGACACCGGAATGTCCATCCGCTTGGCGATCTCCTCCGAGGTCGGCTCGCGGCCCAGCTCCTGGACGAGGGCGCGCGACGTGCGAATCAGCTTGTTGATCGTCTCGATCATGTGGACCGGGATGCGGATCGTGCGCGCCTGGTCCGCGATTGCCCGCGTGATGGCCTGGCGGATCCACCAGGTCGCGTACGTGGAGAACTTGTAGCCGCGGCGGTACTCGAACTTGTCGACGGCCTTCATCAGGCCGATGTTGCCTTCCTGAATCAGGTCGAGGAACTGCAGACCGCGGTTCGTGTACTTCTTCGCAATCGAGACGACGAGGCGGAGGTTCGCCTCGACGAGCTCCTTCTTGGCCTGCTCGGCCTGCCACTCCCCGCGGACGATGGTGTCGAGCGTGCGCTTCAGCTCGTCGGGCGCCTGCTGGAGCGTGTCGGTCATTCCCTTGAGCCTGACCTTGAGCTCCTTGACCTGGCGCTGGACGATCTTCCGGTCCTCTTCCTTGAGCTTCTGCTTCCTGTTCTTCGGATTGAGCTGGCGCTCGTGCCCGTCGATTTCGCGCTGGACCGACTTGACGCTCTCGACGGCTTCCTTCATGTCGTCGATCAGCCGGCGCTTGACCGACTCGGTGAACTCGATTTCACGAATCAGCGTGGAGACCTCGACACGCGCGCGCATCGCGGCCCACTTCGCCCGGCGGTACTTCCGCTTGTCGCGCGTCGTGGCTCCCCTGGGCGTGCCGGCGAGCTTTTCCTCGAGCTTCTCGGCGGCCGCCAGCGCCTTCCGGACCGCGTCGATCTGCTTGCGGACGTGGCGCCGTCGCTCCTCGATGCGCTCGTCGGTGATCTCCTCGTCGTTGAAGATGACCAGCTCGCGGATGGTCCGTTCGCCGCTCTCGAGCTGGTCGCCCAGCTGGATGACGCGCCTGGCGATGAGCGGCGTGCGCGAGATCGATTTCACGACCGCCAGCTTGCCGCGCTCGATGCGGCGCGCGATCTCGACCTCGCCCTCTCGCGTCAGGAGCGGGACGGTCCCCATCTCGCGCAGGTACATCCGGACCGGATCGTTGGTCTTGTCGAGGGCGCCCGGCGTCAGGTCGAGCTCGAGCTCTTCCGCTCCCTCGCCGGTACGGTCGATCGCCTTGTCGTCGCGCAGGTACTTCTGGTCGGAGTCGATGACCTCGATGCCGGCGCTGCCGAACGTGTTGAACAGGTCGTCGAGCTCGTCGGACGAGGTGATTTCCGACGGCAGGAGCTCGTTCACCTCGTCGTACAGGAGGTAACCCTTCTCCTTGCCGATGTTAATCAGCTGCCGGACCTCATCGTATTTTTCTTCGATCGACAAGAGCGTCTCCTCCTAGGTCAGTTCTTCGATCCGCTGCGCCAGTGTCCGCTTCTGATTGAGCAGCACGTCGATTTCTTCGCCGTGTCCGGCCGGCCCGAGGCCCTGAAGCCGGTCGATTTCGCGCTGGACGGCCGCCCGCTCCCGCTCGCACCGCAGCCGCTTCAGCATCCTGACGCAATCGCCGAGCGCCGTGGCGGGCGGCGTCGGCTCTCCCGCTATGCCGGTGACGAGCTGCGCCTGCATTGTACTTAGACGCCGCAGCAGCTCCGACGGTAGAAGATCCAGCGGTTCGGCCTGCAGGCCCCGCGCCACCTCGAACACCTCCCGGGCGGCCAGCGTTTCCAGGTCCTCCTGCTCGAGCAGGTCCACGAGCGCCAGGGCCTCAGCCGTCCGGTGGAACAGCCCCCAGATGAGGCCCCGCTCGGCCGGCTTGACCGTCCCGAACCCCGGCAGCTCCGTCGTCGGGAGCGTCGTCCGGCGGCTTACGGCTGCCTTACGAATTTCGGCCCTCACGACGTCTTCAGTGATCCGCGCCTTGTGCGCCAGCCGGTCGCCGAACTGGTCGCGGGCCGCCGGGTCCGGGATCCGCGCCGCCACGGCGAGCATCTGGGTCAGGAACCGCCGGCGGCTCTCATCATGCGCGAAGTCTACGCCGGCCGAGGCGTGGTCGAGCAGATATTCCAGGTACGGCCGCGACGCGCGCAGCCGGTCCCGATAGCGCTCCGGCCCCTGATGCCGGATGAACGTGTCGGGGTCTTCGCCCCTGTCCAGGACGACGACGTTGACATCGAAGCCCTCGGTGACGAGCAGCTCGCAGGACCGCGCGGCGGCGCCTTCGCCCGCGGCGTCCGGGTCGTAGCTGAGCACGACCTTGCTCGTGAAGCGGCGCAGCAACTGCGCCTGCTGCGCGGTCAGCGCCGTCCCGCACGAGGCCACAGCCGGCGCCGCCTGCGACTGGAACACCTGGGCGAAGTCGAAGTAGCCCTCGACCAGCACGGCGAAGCCGACCTTGCGGATCGCGCCCTTCGTCAGGTTCAGCCCGTAGAGCGTCCGGCTCTTCGAGTAGATGGGCGTCTCGGGCGAGTTCAGGTACTTCGGGCCGCCCTGGTCGGCATCCATCTGGCGCCCGCCGAACGCGATTACCGAACCGGTATCGCGGCAGATCGGCACCATGAGCCGATGACGAAACCGATCGATCAATTCCCCGTTGTCGCGCTGCACCACGAGACCGCCCTGGACGAGGAGGTTCGGCGCGAAGCCCTGTTTCGTCAGGCGATCTTTCAAGCCGTCGCGGACGGCCGGCGCGTAGCCGAGTCCGAGCTGCTCGACCGTCTGCGGCGTCAGATTGCGATCGGCGAGCTGCTGCCGCGCACGGGCGCCGGCCTTGCCGGCGAGCTGCTCGCGGAAATAGGCGGCCGCGATCTCGTGCATCTTGAGCAGCGATTCGCGGACGGCGGCGTCCCGGCGCGCATCGTCGCCGGCGTCGGCGGTCATTTCCGGCGGAGACACACCGAACTTCTGCGCGAGCATGCGCAGAGCGTCCTGGAAGCCGACCTTCTCGTGCAGCTCGAGGAACTTGAACACGTCGCCGCCGACGCCGCAGCCGAAGCAGTGAAAGAAGCCCTTGTCGGGATCGACGTGGAAGGAGGGCGTTTTCTCGGCGTGAAAGGGACAAAGGCCCTTGTACGTCCGCCCGGCCCGCTTCAGCGGGACGTACTCCTGCACGACCTGCACGATGTTCGCCTGCAGGCGGAGGTCGTCGATGAACGACTGGGGAAAAAGGGCCATCTTGAATCGGAATCCCCGGGTCCCGCTACTCCTTCAACTCCACGACCGTCACCCCGCCTCCTCCCTGCTCGGGCGGGGCGCTGGCGAAATGCGCCACGAGCGGGTGCTGCTGCAGGAATCCGGCCAGCGCCCGCTTCAGCTGTCCGGTGCCGTACCCGTGGATCAGACGGACGGTATGGACGTCGGTCAGCAGCGACTCGTCGAGGAACCGCTCGGCGCGCGTGATCGCTTCGTCCACGGTGCACCCGATGACGTTCAGCTCGGAGGATGCGGCCGTCTCGCGCGGCTGCAGGGCGACGTTGACGCTCACGCGCGCCGGCGGGGCCTGCCCGCCGACGACCTCGAGGTCTGCGACGCGGGCGCGCATGCGCTTGCCGCGGACGTCCACATCCGCATGGCCGTCGTGCACGGCCGTCACCTGTCCCTCCAGACCCAGGCCTCCGACGACCACGCGGTCGCCGACGGCGGGGTCGCGCCGGCCGGCCGCGCGTTCGGCCGCCGGCGGCGCCGGCTCGATCGCGCGCTTCACGACCGCGTCCACGGCCGCGCGGGCTTCGGCGCGGATGGCGCCGGTTTCGCCGGTGGACACCGGCTGGCGCGCGGCGTCCCGCACGAGCGCGTCGCTCCGGCTCTTGACGCCCGCGATGACCGCGTCGATCTCGCGGCGCGCGTCGCGGACCTGCGCATCGAGCTCCTCGTTCAGGCGGCGCCGGAATGTCTCTTCGCGCTGACGCAGCGCGTCCTCGCGCTGGTGGATCCGCGCTTCGGCCGCGTGGAGCGTCTCGCGCTCGTGCGCCGCGAGGCGCTGCTCATGCTCGAGGGCGCGCATGTCGCGGTCGATCTTCGCGAGATGCTCCGAGAGCTGCGCCTCGCGCTCCGTCAGGTTCTGGCGCGCGGCGTCGACGATAGCCTGGTTCAGACCGAGCCGCGCCGCAATCTCGAGCGCGAGGCTCCTGCCCGGCGATCCGTAGACGAGCTGGTAGGTGGGCGCAAACGTCTGCTCGTCGAAGCCGAACGCGGCGCTGGCCACGCCCGCGGTCGTGGACGCGTACGTCTTCAGCGCGTCGAAGTGGCTCGTGGCGATCACGGTCGCGCCGCGGCGCCGGAAGTGATCGACCACCCCGACGCCGAGAGCGCCGCCCTCGATCGGGTCCGTGCCGGAGCCGACCTCGTCGAGCAGCACGAGCGCCGGCGTCGCCAGCTCGCGGTCCATCGACACGAGATTGGTGACGTGCGCCGAGAACGAGCTGAGGCTGGCGTCAATCGACTGCTCGTCGCCGATGTCGGCGAACACCGACCGGAACACCGGCAGCCGCGATCCGTCCGCGGCCGGAATCCGCAGTCCTGCCTGCGCCATCAGCGCGAGCAGGCCGGCCGTCTTGAGGGCGACCGTCTTGCCGCCGGTATTCGGGCCGGTGATGAGCAGACACGTCGCCGGCGCCACGATCCGAATCGTCACCGGCACGGGCCCGCCGCCGGCCGTCGCCCCCGGTTCGCCGATGCCGGGAATCAGCAGCGGGTGCCGCGCCGCGAGCAGGTCGAAGGTGCCGTCGCCCGTGAGAACCGGTTCCGTTCCGCCCACGGCTTCCGAGAAACGGGCGCGCGCCTGGAGCACGTCGAGCTCGGTCGCCGCATCGATCGTCCTGGACAGGTCGGCCGCACGGCTGCGGAAGGCATCGGTGAGCGCCAGCAGGATGCGCCGGACCTCCTCGGCTTCCTGCTCCTCGAACGCGACGATGTCGTTGTTGATCTCGACCGTGCTCAGCGGCTCGAGATACAGGCTCGCGCCGCTCGTCGACGCGCCGTGCACGATGCCCGGAATGCCGGTCCGGTGCTCGGCTTTGACGACGAGCACGTAGCGGCCGTTGCGCTCGGTGATGACCTGATCCTGCAGGTACTTCGCCGTCTCCCGGCCGCGCAGGTACGATTCGAGCGTGCCGCGCAGACGCGACTTCTGCTTCCGCAGGCGCTCGCGGATTGCCCGCAGCTCGGGGCTCGCGTGGTCGACGACATCGCCGGCCGGATCGATCTTCTCGCGGACGGCAGCCGTCTCGCCTTTGAACGACGCCGCGCCGCCGCACGCCGCCGAGAGGTGCGGGAACGCGCCGGGCGCCCGGCGAATCGCCGCCCGGGCCTCGTCAACGGAGTCCAGAAACGACGCGAGCGCCAGGAGACGCGCCGATTCGAGCGCGCGCCCTTCGACTGCGAGCGCGGCCAGGATCTGCGGCACGTCGCTTCCGGCGCGGAGCGGGAACAGGCTGTTCGCCGCCAGATACCGCACCGTCTCCGTCGTCGCGGCCAGCAGGTGCGCCACGGTCGACGGATCGGTGAACGGCGCGAGCCGCACCAGCCGCTCGTCACCCATGGGGGTCAGGCCGAAGCTGCGGACCGCCTCGACAACGCGATCGAATTCGAGAGCCCGCAGGGCTCCAGGCTGCATAGACGAGAGGGTTCGGAAATTGTCCGTACCGCCAGGCAGACGGGGAACCTCTCAGTGTACTACGCGCCGGGGCCGGCGGCTAGGGGCCAAGTTGTGGCCGGGGTGCTCGAGGCCGGGGGCTCCGGCTCGGTACCCGGCTGCGGGCCGGGTAGACCCTGAATCCCGGTCCCGGCGCCCCCGGTCCCTGCCCCTAGAGATGGTTTATCAGCGACGCGATGTTGCCCGCGCCGAACCCGTTGTCGATGTTGACGACCGACACCCCCGATGCGCAGCTGTTGAGCATGCCGAGCAGGGCCGCGAGCCCTGAAAAGCTGGCCCCGTAGCCGACACTGGTTGGGACCGCAATGACGGGGACGCTGACCAGCCCGGCGACGACGCTGGGAAGCGCGCCTTCCATTCCGGCGACGACGATGATGACGCGTGCGGCCGCGAGCCGCGCGCGTTCGCTGAGGAGCCGATGGATTCCGGCCACGCCGACGTCGTAGAGGCGTTCGGTCTCGTTGCCCATCAGCTCGGCTGTGAGGGCCGCTTCCTCCGCGACCGGCAGATCGGACGTGCCGGCGGCGCAGATCATGATCGTCCCCTTGCCGGGCGGGACGTCCTGCTGCGACAGCGTGATGACGCGAGCGCCGGGATGGTAGGTCGCGTCCGGTACGGCGGCGCGGACGGCGTCGTAGGCGGCCGGCTCGGCCCGGGTCACCAGAAGGCTCGATCCGCGCCCGACGATCTCGGCGGCGATCGCGGCGATCTGGGCAGGCGTCTTGCCCAGTCCCAGGATCACTTCGGGGAAGCCCTGGCGGATGGCCCGATGGTGGTCCACTCGCGCGAACCCCAGATCTTCGAACGGGCTGGCCCGGAGCGCTTCGAGCAGACGCTGATGAACCGCCGCCGCGTCGATCGTGCCGCGTGCGAGGTCGTCGAGGAGCTGCTGGAGTTCGGTCGTGTTCATCGTGGTGCAATTACAGGTCCTTTTGTTGACCTCGCCCGGACCCGGCAGTAATATAGGCGATTGTGCCCTCGGGGGTTCCTGTGGCTCGTTCGACTCTGACCAATGACGCCCGCTGAAACCCTCACGCTCGCGGCCTACTTCTTCGTCCTCATCATTCTCGCCATCTACGGCTGGCACCGGTACTACCTCGTCTATTTGTACATGCGGAACCGGGACAAGGGGCCGCGCCCCGGTCCGGCGCTCGATCCGGCCCCGGTCGTGACCATCCAGCTCCCCCTGTACAACGAGATGTACGTCGCGGACCGCCTGATCGATGCGGTCTGCCGGCTCGAATACCCTCGCGACCGGCTGGAAATCCAGGTCCTGGACGATTCGACCGACGAGACGCGCGTGATCGCGCAGCAGGCGGTCCGCCGGTTCGCGGCGCAGGGCGTGGACGTCAAGTACTATCACCGTACGGATCGCGTCGGCTACAAGGCCGGAGCGCTCGAAGCCGGGCTCAAGGTGGCGCGCGGCGGGTTCATCGGGATCTTCGACGCCGACTTCATTCCCACGCCAGACTTCCTGACGCGTCTGATGCCGCACTTCTCCGATCCGACGGTCGGGATGGTGCAGGCGCGCTGGGGGCACATCAACCAGGACTATTCGCTCCTGACGAAGATCCAGGCGATCCTGCTCGACGGCCACTTCGTCCTCGAGCACGGCGCCCGCAACCGCTCCGGCCGGTTCTTCAACTTCAACGGCACGGCCGGCGTCTGGCGCCGTGAGGCGATCGCCGACGCCGGCGGATGGCAGCACGACACGCTGACCGAGGACCTCGATCTCAGCTATCGCGCGCAGCTGCGCGGGTGGCGCTTCGTGTTCCTGTCGGACCTCATCGCGCCGGCCGAAGTCCCGGTCGAGATGAACGCGTTCAAGTCGCAGCAGCACCGCTGGGCCAAGGGGTCGATTCAGACCTGCCGGAAGCTCCTCCCGCAGATTCTCACGGCTCCGGTGCCGCTCGGCGTCAAGGCCGAGGCGTTCTTCCACCTGACGGCGAACTTCAACTACCCGCTGATGGTCGTCCTCTCGATCCTGATGTTCCCGTCCATGGTGATCCGCTACAACATGGGCTGGTACGAGATGCTGCTGATCGACGTCCCGCTGTTCTTCGCGGCGACCTTCTCGGTCTGCAACTTCTACATGGTGTGCCAGCGCGAGATACACAAGGACTGGCGCGCGCGGATCAAGTATCTGCCGTTCCTGATGTCGATCGGCATCGGACTCTCGATCAACAACACGCGGGCCGTGTTCGAGGCGCTCTTCAACAAGAAGAGCGAGTTCACCCGGACGCCGAAGTACCGCATCGAAGGCGACGGCGACGAGTGGGTCGGCAAGCGCTACCGTCAGTCGTTCTTCGTGCAGCCGCTCATCGAGCTCGCGCTCGGCCTCTATTTCACCGCCACCGTCTTCTACGCGCTCGCGAACCAGATCTACGGCACGCTGCCGTTCCTGGTGCTCTTCCAGATCGGCTTTCTCTACACCGGGCTGCTTTCAGTGGTCCAGCAGTACGCCGGCGATCCGGTGGTGCTCAACACACAGGTGGCGAGTGGCAAGTAAGTCCAGGGTCGCGGTCCTCCGGGTCACGGCAGACACCATCCTGCAGGACATCGATCGTCTGCTCGATCTGGCCGGCGTGAGCGGCGCGCTCGCCGGGGGCCGGACGACGATTCTGAAGGACAACATCTCGTGGCACTTTCCCTTTCCGGCGGCGAACACCACGCCCTGGCAGCTCGAGGGAACCATTCAGGCGCTGGCGCGCCGCGGCTTCGACGATCTGGTCTGCGTCCAGAACAAGACGGTCGTGACCAACGCCTTCAAGGGCGAGGATCTCAACCACTACGTCCCGATCTTCAGGCAGTACGGCGTCCCGGTCCTCTACAACTTCCACGACCGGGACATGACCTGGGTGGAGTACCGCCCGAAGGCGCGCATGCGCGTCCTCGACCGCATCTTCCCCGAGGGCATCCGCATCCCCGACTACTTCGCCGGCAAGAACATCGTCCACCTGCCGACGGCGAAGTGCCACATCTACACGACGACGACCGGCGCGATGAAGAACGCGTTCGGCGGGCTGCTCAACACGCGCCGGCACTACACGCACTCGTGGATCCACGAGACGCTGGTCGACCTGCTCGCGATCCAGAAGGAAATCCACCCGGGGATCTTCGCGGTCATGGACGCGACGACGGCCGGCAATGGCCCCGGACCGCGGACCATGCATCCCGTGGTGAAGAACGTGATGCTCGCGTCAGCCGATCAGGTCGCGATCGACGCGGTGTCAGCGAAGATGATGGGCTTCGATCCGATGTCGCTGCAGTACATCCGGCTGGCGCACGAGGACGGCCTTGGCGTCGGCGACCCGAGGGAGATCGAGATCGTGGGCGACCGGGATGCCGCCGCGGAGAACTGGCATTTCCAGGTTGGCAGCAACCTCGTGAAGAAGGGCGGCGGCGACCTCATCTGGTTCGGGCCGCTCAAGCGATTCCAGAAGCTGTTCTTCCACACGCCGCTGGTCAACGGCTTCATCGTCGCCAGCGAGGTCTACCACGACCTGTATCGCTGGCCGCTCCTCGACCGCCGCGCGTTCGAGCGCTGGTGCGAGACGACCGACTGGGGCCAGCTGTTCCTGAGATACGCGCAGATGGGTCCGCAGGGCCAGGCGCCGACCGTCGAAACCGGCCTCCCGCAAGCGCCTGCGTCCACTCGAGTGCACTGACATCCGCCCGGCCGAATCCTCCTCCCCGTCGAAGCCCGGCTGAAGTCTCGCGCTCCGTCAGGCCGCGACCAGGGCCGGCTCGATTCGGTATGAGTGCGTGATCCGGACGGTGCCGCGCAGCATGGCGCTCACCGAGCAGTACTTCGTCTCGGACAGTTCGATCGCCCGCTCGACGTCCTGCGTTCTGATGTCCTGCCCGCGGAACACGTACTCGACGTGAATCTTCGTGAACACCTGCGGGTGCTCGTCGGCCTGCTCGGCGGTCAGGCGCACTTCGAAGCCGTCCAGGCGGACGCGCTTCTTCTGCAGGATCGACACGACGTCGCTCCCCGTGCAGCCGCCGAGCGCCATCAGGACCAGCTCCTTCGGCCGCGTTCCCGCGTTGCTGCCGCCGAACTCGGTCGGCCCGTCCATGACGACCCAGTGATTCGAGTCGGTCTTCGCGGCGAACGTCAGTCCCTGTATCTGTCTGACAACGGCGGTCTTCTGCATGTCGATGCCCTCCTCGCGTCGGGGCGGCCCCTAAGGGCCGCCCCTTGCAGACGACGATCCGGGCCCTGAAGGGGCGCCCCTACCGGGTATGGATGCGCGGGTCCGGCCGAAGGTGACGCGCGCCGATCAATGGGCTGTGCGCCCGGCCGGCTGTGATTCTGCCGGCAGCTTCTTCAGGCACAGGAACCAGTCGAGGCAGACGTAGTCCTTGGTCGGCGACTCGACCCGCTCCTTGGCCGCCCCGCACGATCCCGGCGGCGGCACAATCACGTCGTCGCCCGGTCTCCAGTCTGCCGGCGTGGCGACCCCGTACTTGTCGCTCGTCTGCATGGCGACGAGCAGCCGCTTGATCTCGTCGAAGTTGCGCCCATTCGAGAGCGGGTAATAAACGAGCGCGCGAATCTTCCCGACCGGGTCGATGAAGAACACGGCGCGGACCGCCTTCGTGTCGTCGGCCGACGCCTGCACCATCCCGTATTTCCGCGCGACGTCCATCTTGGTGTCGGCGATGACCGGGAACATCACCTCGACGTCCTTCATCCCCTTGAATTGAATCTTCTCGCGGATGGTGCGCAGCCACGCGATGTGGCTGTAGGTGCTGTCGACCGACAGGCCGACGAGCTCGGTGTTGAGGGCGCGGAATTCCGGCTGCATGCGCGCGAAGGTCATGAACTCGGTCGTGCAGACCGGCGTGAAGTCGGCCGGATGGCTGAAGAGGATCACCCACTTGCCCTTGAAGTCCTCGGGGAAGTGGATGGGCCCCTGGGTCGTGTCCGCGGCGAACGCGGGCGCGTCCTGTCCGATGAGCGGGATGGATCCGTCGATCATGAAATGCCTCCTGCAATGTCGGATTCGATCGAAGAGCAAGGTCCGCGCCCCTGTGCCGGACGCCCTTCCGCGAGCGCAACTCCAACGCTGTCAGCAGATTGTGCGAATGGCCAGCCGGGCGACGTTGCGACAATCCGACGCCGGCCTGCCCGGCCCGCCGGATGACCGGCGCCTCGGGCGTGGGCGCACGTGCCCGCCGGCATCTCCCCGATCTGCGCGGTCGCCGATTCGGGATCCTGCCGTGCGTACACGACGTCAGTTTCAACATAGGCCGGCCGCGTGGCGGTGCGGCGGCAGAGGTATGATTCATGGTCATGACGACGGCGGAAAGATCCAAGGCAGGGCTCGAAGACATCGTCGCGACCTCGTCGGCCATCTGCTACCTGGATGGCGATCGAGGGGTGCTCGCGTACTGCGGCTACGACATCCACGATCTCGCGCGGAAAGCGACGTTCGAGGAGGTCTGCTATCTGCTGTGGCATCGGCGCCTTCCGACGCGGGCCGAGCTGGGCGATCTCCAGTCGCAGCTCGTGGCGGCGCGGCCGCTGCCCGAGGCCGTTGTCCGGTTGATCCGGCAGCTGCCCGCGGGCACGGGCGCCAACGGCGGCATGGACCTGCTGCGGACGCTGACGTCGGCGCTCGGCCAGTACGATCCGGACACGGCGGACAACTCGCCCCAGGCGAACTACCGGAAGGCGGTCCGTCTGACCGGGCAAATCGGGTCGATTGTCGCCACGATGGGGCGCCTCGACGCCGGCGGGGGACCGATTCAGCCGGATCCGGCACTGGGCCACGCGGCGAACTTCCTCTACATGCTGACCGGGGAGCGGCCCGGCGGCCTCGCGACGCGGGCGTTCGACATCGCCCTGATCCTGCACGCGGACCACGAGCTGAACGCGTCGACGTTCGCGGCGCGCGTCGCCGCGGCGACGCTCACCGACATCCATTCGGCGATCGTCGCGGCGATTGGGACGCTGAAAGGGCCGCTGCACGGCGGGGCGAACGCCGACGTCATGCGCATGCTGCTCGAGATCGGCAAGGATGCGCCGGTGGAGAAGGCCGAGGACGTCGTGCGCGGCAAGCTGGCGCGCAAGGTCAAGATCCCCGGCTTCGGCCACCGCGTGTACCACACCGAGGATCCGCGCGCGACGCACCTGCGGCAGATGTCGAAGGAGCTGACGGCGAAGGCGGGGCAGCCGATCTGGTACGAGATGTCGGCGCGCATCGAGCAGCTCGTCAAGAGCGAGAAGCAGCTGAACCCGAACGTGGACTTCTACTCGGCGTCCACGTACTACGCGCTCGGAATTCCGATCGATTTGTTCACGCCGATCTTCGCGGTGAGCCGCATCGCGGGATGGACCGCGCACGTGCTCGAGCAGTACGCCAGCAATCGCCTGATCCGCCCGCGCGCCGAGTACATCGGGCCGGCATACCCGCAGCGGTACGTCTCTCTCGAAAGCCGGTAGCGGTCCTCCCCGGCCGTCAGCCGTCAACTGCCGAGAGCCGACAGCCGAGAGCCGATAGCCGATAGCCGCGCTCCTAGCCAGTTATAATAGCCAGTTTGCTTCTCTGGCATGGATCAGCAGTACATCAGGAACTTCTCGGTCATCGCGCACATCGACCACGGCAAGTCGACGCTCGCCGACCGCTTCCTCGAGATCACCGGCGCGCTGCAGGCGCGCGAGATGGAAGCGCAGGTGCTCGACGCCATGGACCTCGAGCGCGAGCGCGGCATCACCATCAAGGCGCACCCGGTGCGCCTGAACTACACCGCCGCGTCCGGCGAGCGCTACGTGCTCAACCTGATCGACACGCCCGGACACGTTGACTTCTCGTACGAGGTCACGCGGTCGCTCGCTGCGTGCGAGGGCGCCCTCCTGCTGGTCGACGCGTCGCAGGGCGTCGAGGCGCAGACGCTCGCCAACGCCTACTTGGCCGTGGACGACAACCTCGAGATCATTCCGGTCATCAACAAGATCGACCTGCCGGGCGCGCAGCCGGAGGAGGCGCGCCGCCAGATCGAAGACATCATCGGCCTGGACGGGTCGGGCGCGATTCTCGCCAGCGCGAAGGTCGGGACCGGCGTGCCGGAGATTCTCGAAGCGATCGTCCACCGGCTGCCGCCGCCCAAAGGCGACCCGGCCGCGCCGCTCAAGGCGCTGATCTTCGACTCCTGGTACGACGCCTATCGGGGGGTCGTCATCGTCATCCGCGTCATCGACGGCGTCATCCGTCCGGGCATGAAGATCCGGCTGATGGCGACCGGGCAGGACTACGAGTCGCTGCAGCTCGGGATCTTCACGCCGAAGGCGGCCGAGGCGGACGCGCTCGGCGTGGGCGAGGTCGGCTTTCTCGTCGCGAACATCAAGAACGTCGGCGACGCCAAGATCGGCGACACGATCACCGAGAGCGCGCGGCCGACGGAGGAGCCCTTTCCGGGGTTCAAGGAGCTGAAGCCGATGGTCTTCGCGGGCCTGTACCCCGTGGAAGGCCACGAATACCCTGAGCTGCGCGACGCGCTGGAGAAGCTGCGGCTGAACGACGCGTCGTTCTTCTACGAGCCGGAGACGTCGGCGGCGCTCGGCTTCGGATTCCGCTGCGGCTTCCTCGGCCTGCTGCACATGGAAATCGTGCAGGAGCGGCTCGAGCGCGAGTTCAACATGGACCTGGTGACGACGGCGCCGGGCGTGCTGTACCGCGTGACGACGACCGACGGGGAGGTGCACGAGATCGACAGCCCGGCGAAGCTGCCCGACGCCGGCCGGATCCAGCAGATGGAGGAGCCGGTGATCACCGCGATGATCCTGACGCCGGCCGACTATGTCGGCGGCATCCTGCAGCTCTGTCAGGACAAGCGCGGCGTGCAGAAGACCATCGAGTACCTGTCCACGGACCGGGTGCTCATCACCTACGAACTGCCGTTCAACGAGGTGGTGCTCGACTTCTACGATCGCCTGAAGACGCTTTCGCGCGGGTACGCCTCGCTCGACTATCATGTGACCGGCTACTGGCCGTCGCCGCTCGTCAAGCTGGACATCCTCGTGAACGGCGAGCCGGTCGACGCCCTGTCGGTCATCGTCCACCGGGACATGGCGTACGATCGGGGGCGCGCGCTGGCGTCGAAGATGCGGGAGCTCATCCCGCGCCAGATGTTCGAGGTGGCGATTCAGGCGGCGATTGGCAGCCGCATCATCGCGCGCGAGTCGGTGAAGGCGTTGAGGAAGAACGTCCTCGCGAAGTGCTATGGCGGCGACATCACGCGCAAGCGGAAGCTCCTCGAGAAGCAGAAGGAAGGCAAGAAGCGGATGAAGCGCGTGGGCCGCGTCGAGATTCCGCAGGAGGCGTTCCTCGCGGTGCTGAAGATGGGCACCGAGACGGAGTAGACGCACATGGCGCCGACCGAGCCGTTCAGGAAGTCCACCGCGCGCGAGTATTTCGAGTCGATCGTCATCGCCGTCATCCTCGCGCTGTTCATCCGGACGTTCGTCGTGCAGGCCTTCAAGATCCCGACCGGATCGATGGAGAACAACCTGCTCATCGGCGACCACCTGCTCGTGAACAAGTTCGTGTTCGGCCCGACCGAGTCGCGGCTGGAGCGGATGCTGCTGCCGGTCGGGACGATCAAGCGCGGCGATGTCATCGTGTTCAAGTACCCCGAGGAACCGGACCGCGATTTCATCAAGCGGGTGATCGGCCTCCCGGGCGAGACGCTCGAGCTCCGCAACAAGAAGGTCTACATCAACGGCCGGCCGCTCGACGAGCCGTACGTCCACTTCCTGCAGCCTCCCGAGACGCCCTCCGCGTACCACGAGCTCACGTCGTACGACGTGCGCGAGCGCTACGGACCGGTGACGGTACCGCCCGATCACTACTTCGTCATGGGCGACAACCGCGACAACTCGCAGGACAGCCGCTACTGGGGCTTCCTGCCGCGGGACTACGTCAAGGGGAAGGCGCTCATCATCTACTGGTCGTACGAAGCCGACCAGGAGGACTACGAGCAGGACGGCGCGGGGGCGACGCTGCGCGGGATGGCGTCCGTCTTCGTCCACTTCTTCACCCGCACGCGGTGGGATCGGATGTTTCACCAGATCCGGTGAGCAAAGGTGATCAAGTTCCTGATCAAGCTCGCGATCGCCGCGCTGATTGCGAACGCGGCTTGGCGCGTGGGCTCGGCCTACGCCGCCTTCTACAGGTTCCGCGACGCCATCGAGGAATCCGCGCGCTTCAGCGGCGACCGTTCGACGGAGGCGCTGCGCGACCGGATCCTCGAGCTCGCCGGCCAGTACGACCTGCCGCTCGCCGACGACGGCTTCGACGTGCGGCGCGACGAGGTGCACACCTTCCTGACGGGCGAGTACACGCAGCCGATCGCGCTCCTGCCGGGATACGAGTACCCGTGGACCTTCCGCTGGAATCTCGACGTCCTGACGGCGGCGCTGGCCCGGCCGCCCTCACCGCCCCAGTAGCTCCTCGCACGCCGCCGCGTTCTGCGCCGCATCGGCCGACAGGCGGCGCGCCTCCGCCCTGACCGCATCGACGTAGCGGGCGTCCGTGACGTGTTCGAGGTTGATCTCGACGTTCATGCCCGCGCCCCGAAGGCCCGCTCCGAGCAGCGCGACGGCGACGCCGACGTCGCTGGCCGCCGACTTGTTGCCGTGCGCCGCCACCACCGGCGCCTGCGCCAGCGCCGAGGCGGACAGCCGCATCACGCCGAGCGGCACGTCGGTGGCCCCGCGCATCTCGCGCTGAATCGCCGCCGCGCGCGCCGTCTGCTCGGCCTCGGTGGTCCTGGGCTGGCGGTAGGCGGTCACGACCGCTTCGTACGCGGACGTGTCGGCGTCCACGGCTTCGGCCAGTCGCTGGCGGACGCCGGTCAGGGCCGGCATGCACGCGTCCAGCGCGCGCCGGTCGTCTTCCGAGCCGTTGCGCGTTTTCGGCAGCCCGGCCACCATCAGCAGCAGGGAGGCGCCCATCGCGGACGCGAACGCGGCCGCGGAGCCGCCGCCCGGCGTCGGAGCCGGCGAGGAGATGGCCGCGAGGAAATCCCGCAGATTCTTATCGACCAGCATGGACAATCGAACCTTTCTTGACGACGGCGGCGATCGTCTCGGCGCCGACCCGGATCAAATCGATTGCCGGGCCGCGGACGACCACGGCGTCCATCTGCTTGCCCGGCTCGAGGCTGCCGACGCGGTCGTGGCGATCGAGCGCGAACGCCGCGTTCAGCGTCGCGCCGACGAGCGCCTCCTCGAACGTGAGCGCCATGCCGAAGCACGCCAGCGCCATCGCGAACGGCATCGACGGCGAGAACCCGCCGCCGGGGTTGACGTCGGTCGCGAGCGCGACCGCCACGCCGCGCTCGATCAGGTGCCGCGCCGGCGCGAACCGCCCGAGCTTCAGGTAGAACGCGGCGATCGGCAGCAGCGTGGCGACGACGCCCGCCTCGGCGAGGGCGGCGGCGCCCGTCTCGTCGACGAAGATCAGGTGATCCGCCGATCGCGCCCCTACGTGCGCGGCCACCCGGGAGCCGCCGCTCGCGGCAAGCTCATCGGCGTGGATGCGCGGCCGCAGCCCGGCGCGGGCGCCGGCTTCGAGAATCTCCCGCGCCTCGTCCGGCGTGAACACGCCGTCTTCGCAGAAAACGTCGCACCACTCGGCCAGACGCTCGGCCGCGACCGCCGGAATCATCTCGCGGACGACCAGCTCCACGTACGCACGCCGCCGATCCCGGAATTCCAGCGGAACCTCGTGGGCACCCATGAACGTGGCGGCGATCTCGATCGGATGGTCGCGCCCGAGCTCCGCGATCACGCGCAATATCTTCAGCTCCGATTCGGTGGTCAGTCCGTACCCGCTCTTCGCTTCGCACGTCGTGGTGCCGCACCGGAGCATCTCGTCGAGACGGCGGCGTGTGTCCGCCCCGAGCGAGGCGGCGTCGGCCGCGCGCGTCGCCCGAACCGTGCTGACGATGCCGCCGCCCTCGGCGGCGATGCGCGCGTAGGTGGCCCCGGCCAGGCGCCGCCGCAGCTCGTCGCGGCGATCGCCCGCGAAAACGACGTGCGTATGCGGGTCGACGAAGCCGGGAACGACCGCCCCGCCGCCCGCGTCCAAGGTCACGGCCCCTGGCGCCAGGGTCCCGACACGCCGCCACTCCGCTTCCGGCCCCACGAACACGATCGTGCCGGCGGCGGAGGCGACGACGGCGTCCGGGATCGAGCCGGCATCGGCCTGATCGCGCCCGCACCGCGGCGCCGGACCGGCGCAGGTCAGGACCTCCGACGCGTTGTGGACGAGCAGGTCGGCGCGCACAGCCGTCGAGTGTTACACTCCGGCGCGGCTGCGGGCAAGCTGTATGCGAATCGCTGCCGTGTACGACGTCCATGCGAACCTCCCGGCGCTCCAGGCGGTCCTGAAGGAGATCGCCGAGGCCGGCGTGGACGGGATCGTCGTCGGCGGCGACGTGCTTCCCGGTCCGATGCCTCGCGAGACGCTAGACGCCCTGCGCGACCTCCCGGTCCCCACGCACTTCATCTACGGAAACGGAGACCGCGCGGTCCTCGAGTGCCTGGCCGGCAGCGACCTGAGCACGCTGCCCGAGCACGCGCGCGAGCCCGTCCGCTGGACCGCGCAGCAGCTCGATGCGGAGCATCAGCGGCTGCTGGCGGAATGGCCGGCCACGCTGCGGCTCGACATCGCCGGCGTCGGCGGCGTGCTGTTCTGTCACGCGACGCCGCGAAACGACATGGAGATCTTCACGCGCCTGACTGCGGAAGAACGCCTCGTTCCTGTGTTCGCGGACGTCGACGCTCCCCTGGTCGTCTGCGGTCACACGCACATGCAGTTCGACCGGACCGCCGGAACGACCCGGGTGGTGAACGCCGGAAGTGTCGGCATGCCGTTTGGAGAGCCAGGCGCTGACTGGCTGCTCCTCGGGCCGGACGTGCAGTTGCGGCATACGGCGTACGACCTTGCGGACGCAGCCGACCGCATCCGGCGCACGGGCTATCCACAGGCCGACGACTTCGCCGCCCGGTACGTGCTGCGGCCGCCGTCAGCAGCGCAGATGCTGGAAGCGTTCGGAAAATGCGAGTTGAGGTGAACGCGCATGCCTGAAGGCCGTCCCTCTACCGGAGAAGGTCGCTGAGTGCCTCGCGCGTGATCCCTTCCACGGCGATCCGCTTGCGTCGTGATTTCCCGCCGCTGACGATGCGGAAGTTCCGGCGAGGGAGGTGCAGGCGGTCGGCGAGGAACGCGATGAGGGCGTCGTTGGCGGCGCCCTCCACGGGCGGCGCCGCGAGCTTGACGAGGACGGCGCCCTCACGCACGCCGGCGAGCCCGGTCTTCCTGGCGCGGGGAATCACGCGAACGTCCAGCTCGACCATCTGATCACGCGCCGGCCGGCCCGAAGGCCGTGCTCAACCCGATCTGCTCAGGAGTTGGCGCGGAGCATGCCTTCCGGCTCTTCGACCGCCGCCGGCGACGACTCGACGTGGCGTGGCCGGTGCAGCAGGATCTTCTCCTCGCGCTCGCGGGCTTCCTGCTCGCGCACGTACTCCAGGGTGTTGCGCAGCGTCTGGATGGTGCTTTCGATCGACGTCTCGACGTCGCGCCGCTTCAGCCTGAGCCCGTCGATCTCGCGCTGGATATCCTCGTACCGCGCCTGCGCCTTCTCGATCAGCAGGCTCGCACGCCCTTCGGCCTCGCGCACGACCCGCCGGCTTTCCTCTTCGGCATTGCCCCGGATGTCCTCGGCCAGTTTCTGGGCCGTCATCAGCGTGTTGCGGAGGTTCTTCTCGTGCTCGCGGTGCTCGGCGAGCACGGCTTCCATCTTCCCGATATCCTGCTGGAGCTTGTCGACTTCCTTCAGCGCCTGCTCGTAGTCGTCCGCGACGGCCGTCAGCAACGACGTGACCTCGACCTTGTCGAAGCCGCGAAGACGGGTCCGGAAGCGCTGTGTTCGAAGATCGAGCGGGCTGACGTTCATTGCTGACTCCTGATTACGGTCCGGCTGCCGAATATCGCTGTGCCGACGCGGACCATCGTGGCGCCTTCTTCGATGGCGACCTCGAAGTCGTGGCTCATGCCCATCGACAGCTCGCGCAGCATCCCGGGATCGACGCCGCGGGCCAGCAGCCGCTCCCGCAGCTCCCGCAGCGCGCGGAAGAACCGCCGCGCCTCGGCCGGATTATCGACCGCTGGCGGCAGGAGCATCAGGCCCGCGACGCGCGCCGCCCGCGCGCCGGCCGCTGCTTCGAAGATGGACGGCAGAGAGTCCTCGGTCGCGCCGTGCTTCGTCGCCTCGCCGAAGAGATCCACCTGCACGAGCAGATCGACCCGTCGCTCCGCCTCTGCGGCTGCCTCGTCGAGCTTCCGGACGAGCGTCGCGTCGTCGACGGAGTGGATGACGTCGAAGCTGGCGCCGGCCTTCCGAGCCTTGTTCGACTGCAGGTGGCCGACCAGGTGCCACCTGATCTGAAGGTCGGTCGTTTGAGCCTGCTTCTGTAGGGCCTCCTGCACTTTGTTTTCCCCGAAGTCGACCTGGCCGGCGGCTGCCGCCGCTCGGACGTGCTCTGCGCCGAAGGTCTTCGAGACGGCGACCAGGCGGACCTGTTCCGGCTCCCGGCCGGATCTGGCCGCGGCGCGGGCGATGCGCGCCCGAACCGCTTCGAGGCGGGCGCGGACGCCGGGACTGTCGAGCTGGGACACGGCGGAGCTACTCCCCGGCGAGAAACGCGTCGATGGCGTCGAGGTCGCGGACGAGCGGTGCGGGCGGAAGCGAGGCCAGGAACCGGCGGCCGTAGCCCTTCGTGCGCAGACGCGGGTCGAGCACCGCGAGGACGCCGTGGTCGCGCCGGTGCCGAATCAGCCGGCCGAGGCCCTGCTGCAGCGAGAGAATCGCCAGCGGCACCTGGTACTCCGAAAACGGATCGCCGCCGCGCGCGCGGATCGCGTCGATGCGCGCCGCCGTCACCGGGTCGGCCGGCGATGCGAACGGCAGTTTGTCGATGACGACGCAGCTGAGCGCCTCGCCGATGACGTCGACGCCCTGCCAGAAGCTCGACGTCGCGAACAGAACGGAATGCGGCGTCGAGCGGAACTGTGCGAGCAGCTGCGATCGCGGCGCCGTGCCCTGCACCAGGATCGGGTAGTCGAGCGCCATCTCCGCGATCGCCTGCACCGCGCGCAGCGACGCGTAGCTGGTGAACAGGACGAACGCGCGGCCGTGGGTGCGCTTCAGAATCTCGACGACCTGGCGGCCCGCGGCCATCGCGAAGTCCGGGGACCGGGGATCCGGCATGCGCGGCGGCAGGTAAAGAATCGCCTGCCGCGAGTAATCGAATTCCGAGGCGAGCCGCAGCTCCCCGGCCTCGGCGATGCCGAGCCGGTCCCTGATGTACTCGAAGGTGCCGTCCACCGTCAGCGTTGCCGACGTCAGCACCGTCGTCCGCATGCGGTCGAGCAGCAACTCGCGGACGATGGCGGAGACGTCGATGGGGGAGGCCCGCAGGAAGACGCCCTGGCCGCGGAACTCGACGAAGTACACGAACTCCGCCTCGGAGGCACGCAGGAGCCGGCGGAGGTCATCGCGGATCTCGCCGGTGCGTCGTACGAGGGCGGCGCGATCATCGTCCGCTTCCGCGTCTCCGGAGGCCGGAGCGCGAAGCAGGGCCAGCGTCGCTTCGACCAGGTCGAGCGCGCCGGTGAGGCCTGCGGCCTCGGACGCCGTTTCGGCGAGCGATTCCGGCGTCGCGCGGACTTTCTCCTCGCCGCGGATCCGCGACGGACGGCGCGTGTTCCGGCCGAAGCCGGACGCGCCATCGGTCCGCCCGAAGCCGGACTCTCCATCGGGCGCTCGATGCGCGAGGGCCAGTTCGGTGAAGAAGGCGCGGGCGTGGTCGCGCAGGGACGCGACGGCGCGAGCGGCCTCGTCGCCCTTGTCCTGCTCCTCGAGCGCCGCCATCGCGAATCGCTCGACATCGCGTGCCAGATCCTCGATCCGGTACGTGCTGACCGAGAGGCCGAAGTACTGCGTGGCGACGTCCTCCAGCTGGTGCGCCTCGTCGAGGACGGCGTTGGCGCACGACGGGATGACCTCGCCGTAGGCGTTCTGGCGGACGGCCGCGTCCGCGCACAGCAGATGATGATTGACGATGACGATGTCGGAAGCGGCGGCGCGCTGCCGCATTCTCGTCACGAAGCAATCGTCGTAGCGCGGACACGTCGTGCCGAGGCAGGTCTCGGCGGTCGCCGAGACTTCGCTCCAGAACGCGATGTCCTCAGGCAGATCCTCGAGTTCGGCACGATCGCCGGTCTCGGTCCGCGTGGACCACTCCCGGATGACCGGCAGGAAGACGTCGTTGCTCACGGCTCGCGGGGCCCCACCCCCGCTCGCTCGCGCTGCGCTGCTCGAAGACTCGCTGCTCGCGCGGGCCGCGGGCGCTGTGCTCCGTGTTTCACCAGTCAGCTGATCCAGGCGATGGAGGCACAGGTAGTTCGCCCGGCCCTTCATGTACGTCGCCGTGAACGGGACGCCGAGCGCGTCGCGCAGCGCCGGGATGTCCTTGAAGTAGATCTGCTCCTGCAGGTTCTTCGTGCCGGTGGAGACCAGCACGCGCTGACGGCTGAGGATCGCGGGAACGAGATACGCGAGCGTCTTGCCGGTGCCGGTTCCCGCTTCGGCGAGGAGGACGCCGCCGGCCTCGAACGCGCGCGCGACGGCGTCGGCCATCTCCACCTGCCCCCCGCGCGGCTCGAAGTCCGGGATGGCACGGGAGAGCGGCCCGCCGGGCGCGAACACGTCGCGGACCGCCGCGACGAGGCCGTCAGTTGCACCTGCGCGCTCGGGAACCGATGGCACGTCGTCGAGTGTATCGCGTTCCACGGTCGGCGTGAGGTGGGTCGGCCATGAAGGCGCGACCTGTCGTGATGCGGTCCGCAGATCGCCGGTTCGACCGACGACTTCATCATCCGGTCCGGGCACTACGCTGAGAAGCTGTGAGCGCGAATCCCGCGATGGACGGCCTGAAGGCCGTCCTCTACCGTTGCGGTCAGGGGGACAGTGAGCGCGAATCCCGCGATGGACGGCCTGAAGGCGGTCCTCTACCGTTGCGGTCAGGGGACAGTGAGCGCGAATCCCCCGGAGGACGGCCTGAAGGCGGTCCTCTACCGTTGCGTCAGGGGACAGTGAGCGCGAATCCCGCGATGGACGGCCTGAAGGCCGTCCTCTACCGTTGCGGCCAGCGGACTCGATGTAGGGGACGACCTTCAGGTCGTCCCGCGCGCAAGGCTATTCCGGGTACAGCGGGAACTTCCGGCACAGCGCCTCGACCTCGGTGTGGATCATCTCGAGCGCGTGCCCGTCGTCCGGCGTCTTCAGCGCGCGGGCGATGAGGCCGCCGATCGTCTCCATCTCGGCCTCGCGCATGCCGCGCGTCGTGACCGCCGGCGTGCCGATGCGGATGCCGCTCGCCACCATCGGCGGATTCTGGTCGAAGGGGATCGCGTTCTTGTTGACCGTGATGCCGGCGCGTCCGAGCGCTGCCTCCGCGGCCTTGCCGGTCAGCCCGCGCGAGAACACGTCGACGAGCATCAGGTGCGTGTCCGTGCCGCCGCTCACGAGGCGGAACCCCGCATCGCCGAGCACCGACGCGAGCTTCTTCGCATTGGCGGCGATCTGTTGCTGATACGCGGCGAACGCCGGCTCGGCGGCTTCCTTGAAGCAGACCGCCTTGGCGGCGATCACGTGCATCAGCGGCCCGCCCTGAACGCCGGGAAAGACGGTCCGGTCGAGATCCTTCGCGTACTGCTCGCGGCACAGCACGAGCCCCGCGCGCGGTCCCCGCAGCGTCTTGTGCGTCGTGGTCGTGACGAAGTCCGAGTGGGGGACCGGGCTGGGGTGGACGCGGCCGGCGATCAGACCGGCGATGTGCGCCATGTCGGTGACGACGGCGGCGCCGACGCGGTCGCCGGCGGCGCGGAAGCGGGCGAAATCGATCACGCGCGGATACGCGCTGGCCCCGGCCATGATCATCTTCGGCTTGTGCTCGTCGGCGAGCCGATCGAGCTCGTCGTAATCGATCTGCTCATCGTCCTTGCGAACGCCGTACGGAACGATCTTGTACAGCTTGCCGGAGAAATTGAGCGGATGCCCGTGCGTGAGATGGCCGCCGTGCGCGAGGTTCATGCCGAGCACCGTGTCGCCCGGCTTGAGCAGCGTGAAGTACACCGCCATGTTCGCCTGGGCGCCCGAGTGCGGCTGGACGTTGGCGTGCTCGGCGCCGAAGAGCGCCTTCGCGCGATCGATGGCCGCACGCTCGACGACGTCCGCGTACTCGCAGCCGCCGTAGTAGCGCCGGCCCGGATAGCCTTCAGCGTACTTGTTCGTGAACACCGAGCCGGTGGCTTCGAGCACGGCCTGGCTGACGAAGTTCTCCGACGCGATCAGCTCGAGCCCGGTGTTCTGACGGTGGCGTTCGTTGCGGATGGCCTCGGCGACGACCGGATCCGTGTCGCCGAGCGGTCGCCAGATCGGGGGTGTTTCGGTCGGCATGGCTAGGTCCGCATGTCTTCTTCCGCCGCAATCTGATCCAGACGGCGCTGATGCCGGCCGCCGTCGAACGGGGTCTTGAGCCAGAGCGTCAGAATCTCGTCGGCGAGCGTGAAGGCGATGATGCGGCCGCCCATGGCGAGGACGTTCGAATCGTTGTGCTGCCGCGACAGGACGGCTGTGAACAGGTCGTTGCACAGGGCCGCGCGGACCCCGCGAACCTTGTTCGCCGCCATCTGCTCGCCCTGGCCGCTGCCGCCGATCACGATGCCGCGGTCCGCCTGGTGTGCGGCGACGGCGCGCGCGACGGCGAAGCAGATCGGCGGATAGTCCACCGGGTGCTCGCTGTCGGTTCCGTGGTCCTGTACGGTATGGCCCAGACGGCCGAGCGTCCCCTTGATGTGTTCCTTGAGGAGAAAACCCGCGTGGTCGGCGCCGATCGCGATATGCACGGGCAGGAATTGTACTATACGGCTTTCGGCTGTCGGCTTTCGGCTATCGGCTCGCTGTCGGCTGTCGGCTGTTGGCTGTCGGCTGGCGGCTGGCGGCTGGCGGCTGGCGGCCGTTGGCTCGCGGGCCGAGAGCCCGCTGACGGCCAGCCGCGTGAGGCGACCGCGGAGGGCCAGCTGAGAACCGCGAGCCGACCGCGGAGGGCCAGCTGAGAGCCGCGAGCCGACCGCGGAGGGCCAGCTGAGAGCCGCGAGCCGACAGCCGACAGCGAGCCGATAGCCGATAGCCGAAAGCTGATAGCTCTTGTGCCTTCCCCCCTCGTGATCATCTCGTCGCGTGGCGAGGAGCGCGTGCGCGCCGGGCATCCGTGGGTGTACCGCGCGGACGTGGTCGACGTGCGTGCGGCTGGCGGCGATCGGGTCGAGGTGCGCGGGCCGCGCGGGCGGACGCTGGGACACGCGCTCTACAGCGACCGGTCGCAGATCGCGATTCGCATGCTCACGCGCGGCGACGAGGCGGCCGGCGACGATCTCCTCAGGCGCCGAATCGATCAGGCCGTGGCGTTCCGCACGTCCCTGTCGATCGACGGCGACGCGTACCGGCTGGTGCACGGCGAGGCGGACCTCCTCCCGTCGCTCATCGTCGATCGGTACGGAGAGTACGTTGTCGTGCAGGCGCTGTCGCAGGGCATGGATCGGCTGCTCCCCGTCGTCGTGTCGGCGATCGGCGACATCGCGCGGCCGCGCGGGATCCTCGCGCGCAACGATCCGCGCGCGCGCGTGCTCGAGGGGCTGGAGCAGCGCGTGGATGTGCTGGCGGGCGACGTTCCCGAGTCGGTGACGGTGACCGAAGCCGGCGTCGAGTACGACGTGGATCTGCGGCGCGGACAGAAGACGGGGCTCTTCCTCGATCAGCGCGAGAACCGGCAGGCGGCGGCCTTGTACGCGCGCGGGCGGCTCCTCGACTGTTTCAGCTACAACGGCGGGTTCGCGCTGGTGCTCGGGCGGAACTGCCAGGAGACGATTGCAGTCGACGCGTCGGAGGAGGCAGTCGCGCGCGTCCGCGCGAACGCCGAACGGAACGGCGTCGCCATCGACGCCCGCGTCGGGAACGTGTTCGACGAGCTGCGCGGCATGGAACGGCTCGGCGAGCGGTTCGACACGATCGTGCTCGACCCGCCCGCCTTTGCGAAGAACAAGGCATCGGTGCCCAGGGCGACCGCCGGATACAAGGAGATCAACCTCCGCGCGCTCAAGCTGCTCAACCCGGGCGGCACGCTCGTGACGTGCAGCTGCTCGTACCATGTCGACGAGGCTCGATTCGCCGAAATCGTGTACGAGGCGGCGGTCGACGCCCAGGCGCAGGTGACGGTCGTCGAGAAGCGGATGCAGGGGCGGGACCACCCGGTGCTGCTCGGCGTGCCCGAGACTTACTACCTCAAATGCTTCATCCTTCGAAGACTCCTGTAGGGGACGGTCTTCAGACCGTCCCTCGCCAGACCGTCCCTCGCCGGACCGTCCCTCGCCAGACCGTTTCTCGCGTCGCCCGCGAGGTCCATCGCGCGAAGCGCGAGCTCGTCGCGCGCGCGCGAAGCACCGCCGGCTTCGACGCGAGCCGCTACTTTCGCGCGGCCGGCGATCTGGGATTCCACAACGTCGGTACCGCGTCGGTTCGCGCTCTCGCACGTGCGATCCAGCACGACCACCGGGACGACTGGACCGTTGCCGATGCGGCGGCCTTTGCCGATGCGATGGTGAGAGATCGGTTTCTCGAGGCGAAAGGCGTGGGCATCGAGGTTCTGGCAGGGTACCGGCGGTCGTTCACGCCGGCGCTGCTGCGGCAGTGGAAGCAATGGCTGGCGGCCGGGTACTCGACGAACTGGGCGACGACCGACGGCATCTGTGGATCGCTCGTCGGACCGCTGCTCGTGGACCGACCGGCGCTCGCACCGAAGGTGGCGGCCTGGGCCGGCGATCGGAACATGTGGGTGCGGCGCGCATCGGCTGTTGCATTGATTCCGTCGGTCCGCAGGGGTGTCGCGCTCGACCTGGCCTACCGGGTGGCGGCGCAGCTCCATCGCGACGGCGAAGACCTGATTCAAAAGGCGGTCGGCTGGCTGTTGCGCGAGGCCGGCAAACGCGACATGGGGCGGCTCGAAGCGTACCTCCGGGCGAAAGGCGCCGTGATTCCCCGGACCACGGTGCGTTACGCAATCGAGCGCTTTCCGGCAGCGAAGCGCGCGGCGCTGCTTCGCGCAACGCGTGCGTAAGACGTCAGGGACGGCCTGAAGACCCTCCTACCGGGTGTCGCCGCGCACCGTCACGTCCGTCACGAGCCAGGCGTCGTCCGGCACGGATCGGTCGAGGCTCACGCGGACGAACCTGGCCGGACGCGGCTCGAAGTCAATCGCGACGCGCACGTCGGTCGGTTGCGCGAGCGCGCTGCGCACGGTGCGGCCGCCCGGCTCGCCCGACCACGCGCGGTCCCACCGCGTGCCGTCCATCGACGTCTCGACGTCGAGCGCGCGAGGGTACAGGACGGCCGCTCGACCGAGCGAGAGCTCGACGCCGCACGTCGACACCGGGCGATCCAGCTCGATGGTCAGCTCGTCGCCGGCGCGCTGCGGGCCGGTCGTGACCCAGAACGTCCTCGGATCCCCGTCGGTCAGATCGGCGATTCGCACCGGACCCGGTTGGGCGGACGCACCGGCGATTCGCGCCGGAGCGGCGTGGCAGGACGGGGGACGCGCGGCGGTGGTCGGCACGTCGAAGAACGCCCAGCCTGCCTGGTCTCCGATCGCGACCGCGCCGGAATGGCTGCTCACGAGCGCGCGCCATCGTCCGTCGGCGTCAGCGTGCTCGTCGACCGCGATGACGAGACGCCGCCCGTTGCCGATTCCGTCGAGCGCGCTCGAATCGCCAGCGTCGAGCGCGGCCCGCAGCGCGCCATAGTGCGGCGGCTCGTAGCCGCTGTAGCCGTTCACGACCGGGCGATCGTCCAGTGCGGCACGATACATGGCCGCGGTATCCTCGAACACCTCTCCGAGCGGCAGTTCGACGACGGCCGCGCCTCCCGCCGCGTATCCCGACGGCCAGGCCGCGGGCACGCGAGGCAGCGGCACGCCGGTGGTCCATGTATCCACGAGAATGCCGGCCAACACGAGCGCGGCGATTGCGTACCGCTTCGACGTGGCGAGGCGCCGCCCGGTCAGGCCTGCCGTCAGCCCCGCGTACGCCAGGCTGCCGGCCGCCGCGAGCGCCAGGATCGCCGGCATCGCGAACCGCGCCGGGACGCGCACGCCGCTCGCGAAGACTGGCATCCGCATCAGCCACGCGTACGGCGGACGATAGAGCACCTGCCGTCCCAGAAACGTCGGCGTCGGCCCGAAGCTGCAGAGAAACAGGAACAGCGCCGCGCCGAGGTAGAAGGCGAGCGGCGACCGCACGCGCCACGCAGCTCGTCCCGTGGGCGAGATGGCGACGGCCGCGACCAGCGCGACGAGCGCCACCGTGATCGGCTTGAAGGGAGCGTCTGCCGCGACGACGAGAAATCCGAGGTCGATTCGCCATGGACCGACGATTGCGGCTTCGAGTCCGACGGCGAGGAATACGACCGACACGACGATCAGCGCGGCGCGGAGCCGGCCCAGCATGGGGATGCGCTCGGCGCGTCTTTCGCGCCGCCACGCGGCCGTCGCTCCGGCAACCGTCAGCGCCACGATCGTCAGGCCGGGAAAGATCTGACGCTCGGGCCCGTTGAGCGACGACGTCCAGCCCCATAACGCCAGCATCGGCGACGCGGTCGCCAGCGAGGTCATGTCCGCGCTGAATCTGAGGATTTCGCGGTAGTCGCGCTCGAGCCCGTAGAAACGGTGAATCCGAAAATAGTCGATCCCGACGGGGACGAGCGCCAGCGCCGCAGCGGCTGCGGCAACGAGAATGCCCGTCGCCAGCCGCCAGTCGCGCCAGTCGACGAACCACAGGACCCACAGCGCGACGAACACCGAGAAGAACAGCAGGTAATAGCTCGTGCAGAGGCCCTGGAGCAGAAGCGCCGCCGCGAACACCGCGAGCCAGGCCGCACGGCGCGTTTCCCGCGCGCGGTGCAGCGCCGCGAGCGCCGCCGGCATGCCGTACGCGGCGAGCAGCTGCAAATGCTCGATGTGCGCGAGGCGGTACGGCGTGAACCCGAACGCGAGACCGCAGACGGCCGCCCCGTCGTGCCGCCGCGTCAGCACGAACCCGAGCCAGTACGCCGCGAGCGCGCTCAACGGGAACGTGGCGAGCAGCGTCACGTTGTAGGCGGCGGCCGGCGACAGCCCGAGCCACAGGAGCGGCGACGCGATCAGGCTCTCGCCGAGGTCGTGATCGGAGAACGCGATCGTTCCGGTGGCCGGCGCGAAGAAGAAGCCGTTCCACCACCGCGTCGTCAACGGGACGACGTGGCTGTTCCACCACAGCACCGTTGCGCTGAACAGCGGATCCCCCAGGTCGTGCGGCACGGCCGAGGACAGGCGCAGCAGGAGCGGCCACGTCAGGGCGATCGCAATCGCGGAGAATGCCGCGAGCGCCGCGGCGCAGGCGCGCCAGCTCAGGCGATCGGCGTTCGTTCCCATGCTATAGTCGGCTTCTGGCCGCCAGGGGTATCCCACGCCCGACGCGCGCGCTGTCCGACTGCGCGCGCCGGGGGACGGGATTGAGAGCACACCCTTGGAACCTGCTCCGGTTCAAACCGGCGGAGGGAGAGCGGATGTCAGCCTTCACGACGGCATTTCCCAATTCCACCAAAGTCTACGTCGACGGCCCGCAGGGCGTCCGCGTGCCGCTGCGCGAGATTGCGCTCGAACGGGGCGCCTCGTCGATTCGCGTCTACGATACCAGCGGACCGCAAGGACACGACGTCGCGAGCGGCCTCCCGAAACTGCGGCAGCCATGGGTGGCGTCGCGCTCCTCCAGCCGGTGCGTCACGCAACTCCACTATGCGCGCAGGGGCGAGATCACGCCCGAGATGGAGTTCATCGCGATCAGGGAAGGCCTCCCTTCGGAGTTCGTCAGAGACGAGGTCGCGCGCGGCCGCGCCATCATCCCGGCCAACGTCAACCATCTCGAGCTCGAGCCGATGATCATCGGCCGCAACTTCCTCGTGAAGATCAACGCCAACATCGGCAACTCCGCCGTGTCGTCGTCGATCGAGGAGGAGGTCGAGAAGCTCCGGTGGGCGACGCTCTGGGGCGCCGACACGGTGATGGACCTGTCGACCGGGAAGAACATCCACGAGACGCGCGAGTGGATCGTCCGCAACAGCCCGGTTCCGATCGGCACCGTGCCGATCTACCAGGCGCTCGAGAAGGCCGGCGGCCGGCCGGAAGATCTGACGTGGGAGATCTACCGCGACACGCTGGTCGAGCAGTGCGAGCAGGGCGTGGACTATTTCACCGTGCACGCCGGCGTGCTGCTGCGCTACGTGCCGCTCACGGCGCGCCGCGTCACCGGCATCGTCTCGCGCGGCGGGTCGATCATGGCCAAGTGGTGCCTCGCGCACCATCGGGAGAACTTCACGTACACGCACTTCCGCGAGATCTGCGAGATCATGCGCGCCTACGACGTCAGCTTCTCGCTCGGCGACGGCCTGCGCCCCGGTTCCATTGCCGACGCCAACGACGAGGCGCAGTTCGCGGAGCTGAAGACGCAGGGCGAGCTGACGCGGATCGCGTGGGAGTACGACGTCCAGGTGATGAACGAGGGTCCGGGCCATATCCCCATGCATCTCATCAAGGAGAACATGGAGAAGCAGCTCGAATGGTGCGACGAGGCGCCGTTCTACACTCTCGGTCCGCTGACGACCGACATCGCGCCCGGCTACGACCACATCACGTCCGCCATCGGCGCCGCGATGATCGGCTGGTACGGCACGGCGATGCTCTGCTACGTCACACCGAAGGAACATCTGGGCCTCCCGAACCGCGACGATGTGAAGGCCGGCGTGATCGCCTCCAAGATCGCGGCGCACGCCGCCGATCTCGCCAAGGGCCACCCGCGCGCCCGCGAGTGGGACGACGCCCTGTCGAAGGCGCGATTCGAGTTCCGGTGGGACGATCAGTTCAACCTGTCGCTCGATCCGGTGACCGCCCGCGCGTTCCACGACGAGACGCTGCCGGCCGAAGGCGCCAAGGTGGCCCACTTCTGCTCGATGTGCGGCCCGAAATTCTGCAGCATGGAGCTGACGCAGCAGGTGCGCGACTACGCCGCCACGAAAGGCGTCGGCGAGGCGGAGGCGTTCAGGGCCGGGATGGAAGAGAAGTCGCTCGAGTTCCGGCGGAAGAAGGAGATCTACGTCACGGAGGGGTAGTCCACCCGCGCCACCTCGCAGGCGCCGCCGAACGGGTCGTCCCATCCGCCGAACCGTCTGCACGCAGTACCGCGCGCGGGAGAGCCCCGGGGCCCTTTACGATCCGGGCCGCGAGGGCACGATCTGGATGATCGACGGGAAGTATGCCGGCTGCGCGGCCGGCTTCGGATTCGGGTAGCCCTGCGATACCGCCGACTGAAAATCCTTGATCGTCACGCTCGGCGGGAACGCCATCGTGTCTTCGCGGAACTTGTCGATGTCGAACTCGTACGTCGCGGGGACGTCGAACACCTCGTCGCCCTTCTGGCGCAGAACGTTGCGGTAGTACGCGACGAGATCGCCGTACGATGCGGTGCTGCCGAAGACGTAGTAGCGCTGGCCGCGCCCGGCGTCGTACGACGTGATGAACTGCGCACCCGGATAGATCGGCACCCCGAGCGTCGTTTCCGTCGGCTCGCCCGCCGGCTGCACGGCGGCCTGCGCGGGCGGCGTTGCCGGCGCCTTCGGGGCGGGCACGGCAGGCGCCTGCCGGGCGGGAGACGGCGCGCTGCCCGACGGCTGCGGGAACGGCTGCGGCACCGGCGGCTGCGCCGTGAGGATCGCCGACAACGCGAGAACCATCATCAGCATGACTTCGATTATACGTACACTGTCCGATTTCTGCGCCGCCGAGCACGACTGGCTCGTCGAAACGATCGAGACGCTCGTGCGGCTCGAGTCGCCGACGACCGACAAGGCGGCGGTGGACCGATGCGGCGGCGAGCTTCAGGCGCGCCTCGAGAGGATCGGCGGCCGCGTCGCCCGGCTGCCTCAGCGCGAGCGCGGAGACCATCTGCGCGCGGAATTCACCCCGGCCCGCCCGGCTAAGGTCTCGCGCTCGATCCTGCTGCTCGGCCACTTCGACACGGTCTGGCCGGTCGGACAGATCGAGCGCATGCCGCTCGAGCGGCGCGGCGGCCGGTTGCACGGACCAGGTGTCTACGACATGAAGGCCGGCGTCGGCATCGCCATGCTCGCCGTGCGCGCGCTGATGGAGACGGGCGCCGGAATCTCGCACCGGATCGTGATGTTGTGGACGACGGACGAAGAGGTCGGCAGCGGCACGTCGCGGGAGGCCATCGAGGCCGAGGCGCGGCGCAGCGATGCCGTGCTCGTGCTCGAGCCGTCGCTCCCCGGCGGCGCCGTCAAGACGGCGCGAAAGGGCTGTGCCGGCTTCGAGGTGACCGTGCACGGCGTGTCGGCGCACGCAGGGATCGAGCCGCAGAAGGGCGCGAGCGCCGTGGAGGAGCTCGCGCACCAGATCCCGCGGATCAACGCGATGCAGGATCTCGAACGGGGCGTGAACGTCAACGTCGTGCAGGCATGGGGCGGGGCGCGCGCCAACGTAATCCCGGACGAGGCGCACGCGCTGGTGGACGTGCGCGTGCCGGACGTCCCGGCGTGGGAGCGGGTGCGGCGGGCCTTCGCGGACCTCGTGCCGGTCGATTCGCGGACCCGAATCGAGGCGCGCGGGTGGTTCGACCGCCCGCCCCTGGAACGCACCGCCGCGGTCGCGCGTCTCTATGATCAGGCGCGCGGCGTCGCGCGCGACCTCGGGGCGGATCTGGGCGAAGGCGGAACCGGCGGGGGATCGGACGGAAACTTCACCGCCGCGCTCGGCGTTCCGACGCTGGATGGGCTTGGGGCGGTCGGCGACGGCGCGCACGCCCTGCACGAGCACGTGGAAATCGGCGCGCTTCCGGGCCGCGCGGCGCTCGTCGCGGGGTTAATATTGAAAGTGAGCGCTCCCGGGGGCGCCGAGCCGTCACATGCCTAACATCATCAAGACCGCGCTGCTGCTCGGCGTCCTGAGCGCGCTGCTGCTGATCATCGGCGAAGCGCTCGGCGGCGGCCAGGGGCTCGTCACCGCCTTCGTGTTCGCGGCCGTGATGAACTTCGGGTCGTACTGGTTCTCCGACAAGATCGTGCTGTCGATGTATCGTGCGCGCGAGGTCGGCCCCGACGACCGGCTGTACCGGATCGTGAGCACGCTGGTCCAGCGCGCCGGTCTGCCGCAGCCGCGCTGCTACGTGATTCCGCAGGCGTCGCCCAACGCGTTCGCGACCGGGCGAAATCCGAGCCATGCCGCGGTGGCAGCCACCGAGGGAATCCTCCGCATCCTGAACGACGAGGAGCTCGAAGGCGTCCTCGGACACGAACTGACGCACGTGAGGAACCGGGACATCCTCATCAGCTCGGTGGCGGCGACGCTGGCGGCCGCGATCATGATGTTGTCGCGGTTCGCCATGTTCTGGGGCGTCGGCCGCAGCGGCGACCGCGAGGGTCAGAATCCGATCGCCCTGCTGGCCACGATCATCCTGGCGCCGATTGCGGCCATGCTGATTCAGGCTGCGGTGTCCCGTTCACGTGAGTACGACGCGGACGCGGGCGGCGCCAGGCTCGCCGGCGGTCCGCTGGGGCTCGTGAGCGCGCTGCGGAAGATCGAAGCGGGCTCCCGCGCGGTTCCGCTCGCCGCCAATCCCGCAACCGCCCACATGTTCATCGTCAAGCCGTTCACGGTGGCCGGGCTGATGTCGCTCTTCAGCACGCACCCGCCGACAGAAGATCGGATCGAAGCGCTGCTGCGCCCGACCCGTCCGTAGGGATCGACGCGAATACGCAATTTTCTACACGCTGAACGGGGGCGAGATGTCCGGGCCGGCTGACGGGACCGGGGGGCGAGTGAACAACCTCTTCCTCCAGAACCGCTTGCGAGCGGCGGCAGGGGCCATGACACGGCCCCGATCGGTGGCCTGCATCTTGCTGTCCTCGCCTGCAGGACGCGGAGGCTGCCGTGCACGTTGAGGATCTGGACATCTCTCCCAGCAAGCTCGGCGAAAGCGCCCAGCGCATCGTCGATCGCGCCGTCGAGGAAGCACGGCGCCGCGATCACGCGCTGCTGACGAACGAGCACATCTTCCTGGCGTTCGCCCAGGTCGAATGGGACATGTTCGCGGAGGTGATGCGGGATGTCGAATTGAATCCGCACACGATCCTGCAGGCGATCGAAGAGCACCTGCACATGACGCCCTCCTTCTCCGGGCGGGACCTGAGGGTGTCTCCGGCGTCCAAGCTCGTGTTCAAGCTGGCGCTGCACCATGCGAGCCGGGCGGGACGGCAGACGATCGAGGCGGTGGATCTGTTCGCGGCCGTGTTCGAGGAGACGCAGGGGATTGCGGTGTCCATCCTGCGGCGGCACGGCGTCGAGCCGGACGTGCTCGTGTCCCGGCTCGGCGCGCGGATGCGGGACATCGAGCTGCGCGAGGAACGGCTGCGGAAGCGGTTCGAGCTGCCGCCGTTCCTCAAGCATTTCGCGACCAGTCTCAACCTGCTCGCGCGGCAGGACAAGCTCCCGCCTGTCTACGGCCGCGACCACGAGATCCAGCAGGTGCTCGAGATCCTCTGCCACCGCGAGCGCGCCAACTCCGTGATGCTCGTCGGCGAGCCGGGCGTCGGCAAGACCGCGATCGTCGAAGGGCTGGCGCGGCGCATCGAGTTCGACCCGGACACGGTGCCGGTGCGCCTGCGCGACTGCCAGGTCGTGAACCTGCAGATGAACACGATGGTCGCCGGCACGATGCTGCGCGGCATGTTCGAGGACCGGATCCAGAACGTGATCCGGGAGCTCAAGGAGCGGCCGAACCTCGTGCTCTTCGTCGACGAGGCGCACACGATGGTCGGCGCCGGCTCGGCGCTCGGCGCCCCCTCGGATGCGGCCAACGTATTCAAGTCGGTGCTCGCGCGCGGCGAGATTCGCATGATCGCGGCCACGACGCTCAGCGAGTACAAGGAGTACATCCAGGAGGACGAGGCGCTCGCGCGCCGGTTCCGCTGCGTGACCGTGCCGGAGCCGACCGTCGACGAGACGCGGCGGATCCTGTACAACCTGCGGCCGCGGCTCGAGCGCAACTACTCGGTGCGCCTGCTCGACGAAGCGGTCGAGACCGCCCTGGACATGTCGCCGCGGTACATGCGGCACCTGCACCTGCCCGACAAGGTCATCGGCTGGCTCGACACGGCGGCCGTGCGCGCCGAAATCGATCGGCGGTGGGAGGTGCGCAAGGACGACGTCGTGTCGGTCATCTCCGACGCGGCGCAGATCCCGCAGGACATGGTGTTCCGCGACGTGACGGATCGCTTCGCCGACATGCAGGAACGCCTGCAGCGCCGGGTCGTCGGACAGCACAACGCGGTGCAGGCGGTCGCCCGGCGGATGGTGCTCAACAAGGGGCCGCTGAAGGACGGGTTCGACCGGCCCGATGGCGTGCTGCTGTTCCTGGGGCCGACCGGCGTCGGAAAGACCGAGCTGGCCAAGGCGGTCGCCGAATTCCTCTTCGGCGACGAGAAGAAGATGGTCCGGATCGACATGTCCGAGTACCAGGACGGCGCCGTCTCGGTGGACAAGCTGATCGGCATGCCGCGCGGCATCGTCGGCAGCGAGCGCGGCGGGCTGCTGACGAACCAGCTGAAGGACAACCCCTACACCGTGGTTCTGCTCGACGAAGTCGAAAAGG
>JBLMXQ010000045.1:0-41437 GCA_050257855.1 Betaproteobacteria bacterium | reverse complement strand
GCTGGGCCAAGACCTCGTGGCCGGCATCGCACTGCACGCGGTAGAGCCCGCCGCTGTGCACCGCCACGACGGTGCCTTGCATGTCGATGAGATCGTCCTTGCTCAACTGCTAGCTGTCCTCTCTTTCCTTGCGTACTATTTTACTGCATAAACGCGGCGGGGTCATCCAACGGCCGTACAGGGGACGGTCTGAAGACCGTCCCCTACCGATGCGGAAGACCGTCCCCTACCGATGCCGGTTCTACCGATGCCAGTTCTACCGATCGGGTTCCCCGGCGGATATCCCGCATCAGCGCCAATGGCCGTCGACGAAATACCAGCCATGGCGTCGCGCGTGCACCCAGCGGCCCGGCACCCAGACCGCCCGCGCCCGCGGCGGCCGGGCCCATCGGCCGCGTTCCCAGACGTAGGCGCCCCCGGACCAGCGGTAGAAGCCCGGCACCCAGACGTATCCGGGCCCGGGGACCGCCGCGCGCACGTCGACGACCGGCGCCGGCGGGCGTACACGAACATACACGCGGCCGCGCGGGCTTGCGCACGCCGAGGACAACCCCATCGCCGTCACGAACAGAATCACGAGCGCGGCCGAACGGACAGTCGAAGAGCGGCTCATGCGGACCTCCTGACGCAGGGCGGGTCCATGCGGACCCGCCACGTGAGGTATAGACCTGCTCAGGAGCCGGAGGGTTTAACGCGTCCGCTCACAGTGCGCGGACCGCGTCCTCGACCTGCTTTGCCAGGGCCTCGTAGTCGTCGCCGGACAGCTGCAGGGGTGCGCCGAACGCCACGCGTACCCGTCCGGGCCGCGCCATCCGCCATGACGGCGCGAGCACTTTGTCGAGCCCCTCGATGCGGACCGGCACGACCGGCACCGACAGGCGCGACGCGATCATGCCGACGCCGGGCCGGAAGCGGCCGATGGCTCCGGTGTCGCTCCGCTCGCCTTCGGGGAAGATCAGCACCGAGAAACCCTCGCCGAGGACCTCCCCGATGTAGCGCAGCGTCTGGCGCGCGCCGGCTTCGCGCTGCGGCAGCGGAAACGCGTCGAAGAACAGCGCCGCGAGGTAGTAGTTCAGGCTGTTGCTCAGCCAGGCGCCGCGCCCGTACTGATCGGGAAAGAAGTGGGCCTTGAAGAACTCCTTGGCCATCGCCGGCGCCAGCCTGTACCGCCAGCGCCCGGGCAGCGCCGCCATGATCACGGGGGTGTCCATGTGGCTCTGATGATTCGCGGCGAACACCACCGGGCCGGCGATGTCCCGCAGGTGCCCGCGTCCATCCACGTGGATCCACGCGAACACGCGCGCAAGCGGCAGGATCCACGTCGGCAGGCTCGCACGCCGGATTGCGCGCGCGAGCCATGATCGATTCCACGACGGGAACTGCACGGGCTCGGCCGGCGCCGCCTCGCTCGTCGCCGATTGCTCGACGACGTTTCGGAGCTGTCCGAGGTCGCGCGCGCCCGCGAACGCGCCCTCGTCGATGCGCGTCTGGAACGCGTCCTCGAGCGCCACCATCAGCTCCACCCGTTCGAGCGAGCTCAGGCCCAGCTCCTCGAGCGTCGTGTCGGGCGACACGTCGCTGCGTCCCGAGTACTTCGCGACGAGCGCGGCGAGCGCGTCCTTGCCGGCCGCGACGTGCCGCGGCACGCTGCCGCTCTTCACCCATTCGCGGACCACGGCGCGTTTGAGCTTCTGCGTTCCTTCGGTGCGCGGCAGCGCGGGCTCGGGCCAGACGAGGCCGCGCCGGATCTGCTGATGCGGCTCCAGCGCCGCGTTCGCCTGCCGCACCACGCCGTCCGGATCGACGCCGGGTTCGAGGACGAGGACGGCGTGAACGCGCTCTTCGGCGCTTCCGCCGCCGGACGGCGCGCCGACCACGGCGGAGTCGCGCACGCCCGGAATCTCGTTGACGACGCGCTCCACGTCCTCCGGGAACACATTGAGCCCTTCGGGCGTGACGATCATCTCCTTCTTGCGGCCGCGGATGTAGATCTGGCCGTCGGCTCCGACCTCGCCGATGTCACCCGTGTGGAACCAGCCGCCGTCGAACGCGCGCGCGGTCTCCTCGGGGGCGTTGAAGTAGCCCCTGGTGACGTTCTCTCCGCGCACGAGGATTTCTCCGTCCGGCGCGATCTTCACTTCGACTCCGGGAATCGCCTTCCCGACCGATCCGCGCTTCGTGCCGAAGAGCGGATGGTTGAGGCTGACGATCGGCGCGGTCTCGGTCAGCCCGTATCCCTGCACGACCAGGAACCCGAGCTCGGACCAGAACGCCTCGAGCGCCGGATCGAGCGGCGCCGCGCCGACGACGAACGCCCAGAACTTCAGGCCGAACGTGCGATGGATCCGCCGGTAGCGCCACCAGCGCCTGGCCACGTGGACATGACGACGCCCGACGTCCGTTGCCGCGCCCGCGTCGATTCGCAGCACGTGCTCGCGCAGCACGTCGAGGATCTTCGGCACCGAGACGACGACCGAGATGCGCCGCTTCCGGATCTGCTCGACGATCTCCACCGGGTTGTACCCGCGCATGAAGACCACCGTCCCGGGCAGCATCGGCGGAATGAACGTGGCCATCGCCTGGCCGAACATGTGGCTGAGCGGCAGGAGGTCGAGAAAGCGGATGGGGAAGAAGGGGCGGCCCCACTTGCGGTACTTGAGCACCTCGCGCTCGACCGGGACGATGTTGGCGAGGACGTTGCCGTGAGTGATTACCACCCCCTTCGGCTCCGCGGTGGCGCCGGACGTGAAGATGATCTCGGCGACGTCGTTGCGCCCGACCGCGACCTTCGGAGGGGAGCCGTCGGGCCAGTCGATGTCGTGAAGGCGCCAGACCGCGGCGTCCATCGGTGCCTGAACCGGCGGCACGTCCTGGCCGACGAGCGCCACCTTCGCGCCGACGATCCGGCTGACTCGCGCGAGGAACTCAGGCGAGGCCCGGTAGTCGACCGGCACGACGACGACGCCGGCGAGGAGACAGCCCCAGAAGGCCAGGATCCATTCCGGGCGGTTCTCGCTCCAGAAGACGACCTTGTCGCCCTGACGTACTCCTGCCGTGCCGAGGCGCTCGGCGAACCCGCGCGCGCCGCGCGCGACGTCCGCGTAGCTGAAACTGTGGCTCCGGAACCCGTCGTCGTAGACGAGGAACTCGCCTCGCGACCGGGCGAGATCGTCGAAGAAATCGAGCAACGTGTCGCGAGGCACGGCTGAATTATGATGTATCCCGGAAGGGGACGACAATGAAGCGCTCGATTGCGACCGTCGTCGTGTTCGCCCTGGTCCTCCTCGTCGCGCCGCTCGGCGCTCAGGAGCCGCAGCCGGGTCCTGTGTGGCCGACGCTCACTCAGGCGCAACGCGACGAGGTGATGCGCTTCGGCGAGGACTTCAAGCAGTTCATGGGCCGCGCCAAGAGCGAGATGACCTTCGTGCGCGAGGCGGTCGCGTTCGCCGAAGCGCAGGGGTTCCACAGGTGGCCCGCGTCGCCGACCAGAGCCGACGTCAAGCCGGGATCGCGCTGGTATGCCGTCAACCGCGACCGCACGATCGCGGTCTTCGTCATCGGCACGGAGCCGCTGTCGTCCGGCGCGCGGATCGTGAACACGCACAACGACTCGGTTCGTCTCGAACTGAAGCCGAAGCCGTTCCGCGAGAGCCTCGACGTCGAACTGCTCGACACCAGACCGCACGGGGGCCTGAAGAACTACCAGTGGGTGAACCGGCCGCTGGCGATCATCGGCAAGGTGAACAAGGTCGACGGCACGAGCGAGTGGATCGACATCGGCAACGCGCCGGGCGATCCGGCCATCATCATCCCGGACCTCGCCCCGCACGTGGACAAGGACTTCCTCGAGCGCCGCAACCGCGACGTGATTCAGACCGAGGAGCTCGATCCGATTCTCGCGATGACGGCGGAGGCGGCGACGAAGGCGCTCAAGGAGAAGTACAACCTGACGCGCGACGACTTCCTCTCGGCCGACCTGCAGATCGTCCCGGCGCAGATGCCGGTGGACGTCGGCATCGATCGGCAGCTCGTGGCCGCCTACGGCCACGACGACCGCTCGAACGGCTTCGCGGCGATTCGCGCGATCGCTGAAGTGAAGAATCCGAAGAAGACGGCGATCGCCTACGGCGTCAACAACGAGGAAGTCAACTCGTGGACGACCGGCGTCAACTCGGAGTGGTTCCGGACCCTCGTAGCCGAGATCATCGCGGCCCAGGAGCCGTACAACGATCTCGTCCTGCGCCATGCGCTCCGGAACTCGCAGGTGCTCGTGTCGGACTGCACGACGGCCGTGAACCCGGATTTCCCGGAGCCGTTCGCCGGGGCCATCGGGAGCGCCGCGCGCCTCGGCTGGGGGCTCGTGTTCAAGGAGTACGGCGCGGGCCGGCAGGCCGACGGAGAGTACTTCGCTCAGGTGCGCAAGATCTTCGAAAATGCCGGCGTCGCCTGGCAGACGCACACCTACAAGGCCGGCTACGGCGGCGGGACCATCGCGCAATGGTTCGCGAACGCCGACATCGACGCCATCGACGTCGGCATCGGCATCCTGAGCATGCATTCGCCGATGGACGTTTCCGCGAAGGTGGATTTATGGGAGCTGTATCGCGGATTCAAGGCGTTTCTTGGCGCGCCGGCGGCCGGCGCAGGGGTGACCCACGGCCATTGACGTCATCTGGTCATCTGGCTGTTTGACGACTGGATCTGGCAGTTGGAACGCGGCGGCCGAATGATCGGTTGACCAGATGCCCGAATACCGCAATTCACCGGACCCCGCATGCGGATCTTCCTGACCGGTGCAACCGGCTACATCGGCTCCGCCGTGCTCGACGCGCTCGTGCGTGGCGGCCACGATGTGACGGCGCTCGTGCGCGACAACGAGAAGGCCTCCCGGGTTGCCGCGCGCGGGGCGCGGGCGGTCGTCGGCACGCTCGCCGACGTCGAGTCGTTCCGGGCGGCGGCGGAGGCACAGGACGGCTACGTCCACACAGCCTTCGATGCCGCGTCCGGACGCGGCGCCGTGATCGAGCAGGCGTCGCTCGACGCGATGCTCCTCGCGGCGAAACGGCCGCGCACCACCCGGCCGAACGGCCCGGCGCGCCGATTCTTCGTCTACACGTCCGGCGTGTGGGTGCTCGGCCGCGCTTCGGAGCCGGTTGACGAGACGGCTCCGGTCAATCCGATCGCATACTCCGCCTGGCGCGCGCCGCACGAACAGATGGTCCTCGCGGCGGCGAACGATCACGTCCGCACGGTCGTGGTCCGGCCCGGGATCGTGTACGGCGGGGGAGACGGCATCGTCGGCGATCTGTTCAAGGCCGCCACCAACGGCCTGGTCCGCGTCGTAGGCGACGGGAACAACCGATGGCCGCTGGTGTACGACCGCGATCTGGCCGATCTCTACGCGCGACTCGCCGCGCGCGACGACGCGTCGGGCATCTTTCACGCGAACGACGAGGGTGACGAGCGGGTCAACGACATCGTGGCCGCGATCGCGCCGTACCTGCCGGTCCGGCCCGACGTGCGGCACGTCCCGATCGAGGAAGCACGCGCCAAGATGGGGTCGTACGCCGACGCGCTCGCGCTCGATCAAGTCGTACGCAGCCCGCGCGCCCGCGCGCTCGGGTGGACGCCGACGCTGCATTCGGTGTCCGGCAATGCGGCGCGACTGCTCGGGGAGTGGCGCGCGGCCCGCAGCTGACGCCTGCGGCCGTGCGGCGGCGAGGACGGGCAGATCCGAGCCGCAGCGTCGGCGTCAGTTCGCGGCGGGGGTGGGGCCCCGCCGCCAGTGAAGAAGACCGGCGCCTGCGGCCATGCGGCGGCGAGGACGAGCAGATCCGAGCCGCAGCGTCGGCGTCAGTTCGCGGCGGGGGTGGGGCCCCGCCGCCAGTGAAAGAAGCGAGGGCTTATGAGGTTGCGAGTGTCGATCTCGGTGATGGCGATCGTTGCGGCCGCGGCGTCACCGGTCGCGGCTCAGAGCGAGCATGCCTCGCACGCGATGGAGCACATGGCATCCGGCGCCATGGCCGCGGCCGACAACCCGAAGCTTCCGCCGTCGGAACAGACGGCCAAGCAGCGGCTCGACACGTCCCCCCGCCACGGCGAGTGGGTGAAGGTCAACGTGAACGGAGTCCCCGTGAACACGTGGGTCGTGTATCCCGAGCGCGCCACGAAGGCGCCGGTCGTCGTGGTGATTCACGAGATCTTCGGCCTGAGCGACTGGATCCGCGGCGTGGCCGATCAGCTCGCGGCCGAAGGCTTCATCGCCCTCGCGCCCGACCTGCTGTCGGGCCACGGGCCGGGCGGCGGCGGGACGGACGCGTTTGCGGGCCGCGACGAGGTGACGAAGGCGGTCGGGCAGTTGTCGCAGAGCGAAATCATGGCGCGGCTCGACGCGGTCCGGCAGTACGGCCTGGCCCTGCCCGCGGCGAGTGGCAGGAGCGCCGGCATCGGTTTCTGCTTCGGCGGCTCGACGAGCTTCGCGTGGGCCGTGCATCAGCCGGGGCTCGACGCGGCGGTCGTCTACTACGGGTCGGCGCCGCGCGACCCCTCCGCGCCGCAGGGGGCGTTCGTGCCGTCTCCCTCGCTGGCCGACATCAAGGCGCCGCTCGTCGGGTTCTACGGCGGCGCGGACATGCGGATCGGCGCGACGATTCCGGCAACCGAACAGAAGATGAAAGAGCTGGGCAAGAGCTACGAGCCGCACTCGTTCGAGGGGGCCGGCCACGGATTCCTGCGCGCCCAGGAAGGCCAGAACGGCGCGAACCTGAAAGCCACCGAGCAGGCATGGCCGCGGACGATTGCGTTCCTGAAGGAGCGGCTCGAGAAGTAGCGTCGCGTCGGGGTCGCGTCGTCAGTATCGCATCGCGCCGACGCTCAGCCGCCGGCCGGCACGAAGTAGAAGGCGATTCCGAGAATGACGTATACGGCGACGAGCTGCATGCCCTCCACCCAGTTGCTCTCGCCGTCGACGACGACCAGTGCCGTGGCGAGGACCGACAGGGCGATCGCCGCGATCTCGAAGCCGTTGAAGAGCAGCGTCATCGGCTGGCCGATGGCGAACGAGTAGAGCACGACCGCCGGCGCCACGAGCAGGGCGATCTGCGCGCTGCTCCCGACCGAAATCTCGACCGCCAGCGTCATCCGGTCGCGCCGCGCCGAGGCGATGGCCGAGTAGTGCTCGGCGGCGTTCCCGACCAGCGCCACGATGACGATCCCGACGAACAGCTCCGTCAGGCCGAAATCCGCGAGCGCCGGCTCGAGGGCGCCAACGAGCAGTTCCGCCTCGACTGCAGTCAGTACCGTGGCGGCGCCGAGCAGCGCGACCGACTGTCCCGTCGGGAGCGCCCGCGGCTCGCCGTGCGCCGCGGACCGGAACAGATCACGCTGAACCGTGAACGCGTACACCAGGCCCGCGCAGTACGCACAGATCAGCACGATGGCGCTCAGAACGCTCAGCGCGTCGAGCGCGGGCGGACGCGCCGCGAGGCTCCCGAACTGCACGAGATCGAAGACCGCCGGCATCACCAGCGCGACGACGGCGAGAAAGAGCATGGCGGTCGCATTCGTGGCCGCCGTACGGTTGAACCGCTGCGACGGCCGTCCGAGCCCGCCCAGGAAGAACGACAGGCCGAGCACCAGCAGCAGGTTGCCGATGATGCTGCCGGTGATCGACGCCTTGACCAGCTCGACGTGCCCTCGATTCACCGCGACGACCGAGATGATCAGCTCGGATGCGTTCCCGAACGTGGCGTTGAGAAAGCCGCCGAGCGCCGGTCCGGAATGCGTCGCCAGCTCCTCGGTCGCCTGGCCGATGATGCCCGCGAGCGGCACGAGCGAGACCGCCGCCGTGATGAACACCCACGGCGACCCGGGTTGCGCGAGACGGAGCCACCAGCTGACGGGCGCCGCCAGAAGCAGGAAGGCCAGGCGGTTGGCCGCGACAACGCGCAGCAGCCCGCGCATCACTCCCCGAACCGCTCGATGTCCTCGTCCTCGGCGCCCGGCAGCAGGTCGAAGAATGCGTCCAGGCTGCGGTCGAGCGAGCGGCGGAGCTGCGGAATCGTGCCGTCGAAGGTGTGCAGCGTGAGCCCGGCTGTCGAGCCGTCGATCAGCTTCAGCGTTCCGTCCCCGACGCCCTTGAGCGAGCCTTCCGGAATCAAACGGAGGCCATAGACGAGGGTGTATCGCGCCATGCTGGGATTCTACCCGGGGCCGGGCGGGCGGGGCTGACGGCTCGGACGATTACAGCAGGCGTCGTGCCGCGGCGATTGCCTCGTCGATCGTCGTCACGGAGCCGTCCAGCTGCTGCTCGTATACGGCTTTCAGTATCGTTCCGACCCGCGGCCCCGGCGGCAGCCCGAGCGCGAGCACGTGGCGTCCGAGCAGGATGGGCGATGGCGGCCGGTGCTCGACGCCGAGCATCCGAGCCCGTTCGAGGAACCAGTCCATGGCGCCGCAGTTGAAGCGGCCCGGCTCGCGGCCCAGGCAGTCCGACCGGGCGAGCACCGCCAGCAGCTCGAGATCCACCTTCTGCGCCAGCCGGCGGAACGCACCGTCGCCGACTTCGTCGCGCACCTTGAACCACATGCCGGGCTTGAGGTGCTGCGCGACGAGCCCGACCACCTGCCGGCGGACGTCGTAGCCGTCGACGGAGTGGATGTTCAGGCGGTCGAGGAACGCGAGCGCCGGCCCGACCCCCTGCTCCTCGTGATCCATCGAGCGGATCCGCCCGTCGATCACGGCGGTCGTCGCCGGCTTGCCGAAATCGTGGCAGACGGCTCCGAGCATGATCGCGATCTGCTGGGCGCGGGGCCGGCCGTCGATGCGGCGCCGCGCCTGATCGATCACCTGCAGCGTGTGGACCCAGACGTCGCCTTCCGGATGCCACTCCGGTTCCTGCGGGCAGCCGTCGAGCGCCTTCAGCTCGGGAAACAGTTTGTCGACGACCTCGAGATCCATGGCGAGCGCGAACCCGATCGACGGCCGCGGCGCGAACAGGAGCTTCTCGATTTCGCCCCACACGCGCTCGGCGGGAAGGTCGTCCAGCGGGATCGCGCGGCAGAGCGTTGCCGTCGCGGGCTCCACGCGCAGGTCCAGCCTGGCCGCGAACTGCACGGCGCGCAGAACGCGCAGGCTGTCGTCGGGGAACGTCGCCGGATCGACGACGCGCAGCAGCCGCGCCTCGAGGTCGCGCCTGCCGCCGAACGGGTCGAGGTAGTCGCCGGTCAGCGGATCCCAGGACATCGCGTTGATCGTGAAGTCGCGGCGGCGGGCCGCCTCCTCGATCGACAGGTCCGGATCGCCGTGCACGTCGAAGCCTTTGTGGCCGCGCCCCGACTTCGACTCGCGGCGCGGCAGCGACACGTCGAGGTCGCCCACCTTGTAGACCTGAAAGCTGGCGCCGACCGTCTCGACCCGGCCGAACCGCTCCAGGAGCGCGCGCAGGGCGCCCGACGGGATGCCGAACACCTCCAGGTCGATGTTCACGGTCCGCTCGGACGAAGCCTCGCGCTCCAGCCGTTCCCGGTCGGCTGAGTCGCGGCGCGTGATCTCGGTCAGCAGCCGGTCGCGGACCCATCCGCCGACAACGAGCGCGCGACCGCCGGCGGCGCGGACCGCCTCGGCGACCAGACGCGCCCGGGCGAGAGGCGAAGGGGCGTTCATGAGGACGTCGCGGCATCGGGCGGAATCGGCTGGCGCCCGAACTTCCGGACGAAGCGATCGCACAAGCCGGGGGCGAGGGCGTTGAGCAGCACGAGCCCGCGGGACTTCGCGTACGGGTAGACTTCCGGTACCGGGTGCGCGATCGCGCGGGCAATCGCGTCCGCGACGGCGTCGGCGCGCTGGCGCGGGCCCCGAGCGCGCGCCGGCGCGCCGGATTCCCGCTGCATCACGTCGAAGAACTCGGTTTCGGTCGAGATCGGAAACACCGACGTCACGTGAAGGCCGGTGCCCACGCACTCCGCGCGGAGGCACTCGACCAGGCCGGCCTGCGCGAACTTGGTGGCGGCATAGGCGCCCATGTACGGCACGCCGCGCCTCCCGACAATCGACGACACGACGATCAAGTGACCGCGCTGCTGGCGTCTGAACACGGGCAGCGCCGCCTGCGCCGCGTACACCGTGCCGAAGTAGTTCACGTCCATGATCCGGCGCACGTCGGCCGGCGCGATGTCATCGATGGCGCCCACCATCCCGAATCCGGCGTTGCACATCATCACGTCGAGGCCGCCGAAGCGCTCGACCGTTTCGGCGACGAACCGTTGCATGTCGTGTTCCGAGGTGACGTCGGCAACCAGCGTGAGCGCCTGCCCGCCCGCCTGCCGCACCTCGTCGGCCAGCCGCTCGAGCCGATCGGCGCGCCGCGCGCAGAGCGCGACCCGCGCCCCGTCGCGCGCCAGCCGGAGGGCCGTCGCGCGGCCGATTCCAGCCGACGCGCCGGTGATGGCAATGGACAGGCTTCCCATGATGTGGTGATATGTGACGGCGTGACTGTGACTGGATATCACCATATCATCACATCACGACATCACCACGTCACGACATCACGAGATCGCCACATCACCACATCACCAACTCATGGATCCCACCCTGCGTCTCCTGCGCGACCTGGTGGCCATCAACTCGGTCAATCCGACCCTCGTGCCCGGCGCTCCTGGCGAGGCGGAGGTCGCCGACGCGATCGCTGCGGAACTGCGCCGCATCGGCCTCGACGTCGCCGTGCAGCCCGTGGCTGCCGGCCGGCCGAACGTCGTCGGCGTCCTCGAGGGCGCGCGAACGGGTCGCACGCTGATGCTCTGCGGGCATGTCGACACCGTGGGGGTTGCCGGCATGGACGATCCGTTCACGCCCGTCGAGCGTGACGGCAGGCTGTACGGACGCGGCGCCCAGGACATGAAGGGCGGCGTCGCGGCGATGATCGGCGCAGCCCGCGTGCTCGCCGCAGCCGGGCTCGACGCCGGTCGCGTCATCGTCGCCGCGGTGGTCGACGAGGAGCACTCGAGCATCGGCGCCGACGCCCTCGTCGCCGAATGGACCGCCGACGCGGCCGTCGTCACCGAGCCGACCGATCTGCAGATCGTCACCGCGCACAAGGGATTCGCGTGGATCGAGGTGGACGTGCTCGGCAGGGCGGCGCACGGCAGCCGTCCGGCCGAAGGGCAGGACGCCATCCTGCGGCTCGGACGCGTGCTCCGGCACCTCGAGACGCTCGACCGCGACCTGCAGCGGCACACGTCACATCCGCGGCTGGGGCCGGGCTCGCTGCACGCGTCGTTCGTCGAAGGCGGACGTGAGCTGAGCAGCTATCCCGATCGTGCGATGCTGCAGATGGAGCGCCGGACGCTGCCGGGCGACGAGCCGGCGGTGCCGATCACAGAAGTGCAGCAGATTCTCGACGGTCTCCGTCTGGAGGATCCGACATTCCAGGCCACGGCGCGGCTGATGTTTCAGCGCTCGGCCTACGAGCTCGCCGACGATCACGTGCTGCCGCAGACGCTCGACGAGGCCGTGCGTCACGTCGGCGGTTCGCCGGCGTTCGCCGGCGCCACCTTCTGGGCCGACTCCGCCATCCTCGGGCGCGCCGGCATCCCTTCGGTGCTGTTCGGTCCCGGCGGCGCGGGGCTGCACTCGACCGAGGAGTACGTGAACGTGGACGATGTCCTGCGGTGCCAGGAGGCGCTCGCTGAGCTCGCGCGGCGATTCTGCTAGCGGGTTCCCAGCCCTCAGCCCCGTGTCCCCGGCCCCGGTATGTTCACCCGCTCCGACTACGAGGACGTCCAGGCCTTCTTCGAGTCGCATCCCGAGCTGACGCCGACGCCGCTCGTGCGCCTGCCGGCGCTGGCAGCGAGCGTCGGCCTCGGCGACATCCTCGTCAAAGACGAGTCGTCTCGCTTCGGCCTGAACGCGTTCAAGATCGTGGGCGTCGCGTACGCCGTCGATCGCCTGCTGCGCGATCGCACGGTGGAGACCCTCGTCTGCGCGACCGAGGGCAATCACGGCCGGGCGGTCGCCCGCATTGCGCGAGTGCGCGGTCTCCACGCCATCGTCTACATTCGCGAGACGGCCGAGCCGGCACGCGTGCAGGCGATCCGGCAGGAGGGCGCTGACGTCGTCCCGATCGCCGGCACGTACGACGATGCCGTGCGGCGCATGGCCGCCGATGCATCGTCGATGAAGCGATCGGTCATCGTTTCCGACACCTCGTGGGACGGGTACGAAGCGGTCCCGCGGGCGATCATGGCGGGCTACACGTGGATCATGACGGAGGCCTCGCGCCAGTGGGGTCCGGAGCCGCCGCACATCGTGGTGGTGCAGGCGGGTGTCGGAGGCCTGGCCGGCGCCGTGGCGAGCTGGCTGCTCGCGACGTACGACGCGTCGCGGCGTCCGCGCCTGTTCTGCGCCGAACCTGAGACCGCCGCGTGCGTCCGCGCGTCGCTCGCTGCGGGTCGTCCGGTGGCCCTCGCCCCGGGCGAGACGATCATGGCGGGACTCCGCTGCGGCGAAATGTCACCCGTCGCGTTCGCGCCGCTGGCTGCGGCGGTCCGCGAATGCATTACCGTCGGCGACGACGATGTCCGCGCGGCGATGCAGCGCCTCGCCTCGCCGATGGAAGGGGACACGGCGGTCTATGCCGGGCCCTCGGGCGCGTGCGGTCTGGCGGCTCTTCTCAAATGGGCGGGTGGCCCGGCGCGGCCGGAGGCGGGGGCCGCGCCCGGGTCGCGCGCCCTCGTAATCGTTACCGAGGGTGCGGCGGACCCGGCGCGTTATGCTCGAGCTGTTCGGTCCTTGTCGGCTTCCACTACGCGACGCGGCGCTCACCGATGAGCTGGTGTCGCACCAGCGCCGGCTGCTCTTCGGCGTCCACACTCGGAACGGGAGTCGATTCTTTCACGGCCCAGCCCGGAGACTCGTAGCCGCAGCTCACGCATTCCAGGAACATCCGCTCCCGTTCGAATCGCAGGAGGTTGTCGTGTCCGTGCAGGCCGCAGAACGCCTGCTGTACGCGGTTGAGCACGAAAGTTCCGACGCCACCATCCACCAACATAGGTCCCTGCTCCCTCACGCCCGCTGTCGGGGTCCTGTCTTTAAGGACGCCGGCGCCGGGGCATGCGGTTCAGGTGATATCAAGAGGCGTGCCGGAGACCGGGCCCATTTCCGTAAGTGATGACCGGGCTGGGGTTGGCACCGCCCGGTGCGGCAGCCTGGCAGGGCGCCGACTGGTGCATCGAGCCTCCGTGGAGGCAGACTTTTACCGGCTTTCCCCGAGAATCCCGCGGAGTACAAATCCGATATTGGCCGGGCGCTCCCCGAGCCGGCGCATGAAGTACGGAAACCATTCACGGCCGAACGGAATATAGACGCGCAGCCTGTAGCCTTCCGCGACGAGCGCCGTCTGGAGATCGCGCCGGATGCCATAGAGCATCTGGAATTCGTATCGATCGGCGGGAATCGCACGTTCGCGCGCGACCCTGCGCGCCAGGTCGATCATGGCCGGGTCGTGGGTGGCGATGGCCGGGTAGTGTCCCTCGGCGAGCAGCGTGGTGGCGAGGCGGGCGTACGCGGCGTCGACCTCCGCCTTCTTCTGGTATGCGACGCTCTTTGGCTCGCGGTACGCGCCTTTTACGAGGCGCACGCGCGCGCCGAGCGCGTTGATGCGCTGCAGGTCCTTCTCGGTCCGGTACAGCGCCGACTGCAGCACGACGCCCACTTCGCGGTAGCCCTGCTGCCAGAGCGTCTCGAAGATCTCGAGCGTCACGTCGGTGTACGGCGAGTTCTCCATGTCGATGCGCACGAAGAAGCCCGCCGGCTCGGCGCGATCCAGGATCTTCCGCAGGTTGTCGATGGCCGTCGCCTTGTCGACGTCCAGTCCGAGCTGGGTCAGCTTCACCGAGATGTTCCGCCCGATGCCGGAAGCGATCACGGCGTCGATCACGCCGATGTACTCGCGCGTCGCCGCGTCCGCCTCCGCGAGATTGCCGACGCTCTCGCCGAGATGGTCGAGCGTGAGCATCAGGCCGCGTCCCTCGACGGCGCGTGCGGCGGCAATCGCCTCCTCGCTCGACTCGCCGGCGATGAACCGGCGCGCGAAGCTGGTCGGGCGCCGCATGCCGTAGGCCGAAGCCATCCGTTTGAGCGTCGAGCTTTGTGCGAGGGTGTGGAAGAAGGCTTTGGAGGCGCTGTCCAGCATCAGTGGGTCCGGCCGGCCGTCACGAGCAGATGTTCGATGGTGCGGGCGTAGTAGCGCAGGACGCTGCGCTCGCGGACGCGGAACCGTCCGTGTTCCAGCACGACGATGCCGCGGGTTTCGAGCGGCTCGGCGGCCGCCTCGACGGCATCGCGTCCGCTGAGGACGCCGAGGTTCGCGCGCCGCGCGGCGAGCTCCTCGATCAGCTGATCGATCCGCGACTCGAGGTCGCGCGGCGTGATGGATGGCCGCATGGCCGCCGCGAAGAGCGCCGTCGGCAGCACCTTGAACTGCGCGCCGATGCGCGCGCGGATCAGCCGCGCGAGCTCCAGCACCTCGCTGCGCGACCGGGCGTCGCGCGAGCCGACGTGGATCGGGGCGCCGAAGGTGACGAACGCGCGCGAGCGGTACCCGACGGCGTACCGCACCATCTCGGCCAGCTCGCGGGCGAACGGACGCTGCTGCCTCTTGATGCGCTGCCGCGCCAGGATGTGATCCTCGAGCACGAGGTCGTACGCGATCGCCACCGGAATGATGGCCAGGTCGGGGCGCTCGGCGCTGAGCGCCGCGTGCAGGAGCCCGGTCTTCACCGCCTTCAGCTCGCCGCTGTAGCTGCGCCCTCCTTCCGGATAGAAGAACAGGTCGTGGCGCTTGAGCACTTCGGCGACGTATGCCTTGAGCGTGACGAGGTACGCCGGGTCCTTCATGTTCCGCCGGATCGGGATGGCGCCGGTCACGTACCGGTGCAGCAGTCCGAGCGGTCCGCCGAACAGGTTGATGCCGGCGGCGATCACCGGCGGGCGGATGCCGTTGTCGTCGAGCACGAGCGGCTCGACCAGGTAATCGGTGTGGCTCTTGTGATTCGAGGCGTACACGAGGCGGTGCCCGCGCACGGCGGCGGTCACGTGGTGGAGCTGTTCGGGCGTCCGCTCGATCTTGCGCAGGATGGGATAGAGGGGATGCTGCAGCGCCCGGTAGATCCTGTAGCGCTGCGTGGTCCGCAACTCGTCGAGATAGGCGTAGATGCGCTCGCGCGCGCGCACGCCGGTCTCCCCGTAGTCGCCGCGCAGGTATTTGGCGACCTCTTCCCGAGCCAGGACCGCCTGGGTGATGTCGTCCAGCATCGAACCCCGTCGGACTATAACACGGCGGCGGCCGGGCCGGGCCGGTGGCGGGCTGGTCACGAGGAGGCCATCCGGATCGGTTATCCCCTGACGTCCATCGCGCGGCAGATGGCATCGGCGAACTCGGTCGTCGAGGCCGTGCCGCCCAGATCGCGCGTGCGGACGTCGCCGGCGGTCAGCACCCGCGCCAGCGCGGCCATGATCCGATCGGCGGCGGCGCGCTCGTCGATGTGCTGCAGCATCAGCAGCGCGGACAGGAGCAGGGCCGTCGGATTTGCACGGTTTCTGCCGGCGATGTCCGGCGCACTGCCGTGAACGGCCTCGAACACGCCGATTTCCGCGCTGAGGTTCGCCGCCGGCACGACCCCGAGGCCGCCCACGAGTCCCGCGCAGAGATCCGAGACGATGTCGCCGTACAGGTTCGGCAGCAGCAGGACATCGAACCGATCCGGATGCATGACGAGCTGCATGCACGCCGCGTCCACGATGCGCTCCTCGTACGCGACCTCCGGGTATTCGCGGGCGATGGCGCGCGCGCAGTCGAGGAACAGCCCGTCGCTCAGCTTCATGATGTTTGCTTTATGAATCGCGGTCACCTTGCGGCGCCCGTGCCGCCGCGCGTGGTCGAAAGCGAAGCGGGCGATCCGCGTCGACGCGCGCTCGGTGATGATCTTCAGGCTCTCGACGACCCCGGGGACGACCTCGTGCTCGAGGCCGGCGTACAGGTCCTCGGTGTTCTCCCGGACGATCACCAGGTCGACGCCCTGGAACCGCGCTGCGATACCCGGCAGGTTCCAGACCGGCCGCAGGTTCGCGTACAGGTCGAGCGCCTTCCGCAGGCCGACGTTCACGCTCGTGAAGCCTTCGGCGATGGGCGTCGTCACGGGACCCTTGAGCGCGACTTTGTGGCGCCGCACCGAGTCGATGAGCTCGATCGGCAGCGCGTTGCCCGTCCGCTCGAAGGCGAGCACGCCGGCCATCTGCCGATCCCAGTCGATCGACACGCCGGCCGCGGCCAGGATGCGCACGACCGCCTCGGTCACTTCGGGGCCGATGCCGTCGCCGGGAATCAGCGTGATGGCGTGGCTCATTCGCGGACGTACCAGGACAGGAGCACGAGGCCGAGCACCGAGTCGATCGCAAGGGGTGCCGCGGAAGCCGCGAGGAACCGATCGGCGGCGGCAACCATCACCATCACCACGGCGATCCCGACGCGGAGCGTGAACGAATGCGGCGGCGGACCGACGAGCTTGAGGATCACGTAGCAGACGATCAGCACCGGTCCGCAGACGTAGCCCAGTGCGGCGACATGCGCTCGCCACGTGTCCGGCGAGTCGATCGCCCCGACGGCGATCATGCCGCCGACCCAGATCGCGAGCGCGACCAGCCCGACGTAGCGGACCAGGAGCATCCACTCATTATAATTTGAGAATTTGAGGGATTGACCGTTTGAGGATCTGACGAGGGCCCGACGGCGTGAGCGTCATCGAATGGAACACGTGGGGCCGCGCGGCGTTCGAGCGCGCGGCGCGCGAGCGGAAGCCCGTGCTGCTGTCGCTCGTCGCGGCGTGGAGCGCCGCGTGCGGCGACATGGATCGGGTGGCGTTCGCCGACCCCGCGGTCGGCGCGCTCGTCGCCGGCCGCTTCGTGCCGGTGCGCGTCGACGCCGACCGCCGTCCCGACATCAACGAACGCTACAACCTCGGCGGATGCCCGACCACCGCGTTTCTGACGCCGGCGGGCGACATCCTCTGGGGCGCGACGTACCTCGACGTGGAGCCGCTCAGGAACGCACTCGATCGGATCAGCGGCGCGTTCGCCGCCGACCGCGACGCCATCGAGGAGCGTGCCGCGCTCGATCGTCTGGAGGTTCCGGCATTGCCGCCGCCCCTCGCGCCGAACCCCGGGCTCGACGACTGGATCGCGGCGCAGGCAGCCGCAGCCCTGGACCCCGCCCGGGTCGGCTCGAGCGGCGTTCCCACCGAGCCGCCGGATCCGGCGGCGCTGTTGTTCCTGTTGCGCCGTGCAGCCGGACGCGACGATCCAGCCCTGCGCGACGTCGTCTCCTGGTGGGCCGGCAACCTGAGCGATGACGTCATGTGGGAGCGCGCCGAGGACAACGCCGCGCTGCTCATTTTTCTGGTCGAGGCGGCAGCCGCGTTCCGCGACGTACGCGTGGAGGCGCGGGCCCGCGAGGTCGCGCGTCAACTGCGAGCGCTCGTATCGAGCGGCGGCATCATGTGCGTCGACGTCATCAGCGCGGTCCTCGAGGCGTGCGCCGCCGCGTCGGCAATCGATCCCGACGGCACGATGGTGCCGTTCGTCGTCGACGCGCTCGAGCGCACCGTCGGGGCGACGTATCGTCCCGGCGAAGCGGTGGGCCACCTCGTCGACGCGCCAGACGAGGTCCGCGGTCTGCTCGTCGACCAGGTGCGTGCGGCATCCGCGTTGCTCACGGTATACGGGATCACGAACCGCCTGCCGTACGCCATGCTCGCCGAAGAGCTGATGCAGTGGACGCATCGTCATCTCCGGGACGAGCGGGGCGGCCTGCTCGATCGCGTCGACACGGGCTCGTCGATCGGCCTGCTGGCGCGCCAGGTCAGGCCGTTCGGCACGAACTGCGATGCGGCACGCGTGCTGTGTCGTCTCGCCGCCCTCCACGACGACGAACGCTATCGCGGGGCGGCCGTGCTCGCGCCCGGCGCGGACTACCGCGCCGACGCGCGACGCGTGCTCGGATCCCAGACCGCGCTCGTACCCGAGTACGGCGCGCTGGCCGCGCCATACGGGCTGGCCCTCGCCGAGTGCGCGGACCGTGGTGCGGCGGGCGGGTGAGGTGACGCGGCCGTCGGTGCGCGTGGCGCAGGCCGTTGAGGGCCGCGTCCAACGCTCGTGATAAACTCTGCGCCTCACGATGAGTTCAACGATGGATCGTCCTGCCCTCGTTTCCGCTCTCAAGAACATCGCCACGCGGCTTCGAATCGACTCGGTGAAGGCCACTTCCGAGGCCGGCAGCGGACATCCGACCAGCTGCGCGTCGGCGGCCGATCTCGTCGCCGCGCTCTTCTTCGCCGAAATGCGGTTCGATCCGCACGATCCCCGGAATCCGGACAGCGATCGCTTCGTGCTCTCGAAGGGGCACGCCGCGCCGCTCCTCTACGCGGCCTGGGCCGAAGCCGGGGCGTTCGATCGGTCGGAGCTGCTGAAGCTGCGCACGATCGGTTCCGACCTCGAGGGACATCCGACGCCGCGCCTGCCGTTCGTCGACGTCGCGACCGGATCGCTCGGACAGGGCATCTGCGCGGCGGTCGGTTCCGCGCTCAACGCTCGCCGCATCGAGTCGGACTACCGGACGTACGTGCTGCTTGGCGACGGTGAATCGGCCGAGGGATCCGTGTGGGAGGCGGCCGACGTCGCGGCGGTCGACGGCCTCGACAACCTCTGCGGCATCACCGACGTGAACGGCCTCGGCCAGAGCCGTCCCACGATGTGGCAGCACGACATGGGTCAGTTCGCACGCCGCTGGGAGGCGTTCGGCTGGCACGCCATCGTCATAGACGGCCACGACGTGAGCGCGATCCTCGACGCGTACGAACAGGCCCGGCAGACCAGAGGCCGGCCGACGATGATCCTGGCGCGGACGATCAAGGGCAAGGGCATCTCGTTCGTCGAAGGCAAGGACGGCTGGCACGGCAAGCCGTTCAAGAAGGGCGACGAGCTCGACCGCGCGCTGAGCGAGCTGGAGTCGCAGTTCGTTCCAGCGACCGGGGAGGCCAACCTCGCGCAGCAGATCGCGAAGCCGCCCACGGTCGTCCGCGCCGATCCGAAGCCCGCACCCCTGTCCGCGCCGTCCTACAGGATCGGCGACCAGGTCGCCACCCGCGAGGCCTACGGCGCCGCCCTCGCCAAGCTCGGCGAAGCCGATCTGCGCGTCGTTGCGCTCGACGCGGACGTGAAGAACTCCACCTTCAGCGACAAGTTCGAGAAGGCGCTGCCGGGCCGGTTCTACGAGAATTTCATCGCCGAGCAGGCGATGATCGGCTCCGCCATGGGCCTCGCGGCTCGCGGCGCGATTCCGTTTCCCTCCACGTTCGCCTGCTTCCTCTCCCGCGCCGCCGACTTCATCCGCATGGCGGCCATCAGCAATGTCGGCATCAAGATGGCCGGCTCGCACGCGGGCGTGTCGATTGGCGAGGACGGCCCGTCGCAGATGGCGCTCGAGGATCTCGCGATGTGCCGGGCGCAGCCGAACATCACGGTGCTCTACCCGTGCGACGGCGTCAGCGCCGAGCGGCTCGTGGCGCTCGCGGCGTACCACCCCGGGCCGGCGTACATCCGGACCAGCCGGCCCAAGACGACGGTCATCTACGGGCCGGACGAGAAGTTCGTCGTCGGCGGCCTGAAGGTCCTGCGCGAGAGCGACGCCGACGTCGCCACGGTCGTGGCCGCCGGCGTGACTGTCTTCGAAGCGCTGAAGGCGTACGAGCAGTTGAAGGCGGGCGGCGCTGCGATCCGCGTGATCGACCTCTATTCCGTGGCGCCGGTCGATGCCGCGGCGCTCGTCGCTGCCGGCAAGGCGACGCGCGGCCGAATCATCACGGTCGAGGATCACTACGCGGCCGGCGGAATCGGCGACGCGGTCGCCGAAGCGGTCTCCGGCGCCGGACTGACGGTGCACCGCCTTGCGGTGCGTGAGATTCCCCGCAGCGGTCGGCCGGACGAGCTCCTTGACCGCTTCGGCATTTCGGCCCGCCATATCGTCGACGCGGTGGGACAGATTCGAAATTAGGAATCGGGAATCACGAACAGGAATCACGAATGTCGCGCTGGGTGGCGACGCGCTTCCTCGGCCTGCCGATAGCCGTTGCACTGCTCGCTCTGCTGCACGCCGCTCCAGACGATCACGGCGGACTGCGCGATCCGGTGTGGTCGCCGGACGGCACACGCATCGCTGCCTCGTGGTTCGATCAGGTGTGGACCTTCGCGCCAGACGGCAAGCAGGCACGGCCGCTCGTGTCCGGATACGGCGCCGGCGTTGCAGCCGGCCCGCTGGCCGAGCGCGATCCGGCCTGGGCGCGCGACGGCGCTCGGATCGCGTTCGCCGCGGATCGGGGCGACGGCTTCGATCTCTACGTCGCGCCGGCCGGCGGCGGCTCCGCCACGCGCGTGACGGCGATGACGGGCGACGAGCGGTGGCCGTCGTGGACGCCTGACGGTCGGCTCGTGTTCGCGCACCGCGATCGCGAACCGAGCGCGTCGGGCGCGGCGGACAGCGGCCTTGCGCAGTGGGATTTGTTCGTCGTTTCGCCGGGGGACGGCCTGAAGGCCGTCCCCTACCGGATCACCGACACACCCGCCAGCGAAATCCAGCCCCGCGTCTCGCCCGACGGCGCGCGAATCCTCTTCGTCTCGGATCGAGACAGCGAAGACGGGGACCTCGATATCTGGCAGATGGATCTCCCGCAGGGTTCACGGGGTTCACAAAGCTCACAGGGTTCACGGGGTTCAGAGGGTTCGCGCGTGGTGAGAGTGGTCCACGAGCGCGGGACGGACTCGTATCCATCGTGGGCGCCGGAGGGCGATCGACTCGCATACTTCGCCGTGCGCGAGGGGGTGCCCTCCGTGTGGGTATCGCCGGTCGATCCGATTCCCGCGGGCGACGGTCCGAACGCACGGGTCGCGCGGCTGCGTCCTGCCGCCGATCCCGTGCTCGTGTCGCGTCACGGCGGCAGCCCGTCGTGGTCGCCTGACGGCCGGACGATCCTCGTCGGCGAGCTGCCCGATCCCGAGCCGACCTACAACGGCAACCCCGCGCGTGCCAGCATCGTGCCGCCGCCGGCCTTCGGGCTCGGGCGCGCCTTCCAGCTCTGGACTGTTCCCGCCCCGGCGCCGATCGACGCGACCGCCCGCGAGCTGACGCTCGCCGCCGCCCCTGACGCCGGTCGGTTCGGCCGCGCCTTCGACCGCATCTGGATGACGTTGCGAGAGCTGTACTACTCGAAAGGCCCTTCGGCATCGGCGTGGGACGCCCTCCGGGACAAGTTCCGGCCGGAGGCCGCGCGCGCTGCTGATGCCGCCGGGTTCGAGGCGTCCGTCGACCAGATGATCCTCGACCAGCCGCTGATCAAGCCGGCCGTCACTTCGTCGAAAGCGGTCGTCGTCTCCGGAAACGAGCTGGCCTCCGAAGCCGGGCGCCTGGCGATTGAGAAAGGCGGAAACGTCGTCGACGCGATGATCGCGACGTCCTTCGCGCTCGGCGTCGTCGAGCCGGACGCGACCAGCGTCGGCGGCGACGGCCAGGCGATCCTGTACCTGAAGGGGATGGCGGAGCCGACCGTCGTCGAATACAAGGACCAGACGCCGATTCACGCGACCGTCGACAATCCGGAGATCGTCAGGAACGGGCGCATCGTCGCGGACGGCCCTGCGGCGATGAACATCCCTGGCGTCGTCGCGGGGCTCGACTACCTGTACCGGCACTACGCGAGCGGCAAGGTCTCATGGGCGGACCTCATCGCGCCGGCCATCAAGCTCGCCGAGGACGGCTTCGTCCTCGACGACGCGCTGCCGACGACGATTGCGGAAGGACGGCAGTACCTCGAGAAGTGGCCCGCGGCGAAGAGGCTGTTCATGCCCGACGGCCGCGTGCCGAAGCCCGGGGACCGCTTCGTCAACAGGGACTACGCGCAGACGCTGCGCGCCATCGCGAAGGACGGCGCCTACGCCTTCTACCATGGCGAGGTCGCGAAGAAGATCGCGGCCGACCTGCGGGAGAACGGGGGCATCATCGGCCTCGACGACCTGGCGCAGTACCGCGCGGTCGAACGGAAGCCGCTCGAAGGACGCTTCCGCGGCAACTACGTGTACGGTCCGCCGCCGCCGGTATCCGACGGCCTCCGCATGATCGAGACGCTGCAGATCCTCGACAATTACAAGCCGCCGCCGAACGTGCGATTCACGACCGACCCGACGTACTTCCATTACCTGATCGAGAGCTGGAAAGCGCGCGACAACGTGCGCATCGCGGATCCGGCGCACTGGCCGATCGACCTGGGCGATCACCTGTCGGCGGCGCATGCCGCCGGGCGTTTCGCGACGATCGACCCGCACAAGGCCTCCCGATTCTCCGGGAACGAGCCGGACGAGCCCGAGCCCGGACCGCCGACGCGGATCGGCCACGGCACCACCGGCTTCGCGGTCGCCGACGCCGACGGCAACATGATCGCGGTCACACAGACGCTGAGCACGTGGGGCGGGAACTTCTACGTGTCGAAGGGACTCGGCTTTCTCTACAACAACCACCTGCGATCGAGCCGGCTGGCCCGCGGCTACGGGCAGCTCGTGCCGCTGCAGCGGTCGAGCACGACGAACTCGCCGACGCTGCTCTTCAAGGACGACCACGGCAGGAAGGTCCCCTATTTCGGCGTGAGCTGCGCGGGGAACGCCTGGATCAGCGCGTCGATCTACAGCATCATCGCGAACGTCGTCGACGGCGGCATGGACGCGCAGCACGCGATCGAGGCGCCGCGGTTTCTCGTGGGGCGGGATCCGGCGGATCCGGCCGGGACGGGCGAGCGCGTCCAGATCGAGGATCGGATTCCGAGGTCGACGCTCGAGGACCTGATGGGCCGGGGCCACGTGTTCCAGAGAATCGGCAGGAAGGGAGAGGTCCGCTACGGGTACGCCTCGCTCGTGATCGTCGACCCGGAGCGCCACGTCGTCGAGGGAGGCGCCGAGCCGCGGCGATCGCACGCGACTGCCGCCGCCGGCGAAGAGACGAGGCGGCCCTCGAAGCCCTGAGAGCCGCCTCCTGCCGGTGGACCGTTACCGGCGCGGACCGCGCCCCTTCATGCGCTCGGCGAACTGTGCCTGCAGCTGCTTCGCCTTCGCCTGCTGATCGGGCGTCAGCACCTGCCAGATCTCCGAGCGGATGTGCGCCCTGGCGACCGCCAGGTCGGCGTCCACGGCGGCGACGCCCGCACTGGCCTGACGGATGGCGTTGTCGTCCAGCGTGTCGGCCGTGATCGCGGTGCGCAGCGTCTGATGCGCGCCGAGCTCGCGATCGCGGAGAGCCTTCAGCTCGTCACCATGCGACTGCACAATGCTCTTGATCTGATCCCGCTGAGCGTCCGTGATGCCGAGCTGGCGCCCGATCCGCCGCATGGGCCCGAGAAAGCCCATCGGCCCCATGGGCCCGCGCATGTGGCGCCCCATAAACGGACGCCCCGACGGGTCAGTATTCTGATTCTGAGAGGCGTAGACGCCCGCGCCGACACCGAGAGCGAGGATCGCCGCGCCGAGGCCGAGTCCGAAACGACGGAGTTTCCTGGTCATGTTGTACCCCCTGGAAGCGGCGATCCGGGAGCGGCATCACCGCGTTCACTATCTCATTGGACGGGTCCTCCGTGGACCGACGGTGTCAGAAGTGTGACAAAACGGTGACCAGAGCCGCTCGCGTGCTCGTCGTCGAGGACGAACCGAACATCAGGGAGCTGGTGTGCCTGCACCTCCGCCTCGAGGGATACGTCTGCGACGAGACCGGCAACGGCCGCGACGCGCTGCAGCGGACCGAATCGGAGGCGTACGATCTGCTCGTCCTGGACCTGATGATTCCGGGGCTGGACGGCCTGTCCGTGTGCCGCGCGGTCCGCAACGGCCGGCTGAACCGCGACGTGCCCATCCTGATGCTGACCGCGCGGCGGGAGGAGTCGGACAAGGTCGTCGGCCTCGAGAGCGGCGCGGACGACTACCTGACCAAGCCGTTCGGCGTCCGCGAGTTGGTGGCCCGCGCGCGGGCGCTGCTGCGGCGCCCCCGCATCGCGGCTGCGCCGGCCGACGTCGCCGGGGTCGTCCGAGTGCACGACGTGGAGATCGACCCCGAGCGCCGGCGCGTCAGCGTCAGCGGCCGCGACGTCGAGCTGACGGATCAGGAGTTCAGGCTGCTGCACCTGCTCGCCTCGCATGCGGGAATCGTGTTCAGCCGCGAGGCGCTGCTCTCGAAGATCTGGCGCGGCGACACGTTCGTCACCGTGCGCAGCGTGGACACGCTCGTCAAGCGGCTCCGCCGGCGCGTGGAGCCGGACCCCTCCCACCCGAAGTACCTGCTGACCGTCTGGGGCGTCGGCTACAAGTTCGCGGACGTCTAGCTCTGCTCATCGAGGCGCCCGCGTGAGAGCGTCGAGCCGGCGTTCGAGATCGCGGGCGCGACCGGGCTGCTGCGCGTAGATGTCGTTCTGTTCCGCCGGGTCGGCCGCGAGATCGTACAGCTCGGGAACGGCCGCTTCGATCAGCTTCGTCTGCCCGCTCACCAGGCCTCTGACCGGCGCGCCGTCCCGGATCCCTTCCTCGTTCGGGGCCTCGAAGTACGATTCGGCGTCATCGAACGGCCGCTCGCCGGCGACGAACGGCCGGATGCTCCGCCCGTCCGCGTGCTCGAGCGGCGCGAGACCGACGAGATCCAGCACCGTCGGCGCCACGTCCACCAGGCGCATGGTCCGGCTGAAGGATCCCGGGCGGATGCGGTCGAGCGCCCACATGATCAGCGGCACGCGAAGCGTGGCATCGTACGCGAGGCGTCCGTGCGCCAGTTCGCCGTGCTCGCCGAGCGATTCACCGTGGTCCGACGTCACCACGACCAGGGTGTGTCCGAGCGCGCCTGCTGCGCGGAGCCGGCCCAGGAAGAGCCCGAGTGCGGCGTCCACGTAGGCCACTTCGCCGTCGTACGGCTCGCTGGAGAAGCGCGAGCGGTACGGCTCGGGCGGCGAGTACGGCTCGTGAGGGTCGTACAGATGGACCCAGACGAACCATCGCGAGTCGTTCCCGGCAATCCACTCGAACGCCGGCGCAAGCACCTGATCCGCGGTCCGTTCCCCGGCGGTCGATTCCGCGGCGCTGCGGGAGATCCGGTCGTCGTACTCGTCGAATCCCCGATTCAGTCCGGTCCGGGCGCCGAGCACGGACGCGCCGACGAACGCCGCGGTCCGGTAGCCGGCCGCATGAAACGCCGAGGCGATCGTCGGGACGTCCGGCGCCAGCTGCGCGCCGCCGTCGACGCGGATGCCGTTGCGGTAGGGGTACCTGGCGGTCATGAGCGTCGCGTGGGAGGGCAGCGTCTGCGGGACGTGCGCATACGTCCGGTCGAACACGAGCCCCTGGGCCGCGAGCTGGTCGATGGCCGGCGTGAGCGCGCCGCCGGTGCCGTAGGCACCGACGTGGTCGGCCCGGAGCGCGTCGATCGAAACCAGGAGAACGTTGGCCGAGGCGAGCACGCCGTGCGCGAGCGGCTGCGTGCTGTCGGCGGGCGTCGCCCGCGTCAGCCAGACGCCGAGCGCGGCCGCAACGAACGGTCCCGCGATGATGAGACCCAGCCCGAGCCGCTTCATTGCCTGAGCCGCGCGATCAGCGCGCGAACACGAGGCAGGTCGTCGCGGTATTGCGACGGCGGCGCCTCGCGGACGAATCGCTGCAGGTACGGCAGCGCCTCCTGCCGGCGGCCGCTCTCGGACAGCGCGACCCCGACGTTGTACAGCAGGTCGTAGTCGCCCGGACGCAGCCGCTCGGCGCGCGTCCAGGCGTCGATGGCGCCGGCGCGATCGGCTGGATAGAGCGAGGCGCCGAGCGCCTTCCACGCGTCGCCGTAGGCCGGATTGGCGGCGGTTGCGCGGCGCAGCGCGGCGATGCCGGCGTCCGTGTGGTGAACGCCGAGCTCGACGAGCGCGAGGTTGTACCACGTGCCCGCCGCGTTCGGATCGCGATCGAGCAGCGTCTTGAACATCTGCCGGGCGCGATCGGCGTCGCCCATGCGCGCGTACACGACGCCAAGGGAGTTGAAGATGTCCGGATCCTGGTCGCCGGCGGCGCGCGCCCGCTCGTACGCCGCAGCCGCGCCGCGCAGATCGTCAGTGCCCTGCAGCGCCGCGCCCAGCTTGGTCAGAAGCTCCGGCGAGCCCTCCTGCTCCGGAGGCGCCGCGCGCAGCAGCGCCACCGCGTCGGCGGCCCGTCCGCCCGCGATCAGCACGGTCGCCGCGCTGGTGCGCGCGGTCAGGAAGTCCGGGCGCTGCTGCAGGACCGAGCGGAATCCCGCGAGCGCGTCGCCGGCTCGCCCGTCGCTGAACGCTTCGAGCGCCATGTTGAACGTCTCGTTGAGGGGGGCCAGGCGCTTCGGGTCGTCGGCCTCGGTGTACGGCTTCGACCGCGGCGGTGCGGCGCCGCCCGTGTAGCCGAGCGCGCGCAGGCGAGCCGCGGCATCCGGGTCGATCGGCCGCCCGCGCCCCGCGTCGGTCGGGACCTGGTCGCGCTCGAGCCGCGCGAGGGCCTCGAGCTTCGCCGGCTCGCGGCCGGCCAGGTTCGTCGTCTCGTTCGGGTCCTGCGTGAGGTCGTACAGCTCGGGAAGGGGCAGATCGATGTACTTCCAGCCGCCGCTGATCACTCCGGTCAACGGCGCCCAGCCCCGCGTGAGGTTCGCGTCGAGCGCCTCGAACGTGATCGCGCGCGCCGGGTCAGGCGGCCGGACGAGCGATCGGCCGTCGAGGCCCGCCGGCGCGGCGACGCCGGCGAGATCGAGAACCGTCGGCATGATGTCGGTGTGGGCGGCCGGCGCGTCGACGACGCCGGCGCCGATGCCGGGAGCGCTGATGAGCAGCGGCACCGCAATCGTGGCGTTGTACGCGAACAGGCCGTGCGTGTTCTCGCCGTGCTCGCCGAGCGACTCTCCGTGATCCGCCGTCACCACCACGAGCGTGTGATCGAGCGCGTGCGCCTGCCGCAGCCTGTCGAAGAACTGCCCGAGCATCGCGTCGGTGTACGCGACCTCCGCATCGTAGGGCGATCGTCCGGCCCGATACGGCGCGGGCGCGTCGTACGGCGAATGCGGATCGAACAGGTGCGCCCAGCAGAACCAGGTGGCTGGGCGTTCGGGGCGGCCCAGAATCCAGTCGCCGGCCGCGCGCAGGACCGCGTCCGCGCGCCGCTGGACGAATCGGAACGACACCGCGTCCGGGTCGGCCGGCAGCCGGTCGTCGTACACGTCGAAGCCGCGGTTCAGGCCGAAGCGCGCGTCGAGCACGAACGCGCCGACGAACGCGCCCGTGCGGTACCCGGCGCCGTGGAGCACGGTCGCGAGCGTCGGGACACGCTCGTCGAGCCGGTACGACACGTTGTTGTGGACGCCGTGGTGCGCCGGTGTCAGGCCCGTCAGTATCGACGTGTGCGCCGGCAGCGTCAGCGGGGCGTGCGAGTAGGCGTGTTCGTAACGCAGGCCGCCCGCCGCGAGCCGATCCAGGGTCGGCGTCAGCCCGCCCTGCCCCCCGTACACCCCCAGGCGGTCGCGCCGGAGCGTGTCGATGGTGATGAGGAGGATATTTGCACCGCGCAGCGATCCAGAGCGCAGTGGCGGCGGCGGAGCGGGCCCGCGATGGCAGCCGGTGAGCGCGACCGCGCCGGCGAGCACCGCAGCGGCTGCCGTGCGGCCCGATCCCGCCAGCCTTGCCCGCCGCGCCCGCCCCGGTCTTCCCGTCATGCCGGAGGCGCAGGCGGGAGATGCCGCTTGTGCTCGCTGGTGCGCACGAGCCGCTCGATTTTGATGGCCACCGCCGGCGCCACGCTCTGCGGCCCGTCGCGGAGATAGTGCTCGAGGTCGCCGTAGCTGAAGCCCATCTCGGATTCGTCGCTCTGGCCGCTCCACAGGCCGGCTGATGGCGTCCGGTCGACGACGGCATCCGGTACGCCCAGCGCGCGCGCCATCGCGCGCACCTCGCTCTTCACGAGGTTGGCGAGCGGCAGCAGGTCGACGCCGCCGTCGCCGTGCTTGGTGAAGTAGCCGATCGACAGTTCCGATCTGTTGCCGGTGCCGGCGACGAGATAGTTGAGTGTGTTCGCCAGGTAGTACAGGCTCGCCATGCGGAGCCGCGGCTTCAGGTTCGCCACCGCCACGCGCGCACGCGGATCGTCGTGCGGTCTCTCGGGCCGTATCGTCACGCGCAGCGAAGCGGCGGCAGCGTCGAGCGCCGCGGCCAGGGCGTCATAGGCGGGCTCGAGCGGGACGCGCACGGTCGGAACCGAAAATCGCTCGGCGACGAGGCGCGCATCGCGCTCGTCCTGTGGATCGCTGTGGCAGGGCATCAGCGCGCCCACGACGGCGCCCGGCGCGGCAAGCTGCGCGAGCCGCACGACGAGCGCCGAGTCCACGCCGCCGCTCAGTCCGACGACGAGCCCCTGCGCGCCCGCTTCCTGCACGCGCTCGCGCATCCAGCCCGCAATACGTTCGGCACGACCCATTTCCGCATTCTATCGCCAGACGGTTCGACGAGAGGGTCCGCAGCCCAGACCCGCAGAACCCACATACCCCGCTCGCTCACGCGCCCGCCGCCACGAGCGCATTCCGGAGCCGCACGGCGTCGCGGGGTGCGTGGCCCCCGGCATCGTTGTTGAAGTACGCGTACACCGGAATCCCGGCCCGCGTGCGGGCCGCCAGCCATTCGGCCCAGCGTTCGAGCGTGTCCGTGGTGTAGCGGCCACCGTATCTCGTCGTGCCGTGGAATCGCACGTACACGAAAGGTCCGACGGTCAGCCGCCCGGATGCCGATCCGGCCATGTCGTGCAGGCACAGTGCCACGCGGTGGCGTTCGAGCAGCGTGAACACCTCGTCCGAATACCAGCTCGGATCGCGAAACTCCATCACGTGCCGTCGCTGCTTCGGCAGCGCGCCGAGAAACGTTTCCAGCCGGGACACGTTTGCCGGCCAGCGCGGCGGCAGCTGGTAGAGCACGGGGCCGAGCGCGGAGCCGAGCGCTCGCGCCCGCGTGAAGAAGCGCCTGAGCGGCTCGTCCGGATCTTTCAACTTCTTCATGTGCGTCAGGAACCGGCTGGCTTTGACGGCGAACAGGAAACGTGCGGGCACGCGGCGGCGCCATGCGGCGAACGTCGGCGCCTCCGGCAGACGGTAGAACGTATTGTTGACCTCCACGGTGTCGAACCGCGTCGCGTAGTACTCGAGCCAGCGCACCGCCGGCAGATCGGCGGGAAAAAAATCGCCCCGCCAGTGCTGATACTGCCACCCCGAGCAGCCGATACGTATGGATGGGCTTCTAAGTCGCTGATGGCTTGGCATTTACAATCGGCTGTCGCCCGTGTAGAATTGGGCTGCATTTCCGCGTCCCCGGCGGAAACCCCGTCCAGCTCGGAACTCAAGCAAAATGCGTGTCCGGCCGCGGTCTGTCCGCGCCGTTCCCGCAGCGCTCAGGAAAGGAACGGAGCTTCTCGTGGTCTCTGGCAAGTGGACTCGTCCCCGGAATCTCTGGATCGCGGCTGCGGTCGCAGTCGTCCTGCTCGTCGCGTCGGGCACGTTCTTCTACACGCGCAGGCCCGTGCCGCCGCAGGAAGTGCCGTTCTCGGACCTGCTGCGCGACCTTGACGGCGGGGTCGTCTCGGCGGTCGCCGTCAACGGCGACACGCTCGACGTGACGCTGACCAGCGGCCGGGTCGTGCGCACCGTGGCGCCGCTCAACTACGTCGCCGCCAACGCGACTTTCGTTGCCGACCTCGCGAAGAAGGGCGTGCGCATCGACGTGCGGAGCTCGGGCGACGACACGCCGTACAGCTACGGTGCTCTCCTGATCGGGCTCGCGTTCCTCGGACTGCTCGGTTTCACTCTCTATCGCGTGACGGCCGGCCGCATTCCCGCCATCGAGACCAAGACGCGCGAAGCGGGCGCCGAGTCGATGACCGTCACCTTCGCCGACGTCGCGGGCGTCGACGAGGCGAAGGAGGAGGTCAAGGAGATCGTCGACTTCCTCCGCGAGCCGGGGCGATTCGCGGCCATCGGCGGCCGGATCCCGAAAGGCGTGCTGCTCGTCGGACCTCCGGGGACCGGCAAGACCCTGCTCGCGCGCTCGATTGCCGGCGAGGCGAAGGTGCCGTTCCTCTTCGCCAGCGGTTCCGACTTCGTGGAGATGTACGCCGGCGTGGGCGCCTCGCGCATCCGCAAGCTGTTCAAGGACGCACGCCGTCACGACGCCTGCATCGTCTTCATCGACGAGCTCGACGCGGTCGGCCGGAGCCGGGGCGGCAACTCGCTCAGCCACGAGGAGCGTGAGCAGACGCTCAATCAGCTGCTCGTCGAGATGGACGGCTTCGCGCCGAATCAGGGCATCGTCGTGGTCGCCGCGACGAACCGGCCGGATATCCTCGATCCGGCGCTCCTCAGGCCCGGCCGGTTCGACCGGCAGGTGACCGTCGGCGCGCCCGATATGAAGGGGCGCGAGCAGATCCTGCGGATCCACGCGAAGAAAATCGCGCTCGACGAGGGGATCGACCTGCGGGCGATTGCGCGCGGAACGCCCGGCTTCTCGGGCGCCGACCTGGCGAATCTGGTCAACGAGGCGGCGCTGTTCGCCGTCCGCGCGGGGCGGACGCTGGTGTCGATGTCGGACCTCGACCAGGCGCGCGACAAGGTGCTCATGGGCGTGGAGCGGAAGTCGCTCGTCATGACCGAGCACGACCGCCGGACCTGCGCGTACCACGAAGCGGGGCACGCCGTCGTCGCGGCGCTGCTGCCGAACGCCGATCCGCTGCACAAGGTGACGATCATCCCGCGCGGCCGCGCGCTGGGCGTCACGATGCAGCTCCCCGAGGGCGACCGGCACACCCACAGCCGCGAGTACCTCGACGCGCAGATCGCGATTCTGATGGGTGGCCGCGTCGCGGAAGAGCTGTTCCTGCGGCAGATGACGAGCGGCGCGGGCAACGACATCGAGCGGGCCACCGACATCGCGCGCCGGATGGTGTGCGAGTTCGGGATGTCGGCGCTCGGACCGCTCGCCTACCGGTCGGCCGGCAACCCGTGGGACAACGAGCGCGGCGCGGGCATCAGCGAGGCGACCGCGAGGCGCGTCGACGAGGAAATCCGCGACCTGGTGATGCTCGGCTACGAGACGGCTCGCGAGATCGTCAGCCGGCATCGCGCTGCCGTCGAGGCGCTCGCGCTGGAGCTCCTCGCCGTCGAGTCGCTGGATGCCGACGGCATCCGCGGCGTGATCGCCGCGAGCGCCCTCGGCGCGTGAGCCAGCCAGGGACGGTCTGAAGACCGTCCCCTACCAGGACCGCCAGGGACGGTCTGAAGACCGTCCCCTACCACTGCTCACCGCGCGATCGCCTCGGCCGCCGGCGAGTCCGGCCAGGTGCGGGCCGGCGCCGCGACGTAGCCCGCGTGCGCGAGGCGGCCCTGGAAGAGCGCGGTCTCCGAGGCCCAGAAGATCAGCTTGACGATCAACCGCGCCAGGACGTACGACTGGCCCACCGCGAAGCCGATCCATGTCGCGAGGCCGGCCGGTCCTGCCCCGGGCGCGACGAGCCCGTACGCGGCGACGACCACCAGGAACAGCGCGAAATCCGCGACGTACAGCGCCACCGCGGCGGCGTAGTTCCGCCGCACGAACCGAACGGCGGCCAGCAGCGCCCCCAGCATGCTGCGCCGGTCCTCGACCACCGCCCGCACCTTCGCGTAGTCGAACACGAGATTGCATCCGGCCAGGACGACGCCGAACACGACGTAGAGGACGACGCGCGCGAAGAACGCCGTGCGTTCCACCGTCACGTCGTGCACCATGCGCGGGTACAGCCGCTCGAACAGCCACGGGTGCATGTAACGGAACAGGAACCCGTAGACGATCGCCATCACGATGCCGAGCCGCAGGAACCTGAAGATGAACACGCCGCACGCTGCGAAGAACCCGTGGGCGCGGGTCGCGCGGTCGCGGGCGTACCGATCGATGATGCCTCCCGCGAGGAACAGCCACAGCAGCACGTACGCCGACGCGGCGCCGACGATGGCGATCGGCCGGCGTTCGTTGTCCACGAATGCGCTCAGGTTGTCGAGCACGGCGGCGAAGCCGATGATCGTCGGCTTGAACGTGGTCGCGGTGCCGGTCGCCTGGTCGCTGAACTCCTGCCACCAGTCGTAGTTGACGCCGCTCGCCGCAGTGTCGGCGGCGACGCTGTCGCCAAGATGGCCGGCGATGGCCGCGCGCAGGCCGATGGCGAGCGGCAGGCTGACGAGCACCGTGAGCACCCACACGCCCGCGACGATCGCCGGGGCGCGCAGCACGCGCCGGAAGCCGTTCCCGAAAGCCGCGAACATCGTCATACGAAGAACCCGTACGAGAGCAGGGCGTCCTCCAGCCAGACCATCCACTTGGCCGCCCACTTGGTCGCCGCCTGCGGCCCCTTCGGCGCGAGCGTGCGCGAGTTGTTCGTGTAGTTCACGTCGAGCAGCAGCACGCGATTCGGATCGACCTCCGCCTCGAGCGCCTGCGCCGCGCGGTCGTAGGTGTACAGCTTCCACCGGCTGCGGCCCCTCCAGTGCTCGACGATCCGCTCGCCGTTACGGAACGTCACGGCTACGTCGACCGGGAAGATCGCCTCCCCGTACCGGCGCACCACCACGTTGGTGCGGAACTCCCCGCCGAGCGGAGTGCTCGTCAACTCCTGCACGCCGTAGTCGAACGTGTTCGAGCTCCGGTACACCTGATCGAAGAACGGGCCGAGATCCCGCCCCGACACCTCGCTCGCGACGTCGAAGAAGTCCTGAGGCCGCGGGTGGCGGAACCTCCACCGCACGAAGTGCGTGGCCATGATCTTCTGCAGGGTCGGCCATCCGAGCCACCGCTCCATCGTGTTCAGCCAGAGCGCCGTCTTGTTGTAGGTGATCGCGCCACCGGTGCCGGGGAAGTACTGATAGCTCGGCGTGGACTCCGCGTCGCTCTTCGCGGCGCGCCGGTAGCCGTCCAGCCGATTGCCGTCCGTCTCGCGCCTGATGACCACGTCGGTGAGCCGCCACGGGATGAACCCGCCGAAATAGCGCACCGCGAGATAGTTCGGGTCGTAGTCCTGAGCGATCGCCCGCGCCGTGGAGAACGTGTTGAAGCCCTCGTCCATCCACGCGTCCTCGAATTCGTTGTTCCCGACGATGCCGTACCAGAACTGGTGGCCGGCTTCGTGAACCGTCACGCCTTCGGGCGTCGTGACGGAGGGCAGCACGAGCCAGCGCGTGCCCGCCGTGAACAGCGTCGGGTACTCCATCCCGCCCGAGCCGCTCTGATAGGCGGGATCAACGATCGTGATGTGGCCGTAGGGATACGGCCCGTACCACTGGCCGTAGTGCTTGAGCGTCGTACGCGTCGCGTCGAAATGGCGCTCCGCCTGGCTCGCGTGCTCCGGCTGGAGCAGCAGGCGCATCTCGACCGGCGGCAGCCCCTGCGCCTCGAAGCGCGCCGTTCGCACCAGGAAGTCCGGGCTCGTCGTCCAGGCGAAATCGTGGACGTCCTCCTGATAGAAGCGGTGCGTGGTCGTGCCGTCGGGGTTGTCGCGCGTCTGGCGCTCGACGCCGGTCGCGCCGACGACCCAGCCGCGCGGAACCGTCATCGAGACGTCGTAGACGCCGTAGTCGGAGAAGAACTCGGTGCCCGCATGGAACTGATGGCAGTTCCACCCGGTCTCTTCGAGAACGCCGAGCTTCGGGAACCACTGCGCGATGAAGAAGAAGTTGCCGATCGCGCCGGTCCGCGCGAACGTCCGCGGCACGTGCGCCGTCCACCGGATCGAGATGGTGGCGCTGCCGCCCGGCGCCACTGCCTGGGCAAGCGGCACCTCCAGCACCGTCTCGTCGTCCGGATTGCCGTCGTCGGGCGCGATGAAGCGCTTGGAGGCCGTGAGGTCGACCGGCGCTCCGTCGCCGGTGCCGAGCAGCATGATCGACGTCACGTCCATCCGGGCCCAGTCGGCCTCGCGCGGCTGCGGCCGGGGGCGCGCCGCGCCGAGCTGTGCCTCGCGCAGCCAGGTCGAGCGCGCGTTGCGCCAGGCGTTCCAGTAGAGATGGAAGCGCAGCTCCGACGTCGGCCGGCTCGTGATGTTGCGCCAGGTGATCGCCTCCGATCCCGTGATCGTGCGGCTGCCCGGATCGAGGCGCGCGTCGATGGAGTAGTTGGCGTTGCGCGGCGAAAGTGGCGGCGCGATCGCGCCAGTCGGGCCGCCGCCAGGCTGCGCGGCGATCGACGCCGGCCGAACGGCGCACGCAATCAGGACCGCGAGGGCGACCGGGCGCATCCGCACCTCCTGACGTTCCGTCAAGGTCGGCCTCATGCTACATCACCCGGGCTATAATCCGCCCCATGCCTTCCATCCGTGTCATGCACGTCGGACTGGGCCCGATCGGCGCGGCGATCGTCAAGCAGGTGGCGGCCAGGCCGGGCTTCAGGATCGTCGGGGCGATTGACGTCGATCCGGACAAGGTCGGGCGCGATCTGGGGGACGTGGCGGGGCTGTCCCGGCGGCTCGGGGTCAAAATCTCGGGTGACGCGGCGAAAGCCCTCAAGTCGGCGAAGCCCGACGTCGCGGTCCTGTGCACGGGCTCGTCGATAAGGAAGGTCATGCCGCAAATCGAGACGATCCTGAAATCCAGGACGCCGATCGTCTCGACGACCGAGGAGCTCTCGTATCCCGGATACACGCACATCCGTTCGGCCCGGCAGATTCACGCCCTGGCGAAGAAGGCAAAGGTGGCGGTGCTCGGCACGGGCGTCAATCCCGGCTTCGCGATGGACGCGCTGCCGATCGCGCTGACGGCGGTCTGCGAGCGGGTCGATCGCGTCTCGGTCGCCCGCGTTCAGGATGCGCGCATCCGCCGGCTGCCGTTCCAGCAGAAGATCGGCGCGGGGCTCACGACCGAGCAGTTCCAGAAGAAGGTGGCGGACGGGAGCGTCCGGCACGTCGGGTTGACCGAGTCCATCGCGATGATCGCCGACGCGCTCGGCTGGACGCTCGATCGGATTACCGACGACATCCAGCCGAAGCTGGCGGCGGTTACCATCTCCAGCGAGTTCCTCGCGGTCGATCCCGGGTACGTGTGCGGCATCGTGCAGGACGGCGTCGGCTACCGTAAGGGCGAGCCGGTCATCAAGCTGCACATGGAGGCGTATCTCGGCGCGCCGGAAAGCTACGATTCGGTCGAGATCGAAGGCTCCCCGAGGCTGTCGATGAAGATTGCCGGCGGCATCCACGGCGACGTCGCGACGGCGTCGATCGTCGTGAACTCCATTCCGAGGGTCCTCGCGGCCGCGCCCGGACTGCACACGATGCGCGATCTGCCGCTTCCATCGTTCTTCCCCGGCAGATAGTCCCGTCACGGGGTGTCGGTGCCCGGGCGAACTTTTCCGGCCGGCGATCCGTCCAAGCCTTCCGGTCGATTGTCTATGGGAGTATGATGGCGTCACCATGCCGAGACGCGGAAATCAGCCGATTCATGGCGAATTGCTCCAAGGGACGCTCGACCTGTTGGTCCTCCAGACACTGGCCGTCGGGGCGGCCCACGGCCACACGATCGCGCACCTGATCGCGCAGCGCTCCGACGAGTTGCTGCAGGTCGAGCACGGGTCGCTCTATCCGGCGCTCCATCGGCTCGAGGATCGCGGGTGGATCGCGTCGTTCTGGGGCACGTCGGAGAACAACCGCCGCGCGCGGTACTACCGCCTGACGCCGCTCGGCCGCCGGCAGCTCGTCGAGCAGACGAGCCGCTGGGACCAGATCGTCGGCGCCATCAACCGGGTACTGCGTCCGGCCACGGACTGACAGCGGGAGGGCAGCGATGGCGCTCAGCCGGTTCTTCCGGCGCGGCCGCTGGGACGACGAGCGTGCGGAGGAGCTGCGGTCGTATCTCGAGCACGAGATCGACGACAACCTCGCGCGCGGCATGGATCCGGACGCGGCGCGCGGCGCCGCGCGCCGCAAGCTCGGCAACGAGACGCGCGTGCGCGAGGAGATTTACGAGATGAACACGATGCGTCTCGTCGACGCCGCGTGGCAGGACGTGCGCTTCGGCCTGCGGCTGCTGCGGCGCAACCCGGCGTTTGCGGCGGTGGCGATCCTGTCGCTGGCGCTCGGCATCGGCGCGAACACCGCGATCTTTCAGCTGCTCGATTCCGTGCGGCTCCGCGAACTTCCGGTGACGCGCCCCGGCGAGCTCGCGGAGGTGACGATCGAGACGCACGATAACGGCTTCACCGGCCACTTCGAGGGGCGTCACATCCAGCTGACCTGGCCGCTCTACCAGCAGATCCGGGAGCAGCAGCGGGCGTTCACGGGGCTGGCCGCGTGGGGGATCGCCACGTTCAACCTGTCGACCGGCGGGGCGCGACGTCCGGCAGACGGCATGTGGGTCTCCGGCAACCTCTTCGACGTGCTGGGCGTGCCCGCGCTGCTCGGCCGGACGCTGACCGACGCGGACGACCAGCGCGGGTGCGGCTCGCCGGCGGCGGTGCTCGGGTACGGGTTCTGGCAGCGCGAGTACGGCGGCGACGCCTCGGCGATCGGCCGCACGCTGCGGCTCGACGGCCATCCGTTCCAGATCGTGGGCGTCACGCCGGCCAGCTTCTTCGGCGTCGAGGTAGGGCACACGTTCGACGTCGCCGTCCCGATGTGCTCGGAGGCCCTGATCCGCGGCGCAGACAGCCTGCTCGATCGTCCCGACGGATGGTTCATCGCCGCCGTCGGCCGGCTGAAACACGGCTGGACGGCGGCGCAGGCATCGGCGCAGCTCGGCGCGCTGTCGTCGGGCATCATGCGCACCACGCTGCCGCGAGCGTATACGCCGGACGACACGAAGAACTACCTGGCCTTCACGCTCACGGCCTCGTCGATGCGGACCGGGGTCTCGTCGCTCCGGCGGGAGTACGAGACGCCGCTCTGGCTGCTGCTCGGGATTTCCGGCACCGTGCTGCTGATCGCGTGCGCCAACCTGGCCAATCTGATGCTGGCGCGCGGCAGCGCGCGCCGGCGCGAGATGGCGATCCGGCTCGCGATGGGCGCATCGCGCCGGCGGGTGATCCGTCAACTGCTCGCGGAGAGCGCGATGCTCGCGGTGTTCGGCGCCGCCGCGGGCGCGCTGCTGGCCGGCTGGCTGAGCCGCGCGCTCGTCGCGTTTCTGTCGACCGCCAGCGAGGCGTTCTATCTGCCCGTCGCCGTCGACTGGCGCGTGCTGGCGTTCACGGCGGGCCTGGCCGCGGCGACCTGCCTCGTCTTCGGCCTGATGCCGGCGCTGCGCGCGACGCGCACCACGCCCGGCGCGGCGATGAAGGCGTCCGGGCGCGGACTGACCGACGCGCGCGAGCGCTTCGGCTTCCGCCGCGCGCTCGTCGTCGGGCAGGTCGCCCTGTCGCTCGTGCTCGTGGTCGGGGCGCTGCTGTTCGTGCGCACCTTCCGGAATCTGCTGACGCTCGACGCCGGCTTCCAGCAGAGCGGCGTCCTCATCGTCAGGACCGACCTGCGCGGCGCGGGCGCGGCGCCGGAGCGGTATGCGGCGACGAACCGCGAGCTGCTGGACCGGATCCGCGCGATCCCCGGCGTCGAGGCTGCGGCGTCGGCGCGTATCGTGCCGCTCAGCGGCGCCCTCTGGAACGAGTTCGTGCTGACCGACGGCGCGGGGCAAAAGGCCAAGCAACTGGTCAACTTCAACGCGGTGAGCCCCGGGTTCTTCCGGACGCTCGGCACGCCGCTCGTCGCGGGCCGCGACTTCGACGCGCACGACCTGCCCTCGTCGCCGAAGGTGGCGATCGTCAACGAGACGTTCGTGCGGAAGGTGCTCGGTCCCGGCGATCCGCTCGGCCGGACGTTCAGCGTCGAGGCGCTGCGCGGAGGCGCCGGCGAGACGTTCTTGATCGTGGGGCTCGTCAAGGACACCAAGTACGGCGACCTGCGCGAGGCCTTCACGCCGATTGCCTTCGTGCCGGCGTCGCAGGACGAGCATCCCGGTCCCTTCGGGAAGCTCTTCGTCCGATCGCGGCTGCCGCTCGTCTCGCTCACCGCGTCCGCCACGCGCGCGGTCGCCGACGTCGATCCGCAGATCGTCGTCGATTTCGAGGCGCTGCGGACGCGGGTCGAGAACGGCCTCGTGCGGGAGCGGCTGATGGCGACGCTGTCCGGATTCTTCGGCGTGCTCGCGGGCCTGCTGGCCGTCGTGGGTCTGTACGGCGTGATGTCCTACATGGTGGCGCGGCGGCGCAACGAGATCGGGATCCGGATGGCGCTCGGCGCCGATCGCGGCGCGGTCGTGTGGATGGTGATGCGCGAGGCAGGGACGCTGCTGGCGGCCGGTCTCTGTGTCGGGCTGCTGCTCGCGGTGGCTGCGGCGCAATCGGCGCGCGCGCTGCTGTTCGGGCTCGGCCCTGGCGATCCGGCGACGCTGGCGCTGGCGGCCGGCGGGCTCGCGGCCGTGGCGGCGATTGCGGGCTATCTCCCGGCGGCGCGCGCCGCGCGGCTCGACCCGACCGAGGCGCTTCGCGACGAGTAGGGATCGCGAAGTTCACGAGCGCGAGGCTTCAGGCGGGCAATCTACAACCCGAGTCGCTGGCGTTTCAGATACAGCCCTTTCCGCGAGATGCCGAGCGCCGCGGCGACCGCGTCGACGCGCCCCTGGTGCTGGCGCATCGCGAACTCGATCATCCTGCGCTCGACCTGGGCAATCGTCGGGTTCAGCCTGCCTGTGAGCGGCACGGCGATTTCCAGCCCGCGCGCGTCGATCTGCCGCAGCGGTTGTGCGGCGGCGATGTCGGCTGTGAGCTCGGCGGTGGTGAGGACGGCGTTCGGCTCCGCCAGGGCGATCATCCGCCTCAGTTCGTTCTGGAGCTGGCGGATGTTGCCCGGCCAGTGATACAGCAGCAGCTGCTCGATGGCGTCCTCGGAGAGCCGCACCGCGCCCTTGCCGAACTCCTCCGCGGCGCGTGCGACGAAGTACTGCACGAGGGCCGGGATTTCGTCCCGGCGCTCGCGGAGCGGCAGGACCTCCAGTCGGATGACGTTCAGGCGATAGAAGAGATCTTCGCGGAACCGCCCGTCGCGGACCAGCTGCTCCAGCCCGGCGTTGGTCGCGGCGATCACCCGCACGTCGACCGTCACCGGTGTTGATTCCCCGAGCGGAAGGATTTCGCCCGATTCGAGGAACCGCAGCAGCTTGGGCTGGAGATCGAGCCCGAGCTCGCCGATCTCGTCGAGGAAGAGCGTCCCGCCGCGCGCGCTGCGAATGAGCCCCGGGTGGTCGCGGTCGGCGCCGGTGAACGCGCCGCGCCGATAGCCGAACAGCTGGCTCTCGAGCATATCGCGGGGCACGGCCGTGCAGTTGACCGGGATGAACGCCTTGTCGGCGCGGGGTGAATGCTGGTGGATGGTGCGCGCGAGGATCTCCTTGCCGGTGCCGCTCTCGCCGGTGATGAGGACGCTGACCGCCGTCGGCGCGACCCGCTGCGCGAGGGTCATCAGCTCGCGCATGTGGCCGGTGACGACCGCCTGCCCGGGCTCGATCGGCGTCTCCTCGATGGGCCAGAGGGTGAGGCGCTCTTCGCGCTCCACGCGTGCGCGTTCGATCTCGCGGACGGTGCTCAGGAGCAGGGCGACGGCGTTGACCGTAGCCGCCGCCTCGATCGTCTCCCGCGGCGCGACGATCACTTCGACGCTGCGGTCGCGCGCCGTGCCGACGAGGAAGGAGCGCAGCCCGGGCGCCTGCGGGTCGGTGCCGGGCATCCGGTCGCCGACGGCGAGGACCTCCACGTCGCCCTCGGCACCGCGGGACACGGCCGCGGCCGCGCAGACGGCGCCGGTGGCCGTCAGGACGTGCACCATGTCGCGGGCGACGAGTTCCGGGCGGCCGGCATGCAGCAGGAGGCCGGCCGCGGTCTGGAGCGTTTCCTGGACCGGGTTGCGCGCCGGGGCGGGCGCGGCGCCGGGCGCCGGGGCGTCCGGGGCTCGCGCGGCGACCGCTCGATCCCAGGCGCGCGACAGCTCGAGCAGCCCGGGAGCGTTGTGGAGGCTGTCGTAGATGCGCTCGGCGCGCTCGTAGTGGGCGCGCGCGGTGTCCGCGTGGCCGCCGGCGGCGAGGAGGGTCGCCAGGACACGCTCGTAGTGGGCGTGGAGGTCCGGCGGACGCTCGATGAGCCGGGGCGCCACTTCATCTATGGCCGCGAGCGCTTCGGGGAGCCGGCCGGCCTGCCGCAGGAGGTCAGCGCGCGTCAGCAGGGCCATGTCGATCAACAAGTGGTCACCGGCCTTGCGTGCGAGGGTCAGCACTTGGTCCGTCGTGCCGAGAGCGGCATCGACACTTCCCTGACGTTCGAGCAACTCGGCTCGCGTCAGAAGAGCCCATCTGTTTGGATACAAGACCCGATCGCGAGGTGTCTGAATAGCGTGGTCAATCTCATTTAGGAGATCGTCAGAATCCTGAAGACGATTCTGTGAGAGCCTAATCTTGGCTAGAGTGTCCAGCATTGCGTTCGCGTCCCCGCCCATGGACGGGAGCGCTGCACTCGATCGCTCAAAGTAGGCCAGTGCCTCATCGAACTTACCGGCCAAGAAGAACAGATTCCCGAGATTCCCGAGGACCGCGCGCTTTGTCGATGCAACTCCAGAAGTCTCAGCCTCGTTGACTGCAAGCTCTCCCCGCTTGAATCCTGTGCTGAGATCTGAGGTCATGATGGCCACGCCAAGAATCAGATTTCCTGTTGCAGCCCGCAGCCACATGTTGTCTTGAAGCCGGAGGCACTGTTCCGCGATTTGAGCATGCCTCAGAGCGCGGTTGACCAGTCCCCTCTTGGCTTCACCTTCGCCGAGATAGACATGTAGCGCTGCCGTTATCGAAGGGACTCCGAGTTTGGTAGCAAGTCCGCGAAGTTCTGAAATTCGGTGAGATCCAAATTCCGACCCCGCGAGCGAATTGATAGCGATCCACTCTCGCAACTCCGCCCAGAACCGACGCTCTCGATCACCTGCCTCGCGGGCTAGCGACACTGCGCGATTGAAATGTTGCAGAGCGCTATCTGTTGCGCCTGCATCCCAGTCGATTTGGCCAAGAACGAGCTCGCACTCGCTCTTCTCACCTGAAGCTAGCCGCTTGTCTCGTACAAGGTTGAGGGCCAGGGCTCTACTCTGCCCGTGACGCCCAACTCTCTCCAGAAGGTGTGCCTTGAGTATGTCGCATGCCCGACGCTCGTCCTGGGAGGGAGCCGTATCGGGAAGGGCTGCCAGCGCGTCACTGAAGAGGCCGGCACGAGCCATGGAAATGGCCGAATGCAGCAAGGACATGTTTGACCCT
>JBLMXQ010000044.1:0-31957 GCA_050257855.1 Betaproteobacteria bacterium | reverse complement strand
TCGGATAGGGATGGAAGTTCCGCCCGCGCATTTCGATGATCGAGCAGAAGCTGCAGTCGTACGTGCAGCCTCGCGACGTCTCCACGACATCGACGCGCCGGCCGAGCAGCGTGTACCCGGCGAGCGCGCGCGCGGCGCGGTTCGGCAGCCGCAGGACGTCGCGCGCGAGCGGCGCCACCGGACGCGCGGCGTTGTGCGTGAACGGAACGCAGACGCGCGGCTCCGCGGATGGGGCGCCGCGGAAGGACAGGCCCGCGATCCTGGCGAGTGACGCAGCGTCCCCGCGCTCGAGCGCCCGCAGGAGCTCGCACAGCGTCTGCTCGCCTTCGCCCCGCACGAGGAAGTCGATGTCCGGGCACGACTCGTAGGCCTCCGGTGCGAGGCTCGGGTCGTAGCCGCCGGCGACGAGGCGCGCCGGGGGGCGCAGCTCGCGGACCAGACGCGCGATTCTCAACGCGGTCGCACGCTGGAACGTCATCACCGACAGGCCGACGATGTCCGGCTGGAGCTCGCGCACGAGCCGCTCGACCGTCTCGCGCACGGCGGACTGGACGAGAATCAGATCGGCGATGGCGACCCGGTGGTGAGGATCGACGTTCCCGGCGAGCGACGCCAGCGCGCCGTTCGGCATGCGGATCGCCACCGGCGGCATGTGCTCGAACGAATCGGGCATCGAGAGCAGCAGGACGTTCACGGCGGCCCTCCCCGTCTGAGGATGCAGCCGATGATAGCCCAATTCGTGCAGGGAGCCGGCCTCGAGGCCGTCCCCCTACCGGTATGCTGCCGCGGAGACGGCGGCAAGAATGGCGCCGACGCGCCGGGCCAGCGCATTCAGCGTGCGTTCGGCTCCGCGCCACCGTCGCTCTTCCGCCCGGACGAACCGCGTGTATGGCGAAACGGCGTCGGCCAGCCGCTGCGCGCTCCGCTCCTGCGCGTTCTGGAATTCCGTTCCGAGCGCGGTCATCAGGCGCTCGGCCATCGACGCGATCTTCTGTTCGAGCGTCGCCCTCGCCCGACGGCGCCGGGCCGGGATGATCAGGAACCCGACGCCGAGCACGACGCTGGCGAGCAGGATGCCGGTGACGTCGGCCGCGACCGTCGACGCGGCCACGGTGACGAGCGTGCCGAGGCCGACCGCCGCGCCGCCGGCCGCCGCCGCCGCGGCCACCGCGACGCGCGCCTGATCGGCGATGATCTCGGCCTCCCGGTGCCGGTCGTACGTGTCGACCGCCCGCCGCGCCTCGCGCCCGATGGACTCGATGAGCCGGCCGCGATCCTGGTGGAAGCTGCCGACGTCGGGCGCACCCAGCATGCGCGCCGCGTGCTCCCGCTGGCGATCCGCGAGCCGGGCCGTGACCCCCTGCCACTGGCGGAAGTCCTGATCGACCATCCAGTCGATCAGCTCCGTCACCCGCCGCTCGATCTCCTGCGGCGCATCGGCCACGACCTTCTCGGTGAACTCCTTCTGCATGCGCGCGCGATTCAGCAGATCGACCACCCGGCCGATTCGCAGCGTGTCCTCGAAGAACCGGTGGCCCCTCGCCTCCATGTCGCCGAGCGCCTTGCCGATCGCCGACATCCGCAGATCGAAGCCGCTCCGCATGTCCTCCTTGTAGACGGCAATCTGCCGCTCGATGTCGGCGAGCAGCTCGAGGTCGCCGTCGAGCAGCGTCAGCCGCTCGGCGGCGATGGCGCTGTAGCGCGCCGCCAGCACCCGCCCCACGCCGAGCGGATTCGCCAGTTTCAGGCGGAACCGGCTCTCCTCGTCGAGCGTCTGCGACAGAAAACGTTCCAGCGGCTCGAAACCGCTCGACGCCCACAGCGCCGGCTCGCCCTGTTTCGCGCGGAGCGCCAGCCGCGCGCTCACGGGCAGCACGGTCGGCGTCGCGCCGAGCAGATCGCGCGCCGCCTGCGTGACGAAGGCCACCACCTGTTCCAGCTCGGACGGGTCCGCGAAGATGTCGATCTTGTTGACGATGATGACGATCTTCTTGCCCCAGTCGCGAAGCGCCGCCAGGATCTGGCGCTCGGTCTCCGTGAACGGACGGTCCGCCGACGTCACGAACAGCACGAGGTCCGATCGGGGCGCGAAATCCACGGTGAGCCGTTCGTGCTCACGGATGATCGCGTTGGTGCCGGGCGTATCGACGATGTGCACGTCGCGCAGCAGATCGACCGGAGCGGTCACGGCATAGAGTCCCTGCGCATCAACCTCGCGGGAGATCGTATCGCCGTAGGTCACCAGGTGAATCCGAGCGGTGGTCGGCGTGACGCCCTCTTCGAGGACCCGCCGGCCGAGCAGCGCGTTGATGAACGCGCTCTTCCCCGAGTTGAATTCGCCGATGACGACGAGCAGGAAGAAGTCGTCGAGCTGGCGAACCGAGGTCGCCAGCGCATTCACGTCCTCCGCGGTGGCTCCGAACCCGGTGAGCGTGTCGCGGAGGGCGGCGAGCGCGTCGCGGGCGTCCGCGAGTTGAGCCTGCCGGGAAGGCGTCAGAACACGCAACACACGGCCGCAAAACGCAAGAACGACGCCGACGTGGCGTGTAACTGCTGAGCTGGCTGGAAACTTCCTACCGCCGAATCATCGAAGACGGCCGGCGAGCTCCTGTTCGAAATCGGGGAACGAGCGACCGAGGTCCGCGAATCCCGCGGTCAGGTCCTCCCCGCCGGCGAGGTCCTGGAGCAGAACGGCGGTGTTCGTCCCGAGACGCTGCACGAGCAGGTTCGCAGCCACCAGGCTCTCGTCGTACGCGACGCGGGCCTGCGCCTCGGTCAGCGTCGTGAACCCGTCCTGCAGATCTTCCAGCGGCACGAAGGTGTGGGCACGGCGCAGCCGGCGCTCGGCCGCCGCCGGATCGGCTGGCTCGAGCAGCGTTGCCAGCCCTTCGTGGAGCCAGGCAGGCACGCCGCGAGGAGCAATGCCGGCAATCATCGCGTGCCCGAGCTCGTGGGTCAGCACCCGCTCGAAGTCGCCCGGCGTGGCGAGCGCGCCTCGAACCGGGATCCGGATGCGCGTATCGAACGCGCCGGCTGACCATTCGGGGGCGCCGGTCGCGGCGCGAAACTGCTTCGTCGTATAGAAGACGACGGTGATGGGATCGGACGGGTACGCGCCGAGGACCCCGGCGAGGCGCCAGTACGCGCCGTCGAGCAGCTTCGTCGCCCGTGCAGCCAGCCGCGCTTCTTCCGGCCCCTCGAATTCGATGCTGAACCGGCCGTCGACGCGCTGGTCCTTGGCCGCCTCCGCGCGCCAGATCTTCAGCCGCGCGGCCAGCGCTCCGCTCATCGGCGCGTGCTTCAACGCTTCTTCGTAGATCTTGATCGCGGAGTCGAGATCGCCCTGCTCGTAGACGAGCTCTCCGAGCACCGCGGACGCGGCCGTGAAGCGCGGCTCGACCTTGACCGCCCGCTCCAGCAGATGCCGCGCGTCATCGTCACGGCCGCGCAGGTGCGCGGCGAGCCCGGCTCCGAAGAGCAGCCGCGGATCGTCCGGATTCTCCTGGAGGGCCGCCTCGAACAGCGCTGCGGCCTTGTCGCCGTCGCCGTTCTGAAGCGCTTCGACGGCAGCCTGCATCCGGGCTGCGGGCTGGCTCGCGGCCGGCGCCGCGAGCGTCAGGAGGAGCATCGCCGAGATCGACATTCGTTGAAGCACGGTTGGCGGGCAGCAAGAGATGTGCCCGGCCATCGCCGGTCCGGCGGGCTGTCGAAGGTCGCGGAACCAGGATCCGCACGCTTCTGCACGACACACCTGTCCGGACCGTTACAGGTTCGTGATTACTGCGAAGCCGGCAGCGATACCTTCATGCCGAGCTGCCAGAACAGGAAGGCGAACTGATCGGCCTGCTGCGCGAGCGATTCGCTCAACGACGTGCCGAACCCGTGACCGCTGCCCGAGATACGCAGCAGGATGGGCCGATCGGACGATGTCGCCGCCTGCAGCCGCGCCGCGAACTTCCGCGAATCGGACGGATTCACCCTCGGGTCGTTCGTTCCACTGAACAGGATCACCGCCGGGTACTTCGTTCCGTCCACCACGTGGTGGTACGGCGAGTACGCGAAGAGCGCCCGGAACTGCGCCGGGTCGCCGGGATTCCCGAACTCCGTCACGTTGAAGACGCCGTTCGGCCAGAGATTGAAACGCAGCATGTCGTAGAGGCCGACGTGCGACACGACCGCGCGGAAGAGCTCAGGATGCTGGGTGAGCGCGACGCCCATCAGCAGGCCGCCGTTGCTGCCGCCGAGAATCGCGAGATGCGCCGGCGAGGTGTACCGATGGTCGATGAGGTACTGCGCCGACGCGGCGAAGTCGTCGAAGACGTTCTGTTTGTTCGTGAGGCGGCCGCCCTGGTGCCACGCGTCGCCGAACTCGCCGCCGCCGCGCAGGTTGGCCACCACCCACACGCCGCCCTGCTCGATCCAGATGCGCCGCAGGGCCGAGAACGCCGGCACCTCGCTGATGCCGAAGCCGCCGTAGCCGTACAGCAGCGTCGGGTTCGTGCCGTCGAGCCTCGTGCCCCTGCGCGAGATGATATTGAGCGGCACGTGCGTGCCGTCCTTCGAGACCGCGTCGACCCGGACGACGTCGGTGTCGCCGAAGTCCGCGGCCGAGACGAATGCCAGCGACGTCTTCTTCGGAGCCCGGTCCGGCGACACGCGGTAGAACGCCGGCGGCGTCACGTAGCTCTGCGCGCCGTACAGGATCTCGTCGCCCGCGAGCGGCACCATCTCGCTGACGCTCGCGATCGGAGCAATGTCGACCGGCCGCTGCGGCGCGCCCTCGAGGTCGAACACGCGCACGTCGGAGGGACCGCCGGCCAGCTCGTTCACGTACACACGCGAGCCGGTCGCGGCCACGTCTTCGATGGCCGCGTCGCCCTGCGGGACGATCAACCGTGCGTCTGCGAGCGCCGTCCGGCCGCGGGCCAGACGCAGCACCTGGCCGCGCGGCGCGCCCTTCCGCGACACCAGGTACAGCGCATCGTCGCGGCCCCAGGCGCCGCTGACGATCTGATCGCCGTACGCCGCCAGCGACACCCATCGTCCATCGGGCTGCCTGACGAAGTGCGCCTTCTCGCCGCCGTCGCCGTTGTTGACGGTCGCGAGCACGAGCTGGCCGTCCGGGCTCGACTGCAGAATCGTCTCGGCGATCTTCGGGAACGTCCTCCCGAGCTCGTAGCGATCGGCAGCGGTCGGCGTCCCGAGCTCGTGGAAGTACACCTGCTGGTAGAAATCGAGATCGGGGCCCGGCCGCTCCCCGGGACGCGGATACCGCGTGTAGAAGAATCCCGTGCCGTCAGCGGTCCAGGCGACGCTGCCGCCCGCGGTCCCGCCGTTGACGCGCGGCACGACGTCGCCGAGCTCGCGGCCGCTGGCGACCTCGAACACGTGGACGTCGCCGCGCTCGGTCCCGCCCTTCGAGAGAGACACCGCGACCCGTCCTCCATCGAGCGACGGGACGTAGAAATCGATTGCTGTGTTGCCCGAGGGGTCGAGCTTCGCCGGATCGAGCACGGTCCGCTCGGTCGACAGGTCGTCCGGCGACGACAGGACGACGAGCATCGGCTGCTCGTGCGGCGGCTGCCGCTTGATCGCGAACAGGCGGCCTCCGCGATACGTGAGGCTGGACCAGCGCGGGTGCGCGTCGGAGCCGAGCGCCCGCACGCGCGCGCGAACGGCGTCCATGAAGGGAAGGCGATCGAGCTGGCTGCGCGTATACCCGTTCTGCTGCTCCGTCCAGGCGCGCACGGACGGATCGTTCCAGTTCTCGAGCCAGCGGTAGTCGTCGGTGACCTTGACGCCGTGGTAATCGTCGGTGACCGGCCGCTTCGGGGTCGGCGGGACGGACGCGAGAACGGCGGCGACGGCGAGAGAAGCAGAGGCGGTCCGAATGGCGCTCATGAAACCGCTACGCTAGCACACGTCCGTTCGGCGACGTCCCTTACTCGGTCCGGAGCGCCAGCACCGGATCGATGCGGCTCGCGCGCTGCGCGGGAATCAGGCCCGCCGCTGCCGACACGATCGTCAGCAGGAGCACGGTGGACACGGCAATCACGGGATCGCTCGCCCGGATCCCGTACAACTGCGCCGCGACGTAGCGGCCGAGCGCCATTGCCGCCGGAATCCCGACGGTCAGACCGATCGCGAGCAGCAGGAGCACCTCGCGCATCACGAGCCAGATGACCATTTCGGGCTGCGCGCCGAGCGCGAGCCGGATGCCCAGCTCCTTCCGGCGCCGCGCGACGACGAACGCCATCACGCCGTAGAGGCCGATCGACGCCAGCAGCGTGGCGAGCGCGCCGAAGCCCGCCGAGAGCATCGCGATCAGGCGGTCGGTGAGCAGCGTCTCGTCGAGCTGCGCCTCGACGGTCTTCATCTCGAAGACGGGCACGGATGGCGCCATCGCCTTCATGGCGGTCCGCACCATGCCGAAGGTGCTCGCGGACGGCGTCGCGGTCCGCACGTAGAGCACGGCGCTGTTGTTGCCCCAGTCCGGCACGAACACCTGCCGATGCACGCCTTCGCGCGGGCCCTCGTACAGCGAATCGGCCACGACGCCAACGATCTCGATGGTGAGCTTGCTGCGCGGGCCGCTGCCCCAGCCGAGGTGCCTGCCAATCGCGCTCTGGCCCGGAAAGAAATGCTCGGCGAACCGTCGATTGACGATCGCCACGCCCGGCTCGTCGTTCGAATCCCGGATCTCCCTGGCATCGGCCGGCCTGAAGTCGCGCCCTTCGAGAAGCGGAATCTTCATCGTCTGGAAGTAGCCGGGCGAGACGGCGTTCATGAACGCCTGCATGTCCTCGCCGTCCTTCGCCTGGTGGCCCTCGACGGCCATCGAGCTGTCCCACTCGTTCCCTGCCAGGATCGGGACGGCCGCGAGCCCCGCAGACGTCACGCCCGGGGCGGCGCGCAGGCGATCGAGCAGTTCGCGATACAGGAGCGTGCCGCGTTCGTTGTCGTAGCCGCTCAACGCCGGGGAGAGCTGGAACGACACGAGGTTCTCGAGCCCGACCCCCGTGTCGGCCGTCTTCAGATTCTGCAGGCTGCGAACGAACAGTCCCGCACCGAAGAGCAGGAGGAAGCTGAGCGCCACCTGCGCGGCCACGAGTCCCTTGCGAAGGAACAGCGACCCGCCGGTGCCGGCAATCGACCCCATCGTGTCCTTGAGCGTCGTCCAGGGGTCTGGGCGGCTCGCGCGCAGCGCCGGCAGCAGCCCGAAGACGACGCCGGTCAGAAAGGTCAACGCGAGCGCGAACGTCAGGATGCGCGGATCCGGACGCGCCGAGATCAGCAGCGGCTGGCCCTGCTGCGGCACGAGAGCGAGGAGCCCCCTCGTCAGCAGGAACGCCAGCCCGACACCGGCCAGCCCGCCGGCGCTCGAAAGGACGAGGCTCTCGACGAGCAGCTGGCGCACGAGCCGCCCGCGCGAGGACCCAAGCGACAGCCGCACGGCGATTTCCTTCTGTCGCATGAAGCCGCGGGCAATCAGCAGGTTCGCCACGTTGGCGCAGGCGATGAGCAGCACCAGCCCCACCATGCACATCAGCACGATCAGGGCGGTCGAGAAATCGTTCCGGAGCGGCGAGTAGCCGATCGCCGCGCCCGCGGCCAGCAGGCGCCCCTTCATGAACAGATCGCGGGCGTACCGCGACCAGTCCTTCGCGGCGGGCAGCGTCATCTCGTACGCGCGGATCTGCGTGAAGAGTCCCTGGAGCGGCGCCTGCGCGGATTTCACGGTATAGCCCGGCTTCAGCCGTCCAAACACCTGCACCCACCGCGCGCGGCGGTCGTCCATGTGCAGCCAGCCCCACTCGGGGGCCATCACCGGCTTCATCAGGATCGGCACGCGGATCTGCGGGGACCCGGTCGGGTCGAGGCCGGCGAATCCTCGAGCCGACACGCCGACGATCGTCATCGGGTAGTTGTTGACCAGGATCTTCTTGCCCACCACGTCCGGGTCGCGCGAGAAACGGGTCGTCCAGTAGTCGTAGCTCAGGACGACCACGGGATGGCCCTGGTAGACCTGGTCGTCCTCCCGCGAGCTGAACACCCTCCCGAGCGCCGGGGGCACGCCGAGCATCGTGAAGTAGTTGCCCGAGACCAGTTCCGCGTCGACCCGCTCCGTGTGCTCGTCGACGGTCACCGAGGCCGGCAGCAGGCGGCGGCACAGCACTTCGGAGAGCGGCTCGGCCTTCTTCTGCAGATCCTGGTAGAGCGGATAGGAGTTCATCCGCGATCCCATGTTGCTCCCCATGTTCGCGGCGTCCTGATAGAGCATGACCAGCTCGTCGGGCGCCCTGACGGGCAGCTTGCGGAGCAGGATCTGGTCGATCAGGGTGAAGATCGCGGTGTTTGCGCCGATCCCGAGGGCCAGGGACAGAATCGCGACCGAGGCGAACAGGGGACTGCGGCGCAGGCCGCGGATCGCGAGCCGGACGTCGGAGAACGAGGAATTCATGTGATGGTTGGACGGAAAGAAACGTCCAAAGGTTGGCCCGGATCACGTGGAGGCGGGCGGACGTCGAACGCCCGCCTCCCGTTCACCGCGAACTGCGCCGTCCGGCCGCCTGTCGGCCCGGCGCTAGTACGGCCGCGACAGCCAGGGATTCGTCGTGATGCCCGAACCGGCGACCGTCGAGCAGCCGTTGGCTCCCGGCCCGTTGGCGCATTTCCACCAGTTCGCCGTCGCCGAGATCGTGCCGCCTGCCAGGTTGTCGATGCCGACGGGCCCGAAGAACGAGTTGAAATGCGCGGCCACGTCCGAGCCGTTCACGACGTTGACGCCGACATCGATGCCTTCGCGCTTGAAGACGTTCTGTGCGATGACGATCCCCGTCACGGGTACGACCGGGCTGAAGATCGAGATTCCCGTGGGTACGGTCGTGCCGGGATCGCTGTCGGGTCCGTTGTCCGAGATCTGGTTGCCGATGATCTGGTGATCGTTCAGGCTCTGGAACGGCGCGTGCGTGTGCAGCGCCACGCCCGGCAGTGCGTTGCCCCTCAGGATGTTGTTCGCGACGATGTTGCCGTTGTTCTGCGCCCCCGGAGGTCCCGCGAACAGCCCGACACCCGCTCCCTCGCCCGAAATCAGGCCGTTTCTCGCCGACGTGTTGCCCACAATCGTGTTGTGATAGATGCCGACTGCCGGATCGGTCGGCCCCATGTTGAAATGATGCGACGCAATCGTGATCCCGCAGTCGTACGGGTTGTCCTGCACCGTGTTGCCCGCGATCAAATTGTCGTGGTTCGGCCCGGTGTCGTCACTGATGAGAATGCCGCCGGCGTTGTGCTCGACCAGGTTGTCCGACACGATTGAATGATGCACGCCACTCAGGTGAATGCCCTCGCCGCAGTCGAACCCCTCGCCCGCCTGGAAGTACGCCGGCAGCGGCGGGCACACGAGATTGACGGCATCGAGGCTCCGATCGTTGCCCGTCACGAGGTTGTTGGAAACCGTCACGTCGGACGAATTGGTCACCACGATGCCCTGCGCATTCGCGTTTCGCACCGTGAACCCGCTGACGATCACGTGGGTCAGACCCGGGAAGTCGTAGCCGTCGACGTTGATGCCGTTCAGGAGCCCGGTTGCGTCGACGATCGTGTTTTCACGGCTCTGGCCCAGCAGAGACAGCGATTTGTCGACGATGACGTTCTCGTGATACGTGCCGGCGCCGACGCGAACGACGTCGCCGGGTGCAGCCGCGGCCACGGCCGCGTGGATCGTCGTCAGGCAGCCGCCGGCTCCTGACGGGGTGACGCACAGTTCCGCGGCTGCTCCCACCGAACAGCTGAGGGCGACGACGCCGGCAGCGGCGAGCCCGCGAGCGACACAGACTCTAATCGAGGTGGACATATTCACTGCTCCTGATTGTCTCCGTAGGTGCGTCGGTGGACCGCCCGGGTTGGTGGTGCCAGCATTTCCCCGTGGAGTGAGGGGTAGCCATCATGTCACACCGCGACGCACGTCGGGTGGGATATATCCTTCCTGACGCTCCATGCCCTGCTGCCGAGCTGGCGCAGGACCTGGAATGCGGCCGGTATAATCAGCCGCATGATCACCAGACGCGACTCGTTCGGATCGCTGGCGCTGCTCGCCGGCCTGACCGCCTCCGGTCATCAGGCGTTCGCGCAGGCCTCCGCGTCCGCGCCCGGGCCGGCGCGCGGGCCCGTGTTCAGGCACGATCTGCCGGACATCACGATGGACGGATGGGAGGTGACCGTCAGCTACGTGGATTACGCGCCCGGGCGCGTCGGCCGCAGGCACCACCACCCGGGTTTCGTCCTCGCGTACGTCCTCGAAGGCGCGGTCGTCACGAAGATCTCCGGGCAGGAGGAGCGGACGTACAACGTGGGCGAGATGTTCTACGAGCCGCCCGGCAGCACGCACGAGGTGTCGCGCAACGCGAGCGACACCGAGCCGGCGCGGCTGCTGGCGATGATCTTCGCCAAGAAGGGCGTGCCCCTCACCTCGCCCGGTCAGGGTCTGGGCGGCGAATAGATCGCCGTGTCCCGGTGAAACTCGGACCAGGCGAACCAGTACTCGGGTTCGAGGATCAGGCTTTTCAGGCGGGAGCCCTTCAAGCCGCCTGAGACGCACTGTCCGTACGCATCCCACCGCGAGTTCGTCTGGCGATCGACGAGCTCGGTCGCGTCGCGGTTCGCCGCCGAAAACGTCAGGGTCCTCCCGTCCGCGCGCGCGACGAACGCCGTGGTCGTGTCCGAGCGCGGCTGGTGAACGATCAGCACCGGCTGGCCGCCGAGTCTGTCGTTGACGACGCGGACGCGCCGAAGGGCAGCGAGCGGAAACGCCGTGCTCGCGCCGGCCACGTCGAGCCCGAGGATCATTTCCCGCGGCCTGAGGCGGTCGTCGCGATACGTCACGCCCTTCGGCGCGGAGCCCTCGCCGGAAAGACCCCGGAGGATCAACTCGCGGTTGGCCGGAATGCGGGCCGCGTAGCCGGGGAGCGGCTTCAGCACGAGCGTCGCCGGATGGAGCCGCCGCCACTCGCGCCAGCTCGTGAGAAGAAACGGATACGGTTCGAGGTGTTCGCCCTTCAGGGGACCGGAGATCGCTTCAAGGCTCGATTGCTGCCAGCGCGAGCCGGTCTCGCGATCCTCGAAGAGCTCGTTTCCCTCCGCGACGCCCCCGTTGTCGAGATGAAGCGCCTGCCCCCTGGCTGCGGCCCTGAACACGAGGGCCGTGTTGCAGTACGATCACCACGTGATCGCGATCGGACCGCTGGGCGACTGGTCCTCGACGAGGCCGTGCTGCATGAGGATGGGGGCCGGGAACGCCTTGGCGATCTGCCCGCTCATGACACCCAGCACGCGGTCGTCGTCTTTCAGGAAGGCTGCTTCCGACGCGGGAATGAACTGGGGATCGTGGACGGCGGTGTACGGCAGGGGCCGCGGTGACGCCGTCTGAGCGGCCGGGAGCGCGCCCGCGAGCGATAGAACTGCGAAGGCCGACCCGATCGAGGACGAGATCTTCATCAGGATTCGCCGATCTGTCTCGCAGGCTACCTTATCACGGGCCGGTCGAGCGACGGCTTTCCGCTCAGGCGCGCCGGGAGCGCCGAACGCAGCCGCCGCCAGATGACGGATGGCGTTCGCGTCGGCGAAACAATCCGGTGAGACTCCATCCCGCGCGGTGTCACGCCTTGCCGGTTCCGCCGCGCGGTGCGACGAGCGCGCCGAGCTTCAGCACGGTGTTCCAGTTCCGGCCGGTCGCACGCGTTCCCAGCTTCTTTTCGATGACGAGCGTCGTCAGCCTGGACCGCCCCATGCCGTCCGGGTAGACGACATAGGCGTGTCGGCCGCTCGCGCGGACGACTTCTCGGCCCGTGATCGCGCGCTGCAGGGCCGTGACCGCCTCGGGCCCCGGCGCGTCCTTCAGGAACAGCACCAGCAGGTGGCCAGGGTCGCGCGCGGCCTCCGCGGGAAACGGGTTGTCGGCGATGACCTCGCCCCAGTCTCGAGCGCTTCGGACGAAGAACTCGGTCTGGAGGCCGAGGCGCTTCGCGGCGGCGTCTTCGAGCTGGCGCTCCAGCCTCGCTGGAGACACGGCGCCGCTTCGGAAGAGCAGATTCCCGCTGTTCAGGAGCGATCGCGGGTCCTGCAGTCCCTGGCCGGCGAGCAGCAGCCGCAGGTCGCCCATCGAGATCATGTTCCGCCCGGCCAGGTTCACCGCGCGCAGAAGGGCCACGTGACTGGAGGGGCGCTCATTCATCGGGAATCCAGACCCCTGGATCGCCGGTCAGGCGAGGAGAGGCAGATAGCGTTCGCGAATGACTCGCAGATGATGCAGTTCGTGGCCGGCGATGTGAAACGCCAGTCCGCGCGCGGTTGCGGAATAGCCGTTCACGGTGCCGGCCTGCGTCCAGGCCGCCGCAGGGAGGGATCGCAGCAGCGCGAGCGTCGCGCTGCGCACGATTGAATACTCTGCGAGCAGGTCGAGCCACGGTCGGCTCTCGCCGGCCGCGCTCTCGGCGTACAGTCCTTCGTCGAATCCCGCGAGGGGGTGCTTCTCGCCGCGCGCCACGCACAGCGCTCGATACGCGAAGATGCGTTCGTCGTCGATGAGATGGGCGACGACGTCCTTGAGGGTCCACTTGCCAGGGGCGTACCGGCATCCGGCCAGCTTCTCTTCCGGCAGCGCGCGGAGGAAGGCGAGCGTCTCCCCGGCAAGCGCCTCGAGGACCGCCACGGCGTCATCACCCTTCACCTGGTCGATGTCCGCCTGCGCGTAGTCCGCGTACTCGCCCGGGACCGGACGGCCCGACGGCGGCGCCGCCGCAGCACCTGTCGTGAGCATCGTGGGAATTGTACCCGCGATCAGCTCAGCGGCGCGACGTCAGGTGGTCGGCAGGCTCTTTTGAATCAGGTGCCGGGCCCGGAGGCGACCAGGACCTCGTAGTGCGCGACGTCGGGCTCGGGCTCGATCAGGCACTCGCGATCGTATGGGAAGTAGCGGGCACGCTCGATGTCCGCTCCGGCGTACGCCTCGATCGCGTCGCGCGACTCCCACAGCGAGACGAGAAGGAAATGCACCCGGTCGCCCTCCGCGCGTCGCAGAAGACAGACGCCTCGATTGCCCGGAGTGCCCTGATAGTCACGCACGCCGCGATCTGAATCGGCGAGGTAATCACTGTACCCTTCCGATCTATCCGCCGGAACGACGCCATGCCATACGCGGGCGATCATTTCATCTCCCCTGGTCGAGAGCATTCCCGCGCGATCGCCACGCTCCGGATGCTCCCGCGCAGCACCTATGATACATATGCGGTCGTGGAGCTGTTCCACGCGCGTGACTCCTACTCCGGGCTCATGACGGTGCGCACGGCCGTTGCGGCAGATGCGCCGCGGCTCGCGGCGCTCAGCGGCGTGCTCGGCTACCCCGTGGCACCCGAGGCGCTCGCGCTGCGGCTCGAACGCCTCCTCGCCAGGAGCGATCACACGGTGCTGGTAGCGGATCGCGGCGGCGTCGTGGGCTGGGTGCATGCGGCGGAGCAGGAGCTGCTCGAGTACGAGCGGCGATGCGAGATCCTCGGCCTCGTCGTGGACGCCGAAGTGCGGGGGCAGGGCGTCGGGCGTCGGCTGGTGTCCGCGGTGGAACGGTGGGCCGCGGCGCGCGGGCTCTCGGAGGTCGCCGTCCGCAGCAACGTCGTCCGGACCGAATCGCACCCGTTCTACGAGCGGCTCGGATACTCGCGCGTCAAGACGCAGCACTCTTACCGCAAGCGGCTCTGAGATCGCGGGATGAGCTCGGCGAGTCGAGCGTCAGAACCCGGCCCAGTCGCGGTAGCCCCTGTCTCCCCATTGAATGAGCCGGGGCGCACCCTCGGACCACCACACGACGACGCGGCCGGCGAGCGAGCGATCTTCGGCGAGCCGCACGACCGCGTCGCAGACCTGATCGACGGTCAGCAGCCGTGACGGCACTCCGCGTTCGACGCGTTCGGCAGGCGTCAACGACTCCCAGTACTGTCTCGGGCCGTCGGTCGCGATCCATCCCGGCGCCAGGCAGTTCACCCGGATGCCGTCCTTCTCCGACAGCGACGCCAGTCTCGTCGTCATGCGAATCATGCCGGCCTTCGCCACGTCGTACCCGGCGAATCCTCCCGGGGTCTGCCGCCCGTGCCAGAGCGCCGAGATCGACGCGATGTTCACGATGGCGCCGCCGCCCGTTCGGCGCATCGCCTCGATGGCCCGGGCCGTGGCATGGATGGATCCGAGCAGATCGGTCTCGAGGGAGTCCATCCAGTCCTCGAGCGCGTCGCCGCCGTGCGGGGCTGACGCGTTGTTCACCAGGACGGTGACGCCGCCGAACGTCGACTCGGCGAACGACAGCAGCGCCTGGACCTCCGCGTTCCTGCGCACGTCGGCGTGACAGAACGCCGCGCGGCCGCCGCTCTGCTCGATCTGCCGGACGGTCTCGCGGCCGCCCGCGTCGTTGATATCCGAAACGACCACGGCGGCGCCGCGCGCCGCGAACCGCAGCGCGATCGCGCGTCCGCACCCCGTCCCGCCTGCGCCAGTTACGATCACCACCTGACTGTCGTCAGACGTAGCAGCCATGACGCGACCTCTCGTTCCCCGGGGCCGCCCGCGGACATGCCTGCGGTGGGCCGGCTGGAGGTCATGATGGCACGGCCAGAGGTGTGGCGGCGAGCCGCCCCGCAGTGTCGGGGTCCCGGGTCAGAATGCCAGTCGGGTGCGTGGAGCAGCGTCAGTACGGATTCGCAAGAACGCCGGCGACCGCCTTCTTCAGCTGCTCCAACGTCAGCGGCCAGTCGAAACGTCGGCCGTTGAGCATGCAGGTCGGGACGTCACGCACGCCTGCGGATGCTGCCTCCTGTCGGTCCCGAAGGAGGACGTCATCATAGGGTTGGCTGTCGAGATCGGCGTCGAAGCGCTTGGCGTCGAGACCGAGCTGGCCGGCCATCCGCTCGAGATCCGCCCGCTGCAGGTGGTTCTGATTCGAAAAGATCAGGTCGGCCATCTCCCAGAACCTGCCCTGCGCGGCAGCGGCCAGGGCCGCTTCGTGGACGAGGACCGCGTCCGGGCGCGACTGGTCGACGTTGTGGCGGAACACGACGCGCACATCGTCGGGATAGCGCGCCGAAAGCGCCTCGAGCATGAACGCCAGCCGGGCGCTCGCTTCCGACGTGAAGTCGGCGAACTCGACGATCGTCACCCGGGCATTTTCCGGACCGCGTTCGAGCGTCCGGGGATCGGCCGTGCTCGCCGCCGGCGCCGCCTGCACGGACGATGGCCGGGCACGCGCGACGTCAGAGCTCCCAGCGGCCAGCAGCAGCAACCCGGCCGCGATCGCCAGCCAGCGAGTTGACCCGCTCATTGGCCGACCCACGTCTTGACGACCGACTCGAGCGCCGCCGGATCGTTCAACACACCGCTGACGGCCCACTCGACGACGCCCTTCCTGACGCCGACCAGCACCGGCGTGCCCGTCAGCCTGAGCGCCGTCCACGCTTCGTTGCCGGCGTCCGCATACCAGGCGATGCTGCTCACCTCGGATGGCTCCGTCCGCTGGATGTAGCTCTGCGCCGTCGGAGCCTGGCCTCCGACGACGATGACGGCGCGCTCGAGGAGCGCCGGGCTCTGCCAGTCCTTGAGCGCCGCGAGGAGCCGATCGCACGAGGGACATCCCGGCGCTAGGTAGATCAGGAGCCATTGGTCGCCGGGCGCAAGCTGCGCGCTCGACACCGCGGTGCCGTCGGGTCGGACGACGCGGAATCCGGGCAGGGGCGTCTGCGCGACGGCCTCCGTGCTTCCGGCGCCCAGCAGGATCGCCAGGAGGCCGACGGCCATCGCCCAGCGCACGCACATGAGGTGCCTCATCTCTCCACCACTCTTCTATTGCGGGACCACGAAGTTCCTCACCGCCGCCTTCTCTTCAGCAGTCATTCCGACCAGGGCGTTGGGATCGGTCAGGTCCCGCAGCGCAGCTGCCGCATTCGACGTGGCGATGAGCGCGTTCTGCAGCCGCTCCAGGCCGAAGTGCATGATGATGACGGTTCCGTTGGCAGGAACGGTCAGCTGCCACGAATACGAAGGGGAGTCGTTATGGTCCGCGAACGACACCGACGCGGGCGGCACCGGCGGCGTGACCCCGCTGAACACGTGCCCGAGCGTCGGATCGCAGCAGATGCCGTTCTGATCGGTGACCGCGTACGTGTTGCCGGTGCTCGCGGGAGTGACGTAGACGCGCGTGTTGGAGTCCGAGCCGAGATTGCTCTGGATCGCGACCGTGACCGACTGGTCGGTGCCGGTCGGATTGGACACGATCTCGAGATACCGCGCGAAGCCGCCGGCCGCGGGCGAGAAGATCTTCCGCGTGACCAGCAGACCGCCGAACGGCAGCGGGCCGAGGACGACCTGACGGCTGCTCAATTCGAGTCGGCCGCTGGTCACCGACGCGAACTGGGTCCCGTTGATCACCGAGTGATAGGCACCGTCGTATGCGTCGGTGACGCTCCGGTTGGCTGCGCCTCCGTCCTGCAGGCTGCCGTCGGCGTCGACGTCGTATCGCCAGCCGTCGGTCCCGTCCAGGTTGTACACGAACCGCGTCCCCGTCCCCATGGTGACATCGAGAACGACCGACGGACCGGCGAGCGATCCGTCGCTGACGCCAAGATTCTGAGAGTTGGCCGGATCGACGGCGAGCACGTGAATCGGGCCAGGCGGCACACCGGCCATGGTGAAGCTGCCCGTTCCATCGGCCGTCGTCGTCGCGGAGAAGTGGCCGAGCGGGCCGTACGATCCGTAGCTCTCCACCGTGACGTTCGCGTTCGGAAGCGCGGTGCCGTCCGACGCCAGCACATGCCCGCTCACCTGTCCGTCGCTCGATGCGCTGAGCGTGACGTCGACGGCCTGGCCGTCGGAGGTCACCACGGCCGTGGCGCTCGCGAAGCGTGTCTGCGTGTCGGTCCATGAAGCCTGCAGCGAGCTCGTCCCGATCGCCACATGCCCGAACGTGAACCGACCCGAGGCGTCGGTCGTCGTGTAGCGCTGGAACGAGAGCCCCTGCGTCTGCAGCACGACGGTCGCATTGAAAACCGGGTTACCGTCGAGCCCGATCACCTGACCGGTCACCGTCCCGCCACCGCTGAGCGTCAGGTCGACCATCGTCGGCGCGTCGACGCTCGCGATGGTGGCTGACGCCGACGTCGTCAGACCCGACGCCCGGTCCTGGCCGGTCACGGTGATGGCGCCGACAGGCGCGCCGAGCACCACGTAGTCGTCCTGTGCGTCGAGGATCGTTCCGTAATAGGTGCCGCCGTCCGAGGCAAGCAGGAACACGGTGGCGTTCGCTTGATCGGGGACGGTGCCATCGTCGAACTTCAGCTGGCCTTTGACGACGGACAGCGGCAGGGTGAAGTTGATGACCGCCTGCTGGCCGACGGTGCTGAACGTGGCCTGCTGCTCCGCGAACGCGCCGTTCGGCGCCGTCACGTCGACGTAGAACCCGGTCGTGGCATCGGTCGAGAAGCTCGGCACCGCATACGTGCCGTCGGCCAGCGTGTCCGCGCTGAAGTAGAATCCGCCCTCGCCGCCCGCATCCAGGTAAGCCTGGTCGTACACCTCGACGCGAGCCCCGGGCACACCGGTGAGGCCGTCGCCGGCATGGACTGTGCCGGCGACCGAGCCGCTCACGATCGGGACGGTCACGTTCAGCTGCACCGTCTGACCCTGTGCCGTGATGGAGCCCGCCTGGCTTCCGACTACGGAGGTGTTGTCGTAAGAGTACGCCTGGACCAGGAATCCCGTCGTCGGCAGCCACACGTTCGTGAACTGGAACGCCCCGTTTGCGTCAGCGGACGTGTCGGTGAGGAAGGAGGAGGTGGATGAATCCACGATCTTGACGTAGGCGCCGGGCAGCGGCGTGGCGCCGTCAACGCCGAAGACGACGCCCTGCACGCTGCCCTGCAGGACCGGCAGCGTGAAGTCCATCGCTACGACCTGGCCGTCGGTGACGAACTGCCCACTCTGAGAGACGGAGGTCAGGCCGGACGGCGTGTAGGCATAGACCGTGAAGGCGCCCGTGATCGTCTGGACGTTGGCGAACTGGTACGAACCGTCGGGACCCGTCGTCGTGCCGCGAAGGTACGCGCCGCTGGCTCCGTCGTACACCTGCACCAGCATGCCTGGAGCCGGCGTCGTGCCATCTGCCGCAAAGACGGTCCCCTGCACCGTGCCCTGAGGATTCGTCAGCTGCACGGCGACGTCGACGATCGACGCTTCGTCGGACGGCCGCACCGTTCCCACTGTCTGGTTCAGCAGCAGGAAGGTATTCGGATCGCGCACGTTGATCGAGAAGGCGCCTTCCTGAACGTTGGCGATGCTCAGCTGACCGTTGGCGTCCGTGTAACCGCCGAACTGGAAGGCGGTGTGAGCGACGTCCTGCCACTCGATCCGGGCGCCGACGAGTGGCGTCCCGTTCGTCTGGAGCACGGTGACCCGCACCGTCGCCAGCGCCGGCACCACGCCGTCGATCGTCTGAACCTGGCCGTCGGCAGCAATCGTCGCCGCCGGCACTTCCCGATACAGATTCGAGTACGGATACGGGCGGAAGAACCTGACGACGAACGACGTGCCGGCCGGAATGCCGCCGAACGAGTAGTTGCCTCCGGCATCGGTATACACGGACTGGATGTATGCGCCCCGCGTGACGTCCCAGGCCGCCACCTGGCTGCCGACGCTGCTGCTCCCGGTGCCGAACGTCACGTGGCCGCTCACGGCGCCGGCTGCAGGGAGGGTGAGCGAGATGGAAGGCGCGTCGCCCTCGTTCACGATGGAACCGTTCCCCTGAGCGTAGAGCGTCTGGTTGTTCGGGTGACGCGCCTGAACCCCGAACGCGCCGGCCGGAACGTTCGTGAACGTGCCGTTGCCCGCCGCGTCGGTCGTCAGGCTGTTCGATGCGCTGCCGCTCAGATACACGATGCTGCCCGCAGCCGCTGCGCCGCTCGCGAAGCTCACGTGCACCTGTACCGAGCCGACCGCGATGACCGTCAGGTGCTCGGAAGCGGTTTGATCCTGCGCCACTGCGAACGCCGCTGACGTGGCCGCCAGGCGGGTTCTCGGTTCGGTGTAGTCGATCAGGTACGTGTCGGACGGGACATCGGCAAACGTGAACGATCCGGTGGCGTCGGTCGTTCCGCTCCGTCGGAAATTGTCCGCCGAGTTTCGCAGGATCAGCGACGTGCCGGAGGAGGGCGTGCCGTCCTGCCTGGATACCAGGACGGCCACGCTCCCGGTCGCCGGCATCGTGATGTCGACGGTCGTGACCTGGCCGGCCGGTATCGTCGCCGTCGTCGAGCCGGCCAGCGCCGTGCCGAGCGAGCTCGGAATCGACGCGACCAGGGTCTGAAGCCCGGGCTGCACGCCGCTCAGAACGAAAGTACCGTCGGCTTTGATGGCGGCAGTCAGATTGGTGCCTGAGACGTTCACCGATCCGCTGGTTACGAGCGCGCCGGAAATCCTGTGGACCGTGCCCTTGATGGTCGCCGTCGTTGTGAAGACGACGTCCTGGGTCGTTGCCGTCTGCCCGGCCGGGAAGCTCCCGGCCACCAGCTGCGAAAGGACCCCGCTCGCCGGATGCCGCGCCTGCAGCGTGAAGGCGTCGGCCGGAATGGCCACCGAGTTCGCGAAGCTGCCGAGGACGCCCGTGAACGTGAACTGGCCGTTCACGTTGGTCGTCGCGGTCCGGGTCCTGCTGAAGACCAGATCGTTGCTCGTCAACGTCACTGGAGCGCTCGCCAGCGGAGTCGTCCCGTCGACGTCCAGCACGCGGCCGGTCACGACGCTGGTGAGGACGCCGATCGGCGCGACGCTCCCGATGCCGTCCGCGGGCACGGCGAAGTTCCGGATCTCCTGAACTTCGGCCGGGCTCAGGCCCGACAGCGCTTCGGGCGGCAGCTGGTCGAGGCGCGCCGCCGCGCCCGCGGCCACGGCGCGGCTCGTCTCCTGGCTCAGGAAGTACATGAAGGCCACCGTGCCGCCGGGCGGCACCGTGACGTTCGACCAGACGTGCACGAGCTGTGCAGCCGGGAAAGCGAGGCTGGTCAGCGTCGCCGCCGAGACGCGCGTCGCGGCGCCCGGACCGTCGAACACCGCGGCAACCGCCGGAACGCCGTAGGAGTACACCGGCGGATCGTTGTCGGTCGTGTCGTCGAGCACGACCCAGCGATCGGGATTGCCCGCGTCGGCCACGCTCAGCGTCGCGTCGCCGCTCGAGGTGCCGATGACGTCGACCGGCCCGCTGTAGCCCTTGAGGTTCGAGGTCACCCTCACGTCGACCGTGACCGGGTCCGTCGACGGATTCGACAGGATTTCGAGGTAGCGCGCGAAGTAGCCGGTCGTCGGCACGAACACTTTTCGCGTCACGTTCAGTCCGGCGACGCTCTGGCGGACCGCGATGCTCTGCTGGTGATTCTCGAACGTGCCGATGTTCGAGCCCGTGAACCGATTCGCAACGCCGCCGACGACGAGATCGAGCAGCGGGGCGCCACGGTTCGCCGCCTGGTCGCCGTCGAACATGTTCAGGTAGCCGTTCAGGTTCGACGCGTCCTGCTGCACGCTGTACGAGAAGTTGTTCGCGTCGTACACCGGCCCGTACGGCAGCGCGAGCGCGTTGCTCTGCAGCAGGATGTCGACGTTCACGACCTGGCCATCCTGGGCGATCGTCCCGGAGCCCTCGCCGAGGAGCTGCCGCGCCGGATCGCCGGTCGAAACGCCGAACGCACCGACCGGTACGCCGTCCGCCTCGTAGAGGCCGGCGGCATTGGTCGTCGCCGGGAAGAAGCCGCCGAACCCCGCGTTCAGACTCTGCACCTGGACGCTCAGGCCGGCGGCGCTCGATCCGTCGGGATTGAGCACGCGGCCGGTCACGTTGCCCGCGCCGACGTAAGTGAGCGTCGTATCCGCGACCTGGCCATTGGCGGTCAGGCTGACCGTGGCCCGCGCCCGCGTACGGTTCGTCGTGTCGCGGGCCTCGACCGGATAGGTCCCGAGCGGCAGGTTGTCGAACCGGAAGGTGCCGTCGCTGTTCACGCGAGCGGTCAGGGCGGTCGTGCCCGACGTGAACACCAGCACCTGCGCGTCGGAAACGGGCGTCTGGCCGTCGGGCGCGAACACCGTGCCGGCGATGCTCGCGACCGCCTGCAGCATCACCGTGACCTGCCTGACTTCGCCGGCCGCGAGCGTGCCCGACCCGTTGCCCGTCAGATTCGCGGAGGTCGCCTCAATCGTGAACGCACCGGCATTCACGTTGCCGATCACCACCGTGCCGTCAGCCGAGGTCTGCCCTGCCGCGGCCGGCGAGAACTGGTCGAACACGTTGACCTGGGCCCCGACGACCGGCGTGCCGCTCGAATCGACCACGGTCGCGACGATCGATCCCTGCGCCAGCATCGTGATGTCGGCCGTGACCGTCGCGCCGTTGACGCTCAGCGTCGCATCGGCCGAGCCGATGCCGCGCGAGCCGACGTCCCGCGCCGTCACGTGCACGGTGCCGAGAGGCACGAACGCGAACGTGTAGCGGCCCTGATCGTCGGCGGTCGTGCCCGGGCCGGGACTTCCGTTCTGGCCGGTCAGCGAGACGGTCGCCCCCGGCACCGGCGTCACGCCGTCGGCACGAAACACCGTGCCGGCGATGTTGGCCGACGATGCAATGTGCACCGTGGCGGTCACGGCCTGGGCGTTCGACGCGACCTGACCGGTAGTGGTCCCTCCCTGTCCGCTCACCGGATCCTGGGCCGTGATGGTGAACGTGCCGACGAACACGCCCGGGAAGCTGAAGGTCCCGTCGCTCGCGGCGCTGACCGAGATCGTCGGCTCCGGACCGAACGCGTCCACGACTCGCAGGGTGAGCGCCGCGTTCGGGACCGGGTTGTCGTTCCCGTCGAGCACGGAACCGGTGACCGTCCCGCGCCCCAGATACGTCACCGGGACCGTGAGCGTCTGGCCGGTCGCCGCCAGCGTCGCAGTCGCGCGGCCATGATTGCCGCCGGCATCCGACGCGTCGATCGTGTAGCTGCCGACGGCAACGAGCGGGAACGAGTACGCGCCGTTCGTATCCGTGAACGTCGTCGCCACCGGCGTCGTCTGCGTGTTGGTCCCGCTGAAGAGCTGGACCTTCGCGCCGGCCGCGGCCGGCGTCTGGCCGTCGGCCTGCACGACGGTGCCGTCGATCGTGCCGGCGGCGAGCAGCACGACGTTGATGTGGACGAAGCCGTTCTGCCGGTTCATCACGCCGGTCGCCATGCCGAGCAGCTGCGACGTCGGATCCAGAGCCTTGACCGACACCGAGGGACCGGCGTAACCCTCGATGAAGTAGTTGCCGCTCGCGTCGGTGACGACACCGAGCTGGCCAACCGTCACCTGGGCCCCGGCGACCGGATTGAGCTGCGGATCCAGTACCGTGCCGCTGACGATGCCGCCGCGGACGGTCACGGTCATGCTGCCCCGCTCGATGCCCTGGATCTGGCCGGTGATGCTCGTCGTGCCGCCGGAGACGCCCGACAGGGTGAACGTCTTCGAGCTCTCGCCCTCCGCGAAGACCACCGTCGCGGACGCCGGATCGACCGACGCGATCGTGGGATCGGCCGACGCGAGCGAGACCGTCAGGCCGCCCGCTGGCGCCGGGTCGGACAGCTGCACCGTCGGATTCTGGCTGTCGCCGGCGACCAGCAGCGCCGAGCTCGGGAACAGCACGGTCGGCAGCGACTCCACCGTCAGATTCAGCGTCGACGGCAGGCTGACGTTGCTGGACGTGTCGACCGCCGTCGCCTGCAGGTTGATCACCTGCCCCGGCTGGAGCGTCGCGGGCACGGCGACCTCGAAGACGACCGACGTGCTGCCGGCCGGCGGCGAGACGGCCTGCGAGTCGGCAAAGGTCATCGCGCCCGAACCGGTCAGATCGATCCGGGCCACCGCCGTCTCGTCATCGACGTCCGCGATCACGCTGACGGTCGAGCCGCGCGGAACATCGAGGCTTCCCGAGCCGGTGCGGAGATGAATCCGCGGCGGCAGCGAGTCCGCGACGGGCAGGAGCACGGACGCGGCCGCGCCGGTATTGCCCGCCGCGTCCGTCGCGCTGGCCGTCAGCGTAACGCTGTCACCCGGCTGCGCCGTGCTCGCGACGGTGAACGTGAACGACGTGACCGCCGAGCCCTGCGTCGGGTTGATCGTCCGCGTCTGCGCGAACGAGGCGGCCCCTGACGCGGCGAAGGCAATCGACGCGACGCCGCCGGCATCCTGCGCCGATACGACGACCGTGGTCTGCTGGCCGGGCGTGACCTTGCTGCCGGTCGTTGCGCCCGTGATCGCGACGGTTGGACCCACCGAGTCCAGCACGGTCACGGTGACCTGCGCCTGCGTCGCCTGGCCCCTGGTGTCGACGCCGGACGCCTGAACGACGATCGAGGACCCGGGAACGGCGTCGGTCGGCACATTGAACGCGAAGGTCTCGCTGTCGTCGAGCGACGTCGGATCCAGGGTCTTCGCGCCCGCATCCTGAGGCCGGCCGGTGACGGCCTTGTACCCCACCTGCGCCACACCCACATCGTCGGCTGCGTGAACCGTCACGGAGACGCGGTCGCCGTTGTGCACTTTCGCGCCGTCGGCGGGAGCGGTAATCGTCACGGCGGGCGGCTGGTCGGCGGCCACCGCCACGAAGGCGACGGCCGGCGTCTGCCCGCGCAGGCCGGAGGTGTCGGTCGCGATCGCGGACACCTTGATCTGATCGCCCGGATGGCCGAGATTCGCGTTCGCGAGGAACTGGAACGTGAACGGCGCAGAGCGCACGCTCGCTGCGAAGACGTCGTTCAGGTAGAAGTCGACGAACGCGACGTCCTGCTGGCCCACAGCGGCCGTGACGGTAGCGGCCGTGCCTTCGATGACCGGGCTGTGCGCCGCCGTCAACGAGAGTACCGCCGGCGGCGTGAGGGTCGTCGTGACGAACGTGTAGTCGAGCGACTGTGCCTGAACGTTTCCGCTGAGGTCGGTGGCCGGCTGCGAGACGACATGGTACGTCGTGCCGGTCTGAAGCGGCTGCAGCGGCGTGAGGACGAGAACCGTGTTGCCGAACAGGTAGTCGAGCCTCGCACCGACCGAGCCCGACGGCCCCGACAGCGTCAGCGGCTGTCCGGTGAATTTCGCCGGGTTGATCGGCTCGGAGAACTGGACGCGGACCGTCGCCGCGAGCGCCACGCCGGTCAGATTCGGCGCGGGCGTCAGATCGACGACCGTTGGCGGCGTGATGTCGGCGGTCGTGAAGGAGAAGACGTAGTCGGACGCGAGCGGCTTGCCGACGGCGTCGGTGACCCCGGTGACGCGCACCGAATAGGGGGTGCCGTCCTTCAATGGGCTGATCGGCGTCAGCGTCACCGCAGTGCCGCCGGAGCCGGTCGCCAGCGTCGCCTGCAGCGGCCCGGCTGGTCCGATCAGCGAGACGCTGGCCGCGTTCACCGTTCCGAAGTCGACCGGTTCGTCGAACGTGATCTGGATCGCCTGGTTCAGCGGCACGCCCACCGCCGATGCCGCGGGGAGGGTGCTGCTCACAGCGAAGATCGTGTCGTTGAGGACGACGTCGCCGAGCTCGATCGGTCCGGTCAGCGTGCCGGTGCGCCGCGCGACCCCCGGGCCGATCGGATCCTGCAGCGTCAGCGTGTACGGGACGAGCGCCACGCCGTCGAACGTGAACGTGCCGTCTCCTGCCGTCGACGCGAAGAGCTCCTGCGTGCCGGCCTTCAGGTCGGCAGTGACGCCGGCCGCCGGCGCCCCGCTCGCGAAGAGCGCGCGCCCGTGCAGGCTGCCACTCGGCTGCAGCACGATTCGAACCGACGCCGCCTCGCCGGACCGCAGCGTGCCGCTGACCGCTCCCTTCAATCCCGTGACGGGATCGCTCGCCGTCACGCGGTACAGCCCGCTCGCGACGTTGGCGAACGCGAAATTCCCCTGGGCGTCGGCGAAGACCGTCCGGTCGCCGAGCTGGCCGAGCGCGACGAGGCTCGTGAGCGCGACCTGCGCGCCTGGAGCCGGTTGCCCGCCGGACAGCACGACCGTGCCGTTCACCTGACCGAGGCCGCTCAGCACGATCGGCACGTCGGCAATCTCACCGTCGAACGTGAGCTGTCCTGCCGCCGCGCCGATGTTCGGCGCGACCTGCGACGCCGCACGGATCACGAACCGGCCGGTCTGCACGTGATCGAGGACGAATCGGCCGTCCGGGCCGGACGTCACCGTCCGGCCGTCGGGGAACGGGCAGTTCGGACACTGGACCGCGACCTCGACGTTCGGCGCGGCCGATCCATCGGCATTGAACGTCGTGCCCTGGATGGTGCCGAAGAGCGGTTGATTGAGGTCCACCACGATCGGGATGTCGAGGACCTGCCCCTCGCTCGCGATCGCGCCCTGCGCGGTGCCCGTGCCGGAGGCGCCGTCCTTCGACACGGTCAGCGAGATCGTGAACGATCCCAGGGCGACACCCGGGAAGGAGAACGTCCCGTCGGTGCCGGTCGTGGTCACGAGGGAAAGGAACCGGCCGGACGGCAGCCGATCGCCCAGATGCACGATCGCGCCGACGATGGGTTCCAGAGACCCGCTCGCCAGGACGGTCCCCTTGACCAGGCCCAGCGCGCCAAGGACGACGTTTGCCGGGACCTGCTGCTTGTCGAGATCGATGCTGCCGCTGGCCGTGCCCTGGCGCGCCGTGGCGGCCTCGAAGACCTCGACGGTGAACGGGCCGAGCGGCAGCAGATCCTGGCTGTAGCTGCCGGAGCCGTCCGTGACGGTGTACGCCAGCGGTCCGCCGGCGCCGCTGATGACGACGTCCGCATTCGGCACCGGCGTCACGCCATCAGGACGGAAGACCGTTCCGTGCACCGACCCCGAAGCCGTGTAGAGGTAGACGGTCAACGTGAGCTGCTGCCCGTCCGACGTGATCTTGCCGGACGCGCGGCCGGACAGACCGTTGCGCACGTCGGTCGCGGCGACGACGAACGTGCCCTCGCCGATCGCGTCGCCGCCGGTGAACGAGGCCGTCCCCGTCGGATCGGCGAAGAGCGTGACGTGCCTGGTCGGATAGTCGGTCTGCCACAGCTCCACCTTCGCGCCGGGAATCGGCGTGACCGCGTCGCTGGCCAGCACCTTCACCGTCAGCTGGCCGATCCCGAGCAGGCGGACGGGCAGGTCCACCTCCTGCCCTGCGCGCACCGACCCGTGGAGCTGGGCGGTCTTGCCGGTCGTCGGATCGGTGGCGGTCAACGTGAACGTCCCGGCGTTCACCACGGGCAGCACGTACTGGCCGTTCGCGTCGGTGACGACGTTCTCCTCCTGGACTCCCTGCGGGATCGTCGTGCACGCGCCGGCGTCGTCGCAGATCGTCTTGAACGCGTCCGAGTGGTATCCGATGACGACGTTCGCGCCGGCCGGCGTGACGCCGTCGGGCTGGAACACCGTGCCGCTGATGCGGCTCGTGCCCTGGAGCCGCAGGTTCATCTGCACGGCGGCGCCCGGCGTCGGAATCGTGCCGTTGAGGCTGATCGGGTCGGGACTGAACTGGCCGACTGCCGCGATGGTGAAGTCGCCGGTCCACAGGCCGCCGAAGGCGAACTGGCCGGTGGTCGGATCCGTATCGACGATGGCGAAGTTCTGAACGCGCTGGAATCCAGCGCCGATCAGACCGCCGGCGACGACGACCTGATCGGCGGAAATGCCGACGCGCGCCTCGAGCGGCGTCTGTCCATCGGCGTCGTACACGGCGCCGGTGACGCGCCCGCCGGCGTCGCGGAACCTGATGTCCGCCTTCAGCGTCTGGCCGCTGAACTTCAGCGCGACCTTGACCAGGTTGCCGTCGCTGAAGTCCGACGTGAACGCGGACACGGTGTAGTCGCCGAGCGGAACCTGGCCGAACGTGTAGTGGCCCGCCTGATCGGTGGTCGCGGTGCCGACGACGTTGATGCTCCCGCCGCCCGTCGACGCAAACAGGTAGACCTTGTTGTTCGGGACCGGCGTGACGCCGTCAGCCCGAAACACGGTTCCCGCCACCGCGGCGACGGAGTTCAGCACGAGCGTGACGTTGACCGTGTCGCCGTCGTGAACCAGGTCGATGTCGGCCTGCCCCCTCGAGCCGAGTTGATCGCTGACGGCGACGATCGTCCTGTGTCCGACCGGCACGTCGGCCAGCGTGAACTGACCGCTGGCGTCGCTCGTCGTCAGGCTCAGGCCGCCGCCGACGCGCGCCCCGGCGATTGGCGTTCCCGACGCGTCGAGCACCGTTCCATGGACGGTGCCGAGGCCGCCGGTGAGCAGCACGGTGGCGTCGAACGCGCCGTTTGCCGGCACGACGACCTGCGCGCCGCCCTGCTCGAGCGTCGCCTGATCGAAGGTGCTGATGCGGATCGCGCCTGCGATGATGCTGGCGAACGCGTACGCTCCGGCCGAATCCGTCGTCGTCACCGCGACCGCGCACTCGCCGGCAACGTTGGCGGCGGCGCCGGGGCACGTCACGCCGGGCTGGCTCGCGTTCTCGTAGTACGCGATCGTCGTCAGCCCCGCGGCCGGCGTCGAGCCGTCGGATCGGAAGACGTGCCCGGTCAGCGTGCCGTGCTGAATGGTGACCTGCGTCTGTTGAACGCTGACGAGCGCGAGATCGCGCGTCAGCGTTCCCCCGGCGACGGAGATGAGGTCGCTGAGCGTGATCTGTGCCTTGGCCGCGACGTTCACGGCCTCGATGACGATGTTCCCGACCGGGATCTTCGCAATCGTGAAGCGGCCCTGGTCGTCGCTCGTCGCGCTGTACTGACTCTGGTCGGTCAGGCTCGTGACGCGGATCGACGTGGCCGGGAGCGGCGTCGCGCCGTCCTGCGCGAGCGTCCGCCCCTGGAGCGTGCCGCGACCGAGCAGCACCACGTCGACGTTGAGGCGCTGGCCGGCTCTCGCCGGCGTGAAGTAGACCGTCCGGAACTGTCCGCTCTCGGGATCCACCGCGGCAATCTGGTCGGCGTTCTGCAGGACGTAGTCCCACGAGTACTGACCGTTCACGTCGGCGTTCTTCGAGCTGATCCCGACGACCTGCGGCTCCTCGCACTGGAGGACGTAGAACAGCCGGGCGTTCCCGTAGCTGATGGGCGTGCCGTCGGCCTGCAGCAGGCGTCCGGACACGACGGCTCCAGGAGCCGTGACCGTCGTCTCGATCGGGAGGCTCTGCGACGCCATCGACCCGCCGCGGGCGTCGGCGACGCCCGACACGGTCAGCTGCCGCTGGATGTAGGGTCCAACCGGATCGCGAAGCGCGAGAAACGCGATGCGATGGCCCGGCTGCAGCGCGACGCCGACGACGGCGTTGTTGTCGACGGCGTAATTCGTGATGTTCTGGGCCCTGGCTCCGTCCTGCGCGCTGTCCGCCGTGACTTCCTTGTTGAACAGCACCGCGATCACGCGCCCCGGGTACAGCGGCGGCACGTCCGGGCAGCTGACGACGTCGGCCTGCCACTGCTGGACCACGCCGATGACGGTCGGCAGCGGCTCGACGACCGCACCGTCCGACGCGGCGGCGAGCGGCGAGCCGGTCTGGGAGACGCTGCCGACGTTCACGATCACCGATGCCGTGTACGGGGCGTCCGGCGCGAAGGTCAGCGACGGAAGATTCGCTGCCGTCACTCCCTGGAAGACGATCTGGCGCAGGCCCCCGCCGGCCCCGGGGATGACGACGCTCAACGTGAATGGCGTGTCGAGGGCAGCTTCGGGGATCGCGTCCAGCCTGATCGTGAAGGCGCCCGGCGCGGGGGCGGACACGAGCGCCATCTCGCCGATCGTCCCGCCGGCGCCGTCGTGGAACGCCAGGTAGTCGCCGTACGGAATCTGCTTGAGGACCTTGCCGGCGCCGCCGCTGCCGCCGATCTGATTTCCGGCCGCGTCGAGCAGCGTCAGGTCGAACGGCAGCGGACCGCCCGCGTCCCCGATGACCACCGAGAGGCTCCCGGGCCTGTACGCGATCTTCTGCGCGACGGCCTGGTGGAACTGCGCCACGCCCTGGCTCGCCAGGTTCGGTGCGAGCAGGTCCGCCACCGCGCCTGCGAGCACGTCGCCGCGAACCGACAGGCGCCGAAGGTTGTCGAACGCCGGGAAGTCGGCCTGCGCCACCGACAGATCGCTCGCATTCGGGTAGACCGTCGGCAGTCGGCCGGCATCGCTGCCGGCGAGATCCATCTCGAGCTGGAGCGCGCTGTCCGCGATTGGCTCGTGCAGGCTGACCCTGAACCCGGCCTCGGCCACCTGTACGCCGCGGTCGAGGACGATCTTCTGGGAGAAGCGCGTGATGTCGGCCGGCAGCGCGGCAACAGGCGCCGTCGCGACCGCCCACGCCTTGCCGAGCAGCCCGATTGCAGCGTCGCGGAGCGACTCGGGCAGCGCCGAAGCCTGCGACGGCAGCACCAGCGAATCGGGCGAGGTCGGCACGCCGAGCTCGCCGACCGACGCCTTCAGCAGGAACCGGCCGGCCACGTTCTCGTCGGAGTCGAGCGTCGCCGCCGTCACCTTCCCGCTCACCTTCGACACGAGCGTGAAATGGACCGTCGCCGAATCCGCCGGCGCGATGCTGTCGATCTGCTGCGTCGAGTCGCCGACGATCGTGGCGCCGCTGATGTTCTGCGGCAGCAGGCTCAGGCTGACGAAGTTGGCCGGAGACGTCGACGTGTTCGAAACGGTGACGTCGAGCGTGTACTGCTCGCCCGCCTGGACGGCGTCGGGATGCGTGAAGGTCAGCGTGAACTTCGGGTTCCGCACGAGCACGGCGCCAACGGCGCTCCCGCTGATCGGCACCGGTCCGACCGGCAGGCCGTTCAGCGTGCCGGTCATCTGGATGTCGATCGTGTGCGTGCCCTCGCGCAGCCCTTCGACGAGGAATTCGGCCTGTCCCGTCTGCCCCGGTCCGAGCGACGCGACATCGTCGGCCGTGCCCAGCTGCCCGTCCGGGCCCGGCTGCGCCACGGGCTGGGCGCTCGGCGAATCGCCGTTGGCCGTACGCGCCATCCGCAGCGGATCGTCCGAGCTGCCGAGCACCTGATCGGCGCCGGGCGGCAGCGCGAGCCGGGCCTGCAGATCGGTGACGACCAGATTCGACCCGGTCGGCGCGACGTTGCCGACCATCAGCATCACGCTGAAGAACTGGTTCAGGAACCCGATGTTCCCCGGGATCACGATGACGCCGGGAATCGGCGGAACGACGAGGTTCTTTCCCTGCAGGGACGGCAGGTTCAACGTGAACCCGACAACGCTCAGGTTCGGCACCTGCGTCTGAATTTTCAGCGTGTCCGGAATGATCGTCTGCAGCGTCGGCAGCGTGAGCGGCGGTATCGTCGCCACGTCGGCCGTGCTCGCGCTGACCGTCGCCGCGCTCTGAAGCGTCGGCAGCACGACGGGGAAGCTGATGTTGATCGTCTGGTCCTGGATGGCGAACGCCGCGGCGAAGTTGTAGGCCTGGAAGCTCGACTTGTCGAAGACGATCCCCTTCTGACGGATCTCGTCCGCGGTCAGCGGGCGCGCCGTGACCTGCGTGACGAGCAGCTTGTCGATGACGTTGATCGTCACGCTCTCCGGCGCCGCGTACAGCAGGACGCTGCCGCCGCTCACCAGGCGGATGTTGTCCAGCGTGTGCAGGCCGGGCACGCCGAGCGGCGGGATGTTGAACGGCGTGTTCGGCTTCGTCGTCAGGTCGAGGCCCGACGGGAAGCTGGGTCCTCTGAGCGTCGCCGTCACCACGGCGTCCGGCGCGAACGGCGGCACGCCCTCGGGCAGCGTCGTCGGCGACTGGAGGAACGTGCTGACGATCGTCGCGATGTTGACCGGGACCGTCTGATCCGCGGGCGCGGCCTGCAGGCCGATGCCGAGCAGGACGATGTCCTCCCTGGCGAGGAACCGGCCGGCCTGCTGCGGCGCAGCCACGAGGCGCGAGGACAATACGCACGCGAGCGCGGCCGCCAGACCGAGCGACCACACGAAGCCTCTCGTGGCGGTGCGGTCGTGCGCGGGATGCCGGAGGCTGCGTCTCATACGACGATCACTGATTCGGCTTGCCGATCGTGGCCGGACGGCGCTGGAAGTCACCCGTGGCGCCCGTGTCCGTCCCGTCGGGAATCCGCGCCACGGCTTCGTCGTTCACGCCCGTCGCGGGTCCAAGCGCAGCGTTCACGGCCGCCAGATTCACCACGTCGACGACGGTGCCCTGGCTGTTGGTGAGCGTGACGACGCTGTTGAGGCCGACGCCGATGGATCCGGCCGGCGCGCCCACCACGACGTCCGTCGAGCCCGGCGTGACGTGCAGCACCGACGCGGTCAGCGGCAGCGTGACGGCGGTCCCGCCCGCATCGATGAAGCTGAGCGTCCAGCCCGCCAGTTCGGCCGCCGTTCCGGTGTTCGTGCGGATCTCGATCCACTGATCGGCCGGCGTCACCGCCGCCGACGGCGCCACAGACGCTCCGGGCACGTCATCGAACGGAATGCCGTCGCCGGCGCCGCCGCTGTCGTCCCAGTCGCGCTGGGGCTGGACGACCAGCTCGTTGATCATCGGCTGCCGGAGCGGCGTGCAGAGCGGGATGCCCTGGCTGGAGACGGTCGTCTCGGTCAGGCTCGTCACGCTCGAGCCCGTCGTCCCGTTGGTCGCACTCGTGAACACCGGCGTGTTGAGCAGGAAGCCGGACCCGGACGGCGGCACCGGGAAGGTCACCTGGAGCCGCGTCGTCGAGTGGGCATCCAGGCGCGCGATCGTCAGCGTCTGGCTGCTCAACAGCGTGTTCGGCGTGCAGGCGCTCTGCGCCAGGAACAGGTCGTCCCTCAGGGACAGGTTGACCAGCGTCTCGGACCTCGCGTTCGTCACGATCAGCTCGTACGTCACGTGCGAGGCGTCGCTGCTGACGAGGCGCTTGACCAGCGG
>JBLMXQ010000043.1:0-39539 GCA_050257855.1 Betaproteobacteria bacterium | reverse complement strand
ATGTCCCTCCTTCGTGCGGCGTCTGGCGCCGCGTGATGTTGTCCGGCTCTTGCCGGTGCGTCCGTTGTGGACGCACCCGGCTACAGCAACCGGCGTGCCCGTTCTGCGGGCGCGATTTCGTCCGAGAAATCGCCGTCTTCGCCCGCGAATCGCGCTGGACCTCCAACCGCTGGAGCCGGGGCGCGAACTCGCGCGGCCCGCCTCCAATCCGTTGCTTGACCGTACGATGGCTTGCGGATACGCTCAACGATCCACCCTGATGGCGCCGGTTCAGAATCTCGACGATGTTGCCAGCTTCACCGTCTCGCAGAAGGCGGGTGAGTTCGTGTATCGCCAGGGCGACGCCGGCAAGGAGATGTTCATCATCCAGGACGGGCGGATAGAGATCCTCGACGAGTACGGCGGCCGGCCGAGGCGCCGCGACCTGCTCGAACCGGGCGATTTCTTCGGAGAGCTTTCGCTCCTCGAGGACGAACCGCGCGACGCGTCGGTGCGCGCGGTCACCGACTGCCGCCTGCTCCGCATCGATCGGACGACCCTGCATCAGCTCGTGCGCGAGAACCCGGACATTGCCGTCCGCATGCTGCACCGGCTCGCCTCGCGCCTGCGCGAGCACGAGGACGCACGCCTGAAGGCGATGGAAATTGCCGCCGGTGCGATGCGGCCCATGCCGCCGGCCGCCGTCGGCGCCGCGCCGGCACCGATCGCCGAGCGCGGGGCGGCGCCGCCCCCGGCCGAAGCCGCGCCGGCCGGCGGACCGCCGGCGCTGGTACACGCGCCGAGCGGCCAGCGGTTCGAGCTGCCGGCCGGACGCGAGCTGATCGTGGGGAGGATCGATCGTTCGACCGGCTTCACCCCCGACGTCGATCTGACGCGCCTCGACGCCGAACGGACGCTCAGCCGGCGCCACGCGGTGATCGTGGAGCGGGACGGCCGGTACTACCTGCGAGAAACGACGCCGACCCGGAACGGGACGTTCGTCAGCGGCACCCGGGTCGCGGCCGGCGCCGACGTCGAGCTGCACGACGGCGATCCGGTCAGGTTCGGGGTCGTCGAGCTCGCGTTCGAGCACCGCTGATCGCCCTCCCGGACCGCCTCCTCCGGCTCCTTTGCCTCCGTCAGCGGTTCCCCGGACCGGCACGCCGGCCGGACAGCAGCTGCGCCACCTGAGCCGCCATCTTCGACTCGCGGTCGGCGCCCGCCGCGCCCCCGGCAGGAGCGGATTTCGAGTCGCCAAGCAGCCTCGACGTCAGTCGCGCCATCTTCGACACCTCGGCGGCCGCCGGCGTCGCCGATGCCGCCACGGTCGAGAGCCGGGAGAAGGCCGCCTGCTCCGAGTCGACGATCGGAAACAGCTTAGCCAGCCCAGCGATCGTGAAGACGACCTTGACCTGCTCGTTGAGGCCCCACACGACGACGCGTTCGGTGCCGCCGATCCGTTTGGCCACCATCATCAGGATCCGGATTCCGGCGCTCGTCACCATCTCGACGCGGGTGAAATCGATGGCGAACAGGCGGGATCCGGCCTGCAGCAGCTCGATCATCTTCCGCTCGAAATCGCCGGACGCGGCGGTGTCGAGGTACCCGTTCACGCGGACGATCGATACGTTGTCTCGAGCAGCAGTTGCGATGTCCATGGCGTCTGAGCGTGCGGCTGCGGGCGGCTGTCGTCCGGCCCGGGCCTATCGGGAAACGCCGACGACGATGGCGGTGACGTTGTCGGGAGCGCCCCGCTCGTTCGCCATCTCGATCAGGGTGTCGCATGCGCCCTGCGGGTTGGCCGAGAACTCGTCGATCCGCTGCAGCAGCTCGTCGTCGTTCACCAGGCCGTGCAGGCCGTCCGAGCAGAGCAGGAGCCGATCGCCGTGCTCGAGCGTCAGCTCGCGGAGGTCGGGCTGGACCTGGTGTTCGCCGCCCGCCAGCGCGCGCGTCACGAGGTTGCGGAGCGGATGATGCTTGGCGTCGGCCGCCTGGATGAGGCCGTTGCGGACCTGCTCCGCCACCCAAGAGTGGTCCGACGTCACCTGGCGGATGGTGCCGCCCCGGACCAGGTAGGTGCGGCAGTCGCCGACGTTCGAGACGACTGCTTTCCCGTCGCTGACGAGCACGCCCGCCATGGTCGCTCCCATGCCGCGCAGCGACTCGTCGGCGCCGATTCGCCGCGCCAGCTCCCGATCCGCCATCGTGATGGCCACCCGCATCCGGTTGGTGTCGAGCGACGCGGTCACGTCGAACTCGAACGGCCACGTGCGATCCGAATCGCGCGTGTCGGCGATGATCTTGTGAATCGTCTCGCCGATCACCTTCGAGGCGACGTCGCCCCGCGCGTGTCCGCCCATCCCGTCGATGACGACGAACAGTCCGAGCTCGTCGTCGGTGACGGGGAAATCCTCATTGCGCGTACGCTTCCGGCCGACGCTCGACGAGACGCCCGAACAGATGTGCATATCCAGGGCGCATTATATCCGCGTCGCGGGATCTCGTGCGAGGCCGGTCGGTCCCGACGTGGCTCGCGCGTGTGACCGACTCGCGTCGATTCGGAGAACGCCGGGACGTGGCGCGCGGCAGGACGACCGTGAACAGCTCGAACGGCGCCCAGTAGTAGGGCCTCGCCACGATGCCGCCGCGATGGATCAGATCAAGTTTGGCGCGGCGCAGCGCCCGTCCCGGCGGCTCCCCGGCGGCGATGCCCGCGTAGAGCCCATCCATGAGCGCAGCCGTCGATTGATCGTCCACGTCCCACAGCCCGGCGACGACGCGCTGCGCGCCGGCCCGGAGGAACGCCCACGCGAAGCCGATGAGCCCTTCGCCGGCGTACGCGCGCCCGCCGGCGCTCCGGCACGCCGAGACGGTCACGAGCTCTGCTCGAAGAGGCCGGTCGGCCACATCGCGCGCGTACAGCTTGTAGCGGTTGTCGGCACCCGACAGGATGATGGCCGAATCGAGCGGGCTCTCGACGTTGGCGGCCGCGTGGGCCGCGAAGTGCACGAACGCGAATCGATCCGGATGGGCGCTCTCGTAGCCTTCCGGTGAGGCGCGCTCGCCCTCGAGCCGCGTCACATGCCCGGCGCCGAAGTGCGCCGTGACGGCCGCCATCTCGTTCGCCGCGTAGGTGAGCGCAGGGAAGTCCGGCGGGCGCGGAACCGGGTTCCCGACCACGAGGAGAGACGGCTCGCGCGTCGGAGCCGCATCTTCGAGTCTCAGCATCGAGAGGGCGGGCGCCGTGACGACGTCGACGTCGTCGATCCAGTAGTGGCGCTGCGGACGGTCGACCGGCAGCGTCTCGAAGTTCAGGCCGTGCAGGATCCCGTCGGACACGATGACCACCGTCGCGCCGGCGGGAATGAAGCGGGCGGCCGGCCCGATCAGCAGGTGATAGAGCTGTTGTCCGGCTGTGTTGCCGGCCGACAGCGGATCGCCCAGCGCCGAGGCGATCGCCGACTGGTGCGCGCGCACGAGCGCCTCGATGTCGCGCTCCGGCGGGAGCGGCCGCAGCTCGATCCGGCCGCCGGTGACGATCCACAGGTACGACCGGGCGGGTGCCAGCCAGTACGACAGCAGCACGGCTCCCGAGCCGGCCGCCACCCGGCGGAACGTGTCGGCGCTCTCGCGTCGCGGCGCCGCCACGCCCTCGCGCTCCGCCAGCACGCGCCCGCGGCTCGCGTCTGCGATCTCGAGCGCGCGCGCAATCCGCCCTTCGTCGACGAGCGCGTCGACGTACGCCTGGTAGAACTGGATGAGGCGCGACAGGAACGACACCTTGTAGTCCGATTTCAGGAGGTCCGACCGCGTCCTCTCGATCGTGTCCAGGGTCGCCTGGAAGTAGCGGTTCGCCGCGTCCCGCCGGCCGGCCGCGAGCGCGACCCTCGCCAGCCCGGCCTGCGCCTCCCAGACCACGTCGGGCGGAGCGTTCGCGGCGAGGGCTTCGCCGAACAGCCGTTCCGCTTCTTCCCGCTGACCGAGGCCGGCGGCAATCTGCGCGTCGTTCAACGTGTTGTGCACGAAGTCGGCCGACCGCCTCGCCAGCTTGAGCCGGCGCGCCTCGTCGTTGTAGCGGCGGGCGTTCGCCCAGTCCTGGAGGTCGATGTTGGCGGCAGCGAGATTGCCCGCCCAGATTGCGGCGTCGTCGCTCAGGTTCGACCTGATGGCGATGTCGAAGGCTTTGACGAGATACTGAACACCCTCGCGCGCGGCGCCTTTCGCCACGAGCGTGCTGCCGAACTGGCCCAGCGCCTTCTCGCGATCGCCTCCGGCGCCCCGCTGCTCGTAGGCCTCGACCGCCCGTCGCTGCACGTCGACCGCGCGGTCGAACTGCCCGAGCATCGTGTAGCAGATTCCCGCGTTGAACAGCGCCCGGGGAAACAGCGTGAACGGCTGGAGATCGGTCAGCGACAGAATGCGCTCGAACCACGGGAGCGCCTCGTCGAACCTGCTCCGCACGACGTACCCCATGCCGAGGTCGTTCAGGGCGAGCGCCTGATGATAGCGGTCGCCCGCGCTGGCGGCGCGTGCGACGACGCTGGACAGGATCGACTCGCCATCGGACCAGCGTCCAAGTCGGAGATGGAGCTGGCCGTCGAGATCGTCGATTTCCAGCTGGTCATCGCGGCGCTTCGCGAGGGCGCGCGCGCGCTGCACGAGCTCGAGTGCCTCGCGCAGCCTGCCGTCGGCAAGGGTCAACCGCGCGGCCAGGTACTGCTGCCGCGCACGCAGCTCGTCGAAGGCGGACCCGGAGGGGAGGGTCGCGTTCACGGCCGGCCGCGCATCCGCGAGGTCGTTCTGGTAGATCTGGATTTCGGCCCGGAGCAGGCGGAACGTCCACTCCCACGGCGATCCCGCCTGTGCCTGCGCAAGCGACACTCCGCGGTCTGCCAGGCGTCGAGCGTCGGCCAGCCGCCCCTGCCTCAGGGCGAGGCGCGCCGACTCGAAGAGGTCGTCGGGCTTCTGGCTGGCCCCGCAGGCTGCCAGCGCAAGCAGGACTGCCGCGGCGGCAACTGCGCGCTTCATCCACTCGGCTCGTAAGCCGCAGGTTACGACCAGCCGCCGTCGTTTTCAATATCCGCGCACGCCACGGTCCCGCCAGCCGGCGACCCGAGCTCCATGCGGAGCATGGTCAACCGCTTCGAGCTGGCGGTGATGAGGAGCTCGCCGAAATAGAGCCGGCCCAGATTCGGGACGATGACGAGATTGTGGTCGATGCGGGAGCCCGGAAACGGATCGCCGTCCCAGCGCACGCTCCGGACGATGGTGGCGTGCACGTACTCGGATCGGATGATGCGGCCGCCGGGAGGGACCGCGCGGCCCTCGAATCCGGCCTGCATGAAGAGAGCGGCGCCGAACTGCTCGACGAATCGCGGATCGTCGGCGGCGGCGAGCAGCTTCGAGCGCGTGTCGTAGCGCTCGAAGAGCTCCGTCTCGAGCTCGACGATCAGCTTGTGTCCGTCGATCGCGAGATCTTCGACCGCCGATTCGCGCCCGACGACGACCGGCGTCTCCCCGCTGCCCCGCGGGCTATGGGAGCGCATGGCGGCGGCGATCCGGGCTGCGGTCAGCTGCGGCTTGAGGCCGACCGCGAGGCCGCGCACTTCCGCCGCGACGTTCGTCGACGTCGCCAGCATCTCTTCGCGTCCGCGCTGATGCGTCAGCTCCTCGAATCCTCTGGGGTCGTCGAACAGCCCTTCGGCGAGGGTCGACGCGGATTCGAACCGGATCTCGTCGCCGAACTGCTGCGGCCCGCAGCGCGACCGGGAGCGGCCGCCGACGACCGGCAGCGAGCTCGCGCAGCTGTTCTCGAGAACGATGTCCTTCGGCCTGATGAGTCGGCCGTTGAACGCGGCGGCATTGCCCCGAAACACGAATCGGCGTTTGAGCTCCATAGGACGCGTAATCAGCGCGCTACCACGGTAAAGTGGTAATCGCCGGCGGTCAAGCCGGCATTCACAGAATCGTGGAGGGTCAGGATGTGCCGGGTGGAGGGCGTGAGGAGGCGCGCCGGAACGAGCAGCAGGAGCGGCAGACCCGGCTCCGGCGCGGGCACATGACCGGAAGCGATCTCGCGGCCGCCCTCGATACGCAGAACGTAAACGAGGGTCCCGCTCGACGCGGCGATGGGCACGTCGACAGCCAAGGTCACCACCGGGTCGTCCGGCCCGACGATGACGACCGACTCCTCCCCCCGTGCTGCCGTCCGCAGCGTGATCGGCGTGAGCGCCAGCGCGCTCGGAAACGCCGTGAAGACCCGGCGCTGCGGCAGACGCGAAGTGACGAAAGTGACGGACACAACGACCGCCAGGCAGGCGGCGATCGCCCAGGGGATGGCGGGGGAGCGGAGCCAGCGGGATGCGGTCCGGGGCGCCCGCACGAAGGGCCGGACCGATGGCGCCTCCAGGAGACCCAGACGCACTCCCTCCTTCATCGTCGCGCCGGCACGGACATCGTCGGCGCACTCGGCGCATTCGAAGTAGTGCGCCTCGAACGCCTCGCGTTCCGGTTCGGTCATCTCGCCGAGCAGGTAGCGCTCGGTGGCGAGCGTGCTCACGGCCTCAGCATGGGTCATCGGGCAATGTCTCCAGACGAGGCGACCGTTTCCGCCAGGCGCTCACGAAATCGCGCCTTGGCCCGATGGAGGAGCACCCTCAGGTAGCTCCGGTCGATCTTCAACGCCCTGCACACGTCGTCCTTGTCGCGATCCTCGAAGAACAGCCACTGCAGCAGGTCGCGCTCCTTCCGGGGCAGCGCGGCCAGCGCCTTCCGCACCCGTGCGCGATCGTCGGCGCCCACCATTGCCGATTCCGCGCTCGCGATTCTTTCGTCGACGCGGTCGTCGCCATCCTCGAGGGGCCGCGACCTCGAGCCGGACCGGTAGAGCTCGAGCAGCACGTTGTTGCACACGGAATTGACGAAGGCCCCCAGCCCGGCCGGGTTCCTGAGGGCGTCGCGTCTGAGCGCCGCCAGCACGCGCGCGAGCGTCTCCTGGACGGCGTCGTCGACGAGGGCGCGGACGCGGAGGCGCGCGCCGACCTTGAGCGCCAGCAGAGCACCGAAGTACTCGGCGAAGTGGCGTTCGATCTCCGGGTCTGCGGCCATGAGCCGCTCGACGTACTCGCGACTGAATTCGTACCGTGGCGTTCGGGGCACGGATCGTCGATCCTATGTCCCAGGGTTTCACCGAGGCAACCCCGCCCGCTTTGCCGCGCGCTTCGCATCACTCTCTTGTGACGGAAGGCCCCGGTTCGTTTCATGTCGGCGCGGATCTGCCGCGCTGCCGGTTTGCCGGCGCGTTGCTCAGCGGCATTTCGACAGCAGTTCCGTCGACGGACGGGGCGGTTTCGCGATGATTGGGCCGGCCGGTCGAATCAGGTACGCGTGATGCACCATCGACCGCGCATCTGACGGTCCTGCCGGATATCCGCGTGGCGCCAGCCGGCAGGCTGGCAGCATGTGCGACGACGCCCTGTAACGATCAGGGCAATCGAGTCACTAGGCAACATGACTGTAATGTGCGGCCCGTTTGGAAGCGACGCGGAACCGTCACGCCCGCCGATTATCCATTCGCCCGACTCGGTCTCGATCTCGGACGGGGAATGGCTGCGATCCCTCGTCAACGGAGGATCGCGGCCGAACGTGCTCGTGCTCTGCGAGGCGCCGGCTGCGACGACGCTGGTCGCCGCGCGCGTGTCGAGGCTGTGCGGCAAGCCCTTCAGGGTGTCCGTCGTGCCGGGCGATCTCAGTCTGCCAACCGATCGTCGGGGCACGCTGGTCCTGTACGACGTGTCGGCGTTGACGCTCAGCCAGCAGATCACGCTCTACGACTGGATGAACGACCGATCCGGCAGCGTGCAGGTGTTCTCGATCACGTCGACGCCGCTCCTGCCGCTGGTCAACTCCGGCCGGTTCCTGGAGGGGCTCTATTACCGGATGAACGTCGTCTATCTCGTGGCGGCGCTCGAGAGCAGGGGAGAAGTGCGATGACCGCTGCGGATTGCCACGAACAACTGGTGGGCGACAGCCCGGGGATGCGCGTCCTTCGCGAGGACATCGCGGCGGCCTCGCGGTCCGACGCCAAGGTGCTGATAACCGGCGAGACCGGTGTCGGAAAGGAAGTCGTGGCGCGGCTGATCCACCGGGCCAGCTCGCGGCACTGTGCGCCGCTCGCGACGATCAACTGCGCCGGCGTGCCCGATTCGCTGATGGAATCGGAACTGTTCGGCCATGTGCGCGGCAGCTTCACCGGCGCGTTCCGCGACAGGGTCGGGATTCTGGAGACGGCGGCGAGAGGCACGGTGTTCCTCGACGAGGTCGGGGAGATGAGCCTCCGGATGCAGGCGGCGCTGCTGCGGTTTCTCGAGACCGGCGAGATCCAGCGCGTCGGCGCCGACCGCGCGAGGACGATCACCGATGTGCGGGTCATCGCGGCCACGAATCGCGACCTGATGCTCGCCATCGACGCCGGAACGTTCCGGCAGGATCTGTACTACCGCCTGAACGTCCTGCATCTGACGGTCCCGCCGCTGCGTGAGCGCCGCGACGACATCCCGACGCTCCTGAGCCACTTCATGGAGTGCTATTCGCTGCAGCACGGGGTACTCGCCCGCTCGTTCTCTCCGGACGCGCTGAAGATCCTGACGGACTACCGCTGGCCCGGCAATGTGCGCGAGATGAAGAACGTCATCGAGCGGATCGTCCTCAGGCCGATTCGACCGACGATCGAACCCGACGACCTGCCAGGCGAGCTGTTCGAGTCCCGGAAGACGATCGCGATCGGCAAGTCGCCGGAAACCGCGAGCGCGCCGGACGTGGCAGTCGAGCTCACCGCGCGGATGCTCGACGCCGGCGAGTCCTTCTGGTCCGCGGTCCACGCGCCGTTCATGGCGCGCGATCTCTCGCGCGCGAACCTGCGCCGGATCGTCGTCGAAGGCCTCGACAGGACCGCCGGCAATTACCGGATGGTGGTGGAGTTGTTCAACATGCCGCCGTCCGACTACAAGCGATTCCTCAGCTTCCTCCGCAAGCACGACTGCCACGTGGCGTACCAGCCGTTCCGCCGGCGGCCGACGGCGTTCGCACTCCCGACTTCCGCCGCCTTCCGGCCGACCGACGCTGCGACCGCGTCGGATGCCGACGACGTCGTGCACGCCCGGGCCAGCTGACGACGCGAGCCGGCATTCCCGGCACTCGCAGGGCCGAAGGGCCGATCCGTCCGATCGGCACCTCGACTGCATCATCGCGCCAGAGTCAGGCTCTTTCGTCAGGAATCCGTCGGTTTCCCGGACCGGAGCGGTCCCTGCCGTTCAGCGGCCCGCGCCACATCAGAGGCCCGTCATGAGCACTCCCGTACAGGAAGGAATCAGCGAGCGGCTGCTCGATCGGATCTATATCGAGTTTCTGGAGATGCCCGGCCTGCATCTCACGCGCAGGCAGGCGCAGCGGCTCTGGGGACTCGACGAACAGACCTGTCTGCAGGTGCTGGACTATCTGGTCGAGACGAAGTTCCTCTGCCGCGACGGCGAGACCTACAAGCGGGCGGTGCGCGGCGCGGCCGATAACGCCGAGGCCCGGATGGCCGGTGCGCGGCGGGAGCATCCGGCGGACGACAGGGTTCGTCGGCTCGAGCCCGCCTACGAGCGAATCATGCATCGGCTGGCCGATCGCCGCGCGGCGGACCTGCGCGTCGCTGCCGAGCCCAGGCTGGAACCGGCGACGTCCTCGATTCCGCTCGGCGAGGACGACATCAGGCTGGCCGCACGGGTCGACGTGCCCGCATTGATTACTGCCCGCAGCCGCCGCGACCGGGAGACGTGCGCCCGCCTCATTCACGTCAACGGCGCACGCGGCCGGGGGCCGTTCGTGACGTTCTTCGACGACGGCGCCCGCGCGCACGTCGAGCACTCGAGCGCATTCCGCGGACGGGAATGCCGATGCGACGTCGCGATTCTCCGGCACCGGTTCGAACAGGCGGATGGCGGCACGCTGTTCGTCGACGACGTCGCGACATTCGCGTCCGATGCGCAGACAGCGCTCCTGCGCCTTCTGGACGCGCGCGCGTCGACGGCGGCGGACCGACACGCCCGTGCAGACCGACACGACGTGCGGATTATCGCCGGCGCCAGCCGATCGCTCGACGCCGAGCGCGCGGCAGGAACGTTCCGTGAGGTGTTGTTCTACCGCCTGAACATCATTCACGTCGCCCGGACGAACTGAGGCAGTCGGCTGCAGCCGCCTGTGAAACGGAGTGCACCCGCGGTACGACCCTGCAACTCCGGCGACGAGATCGTCGCGGACCGGTGCAAAAACCCACAGGCGCTTTCACGATCGGCGTGGCGTGCGTTTTGCTGGACCCGGCGGGATGTCCTCGATTTCCTGTCCGACCGTACGAGTGCGCGCAGCCTGCACGCTGGTGCTCGGGAGCCTGTTGACCGCTGGTGTCGCCGCTGTCAGCACGCAGGGCGGCGCGCTTCCCGGGCCGATGCCGCTGTTTCCGCCCGACAACTGGTGGAACCTGGATATCTCGACGGCTCCGGTCGATCCCTCGTCGAGCAGTTACATTGCGTTCGTCGGTGCGTCCCGGGCGCTTCACCCCGACTTCGGCGGTGACGTCTCGCCCGGAAGCGTCCAGGGTTACGGCTTCCCGTACGCCGTCGTCGACGGGACGACGCCGCTTCGCACCGTGCAGTTTCAGTACGCGGATGAAAGCGACGGGGTGGACCACTCGACGAATCGGAGCGTGCCGTTCTACCCGATTCCCGACGAAGCCATCACCCAGGCCCACTGGATCGAGGGCGGCGAGCCCGGCAACGTCGACCTGCGAAGCAGCAGCGATCGGCACCTGCTGATCGTCGATCGCGATCACCGGTTCCTGTACGAGTTGTACAACGTGTTCTTCGACGGCGCGCAATGGCAGGCCGGCTCCGGGGCGTTCTTCGACTTGAACAAGTCCGCGCGAAGACCGGACGGCTGGACGTCGGCGGATGCTGCCGGCCTCGCCATCCTGCCGGGACTCGTCCGGTACGACGAGGTCTTCGGAACCGACGAAATCCGCCATGCGTTCCGCGTCACCGTCCGGGCGACCAACGGGTACGTCTATCCGGCCTCCCATCAGGCCGGGTCCACGCCTGGCGCGCTGCCGATGGGCGCCCGCCTCAGGCTGAAGGCCTCGCGCAGCCTGGCCGGATTTCCGCCGGAGGTGCAGAAGATCTTCCGCGCGATGCAGCGCTACGGCCTCATCGTGGCCGACAACGGATCGGACATGTACGTGAGCGGCACGTACGACACGCGCTGGAACAACGATGTCCTGAACCCGGCGTTCCGGGCGCTGACCGCGAACGATTTCGAGGTGATTAGGCTCGGCTACACGGGGGCACGCCCCGCCGCGCCGACCAATCTGCGCATCGTCGGCTGGGGCTTCTGAATCCCCGGACCGCGCGTCTCTCGACGCTTCACTTGTGTGTCTCAACGGACCACAGCGATCCGTATCGAGACACGCGCAGCGGACGGCTGTGTTTGTCGTGTGGAACCGAAGTGCCTGCTCACATTTTCCGGAAGACGTGTGCCGATACGGCACACGACGCTGCGATAGCCCGATCGGCCGAATTCTTCGTCAAGTCGTTCTGCGGCAGCGAGTTGAGGAATGAGCGCGGTGCTGGTCCCCGCTTTGCTGCAGCCCCTCCGCTATGGCTTCGCGCGACAGAATCGCCGAGGGCGGTTGAATGCGGTCGCGTCCCCGTCACGTCGGGGTAGTTGCCTTCGCCGTGCTCGCGAGCGGAGCGGCACTGCTTTCTGCGTTCGCGAGTTCGCCGCAGTCCTACCGGGCGATGGAATTCGCCGGGCTGGTGCTGGCCGCAATTGCGACGTCGGCCGCTGCGATGCGGCGGGCAGGCTGCGAGGACCCGGCCGTCATGCCGCCGTCCTTCGTGTTCGACTTCGCCTCGCTGCTCCTCCTGGGCCCTCACGCAGCAGCGCTCGTTGCGGCGGCGGGGTCCCTGACGCCTCTCGCCGTATCGCGGCGCTCTCAGCGGCTCGGCCGAATCCTCCTGAACACGGCGACGGTCATCGTCGCCACGGAGATCGCCGGCGTGGTCTACCGGGCGCCTGCCGGCGTGCTGCGCGACACCGTGTGGCTCTGGCAGGCCGTGCCGGTTGCGGCTGCTGTCCTCGCGTATTGCTTCGTCAAGAGCCTTTCAGCGGACGTCGTCGCGCCGCTCATCACGAGACGGCGCGTCAGTCCATTCCGGGCGAAGCGCGTTCTCGGCATCTGTCCCAACTACTTCATCGGGGCCGGCCTCGCGGCGGGACTCGCCGCAGCGATCGACCGTGGAATCTGGGAGGCGGTCGTCGCAGCGGCGATCCCCGTGTACTTCGCGTACCGGGCGTACTGCGAGTATGCGAACCGCCTTGGCGAGGAGTACCGTCGCCGCGAGGTCATCGAGTCCCTCGGCGAGGGCATGTGCGTGCTCGACGGGACCGGCCGGGTGACGCTGTGGAACGATGCCCTCGAACGCATCGTGGGCTGTCCCCGCGCGCGGGCACTGGAACGTTCGCTGGTTTCTGCGGTGCCGGCCCTCGGCAATACCGAATTGCGACGGGCGATCGACGAGGCGGCAGCCGGCAGGAACTCCCGGACGATCATCATCCAGCTGGCGTCCGGCGGGGGACCGCGGATCCTTCAGGTCGACATCCGCCCCGTCGTCGGCGGGGTGACGCTGCTCTGGCACGACGTCACCGATCGGATCGGCGCAGAACGCGAACTCAGGCGCAGCGAAGAACGGCTCGCGCTCGCGGCCGAAGGCGCGAACGACGGGTTGTGGGAGTGGGATCTCCGGACCCGGGAGTTCTATTTCTCGGGGCGCTGGCGCGTGATGATGGGCCTGCCGGCGGCGCCGGGCATCGGCCGGCCCGAGGAATGGACCGGTCGAATCCACCCTGACGACGTCGGACCGCTGAAGGAGGCGCTCGAGGCGCACCTCGCCGGCAAGACGGACTGCCTGCGGCACGAACACCGGATCCGTCACGAGGACGGCACCTATCGGTGGTTCCTGTGCCGCGGCGTGGCCGTGCGAGGCGCCGGCCGTCGTCCCGCCCGCATCGCGGGATCGCTGACCGATACGACGGATCGGGTGATCGCGCAGGAGCGGCTCCGCAGCGCCGGCTTCGTCGACCCGCTGACCGGCCTGTGCAACCGCACCGTGTTCGTCGAGGGGCTCGGGCGCCGGCTCGAGCAGTTGAAGCAGCGGCGCCTCGGCGGATGGTTCGCCGTGCTCTATCTCGATCTCGATCGGTTCAAGGTGGTCAACGACAGCCTCGGCCACCTGGTGGGCGACGAGCTGCTCGTCAAGGTGTCGCGCCGGCTCGAAACGTGTCTCCGGTCAGGGGACGTCCTGGCCCGGCTCGGCGGCGACGAGTTCGCGATCCTGCTGGACAGGCTCGGCGACGAGCAGCAGGCCAACGCGATCGCGTTCCGGATTCAGGAAGCGCTCAGCGCGCCGTTCTCGATCGACAGCCGCGAGGTGTTCACGTCGGCCAGCATCGGCATCGCCTTCGGCGTGGCGCAGTACGCCACTCCGGACGAGATCATGCGCGATGCGGACACCGCGATGTACCACGCCAAGTCGCGCGGCAAGGCGCGGCACGAGCTGTTCGACGCCGACATGCATGCGCGCGCGCGCAACCGCCTCGGACTGGAGAACGACCTCCGCCGCGCGATCAACGGCAACGACTTCGAGGTCCACTACCAGCCGATCGTGTCCCTCGCCTCGGGCGTGTGCGTCGGGTTCGAGTCGCTCGTGCGCTGGACGCGCAACGGCGAGGCGATCTCGCCGGCGACGTTCATTCCGATCGCCGAGGAGCTCGGCCTGATCGAGCCGCTCGGCACGTGGGTGCTCCAGCAGGCGTGCCGGACGTTCGCCGACTGGCAGCGGCGATTCCCGGACCGCGGGCTCGAGTACATCACCGTCAACGCGTCCAGCCGGCAGCTCCTGCAGCAGACCTTCCTGCGCATCATCGAGGAAGCGGTGACCACGGCCGGATTGAAGCCGAGCGATCTCCGAATCGAAATCACGGAGACCGCCCTGATGGACAGCCCGAATCTCGTCGCGGACGTGCTGCGCGAGCTGCGGGACTTCGGCGTGAAGATCTATCTCGACGACTTCGGGACCGGGTATTCGTCCCTGAGCCACCTGCACAAGCTTCCGGTCGACGCGCTCAAGATCGATCACTCGTTCGTCCGGAGCCTGCTGCTCCCCGACCGTCCGGCGATCGTCGAGAGCATCCTCGGACTCGCCCGCACCCTCAACACCGGCGTGGTCGCCGAAGGTATCGAGAGCGACATGCAGGCGCGCGAGCTGCAGCGCCTCGGCTGCACTCACGCCCAGGGCTTCCTCTTCTCGCGTCCGCTGTCGACGCGCGCCGCCGAGGATCTGCTCGTCGCCGGCCAGCCGCTCGGCCCGAAGTTCCAGGAAGCGGACGGCGACGAGACCGACGAGGACTGGTCGGAGGACGCCGAGCAGGCCGGGAACGCCCGCGCTACGGCTCACGCCCAGGTTTCGGTCTGACCGCGTTCGACAGCGCCAGCCTGTTGTCGTGCGTGACGTAGCTGATCTGCAGGTTGTACCCGTTCGGCGTGGCCGTGTGATAGCTCTTGAACGCGGCGACGTGAATGTCGTCGCCCGTCGACGTATCCACCCGCGCTCGGAGGCCGCGCTTTTCGAGTTCCGCTTTCACCCCGTCCGTGTCCCACGGCTGGATGCCGAAGGAAATGTGATCGAGCCGCGCGCGGCGCGCGGCTGACTGTCCGACGCCGCTTCCGAAGCCGGGGGCGAACGGATTGCCTCCGCGGATGATGATGTCTCCGACGTCGCCGATCAGGCACTCGTTCTGACTGCCCTCGTCGTAGGTGTCCTTCCACCCCAGGAGATTGCAGTAGAAGGAGACGCTCTCCTTGTAGTTGGTCACTCCGAACGAGAGGTGATCCAGCCACACCGTCTTCCATCCGGTCGGTTCGAACGGAACGGGCGCCGACAGCGTCGCGTACGCCGGCGTCGTCCGGCGGCTTCGGGCGAGGCCGTTGCCGTTGCTGATTTGAAGATCGAATCCGTCCGGGTCCTTCACGTGGAAGCTCTCGAATCCCTGTCCGTCGTTGTCGGCCGCAGGCGTGAGGCCGCGCTTTCGCAGTTCGGCTTCGACGTTCGCGGCGTTCCACGGCTCGATGCAGAAGCAGAAGGACTCCACAAGCGCGTGGACCGGGCCGCCGCGTCCGCCACGGCCGGCCCCCGCAGCCTCCAGCGCCTGCGTGGACGCCTGCCTGAGGATGACGGAGCCCCAGTCGCCGATGTCCAGCACGGCCTGTCTGCCGTCATCGCTCCGGAGCTTCCAGCCCATGAGGCCGATGTAGAACGCCGCCTCCTTCCGGTAGTCGGCGACCTGGAACGCGAGATGGTCCAGCGCCACGGTCCTCCATCCGGTGGGCTCGAATACCGGCGGAATCGGCGTCGTGTTGCACGCCGGCGTCCCGTAGCTCCGGATACACCGGCCCTGCGCGAAGACCGACAGCGGCGTCCCGATGGCCGCGGCTCCGATGGCCTGCAGCACTCTGCGACGCGAAATCACCTTTTCATCCATCGGCGTCTCTCCGCGCGGGCGGTTGACGAACGCGTGGGAATTTCGGGGAAGCATAGGCAATTCAAGCGGGTGTGTCCACAAGCGACGGCCCTCGCTCCCGCGGACGCTTCTCTGCAGCCCGGATATCCGCGGTAGAGTAGTCGATAGCTCCAGAAGAGAGACGGTATGGATTTCCGACGGATCCCCGTCGCGGCGGACGACGCGCCGTACCCCCGTGCTCGTGGTGCGAGGGCCTGCGTGGCCCTGTCGTGATGAGCAGCGTGACTGGTCCCCCGGCGTCTGCACCGGGCGCGTCGCCGGGCAGCAGCGGCTTGACGCGGGTCGAGGCCGCTGCCGCCTGACCCGGGACGGTCCCAACGAGGTGCCCGACCGTCCCTCCCATCCCATCGCCCGTTTCGCGCGCAAGCTCTGGGGCCTCTCCGCGTGGATGATCGAGCTCATCGCGGTGCTGTCGTTCGTCCTCGGCAAACGCGCCGACCTGGTCGTGGCCCTTTCGCTCCTCCTCGTCAACGCGGTCCTCGGCTTTCTCCAGGAGCAGCGCGCCTCGTCGGCGGTCGCGGCGCTTCGCCACCGCCTGCAGATTGTCGCGCGTGTCCTCCGCGATGGCCGCTGGCAGGCGGTTCCCGCGCGCGAATTGGTGGTCGGCGACGTCATCCGCCTCCGCTCTGGAGACTTCGTCCCGGCTGATGCGCAGGCCCTCGACGGGACGGCGCAGGCCGATCAGTCGACGCTGACCGGCGAAGCGCAGGCCCTCGACAAGACAGCGGGCGACGTCCTGTACGCGGGATCGATCGTTCGCCAGGGGGAGACTCCGCCGAGGACGTCGTCGTGCGGGACGGCGCATGGGCGTCGAACGAAGCGAATCAGGATCCGATCGATCTCGCGTTTCTGGAGGCCGCGCGGAACCGGGCGCTGGCGGGACCGGACCGGTTGCTCTCGTTCGTGCCGTTTTCGCCTGCCACCCGGCGGACTGAGGCGGTCGTGGAGGGCGGCGGTCAAACGATTCGTGTGACGAAAGGCGCCGTCAAGACCGTGGCGACGCTGGCCGGACTCGACGGAGCGGCCGTGGCCGCCCTCGAGGCGCGCGCCCTGGCCGAGGCCCGGCAGGGAGTCCGTGCGCTCGCCGTGGCTCGTGCGGACGCAGATCGATCCTGGCGGCTGATCGGGCTGGCGCTCCTTCGAGATCCCCTGCGCGCCGATTCGCGCGAACTGATCGACGAACTGCGGGCGCTCGGCGTCGCGGTCAAGATGCTCACCGGGGACGCGCTTCCGGTCGCCAGGGAAGTGGCGCGCGATCTTGGCCTCGGAGAGATCGTCCCGGTCCCGGAGTTGCGCGCCGCCCGCCGCGAGGGCGAGTTGCGCGCCGTCGCGCTGACGGAGCGGTCCGGAGGCTTCGCGGAAGTGTTCCCCGAGGACAAGTTCCTGATCGTGCAGAGCCTCCAGGCTGCCGGCCACATCGTCGGGATGACCGGGGACGGCGTGAACGACGCGCCGGCACTCCGCCAGGCCGAGGTGGGCATCGCCGTCAACGCCGCGACCGACGTCGCCAAGGGTGCCGCGAGCGTCGTGCTCACGGGCGAAGGTCTCGCCAACGCCGTCGATCTCGTCAAGAACGGTCGCGCGATCTACCAGCGCGTCCTCACGTGGATCATCAACAAGGTGAGCCGGACGATCCTCAAGGCGGGATTCGTCGTGCTCGCGTTTCTCGCGACCGGCCGATTCGTGATCTCCGCGCTCGGCATGGTGCTGCTCGTGTTCCTGACCGACTTCGTCAAGATCACCCTGGCGACCGATCGGGTGCGGCCGTCCGACGCACCTGAGACGTGGAACATCGGTCCTCTTGTCGAGGTGGCCGCCGTCCTCGGCCTCTGCATGCTCGGCGAAGCCCTGGGGCTGCTGGCCAATTCATGGCAGCGGTTCGATCTGGCCCACGACCCGGGCCGCCTGCAGACCTTCTCGTTTCAAGCCCTGCTGTTCTTTGCGCTGTTCTCGCTGTTGTCGATCCGGGAGCGGCGGACGTTCTGGGCGTCACGTCCGAGCGCGGTGCTCGCGCTCGCGCTCGCGGGCGACGCAGTGCTTGGGGTGCTGATCGGCGTCTTCGGGCTGGGGGAGCTGCGACCGCTGCCTGTCAATGAGACAGCCTGGATCGTCGCGTACGCCAGCGCGTTCTCGCTCGTCGTCAACGACTTCGTCAAGATCGGCCTTCTCTCACGGCTGCGCCCAACCTGAGCCGTAGCGGGAGGCAGGTGCTGCAGTTGATTTCACCCGGGCGGCCGACGCTCGGCGGATCCGTCGCCGGCCAGGAGCTCACGCTCCACGGCGGGGACAGGATTCCCGGATGCCAGACAGGGGTGAGCATCCAGGCGCGCCTCGTGGACCGGAAGAGCGCCCCGGCTCGAGGGGACGCTGAATTCGGCCCGTGGCGCCGTTGCGTTCTCGGCCCGGCCCGCTCCACCGGCTCGCGTGAGCCTGCCGGAGGGTCGATGATGCCGGACCTCGTCCTCCTCCTCCTGCAGGTCGCTGCAATTCTGATCGCCGCGCGGGCGAGCGGGATGCTGTTCCGTGCGGTCGGGCAGCCCCAAGGTCGTCGGCGAGGTGATCGCCGGGATCGCGCTCGGCCCGTCGCTGCTCGGATGGCTGGCGCCCGGCATCTCCGCCACGCTCTTTGCGGCCGACGGTCTGGTCCCGCTCAACACGTTGAGCCAGATCGGCCTGCTGCTGTTCATGTTCCTGGCACGTCGCGTTCCTGACCAGCCACACGAGCATCACAGCGCCCTCGGGTGTCAGGCGTCACGTGGCGGGACGCGGTTGCGATCGGAGCTCTGATGAATACGCGTGGCCTGATGGAGCTGATCCTGTTGAACATCGGCCTCGACCTCGGCGTCATCTCACCCGCGCTCCTTTCGATGCTCGTGCTGATGGCCATCGCCCACGACGTTCATGACCACGCCCATCTTGAGCTGCGTGGCGCCGCACCGCCGCGACGTGCCGAGCGGGAGCTGGGAGCCGGTCATCCGACGGGTTCTGCCGGAGGAGTCGTAACGGCGATCCGTCCTGCGTCCGTGGCCGCGGCGCCCTTCTCGATTTCGCCCGCCTCGGCCAGCGCGCTCCGGAAGAGAATCGGGCCGACGAGCTCATGCAGCGCGATCATCGCGACCATGAGCGTCTCCACGGCGACGCCCCACTCCGGGTACTCCGACGCGACGATCACGGTCAGACCGAGCGTCAAGCCTGCCTGCGACACCAGACCCCGCCAGACGAGCGGCCCCTCGGGGCTTCCCACCCGGGCGACTTTCGTGCCGAGCGCCGTGCCCGTCCGGATGAGCAACAGGCGCACGAGCGCGACGAATCCCGCGAGCAGGCCAATCGCGCGAAGCGCGTCAATCCGGAGCGACGCGCCCGCGGCCGCGAAGAACAGGATCAGGATCGGCAGAGCGCTCCGCTCCACCGCGTTTTTCAGGACGTCTCCGCGAGGCGGTGCGATGTTCTCGACGACGAGGCCGGCGGCGAGCGCCGCAAGCACCGGCTCGAAGTGCAGGCGGCGGCCCACTTCGCTGAGCACGACGCACACGGCGATCAGGACGATTCCAGCCTCGCGGCCGATGGCGCGCAGATAGATCGCCAGCGCGGCGCCGGCCAGGGCTCCGAATGCCAGCGAGCCCCAGATCTCCCACGCCATGTACGTCAGGAACCCGATTTCCTCCGGGCCCGTGCGCGATGCCAGCCGCACGAGCTGCATCGCGGCGCCGAACCCGAACACGAGCGCCAGATCGCCGAGGACGACGACGGCGAGCGTGAGCTCGGTCAGCGGGCCGGCGGCGCGGTTCTCGGCGACGACGGCAATCGTCACGGTCGGCGAGAAGCTGGTGACGACGGCCGCGAGCAGGGCGGCGACGGCGAATCGCAGCAGCCCGGTAGCGTCCGGCATGAACGGCAGCCACGGCATCGTCGCGTAGAACAGGAGCAGAAGCGCGCCGTACATCAGGCCGATGGTGATGCCACCCACTTGGAACATCGACCACAGCCGCGGCCGCAGCCTCGTGAGGTTCATCTCGAGGCCGGCCATCACCGCGATCAGGGCGACGGCCACGCCGTCGATGAGCCGGAGCTCGCGGGCCATCGGGCGCGAGATCAGGTTCGACACCGACGGCCCGGCGACAAGGCCGAAGAGCAGGTATCCGGTCACCCGCGGCAGCCGCAGGCGCTCGACGAAATCGCCCGTGAGCGCGGCCGCGAGCAGCGCGAAGCCGAGCGCCAGCCCGATGCTGCGCTCGTCGAGGCCGGAGCCGTGAAGGCTGCGCCGCGTGAAGATCACGGCGGCAATCACGATGCCCAGAGCGGCCGCGCGTCGCATCAGCCGCGATCGCCGGCGAGCGCGAGGACCGTCATCGCTTCGAAGACGATCGCGCCGATCGCGACGGCCGAGACCAGCGCCGAGCCGATCGGGCCGTCCAGGAGCTGGTTGAAATGAAGGGCGAGCGCGATCCCGATCAGCCCGCACGGAAGCAGGCGCGCTCCGAGATCGGCAGGGGCCGTGCCCGGGAACATTCTCGCGCCGGCCCACGCGCCAGCCAGCTTCCCGGCGAGACGGAACACCACGAACGGGGCCAGCAGCCAGATGCTCAGTGCGGACAGCGTCGAGGTCGCCCCGGCGATGACGAGCAGCAGGATGACGAGCGGATGGTGCAGCTTGACGAGGTCCGCGCGGATGATCTCGTCGGCGCGGCCCGGCGCCCAGCGCCACAGGAGGCCGGCGACCATGCCGACCATCAGCGGCGAGAGCGACAGGTAGGCCGCCGCGCCAGCGAGCAGCGCCAGCACGCCGAGCACGAACGTGCCGCGCTCGGCCTCGCCGCGGGCGCGATCGAACAGCAGGAGGCCGGCCGCAGCGATCGCGGCCCCGAGGGGGATGGTGACCGCGGCGGCCCGGATGGCGTCGACGATCGCTACACCCGGATGCCACGAGAGCGCCCACGCGCCCAGAACGATCACCGTCACGTCGTCGAGATCGGAGATCCGGGCGGCCCGCTGCATGCCAGGGTCGCCGCTGCGGCCGGCGATCACCACCGCCGAGGCGGCCGCCGAGAGTCCGGCGACGAGCGGCACGGAGGCCACCGGGTTGCCGATCGGCAGCGCCCAGCGGCCGGCGAGCCATGCGGTCGCGCCGGCGACGACGGCGGCCGTCACGACGGCTTCCGTGCTGGCGACCAGCAGGAGCATCCGGTCGATCGGCGTCCGCAGCTCCAGGCCGAGGCCGACGAACACCCCTACGGTCGCGAGCGCCAGCCAGACGACGAGATCCAGATGGCGGAGCGCGCTCGGCGACAGGAGAGCGGACCCGTTCGATCCGAGGAGGTACCCGATAGGCACGTACACCATCGCCGGCGCGACGGCCGCCCGCAGGCCGAGCGCCGCCCCGAGCCGCCAGCCGGCGAACACGTTTCGACCGGCGGTCCCACTCTCGCTCGGACGCTCAGCGCTCACGGTTTGCGGATGGCCAGCACCAGGTGCTCTTCTTTTCGCGAGACTCCTGCGATGAGGTAGCTGCCCGACGACGCCTCGTCGAAGGCCCGCTGGAGCGCGGACGGCGTCGGCTGGCTCGCCCCGTCGAGGTCGGTGATCAGATCGCCCGCAGCCAGCCCGGCCTCGTGTCCGGCGCCGTCGCCGTCCACGCGAAGGACCTCCGAGCCCGCATCGCGCGCGTTCCGGAGCACCAGCCCGAGGCCCGTCGGGGCAGGGGCTGGTTCCGCGGCCGGCGGCGCGCCGATCGTGACACGAATCGCCGCGCTGGCGCGACGTCTGACAATCGAGAGCTCGACCGGCGAGCCCGGCGCTCGCCGGGCGATTTCCAGCCGCAGCGCCGCCGCGTCGAAGACCGGGGTTCCCTGGATCGCGGTGATCACGTCGCCGACCTGGAGCTGTCCGGCCGCCGGACTCTTCGCGCGCACGTGGGCGACGACCGCGCCGGCTGACGCGCCGGTCGCGGCGGCGAGCGCCCCCGTGACATCGGCCACCTCGACGCCGATGTCGCCGACGCCGGCGCTCTGTCCGTGCTGCAGTTCGTCGACGCCCGACAGCAGCCCGCTGGTCGGCGCCATCACCGGCAGGTTCTGCTGCAGGACGGTCATGCCGGCGAGGCTGCCGTCGAGCGTGAAGATCATCGACCCGGACTGCGTCACGCCGGCGCCGCCGAGCGCGAGGAGCGGCGTCTTCCAGCGCGGATCGCTGACCGGATCGGTGCGGCCGAGGAAGATCGGGCGCAGCGCTGGTCCCCCCTGCGTCGCCTCGGCGACCGCGACGTACTGCGGGCTCGACGGCGGCGCCGCCTCCTGCCAGGTGGAGGTCTCGCTGTCCCCTGCGGCTCCGACGAGGCCGATGAGGCGCACCGGGTCGATCGCGACGAGGGTCGGGGTTCCCGCAGCCCCCACGAAGCTTTCTATGCGATCCCCGGGACCGAGCTGCGCCAGCAGGAGATCGTTGCGCACTCGCCAGGCGAGGACGAGCCGCGGCTGGCCCGGAGCTCCGTGCGGCGCCTCGAGCAGGCGCGACAGGGACGGCGTTTGCGGGACGGCCGGGCCCAGCACGCGCAGCACGCGCAGGGCGGGCGCGACCCGCGGCTGGAGCTCCGAGATGCTCGAGGCGAGATCGTCGAAGGTCGCGCGCGCCGCGAGGCGCTCGAGCGGCGCCGGAGCGGGATTGATCGCGCGGGCCTCGCTCGGGAATCGAAACCGGCTGAGCAGCAGGAGCGTACCGGCCGACGCGACGATGACGATCAGCAGCAGCCGGCTCTCTCGCGACGGCATCGGCGCGTTCACCCTTTACCGCAGGAACAGCAGCCCTGCCAGCGTCAGCACGAGCACGAAGAACGTCACGACCGTGTAGAGGCGGTCGTGCTCCTCCACCAGGAACAGCACCATCGACGCGACAACGCGGAGGATGGGCGTCAGGACGAGCATGTAGATGCCGAGCTCGATCACCGACTGGCCGCGGCCCTCGAGAAGTCCGCGCCAGATGCTCGTCGCGCGTCCGTCGAAGGCTGTCCGCTGCATGTCCTCGACCGACACGGGATGGTGCACGAAGCTGAGCGTGATGCCCGCCAGCATCACGAGGACGCTGCCGATCACGCCGACGCGCAGAATCCAGGCGGCGGCGTCCTGGATGGCGATGCGGTCCTGCAAAGGCTCTGTCTGCATGGTCAGAACCGCACGCCGAAGCCGCGGAGCAGCATCTCGACGCCGATGACGGCGAGCGCCGCCGCGAAGACCTGCCTGACGTGTGCGTTGCTCATGCGCTCCATGAGGACCGTGCCGAGGAACGCCCCGGCGAGGACCGCCACGGCGACCGGCACGACCAGGAATGGCAGCACCAGGCCACGCTTCAGGTAGACGCCGGCCGCCGCGGCAGCGGTCACGCCGATCATGAAGTTGCTCGTGGCCGTCGACACCTTGCTCGGTACCCTCATGGCGATCTCGTGGGCGAGCACCTTGACCACACCGGCGCCGATGCCGAGCAGCCCGGAGATGATGCCCGCCAGCCCCATCAGACCGATCGCGGCCGGAATCCCGGTCACGTTGTACACGACCTCTCGATTGAGGCGTTTGTCGAAATAGGAGCCGTTCAGCCGGAGGTACGCGGCCAGGCGATCGTTCTCGACACCCCGTGGCAGCTCCTCGCCAATCCGGGCCACCACCGGAATGAGCGAGATCAGGAGAATCGACCCGAAGAGGATCGAGAGCATCTGCGGGTTCACCCAGCGCGTCAGCACGGCCGCGCCGAAAAGCGCCCCGGCGGCCGTGGACAGCTCCAGGAACATCGCGATGCGGATGTTCGTGATGCGATCCTTCACGTACACCGATCCCGCGCCGCTCGACACCGCGATCACCGAGACAATGCTCGCCGCGACCGCGTCCTGGATCGGGACACCCAGGAACAGCGTGAGGACCGGCACGATGACGATGCCGCCGCCGAGTCCGCTGATCGAGCCCACGACCCCGCCGGCGAGCGACGCGCCGCCGACCTTCAACAACCACAGGAGTGCTGCCACCCGTCCCGTCATTTCACGACCTTTCCTGGTGCCATGAGGCAGACATTATCAACCGAACAGGCGCGCGCAGGTTAGTCGTGATCTTCGTGAGCGGCGTCGCCGAGCCGAACGTGATGCCATGCAACCTTCGTTGTCGCGCTGAGCCCGCCGAATTTCCGTCAGCGCACTGAGCCGATGCCGCCTCCGCAACAACATCGCACGCACGCACGGTCCATGCGGGGGCCGTAGCTGGCAGGCGCCCTGCAGTCACTCCTCCATGAATCTCTCAAGCCGAAGAAACAAAGCAAGAACCAACGGAATCCCGCGAATCGCTTCGGAAATCCGACAAAAGGCGAGGCGCAACCGGGTCCGGGCGGCATCTGGAGGCTGGCGATGACATTTCAATTTGTCCGTTGGACGCGGCGACTGGCGGTTGCAGCTGTTCTGGCGACTCTACACGCCCTCAACGGCGACGCGCTGACCGCCAGCTCGAATCAGGTCTATCAGTACGACGACACCCGGGAGCTCGTCTCGCTCGTGAACGACGCCGCGGCACTCGTCCGCAGCAAGGGCGAAGCCGCATTCAGCGACTTCCGGATCTCCGGCAGTCGCTGGAGGCTGGGAGAATCGTACGTCTTCGTGGTCGATCCTGCGGGCAACATGCTCGTGCATCCCGACGCGGCGATGGAGGGCAGGAACCAGCTCGGTCTCAAGGACCCGGCAGGGAAACCCATCATTCGCGGCCTCATCGGTGCCGCGACATCGGTCCCCGGCAAGACGGACGGCTGGTACCACTATCAGTGGCCGGTTCCAGGTGGTCTGCTGCCCAGGTGGAAGAGCAGCTACGTCCGCCTCGTCGAGGCGCCCTCAGGCAAAGACTATGTCGTGGGCAGCGGCGTGTACAACGACCGGATGGAACGGGCGTTCGTGGTCGACGCGGTGACCGACGCCGTTGCGCAGATCGAGAAGGCCGGCGAGGCGGCGTACCCGCTCTTCCGCGATCCGACGGGCCCGTTCATCGCGAAAGACGCGTACATCTTCATCTTCCGCCCGGACGGCGTCGAGCAGGTGAACCCGGCGTTTCCGAATCTCGAGGGGCGCAATCTTCTGGGCCTGAAGGACACCCAGGGCAAGCCGTTCATCCGGGAGATGCTCGAAGTGGCGCAAACGAGCGGCGCCGGCTGGGTCGATTACATGTGGCCGAAGCCCGGAGAAAGCGTCTCCACGCAGAAGTCTGCGTACGTGAGCAGAGCGAGGATCGGCAGCGAATGGATCGTGGTGGGCTGCGGCGTGTACCTGGCCGATGCGCCCAGAGCGACGACCGTGGCCCGCAAGATGACCGCTCCGGAGCTGATGGCGCTGGTCCGGGAAGGCGCAGCCGTGCTCACCGACCGCGGCGAGGAGGCGTACCCCGACTTCCGGCAGAAGGGTTCGAAGTGGTTCCGCGACGATACGTACTTCTTCGTGTGGACCCTGGACGGCACCCGGGCCTTCCATGCCGCCGATCCCGCGAGCGAAGGGCAGAACGTGACCGGGCTGAAAGACATCGTCGGCCGGCCCTTCGGGCGGATGATCCTGGAGGCGGCGGCCAGTCCGTCCGGCGAGGGATGGATCCACTACATGTACCCCGAGCCCGGAAACATCTTCCCGACGTGGAAGTCGACCTTCGTGAAGCGGGTGACGTTCACCTCGGGACAGCAGGTCGCCGTCGGCTGCGGGATCTACAACATGCAGATGGACAAGGCATTCGTCGAGGACGTCGTCAATCGCGCGGCAACGTTGGTCGCAGCGCGGGGGAAGGACGCGTTCGGCGAGCTGCGTGACAGGACGGGGCCCTTCGTCTTCATGGACACGTACGTCTTCGTCGACACACCCGAAGGCGTCGAGCTGGTGAATCCGGCCCAGCCCAGCCTCGAAGGGACGAGTCTGATGGGGCTGACCGACGTGAAGGGGAAGGCCGTTGCCGACGAGTACATTGGCGCCGCCATGAAGGACGGCAGCGCCTGGGTGGAGTACTACTGGTACAAGCCCGGCCAGAACACGCCCGCGCGCAAGCAGGCATATGTCCGGAAGGTTGTGTCGGGGCCGAATACGTACATCGTCGGATCGGGTTTCTACGTCGACGAGCAGCCTTCGATCAGCGATCGGCGATAGCCGTTCGCGCGGCTGATCGCGACCGTAGAATCTCTTCATTCGGCCGCGGCACGGCGTGCGCCAAAGAGCGCCCGCAGCGCCCGAACGATCCAGCGCGTGAGCACGACGATCATGGCGAGGAGCGCCAGCGCGATGGCGCCGGCCCAGAAGGGATGCTGCGTGGCGAACCAGGTGAGGAAGATCGCGAGCGCGTCCTCGCCGGCGCTCAGGGCGATGTTCGAGAACGGCTCAGGCGACGGCGTGACCGCGACGCGTGCAGCCGTCTTCGCGCCGTGCGCCGCGAATGCGATCGCGCCGCCCGCCAGGGCCGCGACGATCTGCGCGCCGGGCGAGAGCTGCGCGGTGGCTCCGTACGCGAGCAGGGCGGCCACCGGCACGCGGACGAACGTCTGGAGCGCGTTCCACACGAGGTCGAACGCGGGTACTTTGTCGGCGATCGCCTCGATGGCGAAGAGCACGATCGAGACCGCGATCACGCGCCAGTCCGCCACGAGGTGCAGTGGCGTCGGGAGGGCGACGACGTCAGCCCGGGCGAGCAGACCCAGCGTCGCCACCGTCGCGTACACGTTGAGGCCCGCGGCGAAGCTGGTCGCCACGATCAGCGCCGGGAGTTCGCCGGGAAGGAAGGGCACCAAGCCGCCAGCCGCCTGCTAACGCCGCCCGCCGAAGATCGACCCGAGCACCCCGCGGATGATCTCGCGGCCGACGCTCGAGCCGACCGTTCGCGCCGCGCTCTTCGCCGCCGATTCCACGAGCCCGTCGTGGTGGCCGCCGCGCGGGCCGGTCCGGCCGAAGAGCAGATCGCTCAGGTTGCCCGGCAGCCCCGGCTGGGGCGATCCGCCTGGCGGGGATCCGGGCGACGGCTTCTCTGCAGCGGTCGGCTCGGGCTGCCGCGCGCTGGTTCGCGCCGCGAGCTTCTCGTAGGCCGACTCGCGGTCCACCATCTGCTCGTAGTGTCCGGCCAGCGTCGAGCCGCGGATGATCGCCTGTCGCTCGGCCGGCGTGGCCGGCCCGATCCGCGAGGCCGGCGGCAGGATCCACGCGCGTTCGACCATCGCGGGCCGGCCCTTTTCGTCGAGGAACGACACGAGCCCTTCACCGACGCCGAGCTCGGTAATCGCGCGCTCGGTGTCGATGGCCGGGTTCTGGCGGAGCGTCGTGGCCGCGGTCTTCACCGCCTTCTGGTCGCGCGGCGTGAACGCGCGCAGGGCATGCTGGACACGATTGCCGAGCTGGGCCAGCACGTTGTCAGGGACGTCGAGCGGATTCTGCGTGACGAAGTACACCCCGACGCCCTTCGATCGAATCAGCCGCACGACCTGCTCGATCTTCTCCAGCAGCGCGGCCGGCGCGTCCTCGAACAGCAGGTGCGCTTCGTCGAAGAAGAACACCAGTTTCGGCTTCTCGGTCTCGCCCACCTCGGGGAGGCGCTCGAACAGCTCCGACAGCAGCCACAGCAGGAAGGTCGCGTAGAGCTTCGGCGAGTTGAACAGGCGATCGGCCGAGAGGATGTTGAGGATGCCCCGCCCGTCGGCCGCAGTCTGCAGCAGATCCTCGACGTCGAGCATCGGTTCGCCGAAGAACCGGTCTGCGCCCTGCGAGTCGAGCACCAGCAGCGCCCGCTGAATCGCCCCGATCGACGCGGCCGAGATGTTGCCGTAGGCGGTCGTGAACTGCTTCGCGTTCTCGCCGACGAACTGCAGCATCGACCGCAGGTCCTTCACGTCGAGCAGCAGCAGCCCCGCGTCGTCGGCGACCTTGAAGACGAGCGTCAGTACGCCGCTCTGCGTCTCGTTGAGATTGAGCAGCCGGCCGAGCAGGAGCGGTCCCATGTCGGAGACCGTGGCGCGCACCGGGTGCCCGCTCTGGCCGAACACGTCCCAGAAGACCACGGGGCTCGCGCCGAACTCCGGCGCGGGCAGCTTCAGCTGCGTGAGCCGCTGCCGCAGCTTGGGCGACATCTCTCCGGCCGCCGCGAGGCCCGACAGATCGCTCTTGACGTCGGCCATGAAGCAGGGCACGCCGATCCTCGAGAAGCCTTCGGCGAGCACCTGCAGCGTCACGGTCTTGCCGGTCCCGGTCGCTCCGGTCACGAGGCCGTGGCGGTTGGCCATCGCTGGCAGGAGCGCCACTTCCTTTCCCTTCGACGTTCTGCCGACGAGGATGGGGTCTGCCATGACACGGTCAGCTTGTCACTCCCGGCAGGCGGCCCGCAAGTCCCGGAATTCGGACTGCGAGCGCGGGTTGCCTGGCCCACCTGACTTCTCGTAACTGGCCCATGACCAGGGCACGCGCTCTGGACTAGTGTGGCGGGATGATGTCGCGCCCGGCCGTCCTCGCGCTCGCAGGGTGTCTCGTCGTGCTCGCCGAGCCCTCGGGGCGGGCGGCGCCGCCCGGCGATCTCGTGCCGATGTTCCAGGCGTTGGAGCAGTCGCTCATGGATGCCGTCGCTCCGGGCGACCGGAGCGCGTGGGAGCGGGTGATGGACGACGGCTGCGTCGTCACTTCCGAGGAGGGGCAGGTTTCATCGAAAGTGGAGTTCCTGCGGGACCTGCGGCCCCTTCCGCCCGGGCTGTCGGGCGGGATCGCCGTGCACGGCCTGACCGTGCAGGCGTTTCCCGCCTTCGCCGTCGTCAGATTCGCCGCCGACGAGCGGGAACAGGTCTTCGGCCAGCGCCTGGCCACCCGGTATCGGATGACCGACACGTTTCGACGCGACGGTCCGCAGTGGAAGCTCGTCGCGTCGCAGGCGGCGGTCGTGACGACGGATCCGCCGGCACAGAAGGTGGACGCGAGCCGTTGGCGGGACCTGGTGGGCACCTATCGGCTGACGCCCGACGGCTGGACGTTCCACGTCGAGTTGCGCGACGGCACGCTCTACGGCGGTCGCGATCCGGCGAAGCTGCGGCCGTTCATTCCGCTGACGCCGGTAGCCTTCGTTCTCGGCGGCAGCCTTGGCGAGTGGCTGTTCGTGCTGCCCGCGAACGGACCAGCCGGACGCATTGTCGAGCTTCGCAAGTTCGAGCCGCTGGTCTGGACCAGGCTGGACCATCAGGCCGCGCGGACGCGCCCGAGCGGATCCACGAGGGTTGGCGAAAGTGGCACTTGAGCCAGATCGCCCTTCGACGCACGCTCACACGATGCGCCGAATCGACGGTCCCGACCAGGGCGCGAGCGTGGCCGGTCGCGACGATCGGGCTCTCGTCGATGCGTGTCTCGCCTGCAACGATCAGGCGATCCGGCAGCTGATCGCGACGCACCGCCCGGCGATTGCGCGTCTGGCGTGGACGCTGCTGGGCAGCGACGAGGTCGATGACGTGTGCCAGGACGTCTACCTCCGCGTGTTCAGGCGTCTGGGCGACTTCGAGCACCGCTCGCGGCTCGGAACGTGGATCTACCGCGTCGCGCTGAACGTCATCCGAAACCGGCAGCGCGCGGCGCGCCGGCGGCATCTCGCTGCCCACCTGTCTCTCGACGACGTCAGCCCGCGGGATCACTTGAAGTGCCTCGTCCACCCGGCGGACGCGGACGCCCTGTCGGAATCGAACGAGCGTGCGCGTCGTGTTCGACGTGCGATCCGCCGTCTGCCTCCGGTTCAGCGGCGCGCGCTCATCCTGTGGACCTACGGCGATTCGTCCCACGTCGCGATCGCGCGATCGACAGGGCAGTCGTTGCCGGACGTCAAACGGACCCTGCGGCAGGCCAGGCTCGGCCTGCGGACACACATGAACGAAGGCGCCAGCCGCCATGCCGTGGGTGAGGGTGGGTGAATGATCTCGATCGGGTGGGGTGAATATCTGATGACCGCTGTATTCGACCGCGCGAACCGGAGGGCCAGGCCGGCCGGTCGAACGCCTGAGCGTCGTGGCGAGGTGCCGGATCACGCGGCGGCGGAGCGGGTTCCTCGAAGCGCCGCGAGGCCGTTCGCCTGCGCGCGCGGCGCGCAGCGGTCCGGGCGGCCGCTGTTGAGGGTCATGATGTAGACTCCTGTCGCGCGGGAGGGGTGATTCACATGGCGGGATGGATTCGGCACACCGCGCGGCGGCTCGGGCGGTCGCCCGTATTCTCGCTCACGGCGCTGTTGACGCTCACCGTCGGTCTCGGCTGTGCGACGACCGTCTTCAGCGTGGTCAACGCCGTGCTCCTGCGGCCGCTTCCCTATCCGCAGTCCGAGCGGCTCGTCTCCGTGTCGCATTCGCTGCAGGTGGGCGGCGACCTTCGCGTGGGTCAGACCGACGCGAGCATCCTCTTCTATCGACGTCACAACCGGGCATTCTCGCAGTTCGGCGGCTACCAGGCGGGCGCTGCGGCGCTGGGCCCGGCCGGCGGCGCCGACGCCGAACGGGTCGGCGCCGGCCGCGTCACGGTCGGCGTCCTCGACGCGCTGCGCGTGTTGCCGCTCCGCGGACGGCTGTTCACGGGGCCGGACGACGAGCCCGGATCGGCGCCGGTGGTGATCCTGTCCGAGCGTCTCTGGGCGCGCAGATTCGGTGCCGATCCCGGGGTGCTCCACCGCCGGATCACGGTCGACGGCGAACCACACGAGGTCGTCGGCATCCTGCCCGACACCGTACGCTTCCCGGCGTCGGACACGGAACTGTGGCTGCCGCTGGGCCTCAATCCGGCCAAGACGGACTCGGCGTCGTTCGACTATGAGGCGGTCGGCCGTCTTCGCGACGGTGTGTCGGTGCAGCAGGCCGAGGCCGATCTGCAGGGCCTGCTGCCACGCCTGCCGGACGAATTCCCGGGCCGCCTGACTCGAGGCGCGATCGAGGCGACGCACATGCGCGCGTCGGTCCGACCTCTGGCGTCGGTCGTGGTCGAAGGCGTCGCGGCGCTGCTGTGGGTGGTGTTCGGAGCAGCAGGCTTCGTGCTGGCGGCCGCGTGCGCGAACGTGGCCTGCCTGTTCCTCGTCCGTGCCGAAGGACGCCGGAAGACATTCGCGATTCAGCATCTGCTCGGCGCCCCCGCGCGAACGGTGCTCCTCGAGTTCCTGGGCGAAGCGTTCCTGGTCGCCGGCGTTGGCGGAGCGGCCGGTGTCGGCGTCGCGGCCGCAGCCGCACGCGTGCTCCGGTCGGCTTCGGCTGCCATCGACATCCCGAGGCTGACCGAAGTGCGCGTCGACGGGGTAGTGCTGGGAGTGGCAGCCCTGGCGACAGCGGTCACGACCGTCGCGATCGGCGCATTCACGGCGTGGCGTTCCAGTACGGCGGGATCGGGCGGGCTCGCCTCGCTGAGCCCCGCATCGACGACCGGCCGGGCGCAGCATCGGGCGCGATACGCACTCGTTGCGCTGCAGGTCGGTCTCGCGATGGTGCTGGTCGTCGGTTCCGGCCTGATCGGCAGGAGCCTCTGGCACCTGCGGCGCGTTCATCCCGGATTCGAGCGAACCGGTGCGCTCACGTTCCGTCTCGCGGTGCCACCCTCCGCGTACCCGGGCACGGACGACGCCGTCCGCTTCTTCGCTCGCGCGATGGACGCCGTGTCGGAGATTCCCGGCGTGCAGTCGGCGGGCGCAGCGTCGAAGCTGCCGCTGGAAGAGAGGGACCAGACCAGCACCGCCGTCTTCGTCGAGAGCCGTCCGCTGCCGCCGGGCGTTCTGCCGCGCATCCATCCCGTGGCCTACGTCGCGGCGGGATACTTCAAGGCGATGGGCATCCCGCTTGTCGAGGGCGAAACCTTCGGGCCCCTCGACCCACCCAATGTCCGGCTCGAGACAATCGTCAGCCGGGCGTTCGCGGCACGCTACTGGCCCGGCGAGTCCCCCGTCGGCAAGCGCATCCGCATCCTTCCGAAAGGACCCTGGTATACGGTCGTTGGCGTCGCGGGCGATGTCAGGGATGCGGCACTCGACAAGCCGGCGGATGAGATGATCTACTGTCCGCTGCTGCCGGCGCGTGCCGATCTGCGCTGGGCGCCGCGCGACCTGGCCTTCGTGGTGCGGACGTCCGGTGATCCGGCGGCGGCGGCCGGCGCCGTCCGGGCCGCAATCCGGCGCCTCGATTCGTCGCTGCCCCTGTACCACGCGCAGAAGCTGTCCGATCTGGTCGCACAATCGTCCGCACGCCGCGAGCTCGTGCTGCTGCTGGTTTCGGTCGCCTCCGGCATCGCGCTGCTTCTCGGAGCGATCGGCCTCTACGGCGTCATGGCGTACGTGGTCTCGCTTCGCACGAGGGAGATCGGGATCCGGATCGCGCTCGGCGAGCGGGCGGCGAGAGTGGGGTGGCTCGTCGCGCGGCAGGGCGTTGCCGTCGCGATTCCCGGCGTGGCCATCGGCCTTGCGGGGGCGATCGCGCTGGCCAGGTTCCTCGGGGCCCTGCTGTTCCAGGTCGCGCCATCGGATCCACTGGTGTTCGCGGCGTCGGCCGTTCTCGTGCTCGCGATCGCGGCCGCGGCCAGCTGGATCCCGAGCAGACGCGCGGCGATGGTCGATCCGGTGCTCGCCCTCAAAGCCGAGTAGTCGCGTGGCGGCTGACGCCGCCGGGGATTTCCGGCGTTCAGTGGACGAAGTTGATCGCCACTGCCGGAGTGATGGTGGCGGCGGTGTTGCGGCCGCCCGCAATCACCCGGGCGCCGAGGAGCACGCCAACGTTCGGCGACCAGCTGTATTCGATCGCCGGAGCGACTCCGAAGGCCTCTCTGGATCCCGAATCCAGACGGACGGCGGCGGGATCCCCGGCGCCCGTGGACCCGGCAGCGTCGTCTGCGGTCACGCGGGTGTTGCCGTCGTGGCGATACATGACGTCCACCGCGAGCACCCAACTCCGTCGGAGGCTGTATTCCCAGGCCGCGTCAGCGAGGAACGAGCCCCCGGGACTGGCGTGTCCGTGGAATCCCGCCGGCGTACCGTAGACGCTGACGTCGTGCAGGCCGACGTCTCCGGAGACCGATTGCGACACGTCGAAGCGCATCCGCAAGATGCGGCCGTTCGGCAGCCAGAAGTACTTCTGCGAGAAGAGCGCCAGCGTCGTCGTGTAAGCGCCGCTGCCCAGGCCGTTGCTCGGCCGATCGCCGAGCCGATCGTACTTGCCCGTCGGACATGTTTCCTGCAGGACGATCGCTGTCGCCGGAATCCAGCTCCGGGCATGAAACCGCGTCAGCGCGTACTCGGCGTGGAGGGTGAGGTCACCCAGTCCGAGGCCGGAGCTGCTCGGGCCGTTGCTGACCTTGTTGAAGCCAACGGTCGGAATGAGACCAACCGTCGCGCTGTTCGTCAGCCCGTAGAGAATGTACGCGAGCGATCCGATCGTCTCCGAACGAGCCGCGCCCCGCCGTTTGCCGTTGCCGTCGAAACGGGCGTCGGCGGCGACGTCGTAGACGTAGGGCTCGATCAGGATATGCCCGCGCGGTAACGTGGCGGCCGAAGGCGCCAGCATCGGGCCGGTCCACCAGGCGTCGTCCAGCGACTGGCGGGCCGTCGGGGGCTGCTGCCGGTCGTCCTGGGCCGCGGCAAGGCTGGCGGTCAGCGCAAGCACGGCAATCGTTCCCCGAATCACTCTGCGGCACGTCATCGATGGGCACCACGTCCCTGTTCTGAGGCACGGCGCCCCACGACCTGCTACCGTACGTGAGCGCGCGGGCGGCGTCATCGGCCAGTTCTGGAAAGTCGATCGGGCCAGACCCGTGGCGCCCGACCGTATACTGGCGATTGCCCCGAACCAGAGACACGCACATGGCGCGATGGGAATTCGCTCTTGACCTCGACAGACGCCGGGATGTCCCGGTGTCCCGGCAGATCGCGAGCGCAATCGTCGCCGAGATCCAGCGCGGCCGCCTGCGCCCGGGCGAACGGGTTGCGGGCTCCCGCACGCTCGCCCGAACGCTCCGCGTCCATCGCCAGACCGTCGTCTCGGCCGTCGACGAGCTGATCGCGGAGGGATGGCTGGTCAGCCGGCGCGCGTCGGGTACCTTCGTCGCCCGCAGGCGTCCGGATGCGATCCCGAAGCGGTTCGTCGGGGCCGACGGGACCAGGCGCGCCATGCCGAAGCGGATGGGCATCGCCCTGTACGACGCGCCCGAGCCCGAGCTGCCTTCAACGGTTCCACCCGGCGCCATCCTGATGTCGGGCGGACGGCCCGACGTGCGGCTGCTGCCCGCGGACTTGATCGGCAGAGCGTACCGGCGCGTGCTTCGAACCTTTGGCCCGGCCCTGCTGTCGTACTGCCACCCGGCCGGGTCGCTGCGTTTGCGACGGGCCCTGGCCGGAATGCTCTCGGCGACCCGCGGCCTCGCCGTGGATTCGGCCTCGATCCTGCTGACGCGCGGCAGCCAGATGGCGCTGTCGCTCACCGCCCGGGCGCTGGTCCGCGCGGGAGACGTGGTGGCAGTCGAGAACCCCGGCTATCGCCCGGCCTGGGAGGCGTTCAGGCTCGCGGGGGCGGAAATCCTGCCGATTCCGGTCGACGAATACGGCGTGGATCTCGAGGTTCTCGAGCGGACGGCACGTCTGAGGCGCATCAGGGCGTTGTACGTGACACCGCATCGGCAGTTCCCGACCACGGTCACACTGAGCGCGCCGCGCCGACTCGCGTTGCTGCAGCTCGCGGCGAACGAGCGGTTCGCGATCGTCGAGGACGACTACGATCACGAGTTCCACTACCACGGCCGGCCGGTCCTGCCGCTCGCGAGCGCCGACACGGCCGGACTCGTCATCTACATCGGAACGTGGTCCAAGGTGCTGGCTCCGGCGCTGCGGCTGGGATTCCTCGTCGCGCCGCCCGACCTGATTGCGCAGCTCGTGGCGTATCGATCGTTCCAGGACCTGCAGGGTGATCCGGTCCTCGAGTGCGCGCTGGCCGAGCTGCTCGACGACGGGCTGATCCAGCGGCACGTCCGCAAGGTGAAGCGCGTCTATCATGCGAGAAGGGACGCGTTCGTGACGGCCCTCCGCCGCGATCTCGGCGCCTTTCTCTCGTTCACGGTGCCCTCTGGAGGGACCGCCGTCTGGGTCCGGACGCGCGACGCCCGCACGGTGGCACGCTGGGCGAACAGAGCGAGGGATCTCGGCGTGTTCTTCGACGAGGGAAGCGCGTTCACGGTGGACGGGGCGCCGCTTCCGGGCGCGCGCCTCGGCTTCGGCTGCCTCGCGGAAGACGAAATCGCCCTCGCCGTCAGCCGGCTCGCCGCTGCGTCAGCGAAATGAGGACCACCACCGCGGCCGATCGGGAGACCTTCCTCGCGGCCATCGCGCGACACCGGCGCGCTTCATGGCGGGTGACGGCCGCCTGTGCCGCTGCCGTCATCGTGCTGGCGGTGGTCGTGGCGATCCTGATGGCGCCCTTGCTGTACTGCCTCATCGGGCTCGGTTTCGACGTCATTAACCTCGTGATCCCGGCCCCGGACGTCATGGGCTGGCTGGGCCGACTGGTCGACCCGCTGTTCTCGTCGAAGAGCGTCTCGGCGGCGATGTTCATCCGCGTCGGCGTCATCAGCGCCCTGCCCGGGCTCGCGTTGATGGGCGCCATGACGTACGCGTTGCGGCACGTCTGGAGGACGTCGCCGCTCTTCGACGCCGGAGGCCTGCCCGGCAGGCCGCTCGATCGCGGCGTACTCGCCGAGGAGCGGCTGGCGAACATCGTCGAGGAGATGGCCATCGCGGCGGGCATCCCGGTGCCGCGCGTCGTGGTGGTGCCCGGCGGGGCCAATGCCGCGGCCTGCGGGCGCGACGAGGCTCACGTCACGCTGCTCGTGGGTGAAGCGCTGGCCGCCGGCGTGGATCGCGAAGAGCTGGAAGGGATGATTGCGCACCTGGTCGGCTCGATCGCCGATGGCGACATGACCATCGGTCTGCGCGTGACGACGACCCTGGCACTGTTCGGGCTGGTCGCGCGCGTGAGCGCGTCATTCAACGATCGGCGTGCATTCCGGCAGACGGCGCGGCTGTGGCGCGTGTTTCTCGCGCCGACGTCCGATGGTACGGTCGCGCTCCTCGGCGCGCTGGCCGATCCCTTCACGGACAGTGCACCGGCCGAATCCCGGACGCGGCCGGCGGCGGAGCAGAGCGGCCTGACGTGGCGCGAGTGGCTGCTGATGCCGCTCATGGGGCCCGTGCTGCTCACGGGTTTTCTCAGCGCCCTCGTGACCGGGTTCCTGCTCGAGCCGCTCGTCGCACTCGCGTGGCGCCAGCGCAAGTACATGGCGGACGCGACGGCGGTGCAGCTCACCCGTGACCCGGACGCTCTGGCGCGCGCGCTCGCGGCCATCGCGGACAGCCCGAAGGGCATCGCGCTGTGGACGGCGCATCTCGCCGTGGCCGCGGACGGCCGGGGGCAGGGCGGGCCGTTCGGCCGGTCAATCGTGCCGATTTTTCCGTCGCCGCGGAAGCGCATGGCGGCGCTGGACCGCATGGGGGCACACGTTGCGCTCGCGCCGAGGCCGCCGATGCCCTGGCCGGCCGCACTCGTGCTGGGAGGGCTGCTGTCGGTGGTCGGTGCCCTGATGTGCCTGGTCGTCTACCTGCTGGTGATGGTGTCGGCGGCGGTGTCAGGGCTTTTCACCATCGTGCCGGCGGCATTCCTGCACTATCTGCTCCGGTGGCTCGGGCGCTGAAGCAGGGTCTTGCCGCCGCGGCCTCGACGTCGAGACATTGCCGGGGCGTCCGCGGCGAGCGGCAAGTCGATGGACCCGGTTCGGTTGTAGAGTGAGGAGCACGGCATGCGGTTACTGACGACTATCGTTCTTGCCATCGTGACCGTACGCGCGGGAGCGGCCCAGAGCATGCCCCAGGGCATGACTCACGAACAGCACATGGCCCAGATGCAGCACGACGCCGAGCTGAAACGGCGGGGCGCGATGGCGATGGGATTCGACCAGGACAAGACGTTCCACAGCTTCCGCCTGGCGGAGAATGGGGGCTCGATCGAAGTGTCGGTCAAGGATTCCGCGGATACCGCGGACCGCGACGCCATCCGCGCTCATCTCCGGGAAATCGCGAAGTCGTTCGCGGCGGGCAACTTCGAGAAGCCGATGATGACGCACGGCGAGGAGCCGGATGGCGTGGCGGTGATGAAGCGCCTGAAGAGCGCCATCACCTACAGGTACGAGGAGACACCTGCCGGCGGACGCGTGCGGATCTCGACCGCCGATGTCGAAGCGCTGAAGGCGGTCCACGCCTTTCTGCGGTATCAGATCAGGGAGCACGGAACCGACAAGGGATGAGGGTCCTCTCAGGCCACCTCCGTCATCTGCTTCAGCATCTGCTCGAAGGCGGCCTGATTCGGTCCCACGAAGGGCTGCGCCCCGGGAGCAGCGGCCAGGGATCCCAGCAACCGCTCGATCATGCGTCCCGGAGCAGCCGGCAGATGGCTGCTCAGCACCATCCTCGGCGCCATCCTGCGGATGCCCTCCAGTTCGCCAGCGAGCGAGCCCCTGTCCACCTTGTGCAGCCACGGCGAATCGACCGTCGCCCAGACGACCTGTCCGTCGCGGAGATCCTGCTCCGAGAGGTCGGCTGCGCTCTGGGGAATCGCCGGCAGGAGGGCTCCGAAACAGTCCGAGCTGAAGAACGCGCCGGACCGGTCGTCGTAGAAACCCGTGGTAGACGGGTTGTCGAACACCGGGGGCCGGATCGCGGTGAGCGTGCGGTCACCGATCACGATCGCCTCGCCCGGGTTGACGAAGTGCACCCTGTCCACCGGCAGCGGTGCGGACAGGCCCATGATGCCCATGCCCAGAAACGTCGTAATCACCCGGACCCGGGGATTCTCCGCGAGCACCCGATGCAGGGCGCCGATGTGGTCGAAGTCCGTGTGAGTGAGCCAGATCCACCTGAGTTCGCCCGGGTCGATGACAGCCCGCAGGGCCGACATGAATTCGTCGCTCGCCACCACCGCTCCCGTATCGACGAGGATCGGTTCCGGGCCCTTGATGACGAAGGCGTTGATCGGGACGAGACCGTAGCCCGGAATCGGGAAATTCGACGTGAGGACCTCGATGTCGGGTGCAGCAGCGTACGATGTGATCATGATCGATGCTCCCTGGCTGTTGCCGGCGGCCCGACCGTGATGGTCGGGCTTGGCCCGTATCTGACACACCCGGATGTGTAACGTAGCGCTCCCCCGTTACACATAAAATACGTGCTGATGGAGCTCGCGCTCAGCGATGCTGACCTCGTGCGGCGAATCGGCTCCGGACTCGACCACGAGGCCGAAACCGAGCTGTTTTGCAGGATGGCGCCACGCGTTCGCTTGTACGGCCTGCGCCACTTGAGAGACGGACATGCCGCCGACGACTTGACGCAGCAGGTGCTGGTCGCGACGCTCGAGGCGCTGCGGGCCGGTCGGCTGCGCGAGCCGGAGAAGCTCGCGTCGTTCGTTCTGGGAACGTGCAGGATGATGGTGCTCGACCTTCGTCGGGGCACCCGACGGAGGGAACGCCTGCTCGCGGAGTTCGGGACGGATCTGCTGGCGCCGATTCAGGGGTCCGTGCCTCGCCTCGACCACGAACGGCTCACGCGCTGCGTGCAGGCATTGACAGAACGGGAACGCACCGTGGTGGTCATGACGTTCTACGACGAGCAGACCGGCGCCGACGTGGCCAGTTTCATGGGCCTGTCCCAGGCCAACGTCCGGGTGATTCGTCATCGGGCCATCCACAGGCTGCGCGAGTGCATGGGGGTTGAGGCATGATGGTCGACAGCAAGGGCGACGGGGTGAAGTGTCCGCGCCCGATCGACGCAGCCGTCCTCGCCGACTACTGGCTGGCCGCCCTGGCGGATCCGGAGGAAGCGGCCGTCGAGGAGCATCTGCTCGCCTGCGACGAATGCGGCGACCGGCTTCGCGACGTGATCGCCCTGGCCGACGGCGTCCGCCGCCTGGCGCGCGAAGGGTGCCTACGCATGGTGGTGAGCGATGCGTTCGTCCAGCGCGCCGGGAAAGACGGCTTGCAGATCCGTGAATACGCGGCGTCCGCCGGAGGCAGCGTTCATTGCACGGTGACTGCCGACGATGACATTCTCATCGGACGCCTGGCTGCGGACTTGAGCGGCGCAACGCGCGTCGACCTCAGCCTCTGTGACGATCGTGGCATCGAACAGATGCGGCTGGCGGACATCCCCGTCCATGCCGGGGCGGGCAGCGTCATTTACCAGGAGTCGATCACGCTTCTGAAAGCCGCGCCGGACTTCACGCTCATCGCGCGTCTGGTCACCGTCGATGAAGGGGGCCGCGAGCGTCTGCTCGGCGAGTACACGTTCGAGCACGCCCGCTCGTTGCCTGGCCGGGGAGCCTGGTAGCCGCCTTCGCGCCCATTCCCGGGGAGGTTCGATGATCGCCATCCTGATTCCGATGTTGCTCGCGGCTGCGCCGGTTGCCGTTCCGCAGGAGACCGGCGTGCCGGCCGACGCCAGAGCGACGATCGCGGCGGCCAATGCCGGGTGGGTCAAGGCGCTCGAGGCGGGCACTCCCGACACGACGGCCGAGCCGTACGCGGCCGACGGCATCTTCGTGACCGCAACCGGCACCGTGATCACGGGACGCGACGCCATCGCGAAGCTGATGCGGGATCGCCTCGCGCAGACGGGCAAGGCGACGAGCGCACGGCTCGTGCAGGACGGCCTCACCCGTCAGGGGGCGCTCATCTACGAGTGGGGTCACGCTGTCCTCGAATTCGCCCGTGAGGGCTCGGCCCCCGTACACTCTGGCGGCCGGTACCTCACCGTGTGGCAGATGGGCGCCGCCGGCCGCTGGGAAATCATCCGGAACCTTTCGCTGCCCGAGTGAAGGCCTCAGGGCATCGGTCGTGTAACAGGCTG
>JBLMXQ010000042.1:0-11378 GCA_050257855.1 Betaproteobacteria bacterium | reverse complement strand
AGAAGTCCGGCTCAGAACGCGGCCGGTTCGCAGACGAGCCGCGGCCCGGACTGCCGTCCGGGCCGGACTCGGGGAAGGGACGTAACGCTCAGCCTTCGATCAAGCGGACGTCGCCGGCGCGAGGACCCTTTTGCGACTCCTCGTTGGTGAACTCGACGCGCTGCCCTTCGCGCAGCAGCTCGAATACCGCACCGCGGACCGAACTGCGATGGAAGAAGTGTTCGATTCCGCTTTCGTCGCGGATGAACCCGAACCCCTTGTCAATCAGGAGCCGTGCGATTGTCCCGGTCGGCATAACCCGAACCCCTCCGTTCCGAACCCCCAGGGACATCCCAAGGGGACTCAGCCGGTTACGGGGCGCCTGCGAAGGGCCTAACGCCATCGGGACGCAAAGCCAGCTGAGTCGGTTCCAGCCGATGCTGAGCTGGAAAGTCCCGGCCAGTCTAGGCAGTTCGCGCCCGGAAGTCAAGCGAGCGGCAAGCTTTAGCGGAATGTGTCGATTCGTCTCTCACCTGCCAGGTCCCGGGCTCCTCGTCGTCTTCGTCGTCCTCATCCTCTTCGTCGTCATCGCTGTCAGCGTGATCGTTCCGATCGTGATCGTTCCGATCGTCATCGAGATCGTCATCATCCTCATCGTCATCATCGACGTCATCGAGATGGAAATCAGTTGTAAAGAAACGTTCCGAGTTGTGTGCGTTTGTCACGATGCCGGCTCCGTCGCGGGCGGCTTCGGCTTCTCGCGGTTGGGCGGCGGGTACGTCGACCAGAAATGGCGGCCGCAGCGCGGGCACACCCAGAACTGATCCGGTGTCCAGGGCATATCCGGTCCCGGATCGCGCATCTCCATCTCGGCGCCGCAGCGTTGACATCTGATGTGCAGGTCGACGTCACTCATGCCGGCGATTCTAGCTCACCACGCGCTGTCGCGCACGGAACGGATCTACCATCGCACGTGTGATCCCGGGCATCGTCCTCGCGGCCGGCCGCTCGACGCGCATGGGGCGGCCGAAAGCGTTGCTGCCGGTCGACGCGAGCGACACGTTCCTGAGCCGCGTCGTCGCCACGCTTCGCGCCGCTTCGATCGACGACGTGGTGGTGGTGCTCGGGCACGAGGCCGCTGCGATTGCAGCTTCGCTGGAGTCGCACGGAGCAGACGCGCGCGTCGTCGTCAATGCGGGATACGATGCGGGCCAGCTCTCGTCGCTCGTCGCGGGCCTGCGCGCGGTCGATCGTCCCGGCGTCACGGCGGCGCTGGTGACGCTGGTCGACGTCCCGCTCGTGTCCGCGGCGACCGTGCGCAGGCTGCTCGACCGGCATCGCGCGACGCGCGCGCCGATCGTGCGGCCCGTGAGCGGCGCGCGTCACGGACATCCGATCGTGATCGATCGGGCGCTGTTCGACGCGGTCTTCGCCGCGGATCCTTCGGTCGGGCTGAAGCCGCTCGTGCACGCGCACGCCTCGTCAGCCGGCGACGTCGAGGTCGACGACGAGGGGGCGTTCAGGGACATCGACACGCCGGAGGACTACGCGGCCCTCTAGAGGGGAAGGCTTCGCTCGAGCAGATGCCGTCGAAGTTGCTCAGCCTCCATCGGCGTGAACGTCAGACCCTCGTGGATTCCTCGCTGCCAGTCGGTCCAGCCGGGTTGAGCCTGCATGAGCCCTACGGGCCCGTGCCCCGGCCCGAGCAGCAGGTGGCCGATTTCGTGCGCAAGAATTGCCGCGAACACGATGTCCTCGCGCACGCTGAGCGCCTCCGCTGCGCGGCGGACGCAATCGACGAAGATGGAGACGTAGTGAGGGGGCGAGTCTTTCGGCACGAGGGTCACGCCGCAAGCCTCTGCGGACAGTGGGGGAGGACCCGCCAGCAGTCTCACGACAGCTTCGTTCGGTTCCGGAGCCGCATTGCATATCGGGCTCTCCCGAGCGGACGCCCGGCAATCGCGCCATTCGATCCCGATGCCGGCGCGGGCGAGGATGCTTTCGAACCGTGAACGACCTCGGTCCGCCATCGCGGTCTGAGCGCCGGCGATCGCATGGAGTCTGATGTACAACTTGCCCGGGCCGCGTGCATCGGCCGCCCACAAGCCGCCGTGCACCAGGACGAGCGAAAGAGCGAGGCCGACGATCCGTGTCGCCAAAGGATGCCGCTCCCCTCTGGCGCCAATCTCGACGAAGCGTCCCGGATGGTCGATGCACGGCGGATTACGGCGAAGTCATATCTGAGTCTCCTGATAAGCGCCGCTCTTGCCGAACGTTAGCGGGCGGGATGGCGAGCGCATGGCGACGGTATCCGGTTGCATTGCGCAGCGACCGGCGCGACACTAGGGGTATCCGGCGACTGGGAGCACCTCGATGTCGCCAGTTGACGCCAGCCGGCCGCCTGTCCTGCGTTTCGGGATCTTCGAAGTCGATCTGCGCTCGGGCGAATTGCGCAAAGCCGGGGTCCGCGTCGCTCTCCAGGATCAACCCTTCCGCGTCCTCGCCCGTCTTCTCGAGCGCCCCGCCGAGCTGGTCACGCGCGACGAGTTCCGGCGGGACCTGTGGCCATCCGACACGTTCGTCGACTTCGAGCACGGGCTCAACGTCGCGATCAAGCGTCTGCGGGACGCCCTCGGAGACGACGCGGATTCCCCACGATTCGTGGAGACCCTTCCGCGGCGGGGTTATCGATTCGTCGCGCCCGTCGCGGCGAGCGATGACACCGGGCGGAATGGCGTTGGTACGAAACGATGGGGGGCACCGTCGTCCGCGTGGCGCTGGTCGATACCGCGGGCGTCCGCCGCTCTCGCGTTAGCACTGGGCGTGGCCGGCGCCGCGTTGCTCGTGGTCAACCGACGGGCCGCCAGCCGGCCCCCTGCACCGCTCACCGGTCGCGACAGTATCGTGGTGGCGGACTTCCGGAACGAGACCGGCGACCGGGTGTTCGACGGCGCCCTGAGGCAGGCGGTCAGCATCGAGCTCGGGCAATCGCCGTTCTTCAGCATCGTCTCGCGCGAGCGGATGCGCGACGCGCTCACACGGATGACGCGATCGCCCGACGATCGCGTGGCGGGCGAGCTTGCGCGCGACCTGTGTCAACGCGTCGGAGCCAAGGCGACCGTGAATGGCAGCATTGCATCGCTCGGGCGGCATTATGTGATCGGGCTCGACGCCCTGAGCTGCCTGTCGGGCGAGACGATCGCGACGGAACAGGTCGAGGTATCCGAACGCGAGCGCGTGCTGGCAGCGCTTGGCTCATCGGTCTCGACACTGCGTCGCCGGCTCGGTGAGTCGCTGGCCAGCATTCAGCGATTCGACGTATCCATCGAGCAGGCGACGACTCCATCGCTCGAGGCGCTGAAGGCATACAGCGTCGGCGACGACATCTTCATCCGCGACCCCACCGATGGGCGGTCGATTCCTTTCTTCGAGCGCGCGATCGATCTCGACCCCGACTTTGCGATGGCGCATGCGAGGCTATCGACCGTGCAGGTCGTCATGGGCCGCAAGGACGAGGCGGACCGGCACCTTCAGGCAGCATACGCGGATCACGACCGGGTCACCGCGCCGGAACGCTTCTACATCGACGCCCGCCACTGCGACGCTGTGCACCAGCCAGGCTTCCGTGCCGCGTGCGGAAAGAAGGTGTACGAGCTCTGGAGGCGGTTGTATCCTGGCGATTGGCTCCCTCACGCCGATCTCGCCGCGGTGTACCTCGGGGAAGGACAGTACGAGAATGCGATCGAAGACGGCCTCGATGCGATTCGGCTGAATCCGAATGCGGGAGTTGCGTATTCGAATCTCATCGACGCGTACATGGCGCTGAACCGTTTTGAAGACGCGAAGCGCACGACCGACGTGGCGCTGGCTCGACATCTTGTCGAGCAGTTCATTCACGAACAGCGCTTCAGGCTGGCCTTCGCCGCCGGAGACGAAACTGCGATGGCAGCTGAGCGGCAGGCCGTTGCGGGGCAGCCTGTAGAAGCGTTGATCCTGGCCGACGAATCGGACGGTGCCGCGTTCGGCGGACGCTTGAAGGAGGCGCGCCTCTTGAGGGAGCGGGCGACGGAACGGGTTGGACCGGCCATGAAGATGATTCTGGCCGCGCAGTGCGCGATGTTCGATGCCGCCGTCGGGGCACCGGTTTCTTTTCCGGCCGCATCGGGGCCTTTCGCCGACGTCAAACTCGCGGTCGCCGCGCTGCTCTCGCGCGACACGGGACGCGCCGCCGCGCTGCTGCGCGACAGCAAGTTTTCGCCAGACATCCTCCCGATTGTCGCTTCCGCGCGCGCCTTGCTGGCGGTTGAGGCCGGCGACCACTCAGCCGCGGATCGCCTTGCTGACGATGCCTCGGGCACGCTCGACGCCGTCACCCGCTTCATACCTCCGTATTTGCGCGGCCTCGCCTACCTGCGCGCGCGCGACGGCCGGCATGCCGCTGCGGAGTTTCAGCGGATCGTCGATCATCGCGGCGTCGATCCGACCTCGCCCTTCTATCCCCTCGCCTACGTCCAGCGCGCACGCGCATCCGTTCTCACGAACGATCTGACTCGGGCGCGCAATGACTACGCGACGTTCCTGAGGCTCTGGAAGGACTCCGACCCCGACGTGCCCATCCTCAGGCAGGCCCGTGCGGAATACGCAACCCTCGCCGCGCCTCGCGATTGACCCGGCCAGGAGGATGTCTCGCGCCCGTTTAGGCGGCGTTTGCGTCCGGAAACGACGTACACATTCGGCAGCGGCCGGACAGAATCGTGCCGCTCCGCAGCGGTTTCGTCCGGGGCGGGCTCATTACGATTCCGTCGCGCCCCTAATCACAGCGCCGACAGGGGGTTGAGGTGCGGATCCGCGAGAAGTCGGGGAAGGCCGCTGGTATCGCGATTGCCCCCGTGCCGGCATGACCAGATGGATGCTCGTCGGCGTCGCGCTGGCAGGTGTCGTCCCGCTTGCGCACCTTCGTGCGGCCCAGGGACCGCCGTCCAGCCGGCGCGTGCCCGCGGCCGTGATCATTCGGCCCGTTCGGCACGACCGCTCGCCCGCGCTGCGGAACATCCCGCCGGCACCGGTCGCCGTCGGCGCGCCGAGTGAGCGCGAGCCCGCCTCGATACGACGCATCCTCCGGCAGCGAACTTTCGCGCTCGATCCGGTCGCCCAGAGCGCGCCGCTCGTGCCGCTGATGCCGACGCCCACGCGCAGCTTCGAGGGCGTTTCCAACGTGAACGGGGTCCTGCCGCCTGACGTCAACGGCGACGTCGGCCCGAACCACTACGTGCAGTGGGTGAACCTGTCGTTCGCGATCTACACGAAGGGATCGGCGTCGTCACCCCCCACGCTGCTCTACGGGCCGGCCGCCGGCAACACGCTGTGGAGCGGCTTCGGCGGCCCGTGCGAAACGCGCAACGACGGCGACGTCATCGTGCGGTACGACCACCTGGCAGATCGCTGGGTAATGAGCCAGCTCGCCATCCCGAATTCGGTCCTCGGGATCGTCCTGGGACCCTTCTATCAGTGCATCGCGGTGTCGGCCACGCCGGATCCCCTCGGCGAGTACTACCGGTACCAGTACTCGTTCGACAACCTGAACGACTACCCGAAGTTCGGCGTCTGGCCCGACGCGTACTACATGACGATGAACGAGTACACGTCCGGGTCGCTGCAGTTCGCGGGCCAGGGCGTCGTCGCGTTCGATCGCGAGAAGATGCTCGCCGGGCTGCCCGCCCCGCTCGTGTTCTTCGATCTCGGCGCGGTGGACATCAATCTCGGAGGGATGCTGCCGGCCGATCTCGACGGCCCGCCGCCGCCGGCCGGATCGCCCGACTACTTCGTTCAGGTCGATGACGACGCCTGGGGCTATGCTGCGCAGGACGAGCTGCAGCTCTGGCGCTTTCACGTGGACTGGTCCAATCCGTCGGCGTCGTCGTTCACCGGCCCGACGCTGCTGCCGACGGCCCCCTTCGATTCCAACATGTGCGGCTACTCGCACAACTGCATCCCGCAGCCCGGCACGACGGCCAGGCTCGACGCGCTGGCCGATCGTCTGATGTACCGACTGCAGTACCGCAATTTCGGCGACCACGAGTCGCTGGTCGTCAATCACACCGTGGACGTGGACGGCACGGATCACGCCGGAATACGGTGGTACGAGATTCGAAACCCCGGCACGAATCCGCAGATCTATCAGCAGGGCACCTTCGCGCCGGACGCCGACAACCGGTGGATGGCCAGCGCGGCGATGGACAACGCAGGCAACATCGCGGTCGGCTTCAGCGTCTCGGGAGCGGCGACGTTTCCCTCGATCCGGTACGCCGGCCGGCTCGCGACCGATCCGCCCGGCACGCTCGCGCAGGGCGAGGCGGACCTGATGATCGGCGCCGGCGCACAGCTTCACGCGTCCGGGCGCTGGGGCGATTACAGCCAGCTCGACGTGGATCCCGTCGACGACTGCACGTTCTGGTACACCCAGGAGTACTACGGAGCGACGAGCCAGTCGGGATGGCAGACCCGCGTCGGCACGTTCGCGTTTCCCACGTGCCAGTCGAACAGCGGGTCGAGCCTGCCGGTGGTGACCGTCACCGCGTCGACGCCGACCGCGACCGAAGCGGGGCCGGTCGCCGGCGCCGTCACCCTGTCGCGAACAGGCGATACGAGCGCGCCGCTGACCGTGACGTATTCGACCGGAGGCACCGCGACGCCGGGCGCGGACTACATTGCGTTGCCGGGAACGGCGACGATTGCCGCCGGCGCCTCGAGCACGACCCTGGCCGTGACGCCGATTGACGATCTCGCCGTGGAGCCGGACGAGACGGTCGTCGTGTCGATCACGCCGGATCCGGCATATCTCGTAGGATCGGCCGGAGCGACCGTCACGATCGTGAGCGACGATCTGCCGTCCGATCTCGCCGTCTCGTCGCTCTCGACTCCTTTGATCGCGGGAGCGGGGCAGTCGATTGTCATCAGCGACACGACCGTGAACAAGGGCGCCGGTCCGTCCGAGGCGTCGGTAACCGGCTTCTATCTGTCATCCAACCTGACGCTCGAAGCGTCGGACGCGAATCTCGGCTCGCGAGATGTGCCGCCCCTCGCGGTCGGCGCGTCTTCGTCGGCGACGACGACTGTGACGATCCCGGCCGGAACGCCGACCGGCTCGTACTTCGTCCTCGCCATGGCGGACGCGACCCGTCTCGTGACGGAGTCGCAGGAAAACAACAACGCGGCCTTCCACGCGCTTCGCGTCGGGCCGGATCTGGTCGTGTCCTCGGTGACTGTGCCTTCTTCGGCTGCTGCCGGCGGCACGATCACTGTCTCGGATACGACGGCGAACACGGGGGGAGGCTCGGCGGACGCTTCGACGACAAGCTTCTATCTGTCGTCGAATCCGTCCTTCGACACCGCGGACGTGTCTCTGGGAAGCCGCGCCGTGCCCTCGCTCGCGCCGGGCGCGGTCAGCACTGCGTCGACGACGCTGACGCTGCCTGGCGCCACGGCGACCGGGCTGTACTACGTGATCGCGCGGGCCGACAGCGGATCGGTCGTCGTGGAGACCAGCGAGATCAACAACGCGCGGCCCAGCGCGTCCATCCGGGTCGGCCCGGATCTGGTCGAGACGGCCGTGACGGCGCCCTCGACGGCCGGAGCAGGCAGTGCCATCGTCGTCAGCGACACTGCGAGCAACGCGGGCGCCGGCCAGGCGTCGGCGTCGACGACGGCGTTCTACCTGTCGAGCAATTCGCTGCTCGACGGGACGGACGTCCAGCTCGGGACCAGGCCGGTGCCGCCGCTCGCGGCCGGCGCGTCGAATTCGGGATTGACGACGCTGACGATTCCGGCTGGCACGGCGACCGGCTACTACTACGTCCTCGCAAAGGCCGACGCCAACGACCAGGTGGTCGAGTCGATCGAGACGAACAACGTCAGGAGCAGCTTCATCGTCCGCATCGGGCCGGATTTGATCGTGTCCGGGCTCATGCTGACGCCGAACAAGAGCGCGCCCGGAGGCACGATTGCGGTCACCGACAGCACGAAGAACTCCGGCGGCGGCGCCGCGGGACCTTCGACGACGAGGTTCTATCTCTCCACCAACCTGGCGCTCGACGCTTCGGATGTGCCCCTCGGCAGCCGCGCGGTCGGACCCATCGCCCCGGGCGGGGTCAGCACGGCGACGACGACGATCGCCATTCCGGCCGGCACGGCGGCGGGCACTTACTACGTCATCGCAGCGGCGGATGCTGACAATGCAGTGGTGGAAACCGCCGAGACCGACAACACGCGGCTCGCGTACCTCCAGATTGTCGTGCCCTGAGTCGGCCTCCGCCTGGGCGCTGACGATGGTCGTCGCGATTGCGGCGGCGTGCGCCAGCGCGCCGCTCGCCCCGTCGCGCGTGACCGCCGGCCAGTGGGGCGGCACCGGCGTCTCGCTGATGGTCACCGACAAGGGCGGCCACGTCGAGTTCGACTGCGCGCACGGCGATCTCTCCGTCGCGCTGACTCCCGATCAGCACGGCCAGTTCAGCGTGCCCGGCACGTTCGTGTCCGAACATGGCGGGCCCATTCGCGCAGGGGAGTCGGAGACTGCCGTGCCCGTGACCTATCTGGGAGTGGCGACGGCCACGACGATGACCCTGTCGATCCGCCTCGATACCACCGGCGGCATCCTGGGCACCTACTCGCTGACGCGGGGCGCTGCCGGCCGCCTCGTGAAGTGCCTGTAGCCCAGCCGTCCGGCAACCGGGAATCCGCCAGTCGAGGCGCGCGATCAACGGACGCCCGCAAGGCCCGCGCGCCGCTGCCTGCTGACGTCTCACGCTAAGACCCACACGCACCGGAGATTGGTCCCGCGGCCATCTCTGCTCTTGGGGCTGGCACGTTCTATGAGATCCGACCCACGATCCCCGGGCGGGGTGCGGCCTCGCGACACCACCTCGCGAGAGGTTCCGGGTCCATCTCAGCCACAGGAGGCCAACATGAACGTGCTCGAAGCCATTCTGGGCGCAAACAACGGCGAGGCCGTGCATCAGCTCGGTTCTCAATTCGGGTTGTCCGAAGACAAGGCGAACGCTGCGCTCGCCTCGCTCGTGCCGGCGCTCGCCGCCGGCTTTCAGCGCAACGCCGCGAGCTCGGGCGGTCTCGACAGCCTGCTGACCGCGCTCGCCGCCGGCGGCCATGCCCGGTACGTCGATGATCCGACCACCCTCAGCCAGCCGGATGCTGTCGAGGAGGGCAACGGGATCCTCGGTCACGTCTTCGGCAGCAAGGAAGTCAGCCGCCAGGTAGCCACACGGGCGGCGGCCCAGACGGGCATCGGCGCTGACGTCTTGAAGCAGATGCTTCCGATGGTGGCCGCGCTGATGATGGGGACGCTTGCACGCCAGGCCCCGTCGACGAGCGTCTCGGCCCCCGCGGCCGGCGCGACGTCCGGCAGCAGTCTCATCAACATGCTGAGCTCCACGCTCGACCGCAATCGCGACGGGTCGATGATCGACGACGTGATGGGCATGCTTGGAGCGCTGAGCAGATGATCCGACAGCAGAACGATCATCGAACGAACACACAGGGCAACAACAAGGAGGCGACAATGGGTCTGCGCGACAAGTACAACGCCGCCATCGAGGCAGCCAAGGGGCACATGGAGGGCTCGGCCGAGGAACGCAGCGGCAAGCTGCACTTCCAGGGCACCGTCAAGACCGAGGCCGAGGCGAACCGGATCTGGGACGCCATCAAGACCGTCCCCGACTGGCGCAACGACGTGATCGCCGACATCAAGGTGACCGGAGGTCCCGCACCGGCTCCGGCGGCCGGAACCTACACCGTGAAGGCCGGCGACACGCTCAGCAAGATCGCCAAGGCGACGCTGGGCGATGCCAACGCGTACATGAAGATCTTCGACCTCAACAAGGATCAATTGAGCGATCCCGACAAGATCAAGCCGGGACAGGTGCTGAAGCTTCCGGCGGTGCCCGTACACAAGTAGAGCGAAAGCCGGGGAGGCGGGGCCGATATTCATGCGGTCCCGCCCGCTTCATCTTCGAGCCGCCAGATGTCTCGGCGCCGATATTTCGTCCAGCCATCACGGGAATCCGTCACGCGCGACTCGCCGGCATGCCGGGTGGGAAGGTGATTTCCTGTCCGTCTTTACCGGTTGCCCGTGGCACGTCCTATGAGTGAGACTGTCGGAAGGAGGCCAGCATGTTGATGAGCGTCATCGGGTGGATCGTCTTCGGTCTCATCGTCGGCGTCATTGCGAAGCTGCTCATGCCCGGTCCGGATTCCGGGGGTATCGTCATCACGACGCTGCTCGGAATCGCCGGCGCGCTCCTTGCCGGTTTTCTCGGACGCGCACTTGGCTGGTACGGTCCCGGAGACGCCGCGGGCTTCGTGACGTCGATCGTGGGCGCGGTGATCATTCTGTTCGCCTACCGGCGATTCCGCAAAGTGCCGTCGTAAGCGTCGAAACATCAGGCGGACGCGGGAGGACGAGGCCCGGTGCCCGGCGCCGAGTCTTGCCCTCTCCTCTTCGACAAGGCGCGTCTCCGGCATACACTCCGGGGATGCAGCTCGTCCTCGCCTCCCTTGCCGCGTTCTGCTTCACCCTCGGCGGCGTGTTCATGAAACACGCCGAAGGTCTCCGCAACGCCACGCCGACGGCGCTGTTCCTTCTGCTGTTCGGGGTCGGAGCCGCAGTGCAGTCGCTCGCGATGCGCGGCGCGGAGCTGACCACCACCTACCTGATCGTCCTCGGTCTCGAGGCCGCGCTCGCCGTCGCGTTCGGCATGCTCCTGTTCGCCGAACCGATGACCGTGCGGAAGCTCTGCGCCATCGTCCTGATCGTCGGCGGCATCGCGCTGCTGCGCACGGCGTAGCTCTGGGACCTGGCGGCCGGGAACGATCAGCCGCGGAGGAGCTCACATCGGATCGGGAAAACGGCGCTTCCCGATGCTGCCAGTGGCCAGTACGCTGGACGAAACGACGACCGTGTCGATCTCGTTTCCACTCTGCGACACGAGGAAGTTCGCGGTCACGGTCGGACGGCCGTCCTGGAAATTGATCGTGAAGGTACCGGTGCAGTCGGCGTTCACCGAGTACGTTCCGGACGCAGGCGGATGGCTGAAGTCGGATACCGCCGTCCCACCGATGGTCACCGAATCGATCTGACTCAGGTTCCCGGCGCCATCGAACGTCGTCATGGCGACGCCGACCTGCGGACCGACCGGGCCCGGCCCGCCGAGCTTCTGCCCCTCGATGGTGCCCGGGCAATGGACGGCTGCTGTAGAAAATCTGGACACTTCATGCACGCCCAAGTCCCGAGGCTGGCGTTGCTTGTCGTGCCCGGAGACGTACAATCGCTGGGCGGGATCCGGGGGCTGTGCGGGTGGGGCAGATCGTCTTCGGCGATTTCGAACTGG
>JBLMXQ010000041.1:0-3110 GCA_050257855.1 Betaproteobacteria bacterium | reverse complement strand
GGCCAGAAGCGCTTCGCCTCCGTCGCCGACAGGTCGAGCGCACGCGACACGAGCGCGCGCTTGTCCGCCTTCGCCGCTGCGCGCAGGGCCGGCATGTCGGTGAGGTCCCCGACCTTGTCGGACGCCGGCGCGGCCGCGGCAACGCCCATCGTCGCCGGGTTCTCGGCCGGCGTGGCGGCGAACGCGACGGATGCGACGGCAAGCAACAGCACGCAGAGCAGGCTCTTCATGCGACCTCTCCGGGACGAAAGCCCGTCTTGTAGCACATTTGACCCCAACCGTCCGCCGGTGTCGGAGGCACTACGACCGGCGAACGCCGACTGCACCGATCCCTCCACGTACGACATCGGCTTTCGATGAGCCATCCAAAAAACAGGGGGCCGAAGCCCCCTGGAAGATGGTACTGCCTTTCTTGGTCGCTTATTTGAACGAGTACGTCACGCTGCCGTAGATGAACCGCGCGCGTGGATCGTAGTACGACGGGTCGAAGCCACCGATGAACGTGCTCTGCTGGTTCGATACCGGCGGGTTGCGATCGAACAGGTTCTTCACGCCAAGCGTGAGCTTCAGGTTCTTGAAGCCCCTGTACGAGCCCTGCAGGTCCCAGATGCTCATCGAGCCGACCGTGCGCAGGTTGCCGTCGAGGTCGGTCTGCTGGTCGGTGTACGAGGTCTGGTACGTGTTCGCAATCACCGCTTCCCACGGACCCTGGTCCCACGTCAGCGACGCGTACTGCTTCCAGCGTGGCACCACGCCCGTGACCACCGTGCCGTAGGTGTTGCCGACCGCGCTCGTGTACGTGCCGTCCGGGTTCTGCGCGTCGTACTTGGTGTAGTACGTGCCCGACAGGTCGAACGACAGGCGGCCCCAGCCCATCATCGGCGAGCGATAGTGGCCTTCGACGTCGAGGCCCTCGATCCGCTCGGCGCCGAGATTGATGTACGTCTGCAGGATCGACAGGATGCGTCCCGGGAGCGGCGAGCCGGGATCGGCGGGCGCACGCGTGACGAGGCTGCCGAACTGGTCGAGGTCGCCCAGGATCGTGAGCGGCGAGATGCCGTTCGTGATCGCGTCCTTCAGGTTGATCTTGAACCAGTCGACCGAGATCGACGCGTTCGGGATCGGCTCGACGACGATGCCGAACGTCGTTTGCTCCGACTCCTCCGGCTTGAGGCTCGAGTTGCCGCCGAAGAGCACGCCGAACTGGGTGGCGCAGTCGAAGCCGGTGTCGCCGGTGACCGGGCAGCGGATCGGGTCGCTGAGACCCGGCTGCGAGACGCCGCTGATGTTCGGCGTGAAGAGCTGGTAGAGCGACGGCGCGAGGAAGCCCGTGCCGTACGAGCCGCGCAGAAGCAGCGTGCGCACCGGCTGCCACCGCAGGCTGAATTTCGGGTTGGTCGTGCTGCCGAAATCGCTGTAGTGGTCGTAGCGGACCGCGACGTTGCCTTCGAGCGTCCTGACGATCGGGATGTTGAATTCCGTGAAGGCTGCCCACTGCTTGCGGTCGCCCGAGACGTTCTTGATCTCGCCGCCGTAGCCGGTGATGTAGCCTTCCTGGATCGCCTCCGCCATGTTCTGCGTGAGGTCTTCCTTGCGCGCCTCGAGGCCGATCGCCATGGCGAGCGGACCCGCGGGCAGCTTCCAGATTTCGCCCGACGTCTTGATCTGCGCGCCGTAGTTCTTCGACTTCCCGTCGATCGTGTCGCCGATGAAGTTGGTCGCGCGAAGCTCGTCGACGATCTCCGGCGTATTGAAGCCGAAGACGTTGACGCGGCCGCTGTTGAGCAGCGGCAGAAGCAGGCGGTAATCCTGGAAGCCGCCGTTCAGGTGCTCGGTCGTCTTGCCCTCGCTGTAGAACGCCGAGCCGTCCCAGTCCCAGTTGCGCCAGCTGCCCTTCACGCCGCCGATGACCTGCCAGTGCTCGTTCGTGTCGGTCGTGTCGCGGAACCCGTTGTCGAACGTCCGGTAGCGCACGTTGAGCGGCTGGCCATCGACGCCGGCCTCGGCGGCGAGATCGTGCGGATAGTACGGGCTGGTCGGCGGGATGAGCACCGTCGACAGCAGGTTCGCGCCCGGGCCGTAGCTGAAGAGGTTCGACACCGGCCCCGGCTGGATCACGAGGTTGGCCTCGTCGTGGGAGTAAATGCCTTGCAGGTACGCCTGCCAGTCGGGGTTTATCTGGTAGACGGCGCTGCCGAACAGGTTGTACGTCTTCTGGTGCGGGATCATCTGCACGCCGGGTGTTACCGACGGGTCGTAAAAGCAGTTGGTCCCGAGGATGTCGTCGTTGACGAAGATGCCCGGAGCGCAGGTCTCCGGCGAATTGGCCACGATGGGCACGCCGCTGCGGTTGTCGACGTTGCCGATGCCGCCCGTCGTCACGCGCGCGGGCAAGCTGTTGCTGGACAGGCCGATCAGCCCGATGTCGGGCCGGTACGCGCTGTTCGAGAAATTGCGGTCTTTCTGGTCGAGCGACTTCTGCTCGTTGTACGAGCCCGACAGGAACACGTTCCAGCGGTCCCTGGCGAGGTCGCCCCAGCCGGCCGAGACGTTGGCCTGCCACTGGTCGCCGCCGCCGCCGCGCGTGGGCGTGCCGTACATGCCGGTCACTTCGGCGCCGACGTAGTCGGTGCGGGTGATGAAATTGATGACGCCGGCGATCGCGTCCGAACCGTACACCGCGGACGCGCCGTCCTTCAGGATTTCCACGCGCTCGATCGCCGAGAACGGAATGGCCGCCAGATTCACGCCCTGCACGCCCTGGATCTCGCCGGCGAACCCTTCCATCCGGTGGCCGTTGATCAGCACCAGCGTGCGCCCGCCGCCCAGGCCGCGCAGCGAGGCGGTCTGCGCGGAGAGCGTCGTCGCGCCGACGGAATTCGCGACGTTGACCGCGCCGAGGCTGTTGTTGGCCGAGATCTGCTGGAGCAGCTCCATCGGGTTGGTGGCGCCGGATTTCTCGATCTCCTGCCGCGTGATGATCGTCACGGGCAGGGCGCCTTCTCCTTCCACGCGCTTGATGTTGGAACCCGTCACCTCGACGCGGATGTCCGGCGCGGGTTGCCGCGTGAGCGACGGCACGTCCGGGTTCTGCGCCTGCGCATACGCGC
>JBLMXQ010000040.1:0-126259 GCA_050257855.1 Betaproteobacteria bacterium | reverse complement strand
ATGTCCTTGCCGTGATGACCAGATCCCTTCAGAGGGAGCAGGAAGGCGAGCGCGCTATCGCGGACATGTCGCGGGCGGCTTACGTGTTCTTCACAAAAAAAGAGGCCGCGCACGGACCGTGGAACATTCGGACGGGATACGGCGATGCCAGCGCCTGCCTGAAGTTACGTATCCCGGTGGTCCGGCGCGACCGAAGACGCACTCATCAAATCGCGTGCCCGCGCGGATCGCGCGAAACCGGCCGAAATCGTTCGTCCGGCGCGCTGGATCGTCCTGCAGTCAGTACAACCCCAGATACCGTTCGACCTCCCACGGCGACACGTGCTTGATGTAGTCGAGCCACTCCTCCCGCTTCGCTTCCAGAAAGTGCTCGAAAATGTGGTCGCCCAGCGTCTCGTGCACGAGATCGTCCTTCTCCATCTCGTCGAGTGCCTCGCTCAGGTTGCCGGGCAGCTCGTCAATCCGCAGGTGCCGCCGCTCGCGGTGGCTCATCTTGTAGATGTTCTTGTTGATGGGCGGCCCCGGATCCAGGTCCTTCTCGATGCCGTCGAGGCCGGCGCGGAGCATCACGGCGAGCGCGAGATACGGGTTGCAGGACGGATCGGGCATGCGCAGCTCGATGCGGGTCGCGGTGCCGCGCGCCGCCGGCACGCGAACGAGCGGGCTGCGGTTCTTCTCCGACCATGAAATGGCCGTGGGCGCCTCGTACCCGGGCACGAGGCGCTTGTACGAGTTCACGAGCGGATTCGTGATGGCGCAGAACCCCTTGGCATGGCGGAGCACGCCGGCGATGTAGTTCAGGCAGATGCGGCTGAGCTGATAGTCGCCCTTGGCGTCGTAGAAGATGTTGCCGGCGCCGGAGAACAGCGACATGTGCGTGTGCATCCCCGAGCCGTTGATGCCGTAGATCGGCTTCGGCATGAACGTCGCGTGCAACCCGTTTCGGATCGCGACGTTCTTGACGACGAAGCGGAACGTGCTCACGTTGTCGGCCGTCGTCAGGACGTCGTCGTAGCGGAAATCGATCTCGTGCTGGCCGGGCGCCACTTCGTGGTGCGCCGCCTCGACGTGGAAGCCCATCGCCTCGAGCGCGAGAACGATCTCGCGCCGGACGTCCTCGCCCATGTCGACCGGGCTGAGATCGAAGTAGCTCGCCGCGTCGTGCGTTTCCGTCGTCGCGACGCCGTTCTTCGTCTGGAAGAGGAAGAACTCGGCTTCCGGGCCCGCATTGAGCGTGTAGCCTTTCGCGGCCGCCATTGCGATCACTCGCTTCAGCACGGTGCGGGGACAGCCGACGAACGGCGAGCCGTCCGGCGCGTAGATGTCGCAGATCATCCGCCCGACTTTCTCGCCGGTCTGGCCCGCCCACGGAAAGACGCGGAACGTCGACAGGTCCGGCCGCAGGTACATGTCGGATTCCTCGATCCGCACGAACCCCTCGATCGACGATCCGTCGAACATGATCTTGCCGTCGAGGGCGTCCTCGAACTGACGGTCGGGGATCTCGACGTTCTTGATGGTGCCGAGAATGTCGGTGAACTGGAGGCGCATGAACTTGACCCGCTCGCGCTCGGTGCGCTCGAGGATCTGCGCGCGGGTCTCCCGGCCTCCGCCGGGCGGAACGTGGGTCTTGGCCATGGCTGAGATTCTAGCTTTTTCGCGGGAGCCTTTCGTCTCAACGGAAGACCGAAGGGAATCCGCCATGACGCTGATCAAAGGGCTGGCCGTCCTGGCCGCCGCGGCTGGCCTCGGCGCGCTCGCGACGGCTCCCGCTTTCGCGCAGTCCTCGCGCCAGACCACGCCGGACGGTCCGCCGCCACATCACCAGCGGAGCGACGGCGATCGGCGCCTCACGACACTGCGCGGTCGTCTCGCGCCGTGAACCGGCTCCGCGACCGGCTCGGCGATCTCAGCCGCTACGCGGACCGTCTGCCGCCGATGGCATTCGACTTCGACTTCGACCCGGCGCAGGGGCCGCGCTGGCGCCTCGGGATTACGGTCAGCGAGCTGGGCGAGCAGCTGGCCGCGTATTTCGGCGCCAGGGACGGCGGGGTGCTCGTCGCGGCCGTGCGAGAGGGCTCGCCGGCGGCGCGCGCCGGGTTGACGGCGGGCGACGTCATCACGTCAGTCGACGGCACTCCCGTGCGATCGCGCAGCGAGCTGGTCCGCGGCCTCCGCGACGGCGACGCGGTCACTCTCGGGATCGTTCGCGACAGGAAGGCGACGACGGTGAAGATCGAGCCCCGTGGTCAGGCGGCGGCTGCGGTCAAGCAGCCTGCTCGGGCGCGATAGCGCGGAGGCGCGCCGCCTCGTGGCCGGACTGGTCGAAGCCGAAGCCTCGCTCGTACACGGTGTGCAACTGCTGCATCAGTTCGTCGCGGCGCTGCAGAACGGCAGCGCGTTCGACGCTCCCCTCGTCGATCTCCGTGAGCAGGGATCGATACCGTTCCGCCACGATCCAGAGCTCGTGCGCGAACGCCCGGTGAACGTGCACGCGCGCTTCGATGCCGACGATGGTCTGCAGAGTGAATGCGAGGAAGCCCATCGCGGTCGTCACGAGCACGGCGATCTGGTACGGCCGCGTCTGGAACCAGAGACCCGCGATGGCCACGGCGGTCGCCGCCGCGAGCAGCACGGCAACCGTGATGCGGGCGATCAGGGCGAGGCGAGCGAACCGTTCGGCCGCCTGCGCGTGGACCGTGTAATTCTGAGCCGCCTGATCAGAATCCAGACGCAGGTGGTCGACAACCGTGAGTGCAAACATGGCCATCCTCCCTGGACTGCGTGGGCGCGGGTTCGCGCTGCAAGCCACAGGCCAGTAGACGGTTGGCGTTGGGCGGCGGTCGATTCTGGCGCGTGATCTGCCGGGCCGGGGGGCGGTGGTTACGATCCCGTGGCCGCCGTGACTTCGCTCGTGCCCGCCTCGGCGGTGGCCTGCGTTGCGCTGGAGGCGAGGATGCCCGCGAGCTGCGCGGCAAAAATCGTCGCGAGCGCCTGCACGGCATCGGAGCTCTCGCCGCCGCTCCTGATCTCTGCCGACAGGGCGCCGATGCAGCCGCCGGTCCCGACAATCGGCGCGACGACGGCGCCGCCGGCCGAACCGGGACGCGACACGACGATCTGCATGCGCCCGGTGCGGTACGCGGCCGCGGCCGCGTTGTCGTCCGATCGCGACACGGCCGGCATCCGCGCGAGCGCCTTCTGGCCGTAGCCGTGCGCGAGCACGGCCCGCAGATCGCCACCGGCTGCGTTGCCCAGCCACACGATCAGGCCGCTGGCGTCCATCACGTCCGCCGCCTTTCCCAGCAGCACGGCCAGGCCGGTGATGTCGACGACCCGGCTGAAATCGGTGCACAGCTCGGCAGCGGCCCTGAGCACCGGCGACACGGCGCGCCCGGCGGCGCTCGACGCGGACAGGTTGGGTGGCGCCGCCGGTCTGGCGGGGGCGGCCGGTCGGGCAGGCGCCGCGGTGCGGACCATCAGATCGCTTGCGTCCACCGACGGCGTCACCGTCGGAGCAATTGAGAGCGTCGAAGGCGCGGCCGCCTTCTTCGGTCGCGGGACGAGCAGCACGACCACCAGCGCCGCCACGCCCGCGGACCCGCCGAGGGCCATCGCTTCCCGCCGGCGGAGTGCGGCCTCCGTGGCGTCGGCGGCCTCGTGCTCGGCGACGCGCGCTCCCTCCACCTGGTGAACGGCGGCGGTCGTCGTCTCGCCGCCCTCGGTAAAGATGACGTCCGACGCCATCATCGGCTCGCCGGCGTTGACGTAGCCGCGCGCCCGTGCGTCCAGCTTCGCGAAGTCGGCAATCGTGCCCGATGCTTCTTCGAGCGCGGCCCGCGCGTTGCCGCTCGACGCTCTCCGACCGAGCTCCGTGACCGCCGTCCTCGCGGCGTCGAGCCGCGCCGCCACCTTCGGCATCCAGAACGCCACGCTCTGTCCGGCCGCGACGTAGGCCTGCTGCCCGGCACGGATCTCCGCGAGCGCATCGGCCGCTTCGCGCGCGCGCACGTCGAATGCGCGAAGGGCCGCGTGCATCTCCGCGATCCGCCGTTCGGATTGTAAGAGGAAGGCGGCCGAGGCGCCGATGGCGATCCAGGCCACCGCGCCGAACGTCAGCCTGGCCACACGTGAGCGCATCGGATTCCTTCGAGGCTCTGACTTCGAGGCTCTGACGAACGGTGCCAGAGTATCACAACACGCTGCGCCGGACGCGCATGCATTGCACGGCCGGACCGACGGTATACTTGCCGCGCGGATCACAAAGACGTCATCCGGACTCAATGACCATCTCACGCTGCACGGCGCTCCTGCCGTTCCTCCTCCTGCTGACCGTTCCCGTCCACGCCCAGTCGCAACCGACCCCGGCGAAAGCGTCCGCGGCGCCACCGCTGCGACGCTGGCTGGAGATCGAGTCGTTCACGGTGTTCTCGCGCTACCGGTTCACGGACGACAGCAGGGACGTCACGACGGCGAATCAGCTTCAATACAAGGATCAGATCCAGGCGCGGGTGAACCTGGACGCCGCCAGACGGTACTCCGTGCACGTCGGCTTCTTCAGCGGCGGCAGCTTCATCGGCACGTGGAACAACTGGGGCGTCGGCCACGGCACGTCGTTCGACGGCAGGGACAACTACGTCAAGCAGCTCTACGCGTCGGCGGCGCCGATCGACGGCATGGAGCTGCAGTACGGCGGCCTGTACCTCAATCGCGGCGAAGCGGACGAGTGGGTGACCTACGACACCGACGGCTACATCGCCGGCGAGCGCGTCAGCGTGCGGCGGCCGAAGGACCTGTACCTGGACGAAATCACGATCACCCGCGCAGCCCTGGGCCCCTTCGACACGCCCAGCCTGTTCCGCCGCTGGGACGGCCTCGCGCACCCGAACTACACGCAGGTGCTCGCCCGCAAGCGTTTCTCACGCCTTCTCGGCGGGTCGCTCGAGTACGACCGCCAGCTCGGCGCCGACCTGCTGCGCGCGGCGATCACCGTCCACCTGCCCGCAACGTCGCCCGTGAGTGCCGTCCGGTGGGAGCAGTACCGGCGTTTCAACCGGCACGCCGCGTCCGGTGTCGGCGTCTGGGCCGAACGATCGATCACGAAGCATCTGCAGCTGCAGGCGGGCTACGTGACGGTGGATCGGTTCTACGGCGGATGGAACGCGGACCGGATGCAGAGCGGCCGCCACCTGTTCGCGGCCGCGACCATCCCGATTCACGGCCCGTTCACCGCGTCGATCTATGCTGCGCGCGCGTTGAGTACTCCGTATGCGGTGCCGATTGGCCGGCGCTTCGACGCCGTGATCGGATACGACGTGCGCGACGCGCTCCGGCGCACCGGCATCTTCTGACGCGGCGTGCCAGTCTGTGAAGACGAGCTGACGAAGTCGACAAATCTCCGTAAAACGGCGCGCGATCCCTTGACGGCCGGATCGACGGAACACTCGACTCGATTCGAGCCTCAATGGATCGGGACGATTCATCGCGGACGCATCCCGCGTCCGCATCCGCACCGTTCGCGCCGGCCCCGGTGCGGTCGTGACAGCTGCGGCGCACGCGCCTGGCGCGCCGGCTCACGGCGCTGGCGGCGGCCGGGAGGTGGGCGCAGCCGTCCTGGCGGCGACGCTGACGACGGCCGTCGTCTTCTTCCCCGTGACGTTCCTGTACGGCGTCGCGCGCTTCCTGTTCTCGGCCCTGGCCCTGGCCGTCGTCCTCGCGCTCTTCGCCTCCTACTTCATGGCGATGACGGTCGTGCCGTTGTTCTGCGCGACGCTCATCAAGGGCGGGCTCGGCGACGCGGCCGTCCGGCCGTCGGCCATCGCGCGGCTGAACGCCGGATTCAACGCCCGCTTCAATCGCCTGCTCGATCGCTACGAGTGGGCCGTCGGTCAGGCGCTCAGGCGTCCGACGCTCGTGGTGCTGTCGATCACCGGAATCTTCCTCGCCAGCCTCCTGATCTACCCGCTGCTCGGCGTGGCGTTCTTCCCCCGCACCGACGCCGCCCAGTTCGTCATCAACCTGAAGGCGACGTCCGGCCTCCGGCTGTCACTGACCAACGACGAGGTGAAGAAGGTCGAAGCCATCGTCCGGCGCACCGTCGGTCCGCAGGATCTCCAGGTCATCGTCTCGAACATCGGCGTCATCCCGGGCTTCTCGTCGATCTACACGGGCAATTCGGGCCCCGACACGGCCACGGTGCAGGCGGCGCTGACCGAGAACCACCGCATCGGCGGCTACGAGTATATGGACCGGGTGCGCCGCCGCATCCAGCGCGATCTGCCGGAGCTGAGCGCCTACTTCCAGTCGGGCGGCATGGTCGACGCCGTGCTGAACCAGGGGCTGCCTGCGCCGATCGACGTGCAGGTGAGCGGGCCGGATCTCGGGGCCGATCACCAGGCGGCGGTCGCGCTCGCGCGGAAGCTCCGGCGCGTGCCGCAGGTGAGCGACAGCTACATCCCGCAGGACCTCGACTACCCGTCCCTGCGGCTGCGGATCGACCGGCAGCACGCCAGCGAGCTCGGGCTCACGCAGCGCGAGGTCGTGGACAACGTGATCACGGCGCTCACCTCGAACGGCATGATCGCGCCGAGCTAATGGTGCAGGGGATGCGCTCGTCGTTCCGCAGCTTCTCGCTCGGCCTGCTGCTCTCGATCGTGCTCCTGTACCTCATCCTCGTGGCGCAGTTCAGGTCGTTCCTCGCGATCCGGGCCTGATCCTCCTCGCGGTGCCGACGGGTCTCACCGGCGTCCTCGTCACGCTGTTCCTGACCGGCACGACGCTCAACGTCCAGTCGCTCATGGGCGTGATCATGATGGTCGGCATCGTCGTGTCGAACAGCATCCTGATCGTCGAGTTCGCGCACCAGCTCGAGGCGGGCGGCGCCGGCGTCCGCGAGGCGATCGTGACCTCGTGCCGGATCCGGCTGCGCCCGATTCACATGACGTCGCTCGCGACGGTGATCGGCCTGGTGCCGATGGCGCTGAAGCTCGGCACCGGCAGCGAGGCGTACGCGCCGCTCGCGGCTCAGGCGCCGCCGGGGGCGGCGCTCGGCTACCGCGATACCCGGACGTTCGACCTGCAGGACGAGCCGCTGCCGACCGCGCCGTTGCCGGCGCTCGATCAGGAGATCGCCTCCGCCATGCGGCACCGGCCCGATCTCGCGAGCCAGAGCCTGCAGCGCGACTCGGCGATGAGCCTGGCGCGGGCCGCGCGCGACCTGTGGCTGCCGACGGTCGGCCTGGCCGGCGGGGCGGGAATCGTGCCGTACCGTCAGGACGGGCTCGCCGATCGCTACTCTGCGCTGGGGATCAATGTCAGCGTTCCGGTGTTCAACGGCGCGCTCTTCTCGGCGCAGCGGGCGGCCGCGACGGATCGGATGCAGATCGAAGACGAGCGCCTGCACGACCTGCAGAACCGGATCGCGCGTGACGTGCGCCTGGCGTGGCTCGACGCCAACACCGGGCGCCAGCAGCTCGACCTGACCTCGCAGTTGCTCACCGAAGCCAACGAGGCGCTCGATCTGGCGCAGGCGCGCTACAAGCTGGGCCTCGGCTCGATCGTCGAGCTGACCCAGGCGCAACTCAACCAGACGAAGGCGGAGACCGACCAGGCCACGGCGCGGTACGACTACCCGGCAGCCATCGCGACGCTGGACTTCCAGTCGGGGGCGCGGCCCTGACGGATCGACGGACGACCCGGAAGACGCCGGGAAGAATCAGTCGGTGCGGCCGGCGGCCGGCTTCGGGTGAAGGATCACGTAGGTGGGAAGGCCGACGGCGCCGAAACGCTTCATGATATCGCTGGCGGGCGGCTGATCGGGCTGCTCGGCCTGGAACTTCACCTTCACGTACCCGCTCAGCGCCGACTTCACCGCGGGATCCTCCAGCGTCGTCTTGTCCATCGTCAGGCAGTTCTTGCACCAGGTCGCCCAGAGATCGATGAGCACCGGCTTCTGCTCTCGCTCCGCAGATGCGAGGCCGTCGGCGAGCGAGGAGTGCCAGCCTTCCTTCAACTTTTCCTGCACGCTCGACGCGACCGCCGAAGGATCGACCCAGCGGTTCGCGAAGAGCCCGTACGCCTCGTAGCCGTAGTACGCGGCGGTCGCGAGGATCACCACGCCGAACACCTGCTTGACGCGCGTCATCCACAGGCCGGGCTTCGGCATGGCGGCAAGGCCGGCGCCGGCGATCGGCCACGGCAGCGCCATGCCGACGCCGAGACAGAAGGGGAGCGCGAGCGCGATCGTCGTTCCGGCCGCATAGAGGCGGCCAGAGAAAATCACGACCTCGATGACGACCGGCGCCACGCACGCGCCGGCGAGCAGCGCCGCGATCGCTCCCATGCTGAAGGCCAGGACGAACGTGCCGCGGCCGGCTGACGGGTTGAAGGCGGTCGACCATCGCGAGAAATCGATCGTGACGACGTCGAACATCGCGAGGCCGAGGACGACGAACAGGACGGCGATGGCCAGGTTGAACCAGGGCGACGCGTTGATGGTGCCGAACGTGCCGGCCGTCAGGACGACGACGAGTCCGAGGATGCCGTAGACGAGCGCCATCGCGGCGCCGTAGGCCAGGCCGAGCAGGAACCCCCGGCGGCGCGAGGCCGCCCGCGCGCCCGCGCCGATGATCGCCAGGTTGATCGGAATCATCGGCAGCACGCACGGCGTCAGGTTCAGCGCGAGGCCGCCGACGAGAACGATCAGCAGAATCATCAGCGGGCCGCGCCCCTCGAACAGCCCCTTCTCGCGCACGCCGGCTTCGGCGTCGTGCAGGAACTTCAGGAAGTCGCTCGAGCCCAGATATCCGCCGGTCGTGGCCGCGATGGTGAAGTCGTCGAGCTGGCCGAGGCCGGCGTCCGCGCGATCCGCCCGGCTGGAGCCTGGCGCTCCTGGAGAAGGCGTCTCGCCGCGGCTGGCGCCGCCAGGCCGTTCGCCATGCCCGAACGCGATGGTGCCGAAGAGACCCTGGTGCGCGGGCGCCACCGGCGTGCCGGCCACGACGACGTGCAGGGTCCAGGACGCAGCAACCGTCGCCGGGATATAGCACATGTTCGCGTCGCACGCCTGATACCGGAGGCGCGCGGGGACGACGAGATCGCCGGGTGGCACGCCGGCCGCGACCACGAAGCGGACGCCGATCGCGAAGTTCTGCTCGAACACCGCGAGCGGCTGGTCCAGCCCGGCCTGCTTGAGATCGGTCGGTGCGGGGAAGACGATTTCCGCGACCGAAACGCCGGCCGGCGGATCGATGGTCAGGACGGTCGGGATGAGCGACGGATCGCGCGGCTTGTTCGACTGGACGTGAAAGCCGTCCGGGAGCGTGACCTGGAGCGCCGCGCGGATCTCCTGACCAGCATGCACGCCGTCGGCGGCGACGACCGGCGCGACCTCCGCCTTGATCCCGCGCAGCTGTGCGCGGGCCGGAGCGGCGACGGCCACGGTTGCGAGGAGGAAGAGGAAGATACGGTTCACAGGGCTCGCGGGGTTCCCCTCTATTCGACCTTTCTGAGCGAAATCGCGCCGGGCGGCAGCGGCACCGCCGACGGATCGACCGCCCCTTTCACCGGCGGGAGATCCTTGAACATGAAGTCCCATTTCCAGCGCTCCGAGGGGTTCGACGCCTGCAGCCAGTTCCGGGCGGCCATCGGCCGGCTGAAGGCGAGCGTGGCGATGCCGTCGAGGCCAGGCACGTCCGGGTAGCGCTCGGCGATGTCCGCGCGCACCTGCGCCGCGGTCGTGTACTCGGACGGGACGCCCAGCGCGACGCCGAGATTCGCCAGGATCTGCCAGTCTTCCATTGCATCGCCCGGCGGCGCCATTGCCCGCGCCGCGCCCTGCAGCCGGCCGGCGTCATTCGTATAAGATGCGTCCTTTTCCGCAAAGGATGCGCCCGGCAGGACGAAGTCGGCCGCGCGCGCCAGATCGGTGAGGAGCACGCCCTGGACGACGAGCAGCGGCAGCACGCCGCGCGCGCGCGCGTCCAGCAGCCAGCGGACGTCGCCGAGCGACCCGTCCGGTCCCGGATCGAGCACGTAGAGCGCCGTGACGCGCCCGGCTTCGACCGCCTGGCGCAGCGCCGACAGATCCGCCGGGCCGACTTCGTCCGAGAGACCTCCCGGAGCGAGGCCGAACAGCCGGGCGCCGGCGACGTTCGGCGCTTCGACCGGCGGCACCCTGAACTTCGTGCGCGCCGGCTGCGCCTTGGGCCGGTGCCGCCAGCTCACGTGAATCGACTTCGGACCCTCGGCCCCCATCAGCGCCTCGGTGAGGCGCCGGACGAGGAAGAGCTCCTCGTGGGAGGCGTGCGCCGACAGGAGGAACTTCACGCCGTCCGGGTTCGCCGTGCCGGCGGCGGCGAGCCGATCGCGCAGCTTCGACATCAGGTCGTGCCACGACACCGGATTCTGCGCGCCGGCGGCGTCGCGCTCGAGCGGCTTGCGCACGCGGTCGTCGCCTTCCACCCAGTGGTACTCGAACCGCCCGATGTCGCACATCCAGTAGTCGTTGACCTCGGGGTTGAATCGCGGCGTGAATCGGATCAGGCGTGAACCCCTGGCCCACTCCGGCTTCCCCTTGATCCACGCCGTGGTGTTGCATCCCCTGGAGCACTGCGTGCAGATGGTGTCGACGGCGGTCGGGTTGTCCCACGGGCGCGACTTGAAGCGGTAGTCGCGCGTCGTGATGGCGCCCACCGGACAGACGTCCATCAGGTTGCCGGAGATGAGCGAGTGGACGCCCTGATCCTGGAACGTCGCGATCTCGCTGCCGTATCCGCGGTCGATGATGTTGATCTGCGCGTCTCCGTCCACCTCGCGCATGAACCGCACGCACCGCGTGCACAGGATGCAGCGGTTGCGGTTGAGCATCAGCGTCGGACCGAAGTCCACGTCCGCCTTGACGCCTTCGCCGTCGAACGTGCGGCGCGGAAAATCCATGCGGCTCTCGTCGGGCCCGAAGGTGTACGAGAAATCCTGCAGGGGGCACTCGCCTCCCTTGTCGCACACCGGGCAGTCGAGCGGGTGGTTGATCAGCAGGAACTCGAACACGCCCGCGCGCGCTTCCACGACCTCCGGCGCGCGCGTGTCCACGACCATGCCGTCCGTGCACACGGTCGAGCACGACGTCTGCAGCTTCGGCATCTTCTCGATCTTGACGATGCAGACGCGGCACGACCCGTCGACGCCGATGCCGGGGTGATAGCAGTAGTACGGGAGGGCGATGCCGTTCTCGAGCGCGGCCTGGAGAACGGTCTTGCCCTTCTCCACCGTGATCTGCCGGCCGTCAATCGTCAGCGTAACGGTATCCATTGGCAGGATCATATCAAAGGGATTGACAAGCTCCACGGCGGCCCCTAGATTCGGGGTACTCACCGACGCGCCCCGTCCCGGTTTCCCGAGGAGCCCCGTCATGGAGGCCACCCGCACCCGCCCCAGCTTCGCCGGCGAATGGTTGGCTGCCGCCGCCTTTCTCGTGGCGACGCTGGTCGTCGGACTACTCGTGGTGCGCGAGTTGCGCATGGCGCCCCCGCCGCCGGTCGCGGCCGGGGAGCCGGCGTCGAGCGCAGACGTGCCGGTCGATGCGGTGTCGGTGCCGGCGATCATGCAGGGCACGCCGGAGGAAGTGAAGGTGGGCGACCGGGCCGAGGTGGCGCTGGCGCGTGTCGGCGCGGCGGCCGTGCTCACGCGCGCGGTGACGAAGCGCGGCCCGCTCGGGGCGCGCTCCATCCGTTCGTACCTGCTCGGCGGGACGCGCTTCATCCTCGTGCTCGAGCCGTTCGAGCGCAACGGCGAAGCGCGCGTGGCCGGCATCTATCTTCAGTAGGGGGCGGCCTTCGGGCCGTCCTCGTGCCCTATCCTTTCTCGACCTCCGCCAGCGTGCTGTCTTCATCCACCTGCACGCCGCGCAGCGGGCCGGCGAGCGCGACCCGCATGTCGACCGTGCGTGCCGTGACCGGGATGATGACGTCCACGGCCTTTTGATCGGCGTACTGCAGCGTCACGGGGAGCGGCACGTCGAAGACCTCGCCGACCTGCTCGACGTGCAGCACGACCTCGTGTCCCTGCGCCGACTTCTCCACGCGGTAGCTGAACTTCAGCTTCGGCAGCGACGTGCCGTCAATCCACTGCTGGAAGAAGCGGGACAGGGGGCGCCCGGTCTCCTGCTCCATCGCCTGCTGGAACTCGTCGGTCCCGGCCTTCCGGAATCGCGAGACTCGATAGAACCGCCGGATGCCGCGGAAGAACGCCTCGTCTCCTATCAGTTCGCGCAGCATGTGGAGCACGGCGGCGCCCTTGTTGTACACGACCGCGCGGAACACGCGGCTGTCGCCGCGAATGTGTCCGAGGCGGTACCCGAGCGAGATCGGTCCCTGCTCCGAATCTTCGATCGCCCAGCGGCGCAGCTGGTGCAGCACGCCCTCGAACACCTCGTCGCCGCGGTGGTGCTGGGCGTACAGCGCGGCGAAGTACTGCGCGAAGCCTTCGCTCAGCCACTGCTCGTGATAGTTCCTCCACCCGACCGCCTGTCCCCACCACTGGTGCGCGAGCTCGTGCGCGATGAAGAACTCCGGGTAGTTGTTGAACGCCGCCGGATCGTTCCGCCACCGCAGCGTCGACGTCGGAAGCGGCTGATCGAGCGCCGCGAAGTACGCAGGGCTGTGCCCGCCGGGCAGATCGTTGTCGACGAGGGCCAGCGTGAAGTCCGGGTACGGGCAGTCGCCGACGATCGAGTAGTAGAACCGCGCGATGTCGATGGCGCGATCCTGCAGGTCGCGTCCCCGCTGCACCTGACGCGGGTTCGCTTCGACCGTCACGCTCAGGCCGCCGTACGAGACCCCGGCCGGCGAAGGTCCGTCGGCGCCGTCGTCGGCGGCGAAGACGACCGTCTTCGTGTCGGACCGCACGAACCTGCTGATGATCACGGCGAGGTAGCGCACCGGCTGAATCGACGTGAAGACGTACTCCTTTCGCGCCTCGGAGTCGGCGGTTGCGGGACGGATCACAGGCGGCCCGTCCATCAAGCCGCTCGCCACGCAGCCGAGCGCAGCCGGGACGCTGATGCGCATCCGCGCCACGGCGTAGTCGGTGACGGTGTTCTGCGGGTACCACAGGCTGCTCGTGCTGTAGAGAAAGCTCGGCTCCGGCAGCACGATCGGCCCTTCCTCCTGCACGGGCGGCCGAATCTGCCCCGATACCGTCTCGCGATCCGGCGGCTGCGCCTCGAGGTGTCCGTTGTACGCGATCGTCAGGGTGAGCTCGGTGCCCTGAGGTATCGTCGCCGGCAGATTCACGACGAAACTGTTCTGCCCGCGGATCCGCAGGCCGAACAGACGGCCGAACTGATCGCTGACGAGCGATCGGACGGTCAGTGAATTGGCCAGGCGAAGCGTGAGCGCGTTGACCGATGCCGCCCGCACCTTCAGCCGGAGCCGGGCGCGGCCGTCAATCCACTGCCGATCGGGCGTGAACGCGGCATCGATGTCGTAATCGAGCACGTCGTAGTCGGCGAGATCGTCCTCGTTGTAGGAGCGCCCGACGGTGACGAGCGCGTGCTGCGAGGGATAGAGCGCGACGTTGCGCTTGTGCCGGCGGTCGAACAGCGTGATGTCCTCGGGTTGCGCGCCCGAGTGCGCGTAGGTGAGCGTGCCGAATCGCCGCGTGTGGACGTCGGCGAGCAGATCTCCGCCAGGGGGCAGCAGGCTCCACGATTTCGGGCTCAGGTCGCCGAGATCCAGCCCGTACGAGTTCGGCGCGTCCTCGTGCAGCACGTCGTCGGCGCGCCGGAACTCCCGCGCATCCACCGGCCGCTCCTCGAGCCGCTCCTGCGGGACGAGCGAGTCGAAGTCGGTCGGGTTCACGCGGACGAACGCCGCCGTGAACCGCTCGTTGAGCGTCTCGGAGCCGCAGAAGATCTTCACCTGCCCCTTCTCGGCCTCGGGCCGCGGATGGAAGTGCAGCTCCCCGTGCCCGAGCAGCACGACGCCCGTGACGCCCTGATCGGTGTCGGCGACGAAGACCGATCCCGAGAGGAGGGTAATCTCGACGTCTTCGGCCGCGATCGTGAGGTCGTGCGCGTCGTACTGACGCGCGGGGTCGAGAGCCAGCTGATAGAGGTTCTCGACGGAAGTGACGCGCGCCGCTTCGGCAATCCGCCACTCGGCCGGCGTCTGATCGCCGTCGGCCGGCGCCGTCGAGGGCACGCGCCTGACGTCCAGCCGCCATGTGGCGATCCGCGCCCGCGAACCGTACTGCGCGAAGACCTCGACGATCAGCCGGTAGCCGTTGCCCGGGAGCGTCCCGCGCAGCGGCTGCCGATCGCGCTCCCGGAGCACGGCGCCGGTCGCGCCCGGCTGGATTTCGGTGGAAACGAAGGCCTCGGCCAGCGAGCGGTCCGCCGACGCGGCCAGCAGATTCATGAAGTCGGCCGAGCTGCCTGACTGCACGGCCTGCTGGACGCTGTCCAGCAGCAAACGAACCGGGTCAGGAGCCGCCTGGTTCGCCGCGGGCGACTGCGCAGGCAGCGGCCCGACGCCGAGGCCGGCGGTCAGGACGACGACCAGCGCGAGCGCCCTCATGTGCATCTTTGTGATCCGGCCTCTATGGATCTCGGCCGGCCAGACTCATGGATCCCGGGCTTGCCCCTGATTAGACACCGGCTCGAGCCGGATCGGTCGTACGCCGCAGTAACAGAACGGTCAGGTCGTCGGCCATCCGAACGTCCGCGGTGTGACGTTCGACCGTGCTGAGCACGAAGGAGGCCAGGTCCGACACCGGCATGTCGCGCCGCGCCGTCAGCGCCCTTTCGAGTCCCTGCTCGTCGAACGGCTCGCCGGCGCGGTTTTCGGCCTCGGTGACGCCGTCGCTGTAGACAGCCAGCAGTTCCCCGGGAGCGAGGCTCGCGCTTCCTGCAGTGTACGTCGATCGCTCGAACATGCCGAGCGCAATCCCGCCCTCGGCGAGCCGCTCGCAGCTGCCGCTGCGACGCACGATCATGGGCGGCATGTGTCCCGCGTTGACGTACACGAGCTCGCCGGCGCCCGGCGTGTAGATGCCGTAGAACAGGGTGATGAACCGGCTGGCGGGCGCGTGCCGCGACACCTGCGCATTCAGGCGGGTCACCAGCTCTCCCGGCTCGAGCCCTTCGTCGACGAGCGTCCGCAGGATGGCGAGAAGCAGCGCCATCAGCAGCGCGGCCGGACTCCCCTTGCCGGCGACATCGCCGACCGCCACCACGAGCCGGCCGTCGGGCAACGGCAGGATGTCGTAGAAATCGCCGCCCACGGTATTCGCCGGCCGGCTGATGCCGGCCGTCTCGACGCCGGGCGCGCGAAACAACCCGTTCGGCAGCATCGCCTGCTGGATTTCGCGGGCGATTTCGAGATCGTTCTTCAGCGACAGGCGATCGGCGAGCTCGAGCAGCACGAGCAGGTTCATGAGCCCCAGCGAAAGCAGGAGCGCCCCGGTGCCTTCACGGAAGACGAGGGCTGGAAGGTCGACGCGCGCGCCGAAGCCGAACGGCATCCCGACGGTGACGAACCCAATGCCCCGGAAGAGGTGGGCGAGCCCGATGACGGCGAACAGCAGGGCGGCGCCGTAAACGACGCGGCGCGCCGGCGACAGCTTCATCGCAAACGCGAGGAACACCAGCCGGATGTGACGCGCAACGCGCCGATGGCGCGGCAGCCCGTCCAGCTCGGTGAGGTCCAGGTGGCGCGTGAAGAACCGGTACGCCTCGCGGGTATCCCGCGTGAACAGGCGCTGGATGTCGTCGGCCCGGAGGTCGCGGGTGTACGTGTCGAAGAACGAACGGTTCATGGGGCTCGCACGGTTCACGGGGTCCCGGGGTTCCCGGTCCGCAGGGACTTCTGAGCTCGAGCGGGCGAGGGGCCGCGCCTCTGGTACTCAGGTGTGGACGTTCGCCGGACCGCAGGGGTTCAATCGATCTTCCCAGAACCCCGTGAACCCTGTCATCTGAGGTTCGCACTCTCTCTTCCCACCCTGGCGAACACGTCGAGGGCGAACTGAAGCTCGTCGCGCGTGTGCGTCGCCGTGACGATGGTCCGAAGGGCCCGACAACCCCTGCCGTTCAGTCGTCCTCGAACAGGTAGCTCTCGCCGAGCGGACACCAGAACACGTCGATGATTTCCGCGCTCGACTCGTCGTACGGGCTCACGCCCTGGCCGACGAACCGGTGTGGGACGGTCGAATCGATGAAGCAGGTGTCGCCCGACGTCATCCGTTCCCTGACCCGGTGGCCGTCGGCGAGCGTCACCAGCGTGATCTCGCCGTTGACGACGTAGGCGAACTCCTGGCCGTGGTGCTCGTGGAGTGTCAGGTCGGCCTGTGGAGGCACCCGGAGCTTGACGTAATACGGATACATGCCCCGCGGACCAAATCCCGCGGCCAGCGACCGGAATTCGGTCCCGCGCCAGCCTCCTTCGACGAGCCGCTTGCGCGTCCGCGCCGGGAGCCGCGCGATGTCGGCGGCTCGCTGCACCTGGTAGAACGGGCGCTCGATCACAGCGCGCGACAGGAAGTACTCGAGGGGCTTGCGGAAGCGCCGGCACGCGCGCAGCAGCAGCTCGATCGACACCGACCGACGTCCGCGCTCGATGTCCGCGAGCTGGCGCGGGCTCAGCTCGAGCTCCCGCGCGAAGTCGTTCATCGACAGTCCGGTGGAGTCGCGAAGCGCCGCGATCTGGTCGGCGATCCGCTCCGTGAGCGTCCGCGGGCGGCCGGTGCTCGAGTAGCTGGCGGTGTGCCCCTGCCTCGAATCGTCTCCGCCGTACGGCGAATACACGAGATCGATGGCGGTCGCGATGCTGCCCCCGGCGGCGCGCAGGCAGTGCGGAAGGTGCGATCGGAAATACATGCAGTCGCCGGGCCGCAGCGTCTCGCTGGCCGGTCCGTCGGGCGTGCGCAGCAGGCACTCGAGCTCGCCGCGCGTGACGAACAGGAACTCCTCGCCGTCGTGGCTGATCAGCCGGACCTCATCGTCCGGGACCGCCGGCACTTCGAGCTGAAACGGCTCCATGTGCTTGCCGACGAACGCGCCGGCCAGGGGGATGACGCGGGCGTGGTGCGAGGCGTTCTCGCCGCTCGCCCGGTCGATCAGCGTGAGCGGCGCCTGCGGCAGCGCCTCGAGGTCCGAGTGCGGCGTAACCAGGTAGTGCTGGCTCGGAGAGGCAGGAAGGAGTTCGTCCGGGCGGATGCCAAACGCCTCGGCGATCGTCACGAGCTGTTCGAGATCGAGCTTCGCTTTCTCGTTCTCGATCGCCGAGAGGCCGGCCGCCGAGATGCCGATTCGCGCCGCGAGGTCCTGGAGCGTCCACCCGCGCTCCTTTCGACGCTCGCGGATGGTCCGGCCGAGCTGGAGGTCGGCGTAGTCGACGGCGGAGCTTCTGTAGACGGGCACGAACGAAGCCTCTCCTGCAGGGACTTCACCCCGATTATGCCCCCGGTCAGCGCCGTCGTCATTCAACTTTCCGAATCAGGCGCGTCGACAACAGATTTCAGGAAATTACATGTGAAACAGCAATATTGACAACAAACGACCAATAGCTACAATCGGCGCGATTTGAAGAGCAACCATCGAAATGCGGCGCAGCCGGCATGTGCTGGCCCGGAGGGAAGGGCGATGGGTTCACACCGATTGCGGCAGGTTCTCGTGGTGGCGATCGTTGCGGTTCTGGGCGCGGCGACCTCGGCATCGGCTCAGATCGGCAGCGCTATCGCCGGCGTGGTCAAGGACTCTTCGGGTGGGGTGCTGCCGGGCGTGACCGTCGAGGCCGCGAGCCCGGCGCTCATCGAAGGCACCCGCTCGGGGGTTACCGACAGCTCCGGGCAGTACCGAATCACCGGCCTGCGGCCCGGCCAGTACACCGTCACGTTCACGCTGACCGGATTCCGGACGGTGAAGCGCGAGGGGATCACGCTGCCGGCGGCCTTCACCGCGACGGTGAATGCGGAGCTGCAGGTCGGGCAGCTCCAGGAAACGGTGACCGTCACGTCGGCGGCGCCGCTCGTGGACGTGCGCAACTCGGTCTCGCAGTCGATCATGAACCGCGAAGTGCTCGACACGATTCCGACCGGCAAGGACCCGTTCGCCGTAGGTCAGCTGATCGCCGGAATGACCACGGCGACGCCCGACGTCGGCGGCACCCAGCTGATGCAGCAGCCGACGCTGCAGGTACACGGCTCGTCGAACAACGACAACGTGTTCATGGTCGACGGCGTGCAGATCCAGCACATCGGGTTCGGCGGCAACCAGACCGGTTTCTACTTCAACGACGGCCTGATGGAGGAGATCAGCTACCAGACGAGCTCGCTGCCTGCCGAAGCGCCGGTCGGCGGCGTGCAGATCAACATGGTGCCGCGCGACGGGGGCAACGTCTTTCACGGGACGGTCTTCTCCACCGGCGCCAACAGCGGGATGCAGAGCGACAACCTCTCGAGCGATCTCGTGAAGCTCGGGTTCAAAAAGCAGAACGCCGTCAAGAGCATCTACGACATCAACGGCACGCTGGGCGGGCCGATCCGCAGGGATCGCCTCTGGTTCTTCACGACGTTCCGCCGCTGGAGCTCGAACAACTACCTGGGGAACACGTTCACGCTGGCGGGGGACCAGGCGGTCGACGATCAGCACATCACCGACGCGACCATTCGTCTGACGACGCAGGTGAGCCAGAAGAACAAGCTGTCGCTCCACTACGACCGCAGCATCAAGTGGCGCGGCCACCGGCCGAACAACTACATCGGCGTTTCGATCAACGACCCGCTTTCCGACGTCGTCCAGACGACGCAGCTGAACTACATCGGGGAGATCAAGTGGACGTCGACGGTGACGAACAAGCTGCTGGCCGAAGCGTCGATGTTCACGCTGCCGGTGAACTACAGCCTGGGATTCGAGCCGGACGCGGCGCCCGACGCGATCTCGACGTACGATCAGACCCGATCGGCGATCTACAACGTGTCGCCCCGAGAAGACCACAACACGGCCCGGATGTTCACCTACGCCGGCGATGTGACCTACGTGACCGGCGCGCACGCGTTCAAGGTCGGCACGCAGGTCCGCACCGGCTGGTCGCAGGAGCTCTTCAGCACGCGCGGCGACATCGTCCAGATCATCGTCAACGACAAGCCGAACTCGGTCTGGCTGATGAACACGCCGAGCGGCCACAAGGAAGAGGGGGTCAACGCCGCCCTCTACGTGCAGGATTCCTGGCGGTTCGATCGCCTCACGCTCAACCCGGGGCTCCGATACGAACGCTTCGTCATGTCGATTCCGGCGCAGAGCGCCCCGGCCGGCACCTGGGCGCCCGCGCGCAGCTTCCCGGCGCAGAACGGGATTGTCAACTGGAACACGCTGTCGCCGCGGTTCGGGTTCTCGTGGGACGTGTTCGGCGACAGCGAGACGGCGGTGAAGGGGGGCGTGAGCCGGTACGATCGACTGGCCGGCATCACCATCGTGCAGCCGCTGAACCAGCGCAACATCGCCCATCAGACGTGCCCCTGGGCCGACACGAACGGCGATCTCCGGGTCCAGGACAGCGAAATCAACTTCGCGCAGTGCTCCGGCTCGCTCGTGCCCTCGCTGGGCCATGTCGATCCGAACCTGAAGCGGCCGCATCAGTGGGAGTACACCGTGATGGTGCAGCGGCAGGTCGGCCGCAACACGTCGGTGAGCCTCGGCTACTACGGCCGACGCTTCACTGACTTGTACACCACGGTCAACGCCGCAGTGCCGGCCTCCGCGTACACGCCCGTCACGATCACCAATCCGCTCACCAGCCAGCCCATGACGGTGTACAACCAGGATCCCGCCACGCGCGGAGCGGTGAGCAACCTGCTCACGACGATCCCCAGTCTGAAACAGACCTACAACGGCGTCGAGATCCAGGCGAACACGCGGCTTGAGAAGGCGACGGTGTTCGGCGGCCTCACGATCGGCAAGGACTCCGGCGACAACGACAGCGGCGACTTGAACAACCCGAACCTGCTGATCAACAACAACGGCGCGATCGGCTACGATTCGCGCTATCAGATCCGCGGCGGCTTCAGCTACCGCCTGCCGGCCGAGGTCCAGTTCTCCGGATCGATCCGCGAGTCGCAGGGGCTGCCGCAGGTGCGCAACTACGTCGTAACGCGATCCATCGTGCCGGGACTGACGCAGGTGACGCAGACCGTCAAGGTGGCGGCCAACGGCGAGTTCCGGTATCCCTGGGTGAACCTGATCGACTTGCGCGTCACGAAATCGTTCCGTTTCGGCGGCGTCCGGGTGGAGCCGACCGTCGATCTCTACAACATCTTCAACAATAACGCCGTGACGAGCGCCGTCACGACCGTCGGGCCGTCGCTCGGCCGGCCGTCGGCGATCGTGATGGGGCGGCTGCTCCGCATCGGCGGACACATCACCTTCTGAGGCTCCGATCATGCGCACACTGACGCGACTGGTCTTCCTCGGGGTCCTGCTGACGCCGATTGCGGCGGCGGCGCAGCAGGGCCCGCCGATCGTCCTCAGGGCGGCCACGCTGCTCGACGGCAGGGGACAGACCCTCCACGACACGATCGTCGTCGTCGAGGGGTCGCGCATCGCGCGAGTCGGGGGCGCGGTGCCGGCCGGCGCGGTCGTCTACGATCTGGCGGGGCTCACCGTGATGCCCGGCCTGATCGACACGCACACGCACATCGCGTATCACTTCGGGCCGGACGGCCGCTACGCCGGCACGGGCCGGAACGAGCCGCCGGATCAGGCGGCGCTGTTCGACATCGAGAACGCGGTCGCGACGCTCGACGCCGGGTTCACGACCATCCAGAGCCCGGGCGCGCTCGTCGACAAGACCCTGCGCGACGCCATCGCGCGCGGCATCATTCCGGGTCCGCGCATCCTGACGTCGCTGCAGCCGCTCAGCGAGCGCAGCGGCCCGCCGGAGAAGCTGCGCGAGCTGGTCCGCGAGCGGAAGGCGCAGGGCGCCGACTTCATCAAGCTGTTCGCGTCGAAGAGCATCCGCGAAGGCGGCGAGCAGACGATGACGGACGAGCAGCTGCAGGCGGCGTGCGGCGAGGCGAAAACGCTCGGGCTGCGGACGCTGGTCCACGCCCACTCGGCGGCATCGGCGAAGGCGGCGACACTGGCCGGCTGCACTTCGGTCGAGCACGGCGCCTACGTCACCGACGACGTGTTCGATCTGATGGCCGGGCACGGCACGTACTACGACCCGAACATCGGCCTCGTGCTGCAGAACTACATCGAGAACAAGGCGAAGTTCTTCGGCATCGGCAACTACAACGAAGAAGGCTTTGCTTTCATGGAGAAGGGCATCCAGATCACGCTCGACACCTTCAAGAAGGCGCTGACGCACAAGGACCTGAAGATCGTGTACGGCACCGATGCGGTGGCCGGTGCCCACGGACGCAACTACGAGGAGATGATCGTGCGCGTCCGCGACGGCGGCCAGGATCCGATGGCGGCGATCGAGTCGGCCACCTCGGTGTCGGCCGAGTCGATGCGGATGCAGGATCAGATCGGGTCGATCGCGCCCGGCCTCCAGGCCGACATCATCGCCGTCGACGGCGACCCGCTGCGCGACATCACCGCCGTCGGTCGTGCCGTATTCGTCATGAAGGGCGGCCGGGTATTCGAGAACCTCGCGCGCGGTGCCAAGGGCGGCGGTGCGGCGCACAAGACGCCGAGCCATGGACGCTGAGCGCGGTGCGCCGGCCGGGCGTATGATGCCGCACTCAGGAGAGCCCGATGTCCACTCGTCCGTCGCTCGCAATCGGCGCGATCGCCATGTCCCTTGCGGTCGGCGCCGCCTCGGCCCGCGTCGCAGGACAGCGTAGAGCCGCGCCATCCGATCAGGCCGGCGGGCGCGCCGCCGCCGGCCCCCTCGCTCAACTCCGGTTCCGCTACATCGGCCCGGTCGGCAACCGCATGTCGGCGGTCGCCGGCGTTCCCGGCGATCCGCTGGTCTACTACGCGGGGGCGGCCTCGGGCGGCATCTTCAAGACGACGGACGGCGGGGCGACCTGGCAGCCGATCTTCGACGGCGAGCCGGTCGCGTCGATCGGCTCGCTCGCGGTGGCCCCCGGCCATCCCGAGATCGTGTGGGCCGGCACCGGCGAAACGTGGATCCGCAGTCACATCTCGGTCGGCGCCGGCATCTACAAGTCGACCGATGCCGGCAGGACCTGGTCCCTGATGGGACTCGAGAACACCGGGCGCATCGGCCGCATCGTCATCGACCCGCAGAATCCGGACGTCGTCTTCGCCGCCGCGCTCGGGCACAGCTACGGCCCACAGCCCGATCGCGGGCTGTTCCGGACGACCGACGGCGGCAGGACGTGGCAGAAAGTCCTGTTCGTCGACGAGAACACCGGCTGCTCGGACGTGGTGATGGATCCGGGCAACCCGCAGGTGCTGTTCGCGGGCATGTGGCAGTTCGTCATCCACACGTGGGCGCAGGAGAGCGGCGGGCCGGGCAGCGGCCTGTTCAAGTCGACCGACGGCGGCACGACGTGGACGCGGCTGACCGGGCACGGACTGCCCGAACAGGAGGTCGGCAAGATCGGGCTCGCGACCGCGAGGAACGACCCGAAACGCGTCTACGCGCTGATCGAGACCGGCACCGGCGAGCCCTTTCACGGCAAGCCCACCGCCGAAGGGGAGCTGTGGCGATCCGACGACGGCGGTGAGAACTGGCGGATGATGACGCCCAGCCACGACGTCGGCGGGCGCCCGCACTACTACTTCCGGATGGCGGTCGAGCCCGACAACGCGGACGACCTCTATTTCCTCACGGCCTCGTTCAGCCGCTCGCAGGACGGCGGCGCGACGCTGCACACGATGCGAGGCTATCCCGCGACGGCCGGCGGCCACGCGCTCGGCGCGCCGCCGCTCGGCGACTTCCACGACATGTGGATCGATCCGGCCAACGCCGATCGGATGATCGTCTCGAACGACGGGGGCGTCGGCTTCAGCGTCAACCGCGGGCGCACGTGGCAGCGCGTCCAGTTCCCGAACGCGCAGGTGTATCACGTGGCGGTCGACGACGAGATCCCGTACAACGTGTACGGCAACCGCCAGGACGGACCGTCGTTCCGCGGCCCGAGCAACAGCCGCGTGATGGGCTACGGCCAGTTCGTGCCCGTGATCTCGCGCGGCCTGTGGCAGACGGTCGGCGGCGGCGAGAGCGGCTGGACGATTCCCGACTGGAGCGATCCGAACATCGTCTGGTCGAGCGGCACCGCGAGCGGGAGTCTCGGCGGCAGCATCGATCGGTACGACGAGCGCACGCGGCAGTACCGGAGCGTCGAGGTGTGGCCGGACAATCCGGAGGGCTGGCCGGCGGGCGAGCTGAAGTACCGCTTCAACTGGACGTTCCCCGTCGCGATGTCGCCGTTCGATCACAACAGGGTCTGGGTCGGCAGCCAGTACGTGCACGAGACGACCGACGGCGGCCAGAGCTGGCACGTCATCAGCCCCGACCTCACGCTGAACGACAGAAGCCGCCAGGGACCGTCGGGCGGACTGACCGGGGACAACATCGGCCCGGAATACGGCGATACGCTCATCTCGATCGCCGGATCGCCGAAGCAGGACGGGGTGATCTGGACCGGCAGCAACGACGGCCAGGTCAACGTGACGCGCGACGGCGGCAAGACGTGGACGAACGTCACGGCGAACATCCCGGACCTGCCGCCATGGGGGACCATCTACACCATCGCGCCGTCGCATTTCGACGCCGGCACCGCGTACATCACCGTCGATCTGCACCAGGAGAACAATCGCGATCCTTACGTCTACAAGACCGCCGATTTCGGCGCGACCTGGAAGAGCCTGAGCGCCACCATCCCGCACAGCGCGCTCAGCTACGCGCACAGCGTCGCCGAAGATCCGGCGCATCCCGGGCTGCTCTTCCTGGGAACCGAAAACGCGCTCTACGTCTCCTTCGACGACGGCGGGCGCTGGCAGCCGCTGCAGAACAACCTGCCGCACGTGCCGGTCTACGGCATCACGGTGCAGCCGCGTTTCCACGATCTCGTGCTGGCGACGTACGGCCGCGGCTTCTGGATTCTCGACGACATCACGCCGCTCGAGCGCCTGGCGGCCGGCGGCGAGCCGCGCGCGGCGACCCTGTTCCCGCCGCGGCCGGCGTATCGGTTCCGCGGCATCACGCCGCCCGCGGCTCCGTCGTACGACCTGGTCGACGGACAGAATCCGCCGTACGGCGCCGACATCGACTACTTCCTGCCGAAAGGCGCCGGCGAGGTCGGCATTGCAATTCTCGACGACAGGGGAGAGGCCGTCCGGACGCTGCGCGGAACCAATCAGGCGGGCGTGAATCGCGTCTGGTGGGACCTGAGATCGGCGCCGAGCGAGCCGGTCCGGCTCCGCACGAGCCCGATCTACGCGCCGTGGATGAAGGTCGGCCCCGAGGGCCGGCCGGCCGGCGGGCGGATGTCGCTCCTGATGCCGCCCGGGCGATACACCGTGAAGCTCACGGCGGACGGCGAATCCCAATCGCAGCCGCTGGTCGTCCTGAAAGATCCGCATTCGGCCGGAACGGAAGCCGACATTCAGGCGTCGTTCGCCCTGGCACGTGCGGTCCGCGACGACATCGTGACGGTGGGGGGATGGGTGAACACGATCGAACAGCTGCGCCGCCAGATCGAAGACCGCGGCGAGAAGCCCGAAGCGCCCGCCGTTCGCGCGGGCGAGGGCGCGTTCGAGCGGAAGGCAATCGACTTCGAGGGCCGGTTGTATCAGCTCAGGCTGACCGGCGGACAGGATGGAATGCGGTGGGGCGGTCAGCTGCTCCAGAAGCTGTCGCATCTTGCCGGCGGACTGCAGGAATCGGACTTCCCGCCGACCGCGCAGCAGCTGGCCGTGCGCGAACAGTTCGCCGGCGAGATTCGCGGCCTGAAGCCGCAGTTCGACGAATTGACGACGAAGAGTCTTGCCGATCTCAACAGGATCCTCGCGGCGCACAAGGAAGCGCCGATCGCCCTGCCCGCGAAGACGCCGTGAAGGCGACGAGGGGATTCGCCTCGTCCGTCGAAGAATCCTGTGTCAGGAGTGGTGCCGCACGTCGAACACGCGATCGGTCCCGGACCGGAACAGCTCGCGCGCGCCGTGCCCCCTGAGCCATTGTTCGACTTCCGCGCCGCGATCGCCTTCGTAATCCGCCCGGTGCAGGACGACGTGGGTCGCGCCGGTGGCGGCGAGCGCGCTCCAGCTGCGCTCGGGAGAGGTCGGCTCGTCCGCAAGCGCCTCGCGCAGAAGTCCGTACGAGAGCGGCTCGCCGCCGCTGTAGCCGTTGACGATCGGGTGGTCGTGTTCGAGCGCATGCAGCATGTAGCGCACTTCGTTCCCGGGCCGGCCGAGCGGCAGCTCGAGGACGACCGTGTCCGGCGGCAGCGTCGCGAGAAAACGGTAGATCGGCGGCGTCTCGGCCGCGTCGCCGCTCAGTCTGTGGCCGAACGAGGTCGTGCTGACGGGAAGGGGCACGGCGATCGACTCGATGAGGATCAGCGCGCCGGCAATGACGACGGTTGTCCGGGCCCGGCGGCCCCGCGCGAGGGCTGCCGTGCCGAAGCCGGCGAGCGCGGCGAGCGCGAGCGTCACGATCATCGCGAAGCGCGCCGGGACCCGAAGCCCGTCGAATCCCGGCACGTATCGGTAGAACAGATCGTAGAGATTGTGCTCGCTCACGAGCCGTCCGCGCGCGTGAACGTGCGGGCCGAGCGACAGCACGGCTGCGCCAAGCGCGACGAGCGAGAAGAAACCGGCCGGCGTGCCCAGCCACGACAGCGCCAGCCGCCGCAGGCGCGCTGATGCGGCGAGCAGCACGCCGGCAAGGACCGCGGTCACGGCCAGGGTCCGGTCGAGGCTCGTGATCCTGAGCCACGGCGTGTACAGCCTCCAGCCGAAGGCCACCGCGACGACGACGGCCGCGCTGCCGACGACGGCCGCGACGAGCACGCGCCCGGTCCGGGTCCCTTCCGTCCCGCGCGATTCCGCCGGCCACGCGTGGCGAACGGCGAACGCCGCCAGCACGCACGTGGTGAGCCCCGGGAACAGGGATCCTTCCGCCTGCGGCCACGCCCGCGCGACGTGTCCCCAGAGACGCAGCGTGGTCCCTGCGGTCAGATACGCCCAGACATCGGCCGAGTAGAAATCAACTTCGGCGAGCGCGCGCGGATCGAAGCCGAGCGACCGCAGTTTCAGATACGGCAGCATGAATGGCGCCGTAGCGGCGCCGACCGCCGCCGCGGCCGCCACCAGCCGCGCGACGGTGCGCCAGTCGTTCCACGAACGTCGCGTCGACAATTCCCAGACGACGTAGGCCGCGACGACGGGGCTGAAGAAGAGCAGGTAGTACCCGCACGACAGGTTCTGCGCGAGCCACGCCAGCGACGCCCAGACGAGCGGCTGCGTCTTCCCGGTATCGAAGAAGCGCCGGAGCCCGTACAGCACGAATGGCATCCACTGCGACGACAGCACCTGCACGTGCGGCAGTGCGTCGAAGCGGTACGGCGCGAATCCGAACGCGAGGCCGGCGACGAACGCGGCCGCCCGATGGCCGGTGAGCTCGCGGACGAAGAGAAACATCCCGAGCGCCGAGAGGACGAACGTCGAGAGGAACGCGAGGTCGTAGCACAGGACGCCGTTCCCGGTGACCGCATAGAACGGCAGTGTCTGAAGCGCCTGCGCGGTCAGGTGCTCGGAGTACGCGAGGGCGTAGGCGTGCGGATAGAAGATCCCCGGATGCCAGTACTGGGACAGCGCTCCGGGATGACCGCCGAGCGCCTGCAGGAGGTGGCGAGCATCCCACGAGAGGATCCACGTGGCGAGCAGCGGATCGCCGAGGTCGGCCGGCACGTCCCGTCCGAGGCCGCGCGCGACCGGCCAGGTCAGCGCGATCGTGAGCACGGCGTACGCGAGGCAGGCGAGAGCGGCATCGCGCGTCGACCCCGCGCCCCTTCGCGCACCCGTTCCGGTCGATACGCTCTCGACGACCGCCGCCTCAGACACCCGTCGTCTCCGGCACGCCGGTCAGCTCGTCGATCACCACGGCGAGAATCGCGGTGGTCGGGACCGCGAGAATCGCGCCGGTGAGACCCCAGAGCGCGCCGCCGATGAGCAGCGCGATGATCACGGCGACCGGGCTCACGCCGACGCGCCGCTCCATCAGCTTCGGAACGAGGACGTTCGATTCGAGCTGGTGCAGCGCGACGAAGAACACGCCGACGGCGATCGCCATCTTCGGGGAGACGCTGATCGCGATGGCGACCGCCGTGACCCCCGCGATGATCGGACCGACGATGGGGATCATCTCGCCCACCGCGGCAATCAGCGCGACCACGTAGAAGTACGGCACGCTCATCAGTCCGAGCACGACGGCCGCGCAGCCGCCCATGACGCCGGCCAGGAGCAGCTGGGCGCGCAGCCACGCGCTCACTTTCGAAACCGCCTGCCGCGACGCGATCGCCACGTCCACGCGCCGGCCCGCCGGAACGAACCGTACGAAGTACTGAAAGAGCGGCCCCGCCTCGATCAGGAGGTAGAAGCTCAGGATGAGCACGGTGATCAGGCCGAAGATGCCGTCGATGGCGCTGGAAATTGCCACCAGCACGGTGCCGACGGCGTTGCCGCCGGTCCCGGTCGGCGCGCTCTGCACCGCCTGTTCCAGGGTGACGCGGCGCGCCATCAGGTGGTGCCGAATCAGGAACGTCTGCACGTGGCTGAACTCGGTCGGCATCCTCGCCCACAACGCGACCGCCTGCGCGGCGAGCGGCGGCACCACGAGCAGCCCGACGACGATGAAGGCGCCGACGACGACGAGATAGATGGCGAGGATCGCGAGCCACCGCGGTACGTGCCGGGCCGGCTGCTCGATCCTGTGGACGAGCGGCGAGAAGCCCATCGCAATCAGGGCGCTGACATACACCAGCAGCAGCACCTCCCGCGCGACCCACAGCGCGACCAGCAGCATGGACACGCCGGCCACGGTGAAGACGGTCTGGAGCATGCGCCGCGTGAACTCGCGGTCGGACAGCATCGGGCAACTCAGCAAGAAGCAGGCCGCGGCCCGCGGGTGTCAGCGCGACAGGTAATCGCGTGTGAAGTCGGCCATCAGCCGGTAGACCTCGGTGAGTTCGTCCGGAGAGGCGAGAAATACGATGCGGAGAAATCCGTCCCCGGCAGGCAGGCCGAATCCCGAACCGTACACGCACAGCACGCCGGTCGCGCGCAGCAGCGCGCGGACGTAGTCCTCGTCCGTGCGGCCGGGCGGCAGCGCGATTCGCGGCATCGCGTAGAACGCGGCGGTCGGTGCGACGCACGTCACCCCGGGCATCGCGCGGAGGTGTTCGACCGTCAGCGACGCGCGCTCCCGCAGCGCGGAGCGGAACGTGTCCTGGTGAGATCGGTCCCCCATGAGCGCCGGCGCGACCGCGTACTGCATCGGCACCGTGCTGCAGAGGCGGCCGTCCGCCAGCTTGCGGACCGCAGCCACCGCCTCGTCGAGACGAGGCGTGCGGCCGATTGCCATCCAGCCGGTGCGCCATCCAGGCGCGAGATAGGCCTTCGACAGGCTCGAGAACGAGATGATCGGTGCGTCGGGATCGAGCCGCCCCAGCGGCGCGATCGGACCGTCGTATCCGAGATCGCCGTACACTTCGTCGGCGAGAATCGGCAGCCCGTGGCGGTTCGCGAACTCGAGCAGCGCACGGCGTGTCGACTCCGGGTACACTGCTCCCGTCGGGTTGTTCGGATCGATGACGACGAGCGCGCGCGTGTCGGGCGTGACCAGGCTGCGCAGGTGATCGAGGTCCGGCATCCAGCCGCGCGACGGATCCGTTCGGTAGAACAGCGCGCGCGCTCCGATTTTCGCGAGCACCGCCGTGTACAGCGGATAGGTCGGCATCGGCACGAGCACCTCGCGCCCGGGGTCGACCAGGGCATTGAGCGCGAGCTCGATGCCTTCCGATGTTCCCGCCGTGATGAACACACGGTCGGGGCCGACAGGAAAGCCGCGCGAGGTGTACTCGGCGGCGACCGCGTCGCGCGCAGCCGGCAGACCGGCCGACGGTCCGTACGAATTGTGACCGTCGCGCATCGCCCGCTCGACCACTTCGACCAGATGCGGCGGCGTGCGGAAGCCGAACGCGACCGGATCGCCGATATTGAGATAGCGGACACGCGTGCCTGCGGCTTCCACCCGCTGCGCTTCGACAACGATGTTGCGGATGGCGTAAGTGAAGTGAGAGACGCGCGCGGCCGTGGGGATTGAGGTATTTGCAGGTTGCACGGTCAGATCTTACCTTCGGGCGCGTCCTCGCGCGTTGTTCGTCATCATGTAACTTCGACACTGCGGGATCCGCGGCTCACCCCTCCCGCAGCGTAATTCTTACTCGATTTGCCACTCCACCTTCGTTCACGAAATGACTCACTACTCGTATAAATCGTTTACAGTCTATAATTTGTCAATATGGCAGCCAACTTGATAGCTGGGTGCGACGGGGCTATGCGTCAGATGTCTCTCATGGCCATGCTGATGCTTGCAGCAACCGGCTCGGCACCGGCCCAGAGCGCGTCGTCATCCGGGCAGACCGCGCCGCCTGTGGCCAGATTCAAGGCGAGCGTGGACCTGGTCCGGGTCAGCGCCGTCGTGCGGGATCGGAAGGGACGGTTCGTGAGCGACCTGTCGGCGCGCGATTTCGAGGTGCTCGACAACGGCCAGCCGCGTCCCGTGACCGAGTTCCGGCGTGACGAGGCGGGGGTCAGCGTGGCCCTGCTCGTCGACGTCAGCGGCAGCATGGAAACAAGGCTGGAGAGTGCGCGCGAAGAAGCGCAGCACCTGCTCAGCTGGATGGCGCCCGGGAGCGACGAAGCCGCCGTGTTCACGTTTGATACGCGGCTCACCGAAGTCACGCCGTTCACGAACGGCCTGCGCCGGCTGCCGGAGTCCATGTCGTCGCTCGTGCCGTTCGGTGCGACCTCGCTGAACGACGCCATCGCCCAGACCGCCCGGAGGGTGGCGACGCGTGGGGGCGAGGCGCGCCGGCGCGCGGTCATCGTGCTGACCGACGGCCGCGACAACTGGAGCCGTCTCACGCCAGGCGAGGTGTCCGGCATCGCCAGCTCAATCGACGTGCCGGTCTACATCGTCGGTCTGGTGCTGGGCATCGACAATCCGTCGGCCGATGTGGCGACGGTGACCGCCGAGCAGTCGGCACTGACGGGGCCGCTGGCGGATCTGGCGCGGTGGACCGGCGGCCACACCTACGTGGTGAGCACGCCGGCCGATCGCAGCGTCGCGGCGCGGCAGATCATCGACGACCTGCGGCATCAGTATTTGTTGGCGTTCGAATCGAGCGGTCGACCGGGCTGGCATCCGCTCGTGGTCCGTGCACGGGGCAGGGACCTGATCATTCGAGCCCGGAGCGGGTATTTCGCCGGGCAGTCTCGCCCGAACTCGGAGTAGGAGGATGGAAATGCGGAAATTCTTTGTGGCGATTCCCATCGTGTTGCTCGCCGTCGGGGGCTCTACGGCGTGCGCGACGAAAAAGTTCGTGCGGACGAGCGTCGGCGAGGTGAACGACAAGGTCGACTCGCTCGGCAAGTCGGTCGAGGAGACGCAGGAGCGCACGCGCAAGAACGAAGGCAAGATCGCCGAGGTCGACCAGAAGGCGCAGGCCGCGCAGGATTCGGCGAATCAGGCGAACAGCGCTGCGGCAGACGCGGCCAAGGCGGCCAGCACGGCCGACGCCAAGGCTGAGGCGATCGACAAGGCGAGCCGCCGGCTCATCTACGAAGTGGTCCTCAGCGAGGACGAGGGCAACTTCAAGTTCAATCAGACGGCGCTGCCGGATGGTGCCAAGCAGCAGATCGATCAGATGGTGTCGCAGCTGAAGCAGGATCCGAAGAACGTCTGGATCGAAATCGAAGGGCACACCGACAACGTCGGGCCGGCGGACGTGAACCAGAAGATCGGCCTCGAGCGCGCCGAGGCGGTGAAGCGGTATCTCTACGAGCAGTACCAGATTCCGCTGCACAAGATCAGCGTCATCAGTTACGGCGAGGACAAGCCGGTCGCCCCGAACAAGACGAAGGCCGGCCGCGCGCAGAATCGGCGCGTGGTGATCAAGGTCCTGGCGTAGCGACCGGGGTACGTGGGTAACGGGGTAATGGGCAACGTCCCATTACCCCATCACCCCATCAACCCGGGGGGTCCCTCCGATTTTCCCTTCCGTCCGTGCTAACCTCTGCGCCATGGCGATTCGTACCGAGCTCAATCTGCGGCTACCGAACAGCCCGGGGGCGCTGGCCGGCGTGTGCCGGCTCCTGGCCAACGAGCGCGTGAACATCCTGGCAATCTCGCTCGAGAGCGCGGGACAGCTGCGGCTCGTGGTGGACAACCACGTGCACGGCGCGGCGACGCTGCGCGAGCGCCATCATCAGGTGACCGAACGCGACGTGCTGTTCGTGCCGCTCGCCAACGAGGTCGGGGCGCTGGAGCCGGTGCTGCGGCTGATCGCGGATGCCGGCGTGAACGTCGAGTATGCGTACGGCGGCGCCGGCGAGGCCGCCGGCCGGCCGGTGGTCGTCATCGGCGTGGAGGACGCGCAGCGCGCGTCGGCCGCCGCCGGCGTCTGACGAGAGGGTTGCACCGACAGCCGATAGCCGATAGCTGATAGCCGATAGCTCATAGCTTCGATAATGCGTCTGTACGTCGCGCCGATGGACGCCGTCGTCGTGGAGGTCGCCCAGGACGGCCGCGTCCGGCTGGACGGCGAAGACTGGCGAACGCCGACGCTGCAGGAGCGCCGCGCCATCATCTACGCAGCGCGCGCGCACCAAGAGGAGATCGCCGAGCTGCTCGAAATTCTCGAGCGGCCGGGCTGAGGCGGTCCGTGGATCGGGCTCCGCGCCGATGTCCGAGCCGGACGCGGCGGGGTCGCCGCGTTACTCGGCTCGGAGAGCGTTCATGGCCTCGGCGCCGCCCTCTCTCGGCTCCTCCGGCTCGCGTCCCCCGTCGTGGCGCCGCGGAAACACCATCCTGGTCCAGCCGCCGGCCACCAGCGCGCTTGCGTGCGTGATCACGGCCGGCCACTCCCAGGCATTCGGGTATGCCAGGTAGCGCGGCAGCCACTCCGGCGAGAACTTCTCCTTGTAGAACCGCAGCCCCTGGAAGTTGTACCACTGCTCGCCGTGCTGGAAGAGGACGTTCGCGAGTCGCTCGCGCGCGTGCGCGGTCTGAAAGCGCCCGACGCTGGCGAGCGGAGCCATCCCGAGGTTGAACCGCGCGTAGCCCTGATCCCGGCCCCACAGGAACAGCGACGTGAACAGAAAATCCATCACGCCCGGGCCGTCGGCACGATAGCGCATCAGATCGACCGACAGCTCTTCGCGGCGCGGCCCGCGCAGCAGGTTGGCGAAGGCGAGGAGGCGCTCGCGGTTGCTGACGAGAGCGCACGGGAAGCGCCTCATGTAGCGGTCGTCGAAGAAGCCGATCGAGAACTGGCGCTCGCGTGCGGCCCGGGCTGCGAGCCACGCGTCGGAGATGTCGCGCAGCTCGGGGAGCATCGCCTCGAGCTCGAACGGCGGCACGATCCGGAAGCACAGGCCGTCGCGCTCGCCGCGCCGGAGAAACTGACGATACTGCTTGCCGGCGTGCCCCTCGAGCGTCACGCGATCGAGCCGCACGTGCGCTTCCTCGCCGAGCTTGAAGAACGCATATCCGCGATCGTGCAGCGGCGGAATCCAGTCGAGCGACGTCTGGTAGAACACCGGGCGCCGGTCGATCTCCGAGGCGTAGGCGAACAGCGCCGACAGGAACTCGTCGCGGTCCTCGCTCCGTGCGACGACCGGATCCGAGAACACGAAGAGATACGGCCCGATCGTGCGGTACAGGCAGAAGCCGCGATCGCCGAGGCGGAAGACCGCCTTGTCGCCGTTGGCGACCATCAGCGCGGAAGTGCCCCGGCCGATGGCGGCGTGCAGCTCCAGCGTGCGGTCGATCTCCTGCTCGTCGAGTCGCGTGAACCGCACCGGCACGCGAAGCAGCAGGTAAAGCGCGCCGGCCGACACGGCGAGCAGCAGCGTGCCCGCCGTCCGAAGGTACCGCGCGCGCTCGAACCGGTACCCGAAGTACTGGATGCGGACGAGCGTGTCCGGCCGGATCTGGTTGGCGAACGCGCCGAACGCAAGGAAGAGCGCCAGCGCGGCTGCCGCCACGGCGAGATCGCGCGGCGTGAACAGCTCGCCGCGGCTCGCGCGGTCGAACAGCGGGGCCTGCGACCAGGCGGCGATCGCCAGGCCGCCGAGGATGAGCGCTTCCTCGTAGTCCAGACCCTTGAGCATCGCCGAGATCGCCGCCAGGAGCAGGACGAAGATCGTCGCGCCGAGCGCGGCGCGGTAGCCCTTCGCGAGGCCCCGCGCGAGAACGAGCAGCAGCACTCCGGTGAGCGCCGCCATGATGTGGCTCACCTCGACCACCGGCAGCGGCACGACCTGCTCGAGCATGACGAGCCGCGCGTGCATGGCCGGCGACGCCGTACTCAGGAGCATCAGCGCCCCGCCCGCCGCGACCAGGCCTGCCACGAGCCGGCGCGCCAGCTCCAGGCGCCGCGACGCGCGGTGCGTCGCCCACGACAGCAGGATCAGCGACGCGGCCGCCCACGGCAGGATGTAGTAGATGAGGCGGTACGCGACGAGCGCCGCGGCGGCCACGCCCGAGGCGAGCGGCAGCCGCGCAATCCAGAACGCATCGCTGCTGCCGAAGCCGCCCGGCACGAGGCTCGCCAGCCCGATGGCCTGTCCGACGAAGAACGTCCGGATCGCGTCGGTCGCCGCCACCGCGTGTCCGGTTGCGCGCAGGCACGCGACGAACACCAGCGACGCCAGGAGCCAGTCGAGCCAGCCGATGAGCGCCGGTGCCACCGCCGCGCGCGCACCCGGATCGAGCTCGTCGAAGCGCTCGATGCGCACGGCGGCGAATCGGCCGACGAACACGAACAGGTAGACCAGTCCGGCTGCGAGCGCGGCCACCATCACGGGCCCTGACCACGGACCCAGATCGGGCGCAATCAGCCCCGAGACCGTCCATCCGGCCAGGCCCGACGCGAAGGCAATCGTGATCGACAGGACGCCGGTCTCGAGATCCGAGCTGTGCTCGACCGAGCTTCGGTACAGCCAGAAGCGGATCGCCGGGCCGGCGAACGGGCCCAGCGTCAGGAAGTTGCTCCACGCGAACGCGACGGCGCCGTGACGCCAGCGTTCGGTCGCCCGCGTCTGCGTGTGGCCGAACGCCACGACGTCGTAGAGCCCCATCACGCCGATGTTGGCGAGCGTCACGCCGCCGGCGGCGAGGAGCCATGGCCCGCCGAGGCCGCGCAGCGCGGTGAGCACCTGGCGCGGGTGAATCTCGCGAAGCGCCTGCCACGTCGCCGCCACGACGATCCCGATGACGAGTGGCGGCAGGAAGCGCGATGCGTGGCCGACCAGCCACACGAGCCCGGTCCGGAGTCCCGGCGAGGCACCGCGCGCTGGGGACGGTTCGCTCACGGATGTTCCGCCACGCCCGGCGCGCGCAGGAAGGCGAGCACGGCGTTCGCGACCGCGGTGTAGTCGCCGTCGAAGTGGTGCGACCCGGGCAGCTGCACCACGCGAACGCCCGCCGCGTCCGCGAGCGCCGGACACGGCGTGTCGTCGTCCTTCGCGCCGCAGAGCACGAGCGTCGGGAGCCCGACCGCGCGGACCGCCGGCGCCACCCGGGTCGCCGGATCGACGGGCGGCCGCCGGATCCAGTCGAGCGGGTCGATTTCGAAGCTCGCGCTGACGCTCGGCGAGATCAGCACGAGCCCGCTCAGGGCGCGCCGCTCGGCCGACGACCACTCGCGCAGCGCGACCGGCACGATCTCGGCGCCGAACGAGAACCCGCCGGCGAATACCGGCTTCCCGCTGCGGGTGAGCGTCGTCACGAGCCGGCGCATGTCGGCGGCCACGTCGGCCGGCGACTTCCGGTTCCAGAAGTACCGCAGCGAGCTGACGCCGACGACGCCGACGTCGTGCGCCACGAGCTGCTCGGCGGTCGCCTCATCGAGCGACGCCCAGCCGCCGTCGCCGGAATAGAACAGCAGCAGCGCCGACACGTGCGCCGGCCAGCGGAACTCGAGCGGCAGCGGCAGCTGCTGCAGCTCGTCCTCGAGCTCACGCGTCGTCGCGCTGTGCGGCCGCGCCGCGGGCGGCCGCGGCGCCCGCTCGGTCCAGAGATCCTGGAGCGCGCGATCGACCGCCGGCAGCCAGACGGCCGCCCGCGCCATCGTGTGTCCACCGCCCGTCACCTCGACGAGGTGCGTGCCGGGCATGCCGGCCGTGAATTTCCGGATGCCGTCGAGAGGGCAGACCCGGTCGGCCGTGCCCTGCAGGACAAACCAGTCGCGCGGCATCGCCTCGGCCCGCGGGAGCGTGTTCACCTGCGTGCTGTCGTCGTAATCAGGCGTCCACGTGTCGCCCGAGCAGATCTCGTGCGGGACGCGCAGGGTCGGGCAGAACGCGAGGCTCAGGCCACCGGCGAACGTGACGGCGGGCGCCGCCGCGAGCGCGGCAAACACCGCCGCCGCGCCATCGGCGACGCCGACGAGCGCTGGCGGATAGTACTGCGGGAGGGCGAGCGTCTTCTGCGCCGCATGAGAGATGAGCTCGAAGTCCGACGCGACATACCAGCAGCCGCCCTCGCGCGCGGCATTGCGCCGCAGCGTCGGATACGAAATGCCGATGACGACGGCCGGCATCCCGGCGATGTGGCGGGCGAGATCGCTCATCGCCGCGTTCCAGCCGGTCGCCGAGCTGACGAGGAGCACGACGTGGGACGCCGGTACGGGCGGAACCCACGCGAGCACGGTCCCCGCGAGCGGTACGCTGATCCGGCGGGCGGCCGCGGGCGTGCCGGATGCCGCCGCCTGGCTGCGGGCCGCCGCGGCCGGATGCGGCCCGGACAGGGTCAGGCAGAACAGCAGGGCGGCGGCGCGCATGGCCACGTCTCTGAGGATAACGGGGCTACGCCGCGCTGGAACGAGGTTCTTTCAGCAGAGCCTCGACGGCGACCGCGAAGGTGTCGATTTCGTCGAGCGTCGTGTAGACATTGGGGGTCACCCGCAGACCTTGATATTCGGTGTGCTTGATGGCCGCCGTGATGACGCGGTATTTGGTCCAGAGATAGTCGTACGCCTTCGACGCGTCGATCCCCTGCAGGCTGACGTTCACCAGCCCCCAGGACTCGCCGGGCGCGCGGCTGCTCAGGATCCTGACGCGCGGGTCCGACGACAGGCGATTCGCCCACCGGTCGCTCAGGTACCGCAACCGGGCAGACTTGCGCTCGACGCCAATGGCCTGGTGGAACGCCAGCGCTTCGGCAATCGCGTTGTGGTTCGCGGCCGGATGCGTCCCGACCTCTTCGAACTTCCGGATGTCCTTCGTCTTCGACGCGTTCGCCGGCGTGAGCGGCCACAGCTTCTCGATGTGTTCCCGGCGCACGTAGAGGAAGCCGGTGCCGACCGGCGCGAGCAGCCACTTGTGGAGTGAGGTGCCGTAGTAGTCGCACTCGAGCTCCGACAGCTTGAACGGGAAGTGCGCGAAGGCGTGCGCGCCGTCCACGATCGTCTGGATTCCGCGGCTTCGCGCCAGCCGGCACAGATCGCGCACCGGGAAGAGCTGCCCGGTGAGGTTGGTGATGTGGCAGAAGTGCAGCACCTTCGTTCGCGGCGTGATGGCCCGCTCGAAGCGCTCCAGCAGATCGGCGCCCGTCGTCGGCACGGGGAACGAGAGGCGGGTCACGACGATGCCGTCGCGGCGTGCGCGCTGATCCCAGGTGTCGAGCATGCGTCCGTAGTCCTGATTCGTGGTGACGACCTCGTCGCCCGGTTTGAGGTCGAGCCCGAGCTGGCAGATCTGCAGGGCCTCGCTGGCATTGCGGGTGACCGCCAGTTCTTCGGGATCGCAGCCGGCCTCGGCGGCCAGCTTGCGTCGTACCGACTCGATGTTCGGCTCGAGCAGGTTCCACATGTAGTAGATCGGCGCCTGGTTCGACTCGTCCAGGTAGCGCTTCAGCGCCTCGTGCACGACGCGCGGGCTGGGGCACGTGTAGCCGTTGTTGAGATTGATGATGGTCCGATCGAGCGTGAAGGCCTGCTGGATGTCGCACCAGTAGTCCTCGTCGCCCGCGACCTCCGAGGGCGGCCGGTCGGCGATGCGAGCGGTCGCCTCGACGACCCGCTCGAACCAGTCGGTGTTCAGCGCGGCGAGGACGCCCGCGCCCGCCGGGACCATCTGCTTGAGGAACTCGCGCCGCTGCCACATGACGGCCTCCTTCCGCGATCCGGACGACCCGGCCCGTGGCGACAAGTTTAACCACGAAGCCGCGTAAAGCAGTCGATTCTCATTCCGCGAGGACGGCGCCCGGCGGTCAATTGCAAGCAATTGTCACCGCGCGGACGAGGTGGCCCTGTGCGCACCGCCGCTGGCATCCGACACACGAATTGACTATCCTTCCCAGATTCGTTTTCTTCCAAGTGTCGAGGGGGCTTGCAGATGGCTCCGAAAGACGAACACGATCCCGAAAAAGCCGAACGGTTCAGCGTCAGTCGCCGCGACTTCCTGAAGACCGCCGGAGTGGGAAGCCTCGCGACGGCGGTGACCTCCGTCGGCCTCGCCGAGGCCGAGGCCCAGACGGGGCCGCGCGCAATCGGTCCCGGTCCTGTACCGGTCTCCCTGCTGGTCAACGGCAAGCGCATCGATCTGAAGATCGAACCGCGCGTGACGCTGCTCGATGCGGTCCGCAACTACGCGGGTCTCGTCGGCAACAAGCGCGTGTGCGACCGCGGCGCGTGCGGCGCCTGCACGATGATCGTCGACGGCCGCACGGTGTATTCCTGCTCGACGCTCGCCGTCGAGGTCCAGGGAAAGCACGTGCGCAGCGTCGACGGCCTTGCCGCGAACGGCCGCCTGCATCCGGTCCAGCAGGCTTTCTGCGATCACGACGCGCTGATGTGCGGCTTCTGCACGCCGGGCTTCGTCATGGCCACCGTTGCGCTGCTCGAGAAATATCCGAGCCCGACGTCCGAGCAGGCGCGACACGAACTGGACGGCAACATCTGCCGGTGCGGCACCTTCACGCGCATCATGGAAGTTGCCACGACGACGAAGGGGGTGGCGCGTGGCTAACGAAACCGCTCGAGCCCGGGGGCGCGGCGGCAACGGCAGTCAGCGCGGGCCTCAGGCCAGCGCCGACGCGATGAAGTACGCGTGGCCCGAGAAGCCGGCGCTTCTCAGCACCAGGATCAAGCGGCTCGACGGTCCGGACAAGGTGCAGGGGCGCGCTGAATACACCTTCGACGTGCGGCGCCCTGGCATGCTCTGGGGCCGCATCCTGCGCTCTCCCTACCCGCACGCGCGCATCGTGTCGGTCGACCTGGCCGCGGCGCAGAAGGCGCCCGGCGTCAAGGCGGCGCTGGCCTGGCGCGAGCCGGGCAGCAAGGTGATGTTCCAGGGCGACGAGGTGGCGGCGGTCGCCGCCGACACCGAAGAGCACGCCGACGACGCCGTGCGGCTGATCAAGGTGGAGTACGAGGAACTGCCGCACCTCGCGACCGTCGAGCAGGCCATGGCGCCCGACGCGCCGCTCGTCTTCGAAGGCGGCAACACCAAGCAGGGTGCTGCCGAAGAGACGGGCGATCTCGACGCCGGGTTCCGGCAGGCGGCGCACGTCATCGAGGCCACTTATGAAACGCAGGTCATCACGCACGTCTGCCTCGAGACGCACGGTTCCGTCTGCGAGTGGAACGGCGACAACCTGACCGCCTGGGTGTCCACGCAGGCGGTGCACGGGACGAAGGAAGGCTTCTCGAAAGGGCTGCAGATTCCGGCGGCCAACGTCCGCGTCATCACGCAGTACATGGGCGGCGGGTTCGGCAGCAAGTTCGGTCCCGACGTGCAGGGGCTCATCTGCGCGAAGCTCGCGAAGCAGGCGGGCGCACCGGTCAAGCTGCTGCTCGATCGCAAGGAAGAGCACCTCGCGACCGGCAACCGGCCGTCGGCGACCGCCAAGATTCGCGCGGGCGTCGCGGCCGACGGCAAGCTGACGGCCTTCGATGCGCAGACGTGGGGCACGGGCGGCGCGGGCGCGGGCGCCGGGTTCCCGCTGCCGTACATCTACGTATTCCCGAACCGCCGTCGGGTGCACCGGGACGTCTACATCAACGCCGGCCTGCAGCGCGCGATGCGCGCGCCGGGGCATCCGCAGGGATGCTTCCTCACCGAAATCCTGATGGACGAGCTCGCGGATTCCGTCAAGATGGATCCGGTCGAGTTCCGCATCAAGAACCTGCCCGACCGCGCGCCGAACGCGATGTGGGGCGAGTACTTCCAGACCGGCGCGAAGGCGTTCGGGTGGGACAAGCGCCATCCGACCGGCGATCCGACGCCGGGCCCGATCAAGACCGGCTTCGGCTGCTCGGCCCACCGGTGGGGCGGCGGCGGCCGCGGATCCCAGGCGCACATCGAGATCGCCAACGACGGCTCGGTCGTGATGAAGATCGGGACGCAGGATCTCGGCACGGGCTCCCGCACGGTCGTCGCCATCGTCACGGCCGAGACGCTCGGTCTGCCGGTGTCGGCCGTCAAGCCGGAGATCGGCGACACGCTCTACCCGTTCAGCGGCGGCTCCGGTGGCAGCACGACGACGGCGTCGATATCGCCCGCGCTCCGAATCACGGCCGGCCAGGCGCTCGATAAACTGTTCGAGAAGGTCGCGCCCTCGCTCGGCGTCGAGGCGGCCGCGCTCGCTGCGGGCGACGGCCGGATCTTCGTCAGGACCACGCCGTCGAAAGGCCTGTCCTGGAAGGACGCGTGCAAGCTGATCGGCACCGAGCCGATCACCGCCGACGCCAAGTGGGAGGAGGGGCTGTCGTCCACCGGCACGAGCGGCGTGCAGTTCGCCGAAGCTGAAGTGGATATCGAAACCGGCATCGTGCGGCTGAAGCGCATCCTCACGGTGCAGGATTGCGGCCTCATCGTCGATCGGCTGACGGCGGAGAGCCAGGTGTACGGAGGGATCGTCGGCGCGATCAACTTCGCGCTGTTCGAGGACCGCATCCTGGATCGCCGCACGGGCCAGATGGTGAACCCGAACATGGAGTGGTACCTGATCGCCGGGGCGTCGGACATCCCGACGATCGACATCATCCTGGCGGACAGCCCCGAGCAGCGTGAGCGCGGCGTCGTCGGGATCGGCGAGCCGCCCACCGTCTCGACCGCGGCGGCGATCGCCAACGCCGTCCGCAACGCGACCGGCGCGACGCTGAGGAGCCTGCCGCTGACGCCCAAGCGGGTGCTCGACGCGCTCGAGCAGGAAAAAGCAGGAGGGACGCTGTGAAAGCGTTTGCCTACGTCAATCCGGCCAGCGAAAAAGAGGTCGCCGCCTCGCTCGGCCCCGATCGCACCAAGGTGATGCTGCTCGCCGGCGGCCAGGATCTGCTCGCGCGGATGAAGGACTACATCGCGCAGCCGGATCAGGTCGTCAACATCAAGAACGCGCTCGACGCGACGATCGCTCCGACGCCCGACGGCGGCCTGAAGATCGGCGCGGCGGTCAGGATCGCCGACCTCGCCGAGCACGCGCAGGTCCGGACGCTCTATCCCGCGCTGGTCGAAGCGGCCGGCGAGGTCGGGACGCCGCAGATACGGCATCAGGGCACCGTTGGCGGCAATATCAACCAGCGGCCGCGCTGCTGGTACTTCCGCAACGAGGAGTTCGTCTGCTTCAAGAAGGGCGGGAACCGCTGCTTCGCCCCGGCGGGTGAAAACCAGTTCCACGCCATCTTCGGCAACGGCCCGAGCCACATCGTCCACCCCTCGAGCCTGGCCGTGCCGGCCGTCGCTTACGGCGCGAAATTCCGCCTGCTCGGCCCGAAAGGGGAGCGCGTCGTCGACTCGGGCGAGTACTTCACGATGCCGACGAAGGAGAACGTGCTGACGGAGAACATCCTCGCTCCCGACGAGGTGTTCACCCACATGATCCTGCCGGCGCCGGGGAACGTGAAGCACGGACACTACGAGGTGCGCTACAAGCAGTCGCACGACTGGCCGATCGCGTTCGCGACCGTCGTGCTCGCGATGAACGGCAGCCGCGTCGGATCGGCGCGCGTCGTCATGGGCGCCGTGGCGCCCGTGCCGTGGCGCGCGCACGCGGCGGAGCAGGCGCTCGTCGGCAAGACGCTCGACGAGAGCACGGCCGCCGCCGTCGCGGACGCCGCGCTCGAAGGCGCCCGGCCGATGAGCCACAACGGCTACAAGGTGCGGGTGGCGAAGACCGCCGTCAAGCGCGCCGTTCTGCGGGCGGCGGGCATCAGGACCGTCTGATTCTGTGCGGGACGGCCTGAAGGCCGTCCCCTACCGGGTAGGATGGCCTGAAGCCGTCCCCTGCCGGGTAGTTCGAGTTCTGTTGAGGGACGGCCTGATGGCCGCGCCCTGCCGGGGAATCTGCTCATGCATGATCTGACTTCGCCGAAGCTGCAGCCAGGGGTGCACTGCCTCAAGCTCCGGCACAAAGGGATGTACGTGACGTCGGTGCCCGACCCCGACGAGCACAAGTTCTACGACCCGTACGACGCGACCGCGTACTGGTGCACCCAGACGATGCGCGGTCTTGGCCCGGACGGCCAGCCGGTGAACCCGGACGCCTGCTCGGGACAGCGAGGGTGCTGCGAGCACTGAATCGGCGGCCGGGTGATCGGGGGATCGGCGACTGAATCGATCAGTCACATCGCCGATCGCCCGATTACATGCCGATCCCCGCAATCACGTCGCCGACCCCCAATCACATCGCCGATCGCTCGTTCGCCGACTGGAGCACCTTTTCCCGACGTAAGACGTGGGCGTCGCCGGACCGGCGATGAGCCGACAGGTCTGCGCCGCCGACGTTCCCGCCTGGCAGGCGGCCGTCGCGCCGCGGCCACGGGCTCTGCCGGACGCCGGCAGATGTCACTTGCAGTTTGCAAGTATCTTCGACTATTCTTCCCGGCGCGTGCCCCGGAAGTCCAGGTCGAGGCGGCAGCGTTCGATGTGCCCCGTCAGCATCTCGCTGGAGATGTTCGGCGACCGCTGGTCGCTGCTCGTGATCCGCGACCTCATGGTGCGGGGGTTCAGGACGTTCAAGGAGTTCCAGCACTCGGGCGAGGGCATCGCGACCAACGTTCTGGCCGACCGGCTGCAGGCGCTCCAGGCCTCGGGGATCGTCAGCGCCCACGCGGACGTGTCGGACCGGCGGCGGATCACGTACCGGCTGACCGAGAAGGGTATCGATCTCGCGCCGGTGATGCTCGAGCTGTTGATCTGGGGAGCGCGGCACGAGAAGACGGCCGCACCCTGTGCTGTGATCGATCACATGGCGTGCCGTCGCGACGAGGTGCTCGCCGAAGTGCGGCGGCGCTGGCGGGAACGGGATCCGACGCCGCTCCTCCCGCGATTCGCGGGCGTCATGCCGGGGTCCAAGAAGGAAGGCGGGCGGGTCCGTCGGATCCGCCGACCACGAGAAAGGATCGAACGATGAGCGGCGTACGAGTGCTGGCAGGCACACGGAAAGGCGCGTTCGTGCTGACGGCGGACGGCAAGCGCAATCACTGGGACGTCAGCGGTCCATACTTCGGCGGCTGGGAGGTGTACCACGTCAAGGGATCGCCCGCCGATCCGAATCGGCTCTATGCGTCGCAGACCAGCAGCTGGTTCGGACAGGTGATCCAGCGCTCGAACGACGGCGGCAAGACGTGGGAAGCGGTCGGCAACAAGTTCGTGTACGACGGCGTTCCCGGCACGCACCAGTGGTACGACGGCACGCCCCACCCGTGGGAGTTCAAGCGGGTCTGGCACATCGAGCCGTCCACGACGGATCCCGACACGATCTACGCCGGCGTCGAAGACGCAGCGATCTTCCGCTCGACCGACGGCGCGCAGACGTGGCAGGAGCTGCCCGGCCTTCGCGGCCACGGCACGGGTCCCAAGTGGCAGCCAGGCGCCGGCGGGTTGTGCCTCCACACGATCCTGCTCGACCCGGCCAATCCGCAGCGGATGTTCATCGCGATCTCGGCCGCGGGCGCGTTCCGGACCGACGACGGCGCAGCCACCTGGCGGCCGATCAACCGCGGCCTGGTGTCCAAGTACATCCCCGATCCGAATGCCGAGGTCGGGCACTGCGTGCACCGTCTCGCGATGCACCGGTCGCGTCCCGCCGTGCTGTTCATGCAGAAACACTGGGACGTGATGCGCAGCGACGACGCGGGCGACTCGTGGCGGGAGGTCAGCGGCAACCTGCCGACCGATTTCGGGTTCGTCATCGACGTCCACGCGCACGAGCCGGAGACGATCTACGTCGTGCCGATCAAGAGCGACTCCGAGCACTACCCGCTCGACGGCAGGCTGACCGTCTACCGCAGCCGGACGGGCGGAAACGACTGGGAGGCGCTGACCAGAGGCCTGCCGCAGCAGAACTGCTTCGTCAACGTGCTGCGCGACTCGATGTCCGTCGATACGCTCGATCCCTGCGGCGTGTACTTCGGTACGACCGGCGGTCAGGTGTATGTCTCGCCGGACGCCGGCGACACCTGGATGCCCATCGTCCGCGACCTTCCCCCTGTGCTGTCGGTCGAGGTGCAGACACTGCCATGATTCGCGTGGAGCTTCCGGCTCATCTGCGGACGCTGGCGCGTGTGTCCGATGAAGTCGTGCTCGACGTCGGTGGGCGAATCACCCAGCGCGCAGTCCTCGACGCGCTCGAGGCACGGTATCCCGTGCTTCGCGGCACGATACGCGACTACGCCACGGGCCGGCGGCGCTCCCACCTGAGGTTCTTCGGGTGTCAGGAGGACCTGTCGCACGATTCGCCGGACGCGCCGCTTCCTGACGCGATCGCCCGGGGAACCGAGCCATTCCTCATCGTCGGCGCCATCGCGGGAGGGTAGGGGATCGGCGATTGGACGATTTGGCCTTCGCCGAAGCCGTCCGTGTTCCGCAGGGGACGGCCCTGAACCGTCTGTTCGGTAGGGGACGGCCTTCAGGCCGTCCCTTGGTGTCTGTCCGGTAGGGGACGGCCTTCAGGCCGTCCCTTGGTTTCTGTCCGGTAGGGGACGGCCTTCAGGCCGTCCCTTGGTGTCGCGCGGCGAGCTTCCGCCAGAGAGTGGCCCAGGCTCCGAGGCCCAGGCGGAAGCGCTCCGGGCGGTAGAACTCGTCCGGTGCGTGGATGTCCTCGTCCGCGACACTGAACGAGAAGAACACGGTGTCGACGCCCAGCACGTCGCGGAACGTCGCGACGATGGGCACGGTGCCTCCCATTCCCACCACGTCTGCCGGCCGGCCGAACACCTCCGCCAGCGTCTCCGCGGCCGCCCGAATGGCGGCGCTGTCGGGCGACAAGCGATAGGCCACCGCATCGTGCCCGCCATGCTCGATCGTCAGGCTCACGCCCGGCGGGCAGTGACGTTCGAGATGGCGGTGCACCTTCGCGACGATGTCGGCCGGCTGCTGCCGCGGAACCAGACGGCAGGTCATCTTCACGTGCGCCTCGCTCGGCAGCACCGTCTTGCTGCCCGGTCCCTCGTAGCCGCCGTAGAAGCCGTTGATCTCGAGTGTCGGGCGGTACCACTGGCGCGCGAGCGTCGAGTAGCCCGGCTCGCCGAATCCTTCCGGCGCACCGACGTCGGACAGATACCGCGGCTCGTCGAACGCGAGACGCTCGAGCGCTTCGCGCAGCGCCGGCCCGATCGGCTCGACGTCGTCGTAGAAGCCCTCCACCGCGACACGGCCGCCGTCGTGCAGCGAGGCGACGAGCGCGGCGGCCGCGTGCAGCGGGTTGGCAACGCCCCCGCCGTGCCGCCCCGAGTGCAGGTCTTTGCGCGGACCGCGGACGACGAGCTCGAGCGACGCGATACCGCGCGCGCTCACGGTGATGCTTGGCGTCTCGGTGCGCCACATCCCGCCGTCGGCCGACAGCGCGACGTCGCACGCGAGCGCGTCGCGCCGGCGCCGGACCAGGTCCGGCAGGCTCGGGCTGCCGATCTCCTCCTCGGCTTCGAAAAGGAACCGCAGGTTGACCGGCGGGCGCGTGCCTGCGGCGAAGAACGCCTCGGTGGCGAGGATCGGCAGCAGCATCGACGCCTTGTCGTCGCTCACGCCGCGCGCGTACCACCGTCCGTTCCGCTCGGTGAGAGTGAACGGGGGCGAGTGCCACGCGCCGACGGGATCGGCCGGCTGGACGTCCATGTGGCCATAGACCAGCACCGTCGGCGCGGCGGGCGCGCCGTCCCAGCGGCCGAAGACGGCCGGATGGCGCGGCGTCTCGCAGATCTCGACGTCGATCGGGCCGGTGCGGCGGAGGCGGGCGGCGACCCACTCGGCCGCGCGCCGCACGTCGGCGGCGTGCGCGGGCTCGGTGCTGACCGAGGGGATGGCGATGAACTCCGCGAGCTCGCGAACGTATCGCGCGGCGTTGTCGGCGAGGACTTGCAGTACCGCGTCCATTCGAGACTCCTCAATTTACCATTCGCGGAGGCCGCCCGATCGACCTGTCGGAGCCGCCCGGTCAGCCCCGGTGCGTTCGGAAGGGCCGGACGACAGGCTACAATCACGGTCGCGATGCGGGACGCCGGCGCGCCGGCGTTTCGAAAGGAGACTCGTGAAGGGAATCGACTGGCGCTGGCTGGCGGCCATCGTCCTGGTGCTGGCGGCGGCGCCACCGGCGTTCGCGCAGACGGACGAAATCCAGGTCTACGACGGCTCACTGGCGCCGCCGGGCGTGTTCAACCTCACCCTGCACTCGAACTTCACGCCGAGCGGCGTTCGCACCCCCGCGTTCCCCGGCGCCGTCGTCGCGGACAAGTCGTTCAACGGGGTGCCCGAATGGGCCTACGGCGTGACGAAGTGGTTCGAGGCGGGTCTCTACCTGCCGCTCTACAGCCGCGACAAGTCCGCCGGCTGGGGGATCGACGGGATGAAGCTGCGGGCGCTGTTCGCCGTGCCCGACGCGGCCGACCGGACGTTCTTCTACGGCGCGAACTTCGAGTTCAGCATCAACGCCCGGCGCTGGGACACGACGCGCATCACCTCCGAGGTCCGGCCGATTGTGGGCTGGCATCTCCACCCGATCGACATCATCGTCAACCCGATTCTCGACACGGCGTACGACGGGCTCAGGAACCTCGACTTCGCGCCGTCCATGCGCGTCGCGTACAACATCTCGCCCGTGTGGGCGGTTGGCGCCGAAGAGTACGCCGACTTCGGGCCGCTCCACGACCTCTACGCCGCCGGCGAGCAGGCGCAGCAGTTGTTCGGCGTCGTCGACTACGGAGGGAAGCTGATGGACGTCGAGGCCGGAATCGGCTTCGGCCTGACCGGCGCGTCCGACAACGTGACGTTCAAGCTGATCCTCTCGCGCGATCTCAACGGCAGGAAATGACGCGCGTCAGGCCCCGACGGCCAGCAGCGGATCGCCGCGGTTGATCGCCAGCGACGAGACGATGAACAACACGCGGCCGTCCGCGGGGCTGACGGCCGTCTGCAGAACGCGACCCTCCGCGTCCTGCACGCAGCCGAGATCCTGGCCCTTCATCACGTGCGCGGCGACCGGCACGCCGGGATACCAGAAGGCATCGTGGTCGCTGCGCAGCCAGAGAAACTGTTCGAGCAGCGTGAACGCGGCAGGTTCCGGAGCGGCGCCCGGGATCATTCCGAGATGGCGCATCAACCGGTCGAGACCCTCGGTGTGGCGCGCGACGTCCTCAGGTGCCCAGATGCCCTGCCCGCCGGACTCGGCGAGGATCGACGGGATGCCCGCGCGCGATGCCGCGGATAACGTGGATCCCGGCGTCTCGCTGCACACCAGGTAGTGGATGCCGAACGACTTCGCCATCTCGAGCGACGTCCGGTCGACGCGCCCGTCGCCGGTCCGGAAGAAGATGGTGAACGGCACGAGCGCCTCGACGAGATCGCCGCCATGCAGGTCGACGTAGTAGTCGGCCTGTCCGATGACGTTGTCGAAGACCCAGGCGGCAATCTGCTCGGACGCCGTGCCCTGGGCGTTCCCTGGAAACACGCGGTTCAGATTCTTGCCGTCCAGCGGGCAGACGTAGATGGATCTCGCGGCGAACGACGGCAGGTTCATCACGGGCAGGACGATGACGCGGCCGGCCAGCGCTGCCGGATCGAGCGATCGGCCAAGAGCCAGCGCCGCCGCGATGCTCGCGTACTCGGCGGCGTGCACCCCGGCAGTCACGGCGAGCGTCGGACCATCGTCGCGTCCGTTGACCAGCCACATGGGCAGACGATACGGCCTCCCGTCGACCGTGAACTCGTTCACGCCGTACCGCTTCTCCCCGGTCCCGGCCGTCATCGTTCCCACTTCGAGCGCCGATTTCGCCACGCAACCCTCCCTGAACCCTGAGCCCTCCTACTTCCCTCCGTCCACGCTCAGCGTCTGCCCGGTGATCCACCCTGCGTAGTCGCTCGCGAAGAAGAGGACGCCGTTCGCGATGTCCTGCGGGGACCCGAGACGCTTCAGGGCGATGTTCTCCACCAGCTGTCGCTGTCCGCCCTCGCCGTACGACTGCCACTGCTTCTCGGTTGTCGGGTTGGATCGCACGAATCCCGGGGCGACGTTGTTCACCGTGATGCCCCACGGTCCGAGCTCGTGCGCGAGCTGACGCGTCAGGCCGATCTGTCCCGCCTTGGCTGACGCGTACGCCTGGATGCCGGTCAGACTGATGCCGAGTCCGGCGCCGCTCGAGATGTTGACGATGCGGCCGTAGCGCGCGGCCTTCATCGCCGGTGCGACGGCCTGGCTGCAGTAGAACGCGCCGTCCAGGTTCACGGCGAAGATCGCCCGCCACTCGGCTTCGGAGACCTCCTCGATCGCCCGCCCCACTTGCCCGAGCACTCCGCCGGCGTCGTTGACGAGCACGTCGATGCGTCCGTGCGCACCGCGGATCTCGCGGACCGCCGCCTGCACGGCGCCGCGGTCGCTGACGTCGACCACGCGGACTTCGAGCGGCAATTCCCGTTCCCCGGCCAGGCGGGCCGTCTCGCCGAGCTCGTCCTTCAGCACGTCGCACGCCACGACGCGGGCGCCGAGCGCCGCGAAGCTCAATGCGATGGCGCGGCCAAACCCGTGCGCGGCGCCGGTGACGATGGCGGTCCGACCGTCAAACCGGATGTCCATCGGTCCTGCTCCCAGGCTGCGGGATGACGAGCTGCGCGAGATTGTCCCAGACCTGCGGACGAACGCCGCCCTCGACCTCCCGCATCAAGGCGACGAGCCGCTCGAGCGCCGGGACCGCGATGCCGCGGCGGCGCGCCAGCTTCAGGATGGGCCCGAACTGCGCGTCGCACTCGGTCTTGCGATGATGGACCGCGATGTCGCGCCACACGCCCGTGTGTGTCTTGGCGGACCGGCGGTTGAACGCGACCATCGTGTCGAACGACGCATCGATCGCGCCCGCCGTTCCGGACGGCCCGAACGCGGCCGGGTCGTAGCCGTTGAAGCCCATGGGCATCACGCCTTCCGCCGCGGCGACCGCCATGACCTCCCGCGCCAGCGTCGTGAGCGCGGGGCGTGCCTCGCGCGATCCGAGGACGTCGACGATGCTGGCGTCGGTGAGAGCGCTCGCGAAGAGCAGCGCGCCGTAGCCCATCTTGCCCCACAGATAACCCCAGATGTTGTCGGTGACGATCGCGTCCGGCTCGAAGTGGCGGAGCGCACCCCGGACGCGTGCGACGCGATCGCTCTGGCGGCCGTCGAGCTCGCCGACGACCACCGCGCCCCGCCCGCCGAAGTGCACGACGCCGGGCTCGAGCACGTCGGCGCCGAAGTTGATGAACGCGCCCATCGTGCGCGCTTCGCCCACGATGGCGGCGATGGCCAGCTCGTTGAACCCGTTCTGGAGCGATACGACGACGCCGTCGGCATCCAGATGCGGCTCGAGCTGCCGGGCGGCGGACTCGGTGTGGAGCGCCTTGACGCACAGGAAGATCGTTTTCCAGGTCCCGGCGACCTCCGGCGGCGTGAAGGCGGGCATCCGCTCGGTGAACGTCTCGATCGGTCCGGTGACGGCGAGGCCGCGTTCCCGAATCGCGCGAACGTGGTCGGCGTTGGCGTCGACGGCGGTGACGTCGACGCCGGCGCGGCGGAGGTACGCCGCGACCGTGCCGCCTATCGCGCCCGCTCCCCACACGAGAATGCGATCCACCTCTCCGTCCGTTCGCGGGGTCATGCCCATGGGCCCTCGAGCGCCTCGCGCGTTTCCTCGACGCCCGCGCGCCATACCTTCATCATGTCCTCGTCCGGCTTCTGGTAGGCGCCGCCGAAGTTGCCGTCGCCCAGATACGCGCGGACGCCGGCCGCGTCCAGCAGGCGCATCCTGGCGAGGTCGATCATCGGCTTCTTCCCGGCAGGCATGGCGACCCCCGGCAGGCGCGTCCACGGGAAGTTCTCCATCCATGAGGCGTGCGACGCGTCGGGATCGATCGCGGCGACGGCCGCGGCCGTCCGCGGCGCGCTCCACCAGTTGTGCCACTTCGCCACGACGCCCGAGTGGGCGTTCATCCATTCCTGCAGGATCGAGCCGCCCGGGATGTTGCCGCCGTGGCCGTTCACGAACAGGATGCGCGTGAATCCGACGCCGGCCAGGCTCTCGAGGATGTCGGCCACGACGCGCTGGTAGGTGTCGAGGCGGAGGCTGATCGTTCCGGGGAATCGCTGGAAGTACGGCGTGATGCCGTAGGGCAGCACCGGGAACACCAGTACGCCGAGCGGTTCGGCGGCTTCGCAGGCGACGCGCTCGGAGAGGATCGCGTCCACCAACAGGCTCAGATACCCGTGCTGCTCGGTGCTCCCCATGGGCACGACGGCGCGCGGATCGCGCTTCAGCGCCTCTTCGACCTGCTTCCAGTTCATCTGTGTGATCTGCATGTGGTCTCCCGGCTGGCGCTTCGCACGCCGTCTATCTCGCGGTGATCGTCTCGAGGCCGTGCGCGTGCGGGCCGGTCTCGACGCGCCAGAGCGCCAGCGCGCAGACCACCGAGAGCACGGCGATCGTCGTGAACATCCACATGCTCGCGTGGTAGCCGGCCGCATTGGCCGCGCTCGCGAGCCACCGGTCGTTCGCCCAGCCGATCAGGAGGTTGATCGCGACGAGCCCGATCTGCTGAATCGTGTCGAGCATGCCGTTGGCGAGGCCGAGGCGCGACTTGTCCACGACGTAAACGAGCGCCGGCCACATCACCGCCGGCACGAGGGCGAAGGCGACACCCATCATCGCCATCGGCACGACCGGCGGGATGTCCGTGTACCCGAGCATCAGGAACACCGGAACGATCAGGAGCGAGCCGAACATCATCAACAGCGAGCGGTGCGCGTAGCGGTCCACCAGCAGGCCGAAGATCGGCATGCCGATCATCGAGAAGAACGGCTCCATGCCGACGAGCAGCGAGGCCGTCTGCGGCGAGACGCCGCGCGCTTCGATCAGGAACTTCTGGCCGAACGTCTCGAAGGGGAAGATGCAGCCGTAGAACGTGACGCAGAGCGCCGCGATCAGCCAGAACGAGCGATCGAACCGGAATACCTCGCCGAGCGGGATGCTCGTTTCGCGCGCGGCATGGCCCAGCGTGAAGCGGCGCTCCCCGCGCGCGTCGAGCGGCCAGTAGAGCAGGGCCCCCACGAGGCACAGCGCGCCGAAGCCGACGCCCATCAGCAGCGGCCAGCGCCAGTAAACGTAGGCGCCGGGCGCCCAGGTCGGCGACGTCTGCGCGGTAACCGAGCCGAGGCGGGCGGCCGACGCGCGCAGGCCGAATCCCAGGCTCAGGTCGTCGTGCCAGAACCATCTCGCGATGCCGACGTTGGCGGCCAGCGCCAGCGCCTCGCCGCCCGACCCGACGAGCAGGCGGCCCGTGGCCATGACGCCGAGCCGCGGGCTGAGGGCGGTCACGCCCATCCCGATGAACACGAGCACGCCGAAGATCGTCATCGACCTGCGCGTTCCGAGGCGGTCGATGACGACCCCGCAGACGAGCATGGCGACGATGTTGGGCAGGCTGTAGACCGCCTGGAGCAGCCCGATGTCGGAATCGGAGAAGTGCAGCTGCCGACTGAGCAGCGGCGCGAGCGGGGAGATGTAATCGAAGACGTAGAGGCCGCCGTACACCGCCACGCTCATCGCCAGGAGCACGAGCCAGCGGTACGCGCGCGTCGGCGCGGGCTTCACGGCGGCCGGTTGCACCACGTCACCGGGAGTAGATTGCAGCGGCGGGCTCCCCGTCAAGCCCGGAGCCGAGCGAACCCTCAGGCACCGGCGGCCGTCTAAGCGGCCATGCTGCCGCAGGCCTGCCGTTCGCTCATCCGCCGACCCGGCTTCACGGTCACGGCTGTCGTCACGCTTGCGCTGGGAATCGGCGCGACCACCGCGCTGTTCTCGCTCGTCGACACCGTGATCCTGGAGCCGCTGCCGTTTCCGGCGGGAAGTCAGCTGGTGATGGTGCTCGAGACCAGCACGGCGAAAAGCCAGAACGCAAGCCTGGTCGCTCCAGTGCGGATCGACGACTGGAACCGGCTGAACCGCACCTTCGACGCCATCTCGGGCAGCTACGCGGAAAACGTGACCGACACGAGCGGCGCCGAACCGGAACGGCTCTCCGGCCGCCGTGTGCTGCCGCGCTTCTTCGAGGTGTACGGCATGCGTCCGCTGGCCGGCCGGCCGTTCGCGCCCGACGAGGAGCGATTCGGCGGGCCGACGGCTGCGGTCATCAGCGAGGGACTCTGGACGCGGCGATACGCCCGCGATCCGTCCGCCGTTGGCCGGCGGCTCGTGCTGAACGGCGCGGCCTTCACGATCGTCGGCGTGATGCCGGCGCGTTTCACGAGCGCCGCGATCGACGTCTGGCTGCCCGCGCAGCTCGCGCCGGCGGTCGCCGCGATGCGTGACGCGCGGTTCGTCTCGGCGGTCGGCCGGATGAAGGCCGGCGTGACGCTGACGCAGGCCAGGTCCGATCTGGCTCGCGTGCAGGCGCTCCTCGGCAGGCAGTACCCGGCGACGGATCGCGACTGGTCGGTTTCGGTCGCCGACCTCAAAGACGTGCAGGTCGGCAGCTATCGCCAGGCGCTGTGGCTCGCGTTCGCGGCCGTGGCCCTGCTCCTCCTGATCGCCGTGGCGAACATCGCCGGGCTCCTGCTGGTCCAGCTGCACCGGCGCGCGCGGGAGATGGCGGTCCGCGCCGCGCTCGGCGCGTCGCGCGCGCAGATCGTCGGCGCGGTCATGCGCGAGGTCCTGGTGATCGCCGCCGCGGGCTCGATCGGCGGCGTCCTCGTGGCGAAGGCCGCGGTCGGCCTGCTCGCGCGGACGTTCACCACGCTGCCGCGGCTGGCGGAGCTGGCGCTCGACTGGCGGGCGCTCGTGTTCACGGTGAGCGCCAGCGCGCTGGCGGCCGGCATCTTCGGCCTGTGGCCATCGATCCACGCTACGCGCGGCGACGCGGCGGCGGGGCTGGCGCAGGGCGGCCGCGGTTCGACCGGCGCCGGCCACCGGCTGCAGCGCGGGCTCGTCGTGGCGCAGATCGCGCTCAGCGTGCTGCTCGTCTCGTCGGCCGGCCTGCTCCTGCGGACGTACTACAACCTCAGTCGGGCGGAGCTGGGATTCGACCCGGGCCGCACGATCACGTTCCACGTCGGCGCGCAGTGGGACGAGGATCGCGCGCGCATCGGCCGGATGCAGGAGGACATCGTCTCGAAGCTGCAGCACGTTCCCGGCGTGCTGGCCGCCGGGATCACGAACTTCCTGCCGGCCACCGGCGCGACGCTCCGGTATCAGGTCCACATCCAGGGCGTCACGCCGGCGGGCGCGAGCGGGGCGAACGTCGGCGTACGGACCGTCAGCGCCGGCTACCTGAAGGCGCTCCGCGTGCCGCTCGTCTCCGGCGACTGGTGTCCCGACCTGCGGTTCGATCCGGCCGCGCCGCGAATGGCGATGGTCAACCGCCGCTTCGTCGATCTGTACGGCGGCGGAGCGAATCTCATCGGGCGGCAGATCCGCGTGGACCAGGACCCGCGGGGGCCCATGACGATCACCGGCGTCGTCGGAAACGTCGCCGAGGACGGCCCCGGCACCGACGCGTACCCGTACTTCTACGGCTGCGACTCGGCCGGCACGTGGCCCGACCCCGAGTACGTCGTGCGAACGGCCGGAACGACTGGCATGGGCTCCGCCATTCGCCGGATCGTGCACGAGGTCGATCCCGCGCGCGCCGTGTTCGGCGTCGAGCCGCTCGACGCGGTGATGAGCAGGGCGCTCGACCAGCCGCGGCTGGACGCGCAGCTGCTCACGCTGTTCGCGGCCGCCGCGACGCTCCTCGCCTCGGTCGGCCTCTATACGCTCCTGATGCTCGTCGTCGCCGAGCGCACACGCGAGCTCGGGGTGCGGATGGCACTCGGCGCGGAGCCGCGGGACGTGGTCGGCCTGGTGCTCGCCCGCGCCGGCCGCCTGATAGCCATCGGGGTGTCGACCGGCCTGCTGGCGACCATCGCCTTCGACCGGCTCCTTCGCGGCCTGCTCTTCGACGTCGGCCCGCTCGACCCGACGACGCTCGCGGGCGCCGTGCTCGTGCTCGCGCTCGTGGCGCTCGCGGCCGCGGCCGTTCCCGCGTGGAGAGCGTCGACCGTCGATCCCATCGAGGCGATGCGCGTGGATGCGTGATCAGCGCAGGCCGGCAAGCTCGAAGAGCATCGTACCGATTGCGGCGTAGTCGAGATCCGCGCCGCCCGACGCGACGAGCGCGTTGACGAGCTGCGTCACCAGCGCCGTCGCCGGAATCGCGACGGCATGCGCCTGAGCGGCCTCGTTCGCGATCCGCAGGTCCTTCTGGTACAGCCGCGTGCGAAAGCCGGGCACGTAGTTGCCGTCGAGCATCCGCTGACCGTGCACGTCCAGCACGCGGCTGGCCGCGAAGCCTCCGAGCAGCGCCTGCCGCACGCGCCCGGCGTCCACGCCGGCCTTTCGCGCCAGCGCGAATGCCTCGCTGACGCCGGCCAGGGCGCCGCCAATTGCCATCTGGTTGCAGACCTTGCAGATCTGTCCCGCGCCCGACTCGCCGATGTGCACGATGCGCTCGGGGTTGCCCATCGCCTCGAGAATCGGCCGCGCGCGCGCGAACGCGGCGGCGTCGCCGCCCACCATGATCGACAGCGTCCCGTCGATCGCGCCAATCTCGCCGCCGCTCACCGGCGCGTCGAGCATGACGCCGTCCCGGGACGCCACGAGCCCGGCGAGCCGGCGCGTCGCGACCGGCGAAATGCTGCTCATGTCGATCACCAGGGTCGCCGGCCGCAGCGCGGAGAGAACGCCGCGCTCGCCGGTGAGCACCCGTTCCACGTCGACCGTATCCGGCAGCATCGTGACGACGACCGACGATCCGGCGGCGACCGCCGCCGGATCGTCCGCGGCACGGGCACCGGCCGCGACCAGTTCCGCGACCCGACCGCTGCTGCGGTTGTGGACGAGCAGCGGATATCCACGCTTCAGGAGGTTCTTCGCCATCGGCAGGCCCATGACGCCGAGTCCGATAAACCCAATCGTATCCGGCATATCCCGATAGTCCTTTCCGGCGGTATAATCGCCCGAGCGGGGGGAGTAATCATGACACGAGCGATGATGGTCGCGGCGCTGGTCGGTCTGGTGGTATCGCCCCTGACGGCCGGGAGCAGGGGCTCGGTCTCTGGCGAGTACGTCGAAGCCCGCACGGCCGAAGTGTTCACGGGCGGCTGCATCATGAGCAGCGAGGCCGAGACGATCGGCAAGCAGGCGGTGCTCGCCTGGAAGATCGATCGGGGGAGCTTCAACGGCGTCTCGCTCGACGGGCTCAGCGTCGTGGCGGCGGTCACCGGCGACCGCAATCTGGGCATCCGCGAAATCGGCGGCGAGCCGGCCGACACGCGGTCCGCGATTTTCGTCGATGAGCGCGCGAACCCGGCGCAGCGCACGGCGCTCGTCGCGATGGCCAGCGAGCTGTCGAAGGGCATCGTCGGCACGGTCGTGCAGGTCACGCCGGCGCCGATCGCTTTCACGGATCGAGGCCACGAGATCTCTGTGACGGCCGGGCCGGCGCGACTCGACGTCAACAAGCACATGATCCACGATCCGAGCTGCGGAGCGATGCAGTGGTTCCACCCGCTCTCGTCGGTCGACAACGCGACGATGGGCGTGGCCCTGCAGAACGCGTTCTCGGGCAGCGCGCTCGGAACGAAGTGGAGCGATCCTGACAAGCGCTCCGCGTTCTTCGGACGCTTCAGCTACTGAACTGCGATTTGGTCGTCTGGTCATTTGTCAGACGGTCATCTGGCGGACTCGCGGCCGCCCGCCAGATGACCGGCTGACCAGATGACCGGATTCGTTCCGCCCATGCGCCGTTTCCTGCTCGCGTTCCTGCTCGGCGTCTTCGCCTCTCCGCTCGTCCTGGCCCAGACTCCGGCCGTATCCGCGCACGGCGACGCGCCGCCCGATGCGCTCGCGGGGCCGGTCCGCGCCGTGATGGCCACGGGCGGCCAGACGGTGTCCGTTGCCGGCAAGACGCTGGAGTTCTGGTGGGTGAAGTCGCTGTCCCTAGAGGCCGCCACTGCCGACATCTCGTGGGCGTCGGTCCAGGAAGGCACGATCGTCGGCGCCGTACGGCTCTCGAGCTCTTACACGGACGTGCGGGGGAAGCCGGTTGCGCCCGGCGTTTACACGCTGCGATACGCGCTGCAGCCCGAAAACGGCGATCACCTCGGCGTGTCGCCCTATCGGGAGTTCCTGCTGCTCGTCCCGGCGCAGTCGGATACGGGCCCCTCGCCGCTGTCGCACGACGACACCGTGAACCTGTCCAAGCAGGCGAACGGGACATCTCACCCGGCCGTGTGGAGCCTCGATCCGCCGGTTGCGTCGAGCGATCCCGGATCGGTGTACACGAACGACGCAGGTCAGCAGGGCGTCGTGTTCTCGGTCGCGGTTTCGCGGGCGGGGAAGGACGCCGGCACGCTGCGGTTCGGCCTCATCCTCGCGGGCACGATTCAGTCCTGATCGATGAAGCTCGACGACCGGGTTGCACTCGTGACCGGCGGCAGGCGCATCGGCGCCGTCGTGGCCGAAGAGCTGGCCCGGGAAGGGGCGGACGTCGCGCTCGGGTACGCGCGATCGCGGGCGGAAGCCGAGAACGCCGCGGCGCGGGTGCGGGCGCTCGGACGCCGGGCTGCCCTCGTGCAGGCCGATCTCTCGCGACCGGAAGAGTGCGCGCGGCTCGTCGACGAAGCGGTGCGAAGCCTCGGCGCGCTCGACGTCCTGGTCAACATGGCGTCGGTCTACGTGCACGAGCCCTTCGAGGAGCTGACGCCCGCGTCGTGGGATGCCGTGATGAGCGTCGACCTGCGGGCGGCGTTTCTCTGCGCGCTGGCCGCGGTGCCCCACATGCGCGCCCGGGAGGGCGGACGCATCGTCAACTTCAGTGACTGGATTGCGGCGAGCGGCCGGCCGCGCTACAAGGGTTTCCTGCCGTACTACGTCGCCAAAGCGGGCGTCGTCGGGCTGACCGAGGCGCTGGCGCTGGAGCTGGCGGCCGACGACATCCTCGTCAATGCCATCGCGCCCGGCCCCATTCTGCCGCCGCCGTCGACGACCGACGAAGAGTCGCGCGCCGTCGAGCAGGCGACGCCGCTCGGCCGCTGGGGCGGCGAGCTGGAGATCGCCAAAGCCGTGCTCGCCATCGTCCACTCCGATTTCATGACCGGGGAGACGATTCGGATCGATGGCGGCCGGCACCTGAAATGACGCCGGGTCGATGCTGATCGGACTGCTCGTGGCGGTCGCCGCGGCCGAAGCGGTCGCGATCGCCGTTCTCGTGCGCCGCAACGCCGCCGCCGCCGAGAGGGCGGCGCGATGGGCCGTTACCGCGCAGGTTACCGGCGTGCTCGCCGAATCGCTCGACGTCGAAGCGGTTCTGCCGGACGCGATCCGCCTGTTCGTGCCGACCTTCGCCGACTGGTGCGCGCTGCACCTGGTCGACGACCAGGGACCGCGCCGTGCCGCGCTGGTGCACGCCGATCCGGAGATGGAACGCGAGCTCGTCCGCAGGTTCTCGGAGTTCCAGTTCGATCCCGAAGGAGCCAGCGGCCCGGCCCGCGTGATCCGCAGCGGCAAGGGCGAACTCGCCGGCCCGATGACGCCCGAGATCCTGGCGCGTCAGGCGCCCCACCTGCGGGAACTGGCGAAATTCGTCGATCTTTGCTCCTGGGTCACGGTGCCGCTCAAGGCGCGCCAGGCGACGGTCGGCGCCTTCACGCTGGCGCGGAGCCGGCGGCGCGCGCCGTTCGAGGAAGACGACATGGCCTGGGCGCAGGACGTCGGCCACCGCATCGGGCTCGCACTGGAGAACGCGCGTCTGTACGCGGAAGCGCGCGATCTGTTCGAGCAGACGATCAGCGCCAACTTCGTCAGCACCCCGGACGGCCGCGTCCTGGCGTGCAACCGGCCGTTCGCGGAGCTGCTCGGACTCGGCTCGGTCGAAGAGGCACTGAACGCGCCGGCGTCGAGCTTCTACACGGACGCCGCCGAACGAGAGCGCTTCCTCAACGCGTTGCGCGTCAACAGGCGGTTGACCGGATTCGAGCTCACGATTCGGCGCCGCGACGGCCAACCGCTCACGGTGTCGGAGAACGTCGTCGGCACGTTCAACGACCGCGGCGAGCTGGTCAAGCTCACCGGGTTCATCGTCGACCGCACCGCGGAACGGGCGCTCGACCAGCGGCTGCAGCAGGCGCAGCGGCTCGAGGCGATCGGACAGCTCGCCGGCGGCATCGCGCACGATTTCAACAACCTGCTGACCGTCATCATCGGCTGCTCGGAGCTGCTCCAGCTGGAACGTGCCGCGCCGCCGGCCGCGTCCGGCGATCCGCTGGAGGAGCTGCGAAAAGCGGCGCAGCACGCCGCGACCCTCACGCACCAACTGCTGGCGTTCTCGCGTCGGCAGGTGCTCCAGCCCCGGACGCTCGACGTCAACGGGGCGCTGAGGGGCATCCATTCGATGCTGCGGCGGCTCACGCGCGAGAACATCGTTCTGGTGCTGGATCTCGATCCCGGCATTCCGCAGGTTCGGGTCGATCCGGGCCAGCTCGATCAGGTGATCGTGAACCTCGTGATCAACGCGGGCGACGCCATGCCGGACGGCGGCACGGTGACGCTCAGCACGGGCAACCGGATCCTCACGGCCGCCGACCGCGGCGAGCACGCGTACGTGCAGCCCGGCCGCTACGTCTCGATTACGGTGCGGGACACCGGCGTGGGGATGGACGAGGCGACGTGCGCCCGCGCATTCGAGCCGTTCTTCACGACGAAGCCGGTCGGCAAGGGCACCGGCCTCGGCCTGTCCACGGTGTACGGGATCGTGAAGCAGAGCGGCGGATTCGTATGGCTGACGAGCGCGTCCGGCCAGGGCACCGCCGCCACGGTCTGCCTGCCGATCGTTCCGCCGGAGGAGTAGTGTGCCGGGCCGTTCCCGGGTCCCGCCGGGCGTCGATCAGACCGTGACGCCGAAGAGCTGCCGCATCGAGTCGAGCGCGCCGCTGATGTCCTTCGGGTCGCGCGCGAAGCAGAAGCGGATGTAGCCCTCGCCCCGTGATCCGAAGTCGGCGCCCGGCACGCAGCCGATCCGGCCGTGCCTGATGAGGTACTCCGCCATGCGCCACGAAAGCGATTTGTTCGTCAGATCGCCCTCGGGCCACGACGGATCGATTCGCAGGAACGCGTAGAAGGCGCCGTGCGGCGGGTTCCCCGTCAGCACGCCGTGCGCAACGTCGTTGATGCCCTCGTAGAACAGGTCGCGCCGGCGGGCCAGCTCCTGCCGGAACCCGGCGATGCACGCCTGCGAGCCCTCGAGCGCCCCGATGCCGCCGAACTGCACGATCGACGAGACGTTGCTGGCGGTGTAGAGCAGGATCTTCTTCGCGCGCTCGCGGATGGTCGCGTCGCGGATCGCGATATACCCGAGACGCAGCCCGGTCATCGCATACGACTTGCTGAACGTGTAGAGCGGAACCGTCCGCTCGTACATCCCCGGGAGCGACGCGATGCTGATGTGCTCGCCTTCGAACACGACGTCTTCGTACGCCTCGTCCGAGATCACCCAGAGGTCGCGCTCGCGGGCGATGTCGGCGATCCGCTCCAGATCCACGCGCCGGAGCACGCCGCCGGTCGGGTTGTTCGGCGAGTTGATGTAGAGGACGCGCGTGCGCGGGGTGATCAGGCGCTCGAGCTCGTCGAGGTCGTAGCGCCACTCGAGCGACTCGTGGAGCGGCACCCCGACGGGGACGCCTCTCGCCGTCATGATGTTGCCGGCGCACGGCGGCCACTCCGGGTCGGGGATGAGCACCTCGTCGCCCGGCTCGAGCAGGGCGTGAGCGAGCATGTAGACGCCGTGGATGCCGCCCGTCGTGACGAGCACGTCGTCCGGATCCTCGACCGGGATGCCGTTCTTCTCGCGCAGCTTCCGCGCGATGAGCTCGCGCAGGCGCGGCACGCCGTTGGTCTGCAGGTAATGCGTCCGGTTCTCCTCGACGGCGCGGATCAACGCCTGCTTGACCGTGTCGGGCGCGTCGAAGCTGACGTCGCCCTGATCGAGGCGATAGGGGTTCTCGACGGTGTACATCATGTCGCGGATGCGAATGATGCCGGAGAAGGGGACGCTGTCCAGAAACGACGCCATGACTCAAATGCTATCTGAACGCAAAATAATCCGCTACATCCTCCGCGACGAGCGCGGCTGCGGGCAGGGTCCGGCCCGCGAATCGCCCGATCATGCGGTGACTCCCACGCGCTGCAGGATGTCCGTCAGGACCGTCTGGGCCCGGCCGATTGGCAGGTTGCTGATGTAGAAGTGCCGCGCGCCGGCGTCGAGCAGCCCGCGGATGGAGCGGGCGCAGACGTCTTCGGGTGTCGCCCCGGCGGCGAACTCCCGCGCGAGCGCCTCGGCCGGCACCGGCAGGAACTGCCGCAGGAGATCCAGCGTCCTGGGGTTCGCGCTGCGATAGAAGAACACGCCGAAGACGCCGGGCAGCGTGACGCCGCGGCGCTCGGCGGCGGCGACGAAGCGCGACACGCTCTTCAGGTCGTGGTGGCTGACGACCTGAGTCAGGAAGAACTCGGCGTTGAAGGTATGGGCCGAGAGGAAATCGACCTGCCGCTCGGGGTCGGCGTGCGGATTCGCCCAGCCGCCGAGGACGAGCCCGTGATCGCGCGCGCGCAGCATCTCGCGGAGCTGCCACGCGTGCTCGACCGAGCGCGGCGCGCCCACGGTCCGGTCGCCGCCGAGAACCACGAGGGCCGGAAAGCCGCTCTGGTGCGCGCGCTCCGCGTACGACAGGCAGTAGTCCAGCGGGTGCTTGGCCGTCAGGAACGGCACGATCCGCTCGCGGGGGACGTCCCTGCCGAGGTTGATCACCAGGTGGCGCAGGTTGTCCTCTTCCCGCGCCCCGACCGCGCTGTCGGTGAGGAACACGAACGTTCCCTGGCGCGTCAGGCGGCGAACGGCGTGATACGTGTCGATCCACGCGTCCATGCCCTCGCCCAGCGCGAGCTCCGCCCGCGGCGGCCGCAGCTCGGCAGCGAACACCGACTCGCCCGATCGCAGCGCCGTAATCAGATCAGCTGGTGCCATCAGCCGCAGTCGCTACTATACAATGCGGGCGCCCGCGGTCATGCGAGCGTTCGGACACGTGAGTGAGGACAAGTGAATCGCCACTCCCTGCGCGAAGCGCTTGCGCGGTTCGCGACCGTTCCGCTGTCGCCTCAGCCCAGCCCGGTCGATCCGCTGCTCCGCCTCTCCGCGCTCGTCGGCGGCGGGCCTCGCCTCCTCGTCAAGCGCGACGATGCGCTGCCGTTCGCATTCGGAGGCAACAAGGTCCGCAAGCTGTCGTTCGTCGCGGCCCGCGCGCAGGCGGAGGGTGCCGACACGCTGATCACCGCCGGCGGCGTGCAGTCGAATCACGCGCGCGTCACCGCGGCCGCTGCGGCGAGGCTCGGCATGCGCGCGGTGCTCGTCGCCAACGGCGCGCCGCCGGAGAGGCAGACGGCCAACGCGCTCCTCGACGCGCTCCTCGGCGCCGAGATCGTGTACGTCGAGTCACGCGACGATCGCGGTCCGAAGATGGTCGAGCTCGCGTCGCGCCTCAGCGCGGACGGACGGCGCCCGTTCGTCGTTCCGATCGGCGCGTCGACGCCGCTCGGCGCGCTCGGCTTCGTCCACGCGATGCTGGAGCTCCTCGATCAGATTCCGCCGCCGGACGTGATCGTTCACGCCACCTCGTCCGGCGGCACGCAGGCGGGGCTCGTCGCGGCCGCCCGGCTGCTCGGACTCCACACCAGGATCGTCGGCGTCAGCGCCGACGATCCGGCCGCTGCGATTCAGGCGACCGTGCGGACGATCGTCGAAGGCGTCGGCGAGCTGCTGCAGGCGCCGGATGGCCTGCTCGCGCGCGGCACCGCCATCGAGGTCGACGACCGGTTCGTCGGCGGAGGCTACGGCGTGCCGACGGAGGCGTCGCGCGAGGCCATCCAGATCGCCGCGCGGACCGAGGCGCTGTTCCTCGATCCGACCTACACGGGCAAGGCCATGGCCGGTCTCGTGGCCTACGTGCGCCGGCAGCGGTTCACGGACAGGGAAACGGTTCTCTTCTGGCACACGGGCGGGCAGGTCGGGCTGTTTGCGTGAGCGCGACGGGCCTGCGCCGGCCTCACCGGTTCGCCCGGAGCACGAGCCTCGCGGTAACCACGCGGCCCTCGTCGAGGTTGCGGAACCCGTTCTCGATCTTCGCTTCCAGGTCTTCGACGATGACGACCGACCGCCCGAGCGGCGGGGCATCGCCGCCAGCGGCGGCATCGCGGCGCGCGCGCGACCGGGCGAGCACTTCCGCGGTCGTGTCGTCCCACACCGCTTCGCGCCATCCGGCTGCGGCCAGGTGCGCACGGAGTTCCGCCGGTGTCACGAGGAAGCTGAATGCGGGAGACGAGGCCCAGAACGTCGGGTAGTGCGGCGCCGCCACCGGACCGGCGAGCGCGACCTCGAGCGCGAAGACGCCGCCCGGGGCGAGCACGCGGCGAACCTCGCGGAAGACCGCCGCCTTGTCGTCGACGTTCATGATGGCGTTCTGCGACCAGGCCGCATCGAAGGCGCCGGTGCGGAAGGGCAGCGCGATCGCCGTGCCGCGGACGAAGACCACGCGGTCGGACAGGCCGACGAGTCCGGTCAGCATCACCGCCGCGCGGCAGAATTCGTCGGTCAGGTCGATGCCGACGACCGCGCAGCCGAATTCAGCCGCAATCGTCCGGGCCGGGCCGCCGACTCCGCTGCCGACATCGAGGACGCGGGCGCCGGGCCGGAGGCCGGCGAGCGTCGCCAGCGCACGGGTGGACGGACGGCCGCCCGTGTGCAGCTCGTCGAACTCCGCCAGATCGTCGCGTGTCAGCGCCCGCAGATCCCTGCCCCCCTCGCGCAGCCGGTCGAGGATGCGCGCGCGAAGGTCCACGCCGCCGTAGTGCCGATCGACCAGGCGATGAAGATCCATCACTCCGACGGCTGCAGGTGCCGCAGCGTGAAATCCAGCATCATCGTCCGCATCTGTTTGACGAGCAGCGGATCGGTCACGCCGTGCCGCGACTTCGGGTAGAGCATCAGGCGGAGCGGTTTCTGCGCCTTCTGCAGCTCGTAGGCGAACTGCAGTGTGTTCTGCACGTGCACGTTGTCGTCGATGACGCCGTGGATCAGCAGCAGGTCTCCGTGCAGCTTCTGGGCCGCCCACCGCGGCGAGCTGTTCCGGTAGCCGTCAGGATTCTCCTGCGGCAGCCCCATGTAGCGCTCCGTGTAGACGCTGTCGTAGTCGCGCCAGTCGGCAACCGTGCCGCCCGCGATGCCCATCACGAAGCTCGTGCTGTGCGTGAGCGCGTAGCTGGTCATGAACCCGCCGTAGCTCCAGCCGTGGATCCCGATGCGCGAGCCGTCGACGTACGGCTGCTGTTTCAGCCAGCCCAGTCCGTCCTCGATGTCCCGCAGCTCCAGATCGCCGAAATGCCGGTACAGCGGCCACGTCGACTCGATGCCCTTCCCGCTCGCGGTCCGGTTGTCGCAGATCCAGACGATGATCCCGTGCTGAGCGAGGAGCTGGTGGTACATGTACGACTCGCCGCCCCACGCATTGCGCACCATCGGGGCGTGGGGGCCGCCGTACGTGAACTGGTACACCGGGTACCGGCGCGACGGATCGAAGTCGGGCGGCTTGATCATCTCCGCCTCCATCACGAAGCCGTCCCGCGTGGTGACGTGCAGGAACTCCGGCTTCGACAGCCGGTACGCGGCGAGCGCCGGCACCTTGTTGGCGTCGACGACGCGGATCTCGCGGCCGTCGCTGGCGTGCAGCCGGACCTGCGGAGGCGTGGACGCGTCGCTCCAGCGATCGATGTAGTACGCGAACGTCGGACTGAAGACGGCTGCGTGCGTCCCCTCGTCCTTCGACAGACGCTCCATCCCGGTGCCGTCCAGCCGGATCCGGTACACGTCGACGCCGATCGGGCTGCGCTCCGTGCCGGCGAAATAGATCCAGCCGCTCGACTCGTCGATGCCGTGGAGATCGCGAAGCTCCCAGCGGCCGTCGGTCACCTGCTTGATGAGCCTTCCGTCGGCTCCGTAGTGATAGAGGTGCTTCCACCCGGAACGCTCGCTCAGCCAGAGGAACGATCCGTCCTTGAGCCAGTGCGGCGGGTCGAGGTCGTTCGAATCGACCCAGGTGCGGCTGGTCTCCCGCAGAATCGCATGGCCGTCGCCCGACTGCGCGTCGGCGACATTCAGGTCGAGCCATGTCTGCGTCCGGTTCTGCACGGCGTAGGCGATCCGCGCGCTGTCCGGCGTCCATTCGACGCTGACGATGAGATGATCCGACGCGGAGTAGCGCGACGTGTCGATCCACCGAGGGCCGCCGCCGGCCACGCGCACCACGCCGAGCTTCGCGATCGGATTCGGGTCGCCGGCCCGCGGATACCTCCAGTGTTCGACGTCGGGATCGTAGGGAATGTCGTCGACGGTCACGAAGTCCGGGACCGGTCGATCGTCGATCTGCAGGAAGGCGATCCGCGAGGAGTCGGGACTCCACCAGTACGCGCGATTCTTGCCGCGCCCGTAGATTTCCTCCTCGTAGACCCAGTCGAGACGGCCGTTCAGGACGAGGCCGGTGCCATCGGTCGTCAGCGCGTTCTCGCGCCCCGTCGCCACGTCGACGACGAACAGGTTGTTGTCGCGGACGAACGCGACGAGCCGGCCGTCCGGGCTGAACGAGGCCAGCAGCTCCTCGCCCGGCGCGTAGGTGAGGCGCGCGGCGCGGTCGGCCGCGAACGTGTAGACGTACAGATCGCCGGCTATCGTCGCGAGCGCTTCCGTGAACCGGCCGTCGAAGACGAGGGTCCGGCTGTGCGCGATCCGCCCGGCCTCGTCCGACCCGACGCCGGGCTGCTGCGCGAGCGCCGCCTGCATCTTCGCGGCGTCGAACAGCGCGCCGGCCGCGCCGGTCGCCGCGTCCACGCGCATCCAGTCGACCGGCGCGGTCGGGACGTCCGGGTCGGTGGTCCGCGGCCACGCGTAGTGCGAGCCGTCAATCCACACGAATCCGCCTGCCGGGTGGCCGCCGAAGGCGATCTTCGCCTGCGGATCGTAGATGTCGTCGATGGTGAGCTGCTTCTGCTGGGCGGACGCGGCTGTCGCGAGCAGCAGGACGATCGGCAGGCAAAGACGTCCGCGGGATGCGCGCATCAACGATCTCCTTCGACGCCTGGCGTCACGCGCCCACGATGAATACGAAGGACGCGCCCATCCAGTATAGTCATCAGATGCCGACGCTGACCTTCCTCGGGGCCGCGCGCACGGTCACCGGCTCCAAGCACCTGCTCGACACCGGCGCGCATCGCGTGCTGGTGGATTGCGGTCTGTTCCAGGGACTGAAGGAACTCCGCCTGCGCAACTGGGCGCCTCTGCCCGTCGATCCCTCGACGATCGACGCCGTGGTCCTGACCCATGCCCATCTCGATCACTGCGGGTACCTGCCTCGCCTGGTCGCGCAGGGATTCAAAGGACGCGTGTATTGCACGCCGGGCACGCGCGATCTCTGCACGCTCGTGCTGCCCGACTCCGCACGCATCCAGGAGGAGGACGCGCGGCAGGCGAATCGCCACGGCTACTCGAAGCACGCACCGGCGCTTCCCCTGTACACGGAGGCCGACGCCGCGCGGGCTCTGGATCGGCTCCAGCCGGTCGGCTACGACCGTCCGATTCAGATCGTCCCGGGCGTCGAGATGGACTTCGTCAACGCGGGGCATCTGCTCGGGTCCGCGTACGCGCGGCTGCACGTCAACGGCAAAACGCTGCTCTTCGGCGGCGACCTCGGCCGATATGGCCGGCCGGTGCTGCCCGATCCGTCGCCGATCGCCGAGGCGGACGTGCTCCTGGTGGAGTCGACGTACGGCGACCGCCTGCACGAGGCCGACGACGACGCCTCGCGGCTGGCGAAGGTCGTCAACGACACGATCCAGCGCGGCGGGCGGCTGATCGTCCCGTCGTTCGCGATCGGCCGCGTCGAGGAACTGCTCTATTGGCTCAGACGGCTCGAGCTGGCGCATCGGATTCCGGCGCTGCCGGTGTACGTCGACAGCCCGATGGCCATCGGGGCGCTGAAGTTCTACCGCGCCCGCGCCAGCGAGCTGGATCCCGAGATGACCTCCGGGGCGCGCGAAGTCTGTGCGTTCTGCACCGAACGCCTCCAGACCGTCGACTCCGTCGAGCAGTCCAAGGCGCTCGTCGCCTCGCACGGCCCGGCCATCGTCATCGCGGCGAGCGGGATGGCGACCGGCGGCCGCGTGCTGCACCATCTCGAGGCGGCGTTACCCGACGAGCGGAACACCGTGCTGTTCGTGGGTTTTCAGGCGGCGGGCACGCGCGGCCGGCTCCTGGTGGACGGCGCACGAGAGATCAAGATGCACGGGCAGATGGTCCGCGTCGCCGCCCGCATCGATCGCATCGAGTCGATGTCGGCGCACGCCGACGCGGCGGAGATCATGCGCTGGCTCTCCGGCTTCACGCGGCCTCCGTCGATCACCTACCTCGTGCACGGCGAGCCGAGCGGGCTCGAAGGGCTGCAGGCCCGCATCGCGAAGGAGCGGGGCTGGCCCACGCACATCGCGGACTACCTGGAATCGGTCGCGGTCAATCTGTGACAATTGACCGCATGGGACCGGGACTGCCGCTGATCGCGGCTGACGCGGGGCTCGCCGCGAGATGACGCTCGTCACGCCGGCCGTCCCGGACACGCGGCGCTACCTCCTCGAGCGGGTCGACGACGCCGCGGTCGTGCAGGTGTACGCAGACGGGTTCGCGAATCTGTCGCCCGGGGAGAAGCGGCTCGCCTGGCACCTGTACCAGGCGGCGATTGCGGGGCGCGACATCTTCTACGACCAGCGCTACGCGCACAATCTCGAGATGCGCGATCTGCTCGAGGCCATCCTCAGTCGTCCGCATGGAATCGGTTCCGCGACGCTCGCGGAGATCGAGCGCTACACGAAGCTGTTCTGGATCAATACCGGGCCGTACAACAACCTGACGGCGCGCAAGTTCGTGCTCACGTGCACGCCGGAAGCGTTCGCGGCGGCCGCGCGCATCGCCGTGCGCAACGGCGCCGAGATGCACCTGCGTTCCGGCGAGACGCTCGACACCCTGCTCGCGCGCCTGCAGCCCCTGTTCTTCGATCCGGACACCGATCCGATGGTGACGTGCAAGACGCCCCCGCCTGACACCGACATCCTCGCGGCGAGCGCCAACAACCTCTACGACGGCGTGACGCTGGAGGATCTGGACGGGTTCACTGAAGCGCATCCGCTCAACTCCCGTCTGGTGAAGCGCGAGGGACGCCTCGTCGAGGAGGTGTACCGCGTCGGCGGCCGGTACGGCCGTCACATCGCCGCTATCGTCGGCCACCTGGAGGCTGCCCTTCCGTTCGCTGCCGAACCGACCGCCGCGGCGCTCCGCGCGCTGATTCGCTTTTATCGAACGGGCGAGACCGCGGACCGCGAAGCGTACGACGTCGCCTGGGTGCGCGACGCCGGGGCGGCGGTCGACACGATCAACGGCTTCGTCGAGGTGTACCTGGACGCGCGGGGCGTCAAGGGCGCCTGGGAGGCGCTCGTCTATTTCGTGAACCACGAGAAGACGGCGCAGATCCGCACGATCGCCGACCACGCGCAGTGGTTCGAAGACCGCATGCCGTGGGATCCGAAGTACCGCAAGGCCGGCGTCCGCGGCGTCACGGCCCGCGCGATCGACGTCATCGTCGAGACCGGCGACTCGGGCCCCGTGACGCCGGTGGGCATCAACCTGCCGAACGACCAGTCGATCCGCGAGCAATACGGCAGCAAGTCGGTGTCGCTGTCCAACGTCAACGAGGCGTACGAGAAGTCGATGCTGCCGGAGTTCAGGCGCGAATTCTCCTGGAGCGCAGAGGAGGCGGCGCGCGCCGAAAAGTGGAGCGCCTTCGCCTCGGAGCTGACGACGGACCTGCACGAGGTGATCGGCCACGGATCCGGCAAGGTCGACGAGCGCCTGATGGGCAATCCGCAGGCGGCGCTGCGCGAGCAGTACTCGGCGCTGGAGGAGTCGCGCGCCGATCTCGTCGCGCTCTACTTCGTCGCCGATCGAAAGCTCGTGGAGCTGGGGCTCGTGGCGGAGTCCGACCACGACGAGATCGTGCGCGCCGAGTACGAGGGGTACGCACGGAACGCGCTCGTGCAGCTCCGGCGCGTCCGGCAGGGAACGACGATCGAAGAAGATCACATGCGGAACCGCCAGATGATCGTCCACTGGCTGATGGCGCACACCGGTGCGATCGAGATCCGCGAGCGCGACGGCCGGACGTACTACGTCCTGGCCAGCGTGCCGGCGTTCCGCGAGGGCGTCGGACGCCTGCTCGCGCACGTGCAGCGGATCAAGGCCGAGGGCGACTACGACGCCGCGCGGCAGCTGTTCGAGACCTACGGCGTGCATTTCGACCCCGCGCTGCGCGACGAGGTCGTGGAACGGGTGGATCGGCTGCACCTGCCCTCGTACACCGGATTCGTGATGCCGCGGCTCGAGCCGGTCGTCGACGCGAGCGGCGGAATCGTGGACGTCGCCATCACGCATCCGCAGGATCTGGCGGCGCAGATGCTCGAGTACTCGGCGATGACCCGGGAGCTCAGGAGGTAGGGCACGATGCGGGCGGCCGGGATGGCGCGGGCGACGGCGGCGATCCTGCTCGTGCTCGCCGCGCGCGCCGGGGCGCAGCCCGCCCGGCGCGCCGCCATCATCCAGGCGGAGGACCGCCGCGCGCCGACGCCGCGCGACCTGTCGCTCATCCTGAGCGGCGCCCGCCGCGGCGATCGTGATACGGCGCGCGTCGCCGTACGCGCGCTCGGTCGTCTCGAGCGCCCTGCGCTCGTTCGTGACATCGCGGTCTCGCTCCGATCGACGTTTCCGGAAGTGCGGGCGGAAGCCGCCAACGCGCTCGGGCAGGCGGTGGAGCCGCTCGAGCACGACGCCGCGCGCGCGACGGCCCAGGTCGATCAGGTCGCGGATCTGCTCACGACCCGCCTGGGCGTCGACACCGACGCCGACGTCCGCGCGGCGATCCTGGAAACCATCGGGCGCCTGCCGTACGCCACGGCGGATCAGGACCAGCGGGCCGAGCGCACCCTGCTCGGCGCGCTGACGGGAGACGATGCCACGGTCACCGATCGGCTCGGCGCTGCGAAGGGCTTCGAGGCTCTCATCCGCCTACGGGGAAAGGTTCATCGACCCGGCGCCGGGACGGTGGCGGCGTTGTCGGAAGTGGCCGCCCCGGCGCCGCCGGCCGGATCGGCCGCCATGCCGACCACGTCGGGAGACGGGCTCCAGGAGAATTTCCGCAACGACCTGCCGCGCGACGCCCGCGTGCGACGGCTCGCGCTTCAGGCGCTGGTCGACGCCGACACGGTCGGCGCGGCGACGCTGACGCGTGCGCTCTCGGATCCGGACCCGCAGGTGAGGCGGCTGGCGATGCGCGCGGCCGCGGGCGCGGATACGGATGTTGCCGCCGGCGCAATTCGGGCCGGTCTTCGCGACGAAGCCGGCATGGTGCGGTTCGAGGCGCTGCGCGCGCTCAGCGCGAACGGCGGCGCGGCCGCGTGCAAGACGGCGTTCGTCTGGACCGGCGACGAGGACGCGCACGTCGCGCTGCTCGCGATCGACCTGCTCGGCGCCTGCGGCGCGGATCCCGATGCCGTCGACCTGCTCGCCCGCGAAGTCACCAGGCCGTCCGCCGCGATGGTTCCGCGGGCCTGGCATCGCGCCGCCCACGCCATCGTCGCGCTGGCGTCGGCCGATCCGCCGCGCGCCTCGGCCGACCTCGCACGGTTCACCGGCTCGTCGATCTGGCAGTTGCGGATGTACGCAGCGCGGGCGGCGGCGGTGCTGCGGGACCGCGCGACGCTCGAGCGCCTCGCAGCCGATCCCGACGACAACGTGGTCGAGGCCGCCATCGACGCGCTCGGCAGGTTGGCCGGACATGACGCGGATGCGGTGTACGTGCGGGCGCTCGGCCGGCACGGGTACCAGGCGATTCGCGCCGCCGCGCTGGCGCTGGCCGGCACGAAGTCGTCCGACGCGGTGAATGCGTTGCGGTCGGCATGGCAGCGGCTGATCGACGAGGGGCACGACAACTCGCACGACGCCCGCCAGGCGGTTGCCGATGCGCTCGCGAAGGCCGGATCGCCCGTGAAGGAACCGGCCAGGCGGACGGCCATCGCATCGTCGGTGACGGCAGAAGAGCTGGACCGGCTGGCCGGCGCCCGGGCGCGAGTCACGGTCCGGGGCGTCGGGACGTTCGATCTCGCCCTGTTCACGCTCGAGGCGCCGGCGACCGTCGTGCGGTTCGTCTCCCTCGCCGAGTCGGGCTATTACAACGGCCTGACCTTCCACCGCGTCGTGCCGGACTTCGTCGTGCAGGGCGGCAGCCCTGGCGCGAACGAGTACATCGGCTACCCGTCCTTCATGCGCGACGAGCTGGGCCTCTGGCCGCACGTGCGCGGAGCGGTCGGCATCTCGACGCGCGGCCGCGACACGGGAGACGCGCAGATCTTCATCGACCTCGTCGACAACCCTCGACTCGACCACGAATACACGGTTTTCGGGCAGGTGCTGAACGGCATCGACGTCGTCGACCGGATCCTGGAAGGCGACGTGATCGACAAGATTGAAATCCTGACGCCGTGATCTGGTTCTCCACGCGGATGCCGTCCAGCCTGGCGCCGAACCGCCTGGCGCAGGCGCTCGTGCGCGCGCGGCGCGAGGGACGCCGCCTGCTCGACCTGACGGAATCGAATCCCACCCGCGCCGGCTTCGAGTATCCGCCGGACCTGCTCGCGCCGCTGGCCGATCCGCGCGGCCTCCGGTACGAGCCGCAGCCGTTCGGGCTCGCGAGCGCGCGCGCGGCAGTCGCGGCCGAGTACGCACGCCGGGGCGTGACGATCGCGCCCGACCGGATAGCGCTGACGGCGAGCACGAGCGAGGCGTACTCCCTCCTGTTCAAGCTGCTGGCCGATCCCGGCGACGAGATTCTGGTGCCGCGGCCGAGCTATCCGCTGTTCGAGCACCTGACGCGCCTCGATGCGCTCGTGCCCCGCCCGTATGATCTCGATCTGCACGGCGGCTGGGCGGTCGACGTCGCGGGGATCGAACGCGCCCTGTCTCCGCGCACGCGCGCCGTGCTGCTGGTCAGTCCGAACAATCCGACCGGCTCGTATGTGAAGCCCGGCGAGCTGGAGGCGCTCGCGCGCCTCGGCGCCGCTTCCGGCGTCGCGCTCGTCGTCGACGAAGTGTTCGCGGACTACGAGCTCCTGCCGGGGGCGCGGGCGTCCGCCGCGCGCGTGCTCGATCGGCCCGACGCGCTCGTGTTCGCACTCGGCGGCCTGTCGAAGGCGGTCGGTCTTCCCCAGGTGAAGCTCGGGTGGATCGCCGTCTCCGGGCCCGACGCGATCGTGGCATCGGCGCTCGAGCGCCTGGAGCTCGCGTGCGATACGTATCTGTCGGTGGCCACGCCGGTGCAGGCGGCGGCGGCCGAGCTGCTCGAGCGCGGAGCCGCAATCCGCGCCCGCATCCAGGCGCGGATTGCGGCGAATCACGAATATCTCGTCACGCGGGCGGTCGCGACGCCTTCCTGCCGGGTGCTGACGGCCGAGGGCGGCTGGTATGCGGTGGTGCAGGTGCCGCGTCTCCAGAGCGAAGAGGAGCTGGTGCTCGATCTCCTCGAACGCGCGGACGTCGTCGTGCATCCCGGGTACTTCTTCGATTTTCCGAGCGAAGCGTTCCTGATCGTGAGCCTGCTTCCGCCGCCGGCGGTCTTCGGCACCGCGGTCGAACACATCCTGCGGCACTTCGATCGCACGGCCGGCCCGCATGAGTGACGCGGGCGGTACCCGTCGCGCGGGTGTGCTCGTTCCGCTGTTCTCCTGCCCTTCGGATGCGAGCTGGGGGATCGGCGACATCGGCGACATCGCGACGCTCGCCGCGTGGCTCGCCGCTGCCGGCCAGCGCGTCCTGCAGCTGCTGCCGATGAACGAGATGGCGCCGGGGCTGCCGTCGCCGTACTCGGCGATCAGCGCGATGGCGATCGATCCGATCTACATCCGCGTGCCCGACGTGCCCGAGTTCCGCGCGGCTGGAGGGGAGGACGCGCTCGACGACGACGTCCGGTCGATGCTCGAAGCCGCGCGGCGATCCGGGCGCATCGACTATTCCCGCGTGCGCGCCGCCAAGGGGCGTGCGCTGCGCTCGGCCTTCGAGCGTTTCCGCGCTGCGGAGTGGAGCCGCGATACCGCGCGCGCGGCCGGTCTGCGAAGCTTTCTGGCCGCGCAGGCGTGGTGGGTCGAGGACTACGCGCTCTTTCGCGCCCTCCACGGGCGCGACGGCGAGCGGCCCTGGACCGAGTGGCCCGACGCGCTCCGGCAGCGCGAGGCGGGGGCGCTCGATCGCGCGCGCCGCGAGCTCGCCGGCGAAATCCTCCACTATCAGTACCTGCAGTGGATTGCCGATTCGCAGTGGCACGCGGCGCGCGCGGCTGCCAGAGCGCGGCGTGTGGCGCTGTTCGGGGATCTGCCGTTCATGGTCGACGGCGACAGCGCGGACGTGTGGGCGAGGCAGGGACAGTTCCGCCTCGACGCCTCGGTCGGCGCCCCGCCGGATGCCTTCAGCGCTGCGGGTCAGGACTGGGGCATGCCGGTGTATCGCTGGGAGGCCGTCGAAGCCGACGGCTTCCGGTGGCTTCGCGATCGGGCGCGGCGCAGCGCGGATCTCTACGACGGGTACCGCGTCGACCACCTCGTCGGGTTCTATCGAACGTACGGACGCCCGCATCGCGAGGGGGAGCCGTTCTTCACTCCCGACGAGGAGTCTGCGCAGACGGAGCTCGGCGAGCGCGTGCTGACGATCTTCCGCGAGCCGGGTCCGGAGATCATCGCCGAGGATCTGGGCACGGTGCCCGACTTCGTGCGCGCCTCGCTGCGCCGGCTCGGCATCCCGGGCTACCGCGTGCTGCGGTGGGAGCGGCGGTGGAACGAGGAGGGCCAGCCGTTCGTCGATCCCGCTGAATACCCTCCTGCCTCGGTGGCCACGTCGGGGACCCACGATACGGAGCCGCTGGCGGTCTGGTGGGATGCAGCGCCCGCAGAGGAGCGTCGGGAGCTCGCCGCGCTCGAGACCGTCCGCCGCCTCGCGGGCGGCCGCGACGTCGCCGATCAGCCGTTCACGCCGGCTTTGCGCGACACGCTGCTCGAGGCGCTGTTCGCGTCGGGATCCAGCCTGCTCGTGCTGCCCCTGTGCGACGTGTTCGGGTGGCGCGATCGGATCAACGACCCCGCGACGATCTCCGACGACAACTGGACCTACCGGCTGCCGTGGCCGATCGACCGGCTCGACGAGATTCCCGAGGCGCGCGAGCGCCGCGACGCTCTGCGCGCCTGGGCATCCCGTTACGGTCGTCTATGAGCTCACCGAAGGCGCTACTGCTGCGACGTGGTTTTCGGCGCAGGCTTCGGCAGCGCCTTCCTCGGCAGCTTCTCGTCGCGGTTGGCGGCGTCGTACACGAACGATGCGACGATGACCGCGTTGTTCATCATGTCGTTCGGCTGGATGCGCTCGAACACGTCCATGTTGGTGTGGTGCGTGCGCGTCTCGTATTCGACCGGATCCTGGATGAACTGGAACCCCGGAAGACCGACCGCGTCGAACGACAAATGGTCGGTGCCGCCGGTGTTGCGGATCGACAGCGTTGTCATGCCCACGTTCCTGAACGGCTCCATCCAGGCCTGGAAGATCGGCGCCACCGCCTCGTTGCCCTGCAGGTAGACGCCGCGAATCAGCCCCGTCCCGTTGTCGACGTTGAAGTATGCGTCGAGCTTCTCGTGCTCCGGCTTCAGCTGCATCGTCTCCGGGTCGCCGAAGTGAGCCTTGACGTACGCCTTCGAGCCGAGCAGTCCCTGCTCCTCGCCGGTCCACAGCCCCAGGCGCACCGTGCGGCGCAGCTTCAGGCCGCTCTCCTTCAGGATGCGCATCGCCTCCATCATGACCGCCGACCCGGCGGCGTTGTCGGTCGCGCCGGTGCCGCCGTGCCACGAGTCGAAGTGGGCGCCGAGCATCACCACCTCGTCCGCCTTGTCGGTGCCTGGAATCTCCGCGACGATGTTGAACGAGTTCAGATCCTGGTCGTAGAACTTGTTCTGAATATCCATCTCCAGCGTCACCGGAATCTTCTTCTCGAGCGTGCGGACGATGCGGCCGTAGTGCTCGACCGCGAGGACGACCTGCGGCGGCACCGGCGGATCCTTCGGATCGCGTGAGCCTCCGGACGCGACGATGTACGTGCCGCCGTCGTGGCGGCCCGGGTCGACGAGCGCGGCGACGCCTTCGCTGACGAAGAATGCCATCTTCTTCTTCTCGAACTCGCGCCGCTCCGGCGAGAAGAAGAACCGCCGCGGAGGCTTCGACACGTCGGGCTGCATCGCGAGCTTCTCGAGGTCTTCGCCGGTGTAACGGTGACCGAGCGGCTCGAAATGCGCATCGACCTCCGGCATCGGGGCGGTCAGCACGAACTTGCCATGCAGCTTGCCGCGCCACTGGTCGAAATCCTTCTCGGTGTCGATCACCGCCAGGATCGCCTCGCCGGTCACCGGGCCGCTGGTGCCGGGCGTCCACGCCTTCGTGAACCCGATGAGCGGATACGCGCGCGGCTTCAGCGCCATCGCGACGAACCGGTCGTTCTGCCAGCCGCGGCCGAACGGCCAGGCCTCGGTGTGGACGTTGGCCAGCCCCCACCCTTTCATCGTCGTCTCGGCCCACTCGGCCGCTTCGCGCATATCCGGCGAGTTCGTGAGCCGCGGGCCGTAGACGTCGGTCAGGTAGCTTTCGATCTCCATCACCTTCGAGTGATGGAAGCCCTCGTCCTTGATGCGGTACACCGCGTCGAGGTCGACCTTCTCGGCCAGCGGCCACTGGGCCGCCAGGGGCAGGGCGACCAGCACCGAGAGGACGGCGGCGAGCGCGAACGTGCGGCGGGTCTTCATACGGACAACCTCCCGGCCCCGGACTGTAAGCGGCTGAGCCGGTTCCGGTCAACCGCGTGATACCATGCCCGGTCCGCCGCGGGATGTCCATCCTGGCGGGTCGGGCCGATAAACACCGGAACGCGCAAATCCTGGAGAGGGGACGCTCGATGACGCGAAACGTCGGAGGACGAACGGTCTGGCCGCGCCTGGCGCCCGCGCTCGCCCTCACGTTCGCTCTGGCCTCGAGCGGCTGCGCCCGTCAGCAAGATCCCCCGCCTCCGGGCAGAACGCCGGCCGCTGCCCGGGACGTGGATCTGCCGTCTGAACTCCGCGTCGTCGCGGCGCGCCTTGCCCCGGGAGCGACGCTGGCCTCCCTGCTGCGCGCGAACAACGTCGCGGCCGGCACGGTCGCGGAGATCGTCAGCCGGGTCAGCTCGGTGTTCGACCTGCGGAGAATGCGCGCGGCCCAGCCCTACCGCCTCGAGCAGACCGAGGACGGCGAGCTCGAGCGGTTCGACTACGAAGTGGACGGCGACAGCATCCTGCGCGTCAGCCGCTCGTCGGACGACGACCCGCCGTTCGTCGCGACCATGGTGCCGATCGAGAAGACCCGATCCGTGGAAGTGGTTCGCGGCACGATTGACCAGGACACCTCCTCGCTGTTCGCCGCGATGGACGCCGCCGGCGAAACAGTGGATCTGTCCATCGCCCTCGCCGACGTGTTCGGCGGCGACATCGACTTCAGCACCGACGTCCAGCCGGGCGACACCTTCGAGGTCGTCGTCGAGAAGCAGTACCGGCGCTGCGACGAGCTGACGCCGGAATGCGACGACGGCGGCCGGCGTGGGCGGCGGTTGCTCGCCGGCTACGGCCCCATTCTCGCCGCCGAGTTCGACAACGACGGCCGCGCGTACCGCGCGATTCGCTTCGCGCCGGAGCACGGTCCGGCCGCGTACTACGACGAGCACGGGCGCTCGCTGCGCCGCTTCTTCCTGCGCTCGCCGCTCAAGTTCACGCCGGTCGTCACCTCCGGCTTCTCGCGCCACCGGTTTCATCCCATCCTGCGCATCTACCGGCCGCACCTCGGCATCGACTACCGGGCGCCCATCGGCGCGCCGGTCATCGCGGTGGCCGGGGGCGTCGTCGTGCAGGCCGGGCGGTTCGGCGGCGCCGGCCGGCTCGTGCATCTCCGGCACAACAACGGCTTCGAATCCGAGTACCTCCACCTCTCGCGGATTCTCGTGCACGTCGGCGAGCGCGTCGACCAGGGTGACGTGATCGGACGCGTCGGCATGAGCGGGCTCGCCACCGGCCCGCACCTCGATTTCCGCCTGAAGAAGAACGGCGCGTTCGTCAATCCGCTGACCGTGCAGCGGCAGCTCCCGCCGGGCGAGCCGATCCCGCCGGGCGAGATGGCGACCTTCGTCGGTCTTCGCGATCGCTTTGTCGCTCAGCTCGCGCCGTCCGTCCAGAACGCCGCCGCGGTGGCGGACCATCGGCCCTGAACCCGCTCCGCGTCCGACCTCCGCCATCGCCGTTCGACCGCCGGCCCGGGTACGACATAATTCCACTTCATGGCCACGCTTCACCCGTTTCGCGCGCTCCGGCCGGGGCCGGCCGACGCCGCGCGGGTCTCAGCCGTTCCGTACGACGTCGTGACCGCAGACGAAGCGCGGGCGCTCGCTGCAGACAATCCGTTGAGCTTTCTTCACGTCTCGCGCGCGGAGATCGATCTGCCGGCCGGCATCGATCCCTACGCGCCAGAGGTCTACGAGCGGGCGCGGCGGAACTTCGCACGCCTGAGGGAGACCACGCTCGTCCTCGAGGACGAGCCGAGCGTGTACTTCTACCGGCTGCGCATGGCCGCGCACGAGCAGACCGGGCTCGCCGCCTGCTATTCGCTGGCGGAGTACGACTCGGACGTCATCAGGAAGCACGAGCGCACGCGTCGCGACAAGGAAGACGACCGCACGCAGCACATGATTGCGCTCGGCGCCCAGACTGGTCCCGTCTTCCTGACCTACCGGGCATCGGGCGATATCGACGAGGTCGCCCGCCAGGCCGCTGCCGGCGCGCCGTTGTACGATTTCGAGGCCGCCGACGGCGTGCGCCACACGATCTGGCGCGCCGGAGCAGGCGACCGGAAGCGGCTCGTGCAGGCGTTCGGGCGCATTCCGGCCCTTTACATCGCGGATGGGCACCACCGCGCCGCGAGCGCCGCACGCGCGCGCACCGAGCTGGCGGCTCGCGGCGCGCCGTCCGATCCGCTTGGCGACGGCGCGGGGTACGCGACGATGCTTGGCGTCGCGTTCCCGCACGATCAGATGCAGGTCCTGCCGTACAACAGGATCGTGAAGGACCTCGCGGGGCTGACGCCCGAGGCGTTCCTGCAGGCGGTCCGCGAGCGGTTCGACGTCGGGCCCGGCCCCGCGTCCCCCGTGCGCCGGGGCGAGATTTCGATGTACTTTCGCGGCAGCTGGCACACGCTTCGGCCGCGGAGCGGCCCGGGCGCGGGCGATCCCATCGGGTCGCTGGACGTCAGCATCCTGCAGGAGCAGCTCCTCGCGCCGGTGCTCAAGGTTGCGGACGTCCGGACCGACAAACGGATCGACTTCGTCGGAGGCATTCGCGGCCCCGCGGCCCTGGAGGCGCTGGTCGCCGGCGGTCGGGCGGCGGTGGCGTTCTCGATGTACCCGGTCAGCGTCGCGGACCTGATGAAGGTGTCCGACGCCGGCGCGATCATGCCGCCCAAGAGCACGTGGTTCGAGCCGAAGCTGAGGGACGGGCTGCTGATCCATGTGATCTGATCCAGGCCGGGCCGAGGACATCAGGATCCGAAGCGAGGCGTCAAACCGAGAGATGCGCATACTCGTCGCCGACAAGTTCGAACAGAGCGGCCTCGACGGCCTGAAGGCCGCGGGGTGTGACGTCGTCTATCAGCCGGATCTCAAGGACGAGGCGCTGCAGCATGCGATTCGCGTCTCCGCCGCCGATGTGCTCGTCGTCCGCGGCACGACGGTCACCGGCGCGATGCTCGAAGGGGGCTCGCTCTCGCTCGTCGTTCGCGCCGGCGCCGGCTACAACACCATCGACGTGGCCACGGCGTCGCGGCGCGGGATCTACGTCTCGAACTGCCCCGGCAAGAACGCCATCGCGGTCGCGGAGCTGACGTTTGCGCTGATCCTCGCGCTCGATCGCCGCGTGCCCGACAACGTCGCAGATCTGCGAGCCGGGCGATGGAACAAGAAGGAGTACGCGAAGGCGCGCGGACTGTACGGGCGCACGCTGGGGCTGCTCGGCTACGGCAACATCGGCCAGGAGGTGGCCCGCCGCGCGCACGCCTTCGGCATGCCGCTGGTCGTCTGGAGCCGCCGGTTCTCGGCGGGAGGCGCGCCGGCCCCGGACGAGGTGCCGATGACCATCGCGGCGTCGCCGGCGGAGGTCGCCGACCGCGCCGACGTCCTGAGCGTTCACCTCGCGCTCAACGCCGACACGCGCGGCCTCGTGAACGCTTCCGTGCTCGATCGGCTGAGGCCCGGATCCTGCTTCGTCAACACGGCCCGCGCCGAGGTCGTCGACTACGCGGCGCTCGAGCGCGCCGTCCGCGAGCGCCGGCTCCGCGTCGGCCTCGACGTGTTCGCCGCCGAACCGGCCGCCGGCGCCGGCGAGTTCTCCGACGCCCTCGTGTCGATGCCGGAGGTCTACGGCACGCACCACATCGGCGCCTCGACGGATCAGGCCCAGGAGGCGATCGCGGCCGAGACGGTCCGCATCATCACCGCCTACAAGGACTCCGGACGCGTGCCGAACGTCGTGAACCTCGCGAAGAAGACGCCGGCGACGCACATGCTCGTCGTCCGTCACCGCGATCGGCCGGGCGTGCTGGCGCATGTCTTCGCGTGCCTGCGCGCCGGCGCAATCAACGTGCAGGAGACGGAGAACATCATCTTCGACGGCGCCCAGGCGGCCGTCGCGCGGATCAACGTCGACGGCGAGCCGTCCGCCGACGTGCTCCACCAGATGAAGGACGGCAGTCCGGACATCATCGATCTGCATCTCGTGAACATCTGAGCGCGCCTCGAGGACCCCACGCCATGCCGATAGTCCATCGCGTCTACAACTTCGCCGCCGGACCCGCCGTCCTGCCGCTGCCCGTGCTCGAGGAGATCCAGCGCGACCTGCTGGCGCTGCCGGGCGTCGGCATGTCCGTCCTCGAGATCAGCCACCGCTCGAAGCCGTTCGAGTCCATCCTCGGGCAGGCCGAGGAGGACATCCGCGCGCTGGCGAACATCCCGGCCGGCTACAAGGTGCTGTTCCTTCAGGGAGGAGCCAGCCTGCAGTTCTCCATGGTCCCGATGAACCTGCTCGGCCCCGGCGCGACGGCAGACTACATCGACACGGGTACGTGGGCGGACAAGGCGATCAAGGAAGCGAAGAAGGTCGGCACCGTGAACGTCGCCGCGTCGACCAGATCCGAGGGCTATTCACGCATTCCCGCACAGTCGGAGCTGAAGCTCACGCCCGGCGCCGCGTACGTGCACATGACGTCGAACAACACGATCGAAGGCACCGAGTACAAGCGGCTTCCGGACGTCGGAGAAGCGCCGCTCGTCAGCGACACCTCGTCGGACATGTTCAGCCGGCCGATCGACGTCGCGCGGCACGCGCTCATCTACGCAGGCGCTCAGAAGAACCTCGGGCCGGCCGGCGTCACGCTCGTCATCATCAGGGACGATTTGCTGCCGCGGTCGGCCGGGAAGAGAGCGTCGCTCCCGACGATGCTCGACTACGCGGTCCACGCGGAAAACGGATCGCTCTACAACACGCCGCCGGCCTTCGCCGTCTACACGCTCGGGCTCGTCATGAAGTGGCTGCGCGCGCACGGCGGCCTCGAGGCGGCGGCGAGTGTCAACGAGCGCAAGGCCGCGAAGTTGTATGCCGAAATCGACCGGTCCGGCTTCTACCGCGGCACGGCGAACAAGGACTGCCGCTCCCTGATGAACGTCACGTTCCGGCTTCCGAGCGAGGAGCTCGAAAAACGGTTCGTCGCCGACGCGACGAAGGCCGGACTCGACGGCCTGAAGGGGCACCGGTCGGTCGGCGGCATCCGCGCGTCCATCTACAACGCGTTTCCGGAGGACGGCGTGGACGCGCTCGTCGCGTTCATGAAGGAGTTCGAGCGGACCGGGGGATAAGGAATTCGTGATATAATCTGGGGTTTCGGCCTCCCCTCGGTCACGGTTTTTCAGGCAAGTGTTTTCGGAGGGTAGCGTAGTGCTTTTCCCGCTCGTACTGACGCTCATCGTCTCGGCCATCGTCATCCAGGTTGCCGTGTTCAGCACCACCATCTACCTGCATCGAACGGCCACGCACAAGGCGCTGGCGCTCGACCCGCGGGTCGCCTGGATGTTCAAGTTCGCGCTCTGGCTGACTACGGGGCTGTCCACGAAGGAATGGGTGGCCGTGCACCGCAAGCACCACGCCTTCACCGACGAAGAAGGCGACCCGCACAGCCCCAAGCTGGAAGGGTTCTGGCAGGTCCAGCTCGGGAACGTGTTCTACTACTTGCGCGAGCTCAAGAATCCGGACGTGATCGAGCGCTACGCGCGCGATATCGACGAAGGATGGTGGGACCGTCATGTGTTCGTCCACGGCGTGCTCGGACTGGCGATCGGGATCGTCGGCCTCTGCGCCCTGCTCGGCCTCTGGTGGGGACTTCTGGCCGCGGCGATTCACGCCGTGATGTACGTCTTCGTCCTCTCCTCGTCGATCAACGGCCTCTGCCATCAGGTCGGCTACAGGAACTTCGACAACACCGCGACCAACATCCGTTTCATCGCCCTTCTGACGGGCGGCGAGGGCCTGCACAACAACCACCACGGGTACCCGCGCTCGCCGAAGTTCAGCTTCCGCGCCAGCGAAATCGATCCGGCGTGGCCGCTGATCAAGCTGCTGATCGCCCTCAAGCTCGCCAAGCCGTACAAGACGATCGCCGAAAGCGCCGCGGCGTGATCGCGCGGTCCTGAGAGCGTCGCCCTACTGCTCCGTGGTGGGGTGATCCTTGCGCGGGCCGCGGCGCCTCCTGCGACGACGGCGCCGGCGCGGTCCGGGAGGAGGCTGGCCGGCCGCCTCGGCCGCCTCGGCCGGCGCGCCGGAGGCGGCGAGCGCCGCCCAGTGCTCCGTGACATCGGCCGCGCCCCCATGGATCTCGAGCCAGGTGAGCGCGTCGCGGAAGCTGCTGCGATGCACGAGCCCGCGCTGCGCCCGCTGGCCGGCCCCGACCTCGCGCAGCCGCCGCTGGAGTCCGAGCAGCTGACGGAGCCGCTCGACGTCGCGGCGCGCGAGCGGCAGCTCGCCGAGCCGGGGCCCCGGCCGACGCGCGCCCTCCGCCGTTCCATCCTCCGGTCGCGGCCGCGCCGGTTCGCGATGCCCGTCGTGCGGCCGCAGTCCGAGCGGCACGAGCAGCGTGCCGAGCAGGATCGGGTTCGTCAGCGTCTCGGGTATCGTCTCGAACCGCCCGCGGTATGCATCGATCTCGGCGAGCGCCCGCCAGAGGGGATCGGCCGCCCCTTCGTGCAGCTCCGTCGAAATCGGTTCGAGCAGGCCCGCCGCGGCCAGCGCGCGGAAGGTCCGTTCGGCCGCGCCGGAGCGCAGGATCTTGTAGTACTCCTCGAGCAGGCGCGGCGGCGAGCTGGCCGCGATTTCGTGCCGGTGCCGGCCGATGGCCTCGACGACCGGCTCGTCGATGGTGAAACCGAGCCGCGCCGCGAGCGCGACCGCACGCATCATGCGCACCGGATCTTCGCGGAAGCGCACGTCGGGATCGCCGATCGAGCGCACGATGCCGGCGCGTAGATCCTCGAGGCCGCCGACGTAGTCGATGATCGAAAACGTCGCGATGTCGTAGAACAGCGCGTTGATGGTGAAGTCGCGCCGGAAGGCGTCCTCTTCCGGCGTGCCGAACGTGTTGTCGCGATGAATCAGCAGCTCGCCGGCCGGCTCGGTCGGGTCGGGCGCCGGCACGCCGTCCTGCACCACTTCCTCGCCCGGCTGCACCTGGCGCCGGAACGTGGCGACCTCGACCGTCTTCGGACCGAACTTCACGTGCGCGAGCCGGAAGCGCCGCCCGATGATCCAGCAGTTCCGGAACAGCTTCTTGACCTGGTAGGGATGGGCCGAGGTGCCGATGTCGAAGTCCTTCGGCCGACGCCCGAGCAGCAGATCGCGCACGCTGCCGCCCACCAGATAGGCGATGTGGTCGAACTGGCGCAGTCGGTAGAGCACCTTCAGCGCGTCCGGATCGATGTCGCGCCGCGACACTGAGTGCTCCGCGCGCGGGATGACCCTCGGTTCGACCATCGCACGGCATTGTACCAAATGCGCCGAAGGCGCCGCATAAGGGCCCTGTTTACAGGCGCTTAGCGTGATCAACCGGCTATGCTACCATCGCGGCATGAAACGGTGGCGCTCTGTCCTCGTCCTGCTTGGACTGGTCGCGGCCGTGCGTCCGGCCGCCGGCGACGAGTGGGATGCGCTCAGCCGCGCGCGCGAGCTGTACAACCAGGCGCACTATCAGGCCGCGATCAGCGCGGCGGACGAAGCGCGCCGCCAGCCGGCGCTCGCGGACCGGGCCGACCTGGTCGCGGCGCGCGCGTTTCTCGAGAAATATCGCGAGAGCGCCTCGGACGATGATCTGTCGAGCGCCCGCATCCGGCTGCGGCGCCTCGATCCGCAGCGCTTCACGGACCGCGAGCGCTCCGAGCTCATCGTCGGCTTTGGCGAGGCGCTGTACTACGAGCGTGACTACGGTGCGGCGGCCGACACCTTCCGCACCGTCGTCGACGGACCGGTCGACGTTCCTGACCGCGAGCGCGTGCTCGACTGGTGGGCGAGCGCTCTGGAGCGGGATGCCGCGCCGCGGCCGGACCTCGACCGACAGGCGGTGTACCAGCGCATCCGGGATCGCATGCGGGCGGAACTGCTCGTGCACCCCGGCAGCGGCGCGGCCGCGTACTGGATTGCCGCCGCCGCGCGAGGCGCCGGCGACCTGCAGGGCGCGTGGGAATCGGCGAAGGCCGGGTGGGTGCGCGCCACGCTCGCGCCCGATCACGGCGCCGCGCTGCGCGCTGATCTCGACCGCCTCGTCAGGCGCGCGATCATTCCCGATCGCGCCAAGGCGCTCGCGCAGCCGGCTGACGCGCTGGTCGCGGCCTGGGATCAGTTCAAGGAACAGTGGTCGAAGTAGCCGCTACGGCTTCGCGTCCTTCCAGTTCCCGCCGATGCCGACGTCGACGGTGAGCGGCACGTGAAGGTCGGCCGCCGACTGCATCCGGTCGCGCACGAGCGCGGCGATCTCGTCGGCGGCCTCGCGGCGGACCTCGAACAGCAGCTCGTCGTGCACGGTGAGAATCATCCGCGCGTCGGGACGCCCCGCGAGCGCGGCGTGCACGTCGATCATCGCGCGCTTCATGATGTCGGCGGCCGTGCCCTGAATCGGCAGGTTGATCGCCACGCGCTCGGCGGCCGCCCGCATCTGTCCGTTCCGGCTGTTCAGGTCGGGCACCAGGCGCCGCCGCCCGTACATCGTCTTCACGACGCCCGTGGAGCGGGCCTCCTCGAGCGTGCGGTCGATGAACGCGCGCACCCGCGGGAAGCCGGCGAAGTAGGCGTCGATGAACGCCTGCGCCGCCTGGGGCGTGACGCCGATGTCCTTCGCCAGCGTGAACGGCGTCTTCCCGTACAGCAGCGCGTAGTTGATGATCTTCGCGCGCCGGCGGAGCTCGCGCTTCGAGAGGCTGCTGTCGGGGCCGAACACCTGCAGCGCGGTCCGGTCGTGGATGTCTTCTCCGCCGCGGAACGCTTCGATGAGCGCTTCGTCCTCCGCGAGGTGCGCCAGGACGCGCAGTTCGATCTGCGAGTAGTCGGCCGAAATCAGCAGGTGCCCCGGTTCGGCGACGAACGCGCGCCGAATCTCGCGGCCGAGGTCGGTGCGGATCGGGATGTTCTGGAGGTTCGGGTCGCTGCTGCTCAGCCGTCCCGTCGCCGCCACGGCCTGGTTGAAGCAGGTGTGCACGCGGCCGGTCTCCGGGTTCACGAGCTGCGGGAGCGCGTCGATGTAGGTGCCCTTCAGCTTCGTCAGGGCGCGCCATTCGAGAATCATCCGCGGCAGGTCGTGCGCCAGCGCGAGCTCTTCGAGTACCTCGACGGCGGTGGACGCCGTCTTCGTGCCGCCCGTGCGCCTGATGACCGGCAGCTTCAGCTTGTCGAACAGGATCTCGGCGAGCTGCTTGGGCGAGTTGATGTTGAACTCCCCGCCCGCCAGCGCGTAGATCTCGGCCGTGCGGCGCGTCAGCTCCTGCTGCACGGCCTGCGACTGCGCCGCGAGCGCGGGAGCGTCGAGCCTGACCCCGGCGCGCTCCACGTCGACGAGAACGGGGATGAGCGGCCGCTCGATGTCCCGGTAGACGGCGGCGACCTCTTCGCGGTCCAGCAGCTGCTCGAAAACGGGCGCGAGCTGGCCCGCGATGTCCGAGCGCTCGGCGGCGTAGTCGAGGACCGCCTCGGGCGGCAGCTCGGCGAGCGACACGGCCTTGACGCCGCGGCCGCAGACGTCTTCCTCGCTGAGCGCCTTGTAGCTGGTGTGCTCGAGCGCGAGGTCTTCGAGACGGTGCGTGGATCGGGTGGCGTCGAGCAGGTAGCTGGCGATCATCGTGTCGAGATCGAGGCCGCTGAGGGCCACGCCGTGGCGCGCCAGCACGATGGCGTCGAACTTGAGGTCGTGTCCGATCTTGCCGACCGCCGCGTTCTCGAGGACCGGCCGCACCGCGTCGAGCGCCTGCCGGAGCGGCACGCAGGAGACTTCGCCGAGCGCGCGGTGGCCGGTCGGGATGTAGTCGGCCTCGCGGGGCGCGGTCGAGAACGACAGGCCGACCACGCCGGCCAGCATCGCGGTCGGCCGGTCGGCGATGACGCGCAGCGCGAATCGCGGCGCGGCGGCGAGCCGGGCGGTCAGCGCGGCGAGCGCCTCGGGCGTGTTCACGACCCGGTAGCTCTTGCTGACGGTCCCGGCGGTGGGGGCGTACTCCGTCACGAGCGTCCGGAATCCCAGCTCCGAGAAGATCTCGAAGCACCGCTCGCGCGTGGCGCCCCGGTAGCGCAGTGCCTCCGGATCGAACGTGACCGGCACGTCGGTGCGGATGCGGGCGAGCTCGCGGCTCTGGCGCGCCTCCTCCGCGTGGGCGGCGAGCGCCTCGCGATACCGCTTCTGCGGGATTTCGGCGGCGTGCGCGATCAGATTCTCGAGGTCGCCGTACTTCGCGACGAGCTCGCGGGCGCCCTTCTCGCCGATGCCCGGCACGCCCCTGATGTTGTCGATCGTGTCGCCCATCAGCGCCAGGACGTCGACGACGTGCCCGGGTGCGACGCCGAATTTCTCGACGACGCCCGCCGCGTCGTACCAGATGCCCTCGTCGCGCGGGTTGAACACGCGAATCCCGTCGTGCACCAGCTGGAAGAAATCCTTGTCGCCCGTGACGATCACGACCGTGAATCCCTGAGCCGCCGCCTGCGTCGCCAGCGTGCCGATCACGTCGTCGGCTTCGTAGCGCTCGGAGGTGAGGATCGGCACGCCGAGCGCCTCGCAGGCGGCGTGCACCATCGGAATCTGCTCGGCGAGCTCGTCCGGCATCGGCGCGCGATTGGCCTTGTACTCGGCCGACAGCTCGTCCCGGAACGTGCGGCCGGGCAGATCGAAGGAGGCGGCGATGTACGCGGGCCGGTGCTCGTTGAGCAGCTTCCGCAGCATCGTGACGAAGATGTAGACGGCGTTCGTCGGCCGGCCCTGCGCATTGCGCAGCAGTCCGCCTTCGGCCGTGCGGACCGGTGCGTGGTACGCGCGGTACATCTGCGAACTGCCGTCGATGAGATAGAGCACGGGGCTGGCGGGCATCAGACTGGAGAAATTTTTACTATATCATTCGGCTATGAAGGTCCGCGCGGTGTCCGCGCTCCTGCTGTCCGGAATGGTCGGCGCGATGCTCGCGACGACGGCCGGCTGCCGCGGCACCGGCCTGTTCCGCCAGTACGAATACGAGGAGGACGTCTACCTTTCGCTCGACCGGACTGCGACCATCTACGTGAACAGCTCGATCCCGGCGCTCGATGCGCTGCGTGGCGCATCGTTCGACACGAGGCCCACCGCGCGCGTGAATCGCGCGGCCGTACGCGCGTTCTTCGAGTCGCCGGTGACCCACGTCGTCCGGGTGAGCTCGTCGCTGCGCGACGGCCGGCGCTTCGTGTACGTCCGCCTCGAAGTCTCCGACGTCCGCCGGCTGAGCGAGACGAAGCCGTTCGCCTGGTCGGACTACCAGTTCGGCCGGAAGGACGGCCTGTTCGACTATCGCCAGGCGATCGGAGCGTCGGCGGGCAAGGCGGTCGGCGACGTCGGGTGGAACGGACGCGAGCTCGTGGCGTTCCGGCTGCACCTGCCGAGCCGCATCGAGTATCACAACACGGACGGCGTGAGGCGCGGCAACATCCTGGTCTGGGAACAGCCGCTCGCGGACCGGCTCCGCGGCGTCCCGCTCACGCTCGTCGCGCGGATGGAAACGGAGTCGATTCTCTACCGCACCCTGTGGCTGTTCGGCTTGACGTTGCTCGCGGTCGGACTCACGTTCGGAGTCGTCATCTGGTGGGTGCTGCGGCACGGCGCGAGAGCCGAGCACGCGGCGACGCCCTGAGGATTGGGCCATGTCGATACCGTTTGGCGCCAAACCGGCCGTGCTTCGGTGCGCGCGGTGCGGGCGGTTCGTGGACTGGGCCGAGGCCCAGCTCCAGATCGTCTGCACCTGCCGTCCTCACCTGGATCTGCCTCCCGTTCTGGTCCGCGAGGCGACCGACGCCGACCGGAACGCCGTGCGAGAGCTGTTCGAGCGCGACTTCGGGCGGGCCAGGGTTGTCGCGTTCGACGAGGTGATGGACCTCGATCAGATCCCGGCTCTCGTCGCCGTCATGCGGGCCGATCCATCCGGCGCTCTCGCGTACCGGCTGCTCGGCGACGCGCTGCACATCGTCGCGCTCGCGACCGATCCGATGTGGCAGCGTTCGGGCGTCGGCGGCCACCTCGTCGCCGAAGCCGAGCTGCTCGCCCGCCGCCTGCAGCTGCCGCGCGTCGTCGTCGCCACCACCAATGACAACCTTCCCTCGCTCTACTTCTATCAGCGGCGCGGCTACCGCCTCACCGGCCTCGTTCCCGAGAGCGTCATCGAGCACACCGGGCAGGACGCGGCCGGATTCGCCGGCATTCCCGTGCGGGACGAGATCCGGATGGAGAAGCGGATCCGATGATCGGATGAGCACGCGCTGCGTCACGACGTGATCGAACAGCCATACTGGTGGGAGACCGTCGGGCAGGGCGACAGGCCCCACGAACCGCCCCGGCGCGCGGACGTGGTCGTGGTCGGCGCGGGGTACACCGGATTGGCTGCCGCCCGGCACCTCGCGCGAACCGGTGCGGCCGTCGTCGTGCTCGAGCGCGAGCGCGTCGGGTGGGGCGCGAGCTCCCGGAACGGCGGCCAGGTCCTTCCGGGACTGTCCGTCGACGCCGAGACGCTCGTCCGGACGAACGGTGAGGTCGGCGCCAGGGAGCTGTTCGAGCTGTCGAAGGAAGCCATCGCGCAGCTCGAGCAGCTGATCGCCGGGGAAGGGATCGACTGCGCCTACCAGCGGACCGGCCACGTGCAGGCGGCGGCCAGGCCGCAGCACTTCGAGGCATTCCGGCACGAGCAGGCGCTGCTCGCGCGAACGTTCTCGCATCGCGTGGAGCTCGTCCCGCGCTCCCGGCAGCGGTCCGAGATCGGGACCGATGCCTACCATGGCCTGCTCGTCGACGAGTGCGGCGCCGCACTCAATCCCGCGCGATACGTGGAAGGCCTCGCCGCGGCGGCCGAGCGGGCCGGGGCGCAGATCATCGAGCGGTGCGAGGTGAGCGAACTCCTGCGAAATGGAGCCCGCTGGACGGTCGCGACGCCGCACGGCAACGTGGACGCCGCCGACGCGCTCGTCGCCACGAACGGCTACACCGGTCCGGCGACGCCGTGGCTGCGGTCGCGCGTCGTGCCGATCGGCAGCTACGCGATCGCCACCGAGCCGCTGTCCGGGGCGCAGGCAGCCGATCTGCTGCCGCACGGCCGCACGGCGTTCGACTCGAAGCATCTTCTCCACTACTTCCGGCTGACCGCCACCCGCCGTCTGGTGTTCGGTGGCCGTGCGGCCTTCGCGTCGCCCGCACCGGAGACGACGCGGCGGGCAGCCTCTGTCCTCCACAGGGACCTCCTGCGCGTGTTTCCCCAGCTGGCAGACGTGCGGGTCACGCACGCATGGGGAGGGGCTGTCGCCTTCACGCGCGACAGGCTGCCGCACGCGGGGCAACGGGACGCGTACTACAGTCTGGGGTACTGCGGCCACGGCATCGCCCTGGCGACCTGTCTCGGCACGGCGGTGGCGCGCCGTCTGTCGGGCGAGCCTGTGACAAATCCGTTGATGGACCGTCGCTTCCCGTCGATCCCGCTCTACCGCGGACGTCCGTGGTTCCTGCCGCTGGTCGGCGCCTACTTCCGACTGAAGGACCTGCTCGGTTGAGGGTCGCTTCCGGCGGCGGTTCCTGAGCACACTTCAGCCCCGGGTGTCCCTCCGGGCATTGGCGACGGCCGCGTAATCAGTCCTCGGACTCCGGGCGTATTTCTCGTGAGTGGCGCGGGCTTCGTACGTGCATGGGTTGCCTGCCGCCGCCGCCGAATGCGGATCTTCGCCCTTTCTTGCTGCCTGATTCTGGCGCTCTCGGCTGATGCAGCCGCCACGGACCCGACCGCGTCCGGAGTGACCGGCCGTATCGTCGATCAGTCGGGCCTTCCACTGCCTGGCGTGACGGTGACGGTTCGGCCGGGCGTCGCGAATCCGCCTGCAGCGGTCACGACCGATGCGGACGGCCGCTTTTCCGTCCGGCTCGCTCCCGGGATCTACCGCCTGACGGCCGACCTGGCCGGCTTCACGCACGTCGAGCGCGCCGTCGTCGTCGGGCCCGGCATCGTATCGATCGAATTGACCATGGTCGTCGCACTGAGCGAAGAGATCGCCGTGACGGCCGCGCCGGAACCGATTGTGGGCGCCCCGACGCCGGCCGCGCAGGCGACCGTGTCGCGACCGGTGATCGAAGCGGCGCCGCTGCAGAACAACACCTTCGACGACGTGCTGCCGCTCGTCCCGAACGTCGTGCGCGGTCCCGACGGCCTCATCAGCGTGGCCGGCGCGCGGGCGCCTCAGGGGCAGATGCTCGTCAACGGGTTCAGCCAGACCGATCCCGTGTTCGGCGAGCCCGACATCCAGCTGCCGCTGGATCCGATTGCGTCCGTGCAGGTCCTGTCGAACGGATACGCCGCGGAGTACGGCCGCGCGGCCGCCGGCGTCACGCTGGTCCGGATGCGGCCGGGCACCGACGCGTTCCGGTTCAACTTCAACAGCTTCGATCCGCGCCTGCACTTCGCTCACGGCGGGATCGACGGCGTCGAGGCGTGGGAGCCGAACCTCGGCTTCAGCGGTCCGATCGCGAAGGGACGCCTGTGGTACGCACAGGGGTTCGACTACCGCTTCGTCAGGGACTACTTCCAGACGGTCGAGGGCCCGCAGTCGAACAAGTACACCGCCGCGCTTTCGTGGACGTCGATCGACTGGCGCGTCGGGGACGGCCACCAGGCTTCGCTCTGGCTCGACGACGATCCGCAGACGACGGACCATGTCGACATCGGCGCATTCACGCCGGCGGCATCAGTGCCCGGACTGCATCGCGGCGGACTCCGGGCGGCGGTCGAGGATCGCGTGGTCCTCGGGTCGCGCTCGAGCCTGGAGGTCGGTGCGCAGGTGGCGTCGCTTCCGACGCGCGTCACGTCGAGCGGCGACCAGCCGTACGTCGTCGGCCACGACGTCGCGACCGGCGCCTACTTCGATCGGCAGGACCGCCGGGCGTCGCGCGAGGAAGCGACCGGTGTGTTCGCGCACACGATCGGCGCGCACCTGCTGAAGGCGGGCGCGACGGTGGATGCGCTCGGCTTCGACGGCACGGACGTCGCGGCGCCGGTCGTCGAGCTGCGGTCCGACGGAACGACGGCGCGGGCCGTCGAGTTCATCGGCGGATCGCGCCTGGCCGCCAGCGCGATCGAAGGTGACGCCTTCGTCCAGGACGACTGGACAGTCGGGCCGGCGCTGTCGGTCGAAGCGGGCGTGAGGTACGACCGGACCACGATCGCGGCGGGCGGAGTGCTGGCGCCCCGGATCGGCGCCACCTGGAAGATCGACGATCGGACCACGCTCAGCGGCGGCGGCGGCCTGTTCGGCGACAAGATGATGCTCGCCGCGGCCGCGTTCCCGCTGTTTCCTTCGCGCGCGGTCACGGAGCACGATGCCGCCGGGGCGCCGATCGGGCCCGCGCAGACGTTCGTGAACGTCGTGGGCGCGCCCCTCGAAATGCCCCGGGCGGCTGCATGGAACGTGCAGCTCGATCGGCGGTTCGATCGCGGGTTCGTCGTCCGCCTCGCCTACCAGGAGCGAGCGGGATCCGACGAGCCGATCGTCGACGTCGATCCGGCGGCGGGCGAGCTGGCTCTGACGAGCAGCGGACGCTCGCACGCGCGCAGCCTGGAGACGACGGTCGGGTACCGGTCGAAGCGGAGCGGCCGGTCGGTCTATGTGTCGTACGTGCGGTCGGCCACGACCGGCGATCTCAACGATTTCGCGTCGCTGTTCGGCAACCTGACGGAGCCGTTCGTCCAGCCGAACGCCTGGGGGCCGCTGCCGGCCGACGTGCCGAACCGCGTGCTGACGTGGGCGGTGCTGGGGCTGCCGGCGCGGATCACGATCGCGCCGTTCCTCGAGGTCCGCAACGGCTTCCCGTACTCGCCGATCGACGACGAGTGGCGATTCGTCGGCCCGCGGAACGGCGCCAGGTTCCCGGCGTTCGCGGCGTTCGATTTCTCGGTGTACAAGCTCGTGAGGCTGCCGCGCGGACTGCCGGAGGCGCGCGTCGGCGTCAAGCTGTACAACCTGACCGGCGCCGGCAACTGGCGCGACGTCCAGCGCGACGTCGCCCGCCCCGACTACGGATCCACGTACAACCCGGTCCCGCGCGAGGTGCGCAGCGTGTTCGAGATCCTGTGGGGCGGCAGATAGGAGCCGGGCGCCGTGAACCCGGGTCAGGCGCGTTTCCGCCGCGCCGGCGTCCGTGACTCCCGGGCCGTGGGCACCGCCTTCTTCCGGCTCGCGCTGATCGTGTCCAGGCTCTTGCGAAGCGCCTCCATCAGATTGACCACCTTCGGTGGCGCCTCCACTTCCTGCGTGACGATCTCGCGCCCCTCGATCTTCGCGTTGATGATGTCGCGCAGCCCGTCCTGGTACTCGTCGCGGTAGGACGCGAAATCGACGTCGCCCTCGAAGGTGCCGATCACCTGGCGCGCCAGGTCGACTTCGGCCGGCTTGACGCGATCGGGCATCCCGTTCAGCTCGTCGATGGCCTCCATGCTCCGGATCTCGTCGGCATGCCGCAGGGTGTACATGACAAGGCCCCGTTCGCGCGGCTGCACCTTGACCAGGTATTCGCGTCCGTAGAGCGCGACCTTCCCGATGCCCGCCTTTCCCTTCATGCCCTCGCGCATCACGGCGAAGGCCTCCATCGCGACCGGCCCGTCGGGCGCCAGATAGTACGCGCGCTCGAGGTAGATGGGATCGATCGCCGTGTCGTCGGTGAACCGTTCCAGGCTGATCACGCGCGTCGACTGCACGCGCACCTTCTCGATGTCCTCGTCGTCGACGACGACGTACCTGCCTTTCTCGAACTCGAAGCCCTTCACCAGGTCGGTGTTGGGCACCTCGCGCTGGCATTGCGGACACCAGCGCTTCTGCTGAATCCGCGTCCGGCACTCGCCGTGCAGCTGATTGAAGCTGAGCGTGGCGGCCGAGTCGGTCGCCGGAAAGACCTTGATCGGGATGTTGACGAGGCTGATCTTCAGGTATCCCTTCCAGGTCGGGCGCGCGGGCATGATGAGCGGCTCCTTCAGCGGAAGTGTGGTGGGCGGCGGCGTCCGCGAGTACCATCATCGGTCGTGACGACCACTACCGACATCACGCCGGACCGGATCGCCGCCACCGAACGGATCATCCGACCATATATCCGCCGGACGCCGCTCGTCGAGGTCTCTGGCGGCGACCTGGGGCTCGATTCTACCAGCGTGGTGTTCAAGCTGGAATCGCTGCAGCACGCCGGGTCGTTCAAGGCGCGCGGGGCGTTCGCCAGCCTGCTGACCCGTCCCGTGCCGCCGGCCGGCGTCGTGGCGGCCTCGGGCGGGAACCATGGCGCCGCCGTTGCGTTCGCCGCGGAGCGGCTGCGGACGCCGGCGCGGATCTACGTGCCGAGCGTCGCCTCGCCGGCCAAGATCGCCCGGATTCGAAGCTACGGCGCCCGGCTGATCGTCGGCGGGGATCGTTACGCCGACGCGCTCGCCGCGAGCGAGGCCTGGGCGGCCGAATCGGGCGCGATGCCGGTGCACGCGTACGATCAGCCCGAGACGCTGCTCGGTCAGGGCTCGGTGGGGCTCGAGCTCGAGCAGCAGCTGCCGGCCATCGACACCCTCCTCGTCGCGGTCGGCGGCGGCGGGCTGATCGGCGGCATCGCCGCCTGGTATCGCGGCCGCGTCCGCGTCGTCGCGGTGGAGCCCGAAACGGCGCCGACGCTGAGCGCCGCGCTCGCCGCCGGCCGGCCGGTCGACGCCCCCGCCGGCGGCATCGCCGCCGATTCCCTCGCGCCCCGCCGGGTCGGCGCGCTGATGTTTCCGATCGCGCAGGCGTTCGTCGCGCAGTCCGTCCTCGTCACGGACGACAGCATCCGCGACGCGCAGCAGACGCTGTGGGATGCGCTGCGGGTCGTCGTCGAGCCCGGCGGCGCGGCGGCATTCGCCGCGCTCCTGTCCGGCCGGTACCGTCCTGTTCCCGGCGAGCGTGTCGCGGTGCTGCTGTGCGGGGGGAACACCGAGGCGGTCTCGTTCGCGCGCTAGCGTCGCTTGCAGGGCTGACCCACCACCGAGGACACGAAAACGGCCTGATCAAGCGGCGAAAAGCCGGTCGAAGTTGCCCCTGAAGATCTTCTCCCGGATCTCCCGCGAGACGCCGAGCCGATCAAGCGCGGCGGATTGTTCGTCGAAGACCTCTTTCACCCAGCCGCGCGGAAAGAACGACGAATCAGTGCCGAAGAGAATCCGATCCGGCCCGGCCGCTGCGAGCGCCTGCGCGAACACGGCGTCGATCGTCAGTCCCGGGTGATAGCGGATCCACTTGTTGGAGCTCGACGTGTCCAGGTGCACGTTGGGGCAGAGGTCGGCCAGCATCAGCGCTTCGCGCAGCAGACCCGCGCCGAAGTGCGGCACGATGAACGGCACCGAGGGGAACGCGGCGGCGACCGCGTGCAGGTCGAGCGGATTGCCGAACCGCACGTCGAAGGGGCTCGGCAGTCCGAGCCTGGTTCGCGCGCCGACCGACAGTGCGCCGCAGTGGACGAACACCACGGTGCCGGGGCGCGCCGTCGCGAGCTGAAGCAGCCGGCCGACGCGGTCGTCGTGCAGCGAGTACCGGTGCATCGCCGGAAACAGGCAGAGCGTCCGCAGCCGTCCCGTATCGAGCGCTGATGCCGCGCCGGGAGCCGCGTCGGCGTCGGTCGGGTCGACCATGAACATGCCGACGAAGCGATCCGGATGGCGGTTGACCGCGGCGGCGACCGACGCCGCGTCGCCGGGCACGCTCGCCATGATCGCGGCGCGCCCGACGCCGTGGCGATCGAGCTCCGCCACCCAGCGGTCCGCGAGCTGCTCCGGCGATCCCGGCGGCTCCCATCCGAGCTTCGCCAGCGCGATCTCGGCCGGCGCCTCGTGCGCGTCTTTCAACCCGCGGCCGAGCGAGGCAAAGAAGCTGGTGGAGAAGAAGTGGCAGTGGGCGTCGTTCAACATGTGCGGCCTGCCGCGAAGGACAGCGCCTTCCTTCGCGTCCGATGCGTCCCTCGCGGTGTGGGGGCTCTATCGCAGCTCGGCAGTGATGGCGCTCGTCACGTCGGCCGTCGTCGCGCTGCCCCCGAGATCCGGCGTTCGCACCTTGCCGGCGGCGACCACCCGCTCGATCGCCGCCAGCACGCGATCGTGCAGATCGCGGCGGCCGAGGTAATCGAGCATGAGCGCGCCGGCCCAGATGGCGCCGATCGGGTTCGCGATGCCGCGCCCCGCGATGTCGGGCGCCGAGCCGTGAATCGGCTCGAACATCGACGGATGCCTCCGCTCCGGGTTGATGTTCGCGCCGGGCGCGATGCCGAGGCTGCCCGAGATCGCCGCGCCGAGATCCGTGAGGATGTCGCCGAAGAGATTCGACGCCACGATGACGTCGAGCGTCTGCGGATGCGTCACCATGCGCGCCGCGAGTGCGTCGACGTGATACTTGCGGTACTCGACCGCCGGATAGTCGCCCCGCACCTGCTCCGCAACCTCGTCCCAGAGCACCATCGAATGCTGCAGCGCGTTGGACTTCGTGGCGCTCGCGAGGAGCCGCCGCGGCCGCGACGAAGCGGCCTCGAACCCGTACCTGAGGATCCGCTCGATGCCGCGGCGCGTGAACAGCCCCGTCTGCTCCGCGACCTCGTGCGGCGTGCCCGCGTGAAGCCGCCCGCCGACCCCCGCGTACTCGCCCTCCGAGTTCTCGCGCACGCACACCATGTCGATGTCGGCCGCGCCCCGATCGGCGAGCGGCGACCTGAGCCCGGGCAGGAGCCGCATCGGCCGCAGGTTGACGTATTGATCGAAGTGCTGCCGGATCGGCAGGATGAGCTCCCAGACCGACACGTGGTCGGGAACGCCGGGCGCGCCGATCGCGCCGAGATAGATCGCGTCGAATTCGGAGAGCCGGTCGAGACCGTCCGCGTCCATCATCCGGCCGCTGGCGAGGTAGTGCTCGCAGCCCCACGGCAGCTCGGTGAAACGCAATTCGACGTCCGACCCGCGCGCCGCCGCACGGAGGACGCCGATGCCCGCCGGGATCACCTCGCGTCCGATGCCGTCACCTGCGATCACCGCGATTCTGAAATGGCCCATCGTCGTCCCAGCCCCCGGCCCCGGGTATTACATCCCCGGCGGCGTGAACCGCCCGTCGGCGGCCAGCCAGCCGCCGTCGGCGAACAGAATCGTGCCGGTCACGTAGCTCGCCGCGTCGGACGCGAGAAACAGCGTGGGGCCGACCATCTCGTCCGCCCGCGCCCACCGCTTCAGGACGCTCTTGTTCGCGTACGCGTCGTACCAGGAACGGTTGGCCTTGATCGGTTCGGTGAGCGGCGTTTCGACCACTCCGGGCCCGATCGCGTTGACACGAACGCCGGACGCGCCGAACTCGGCCGCGCCCGCGCGAACGAGCTGCAGGATGCCCGCCTTCGACATCGCGTACACGGACTGTCCGGGCTCGACGACCTGCGCTCGAATCGACGAGAAGAGCACGATGCTCCCGCTGCCCTGCTTCGTCATCACGCGCCCGGCCGCCTGCAGCACGTTGAAGCTGCCCTTGAGATTCACCGCGACGACGCGATCGAACTCCTCTTCCGTGTACTGGAGAATCAGCTTGCGCACGTTGATGCCCGGCGTGCACACGACGACGTCGAGGCGTCCTCGCTCGCGCGCGATTGCCTCCAGCGCCTCTCCCGTGGCCCGCGCGTCCCGGATGTCGAGCGCCGCCGCCGCCGTGTCGGGCCCGATGCGGCCGGCAACGGCTTTCGCGGCGGTCCCGTTCATGTCGAGACAGGCGACGAACGCGCCCAGCGCGGCCGCGCCCGCCGCGACCGCTTCGCCGATGCCCGACCCGGCGCCGATGATTGCTGCCGTCTTGTTGGCGAGAGAGAAGATGTTGTCGGTCGGCATGTCTGGAGACTGAATCCTTCAGGACCGGAACCGATCCTGCCTCTTCCCTGTCCGTGCTGCGAGCACAATCGCAAAGCCTGCGGCCGCGGCAGCGAGGCCAATCATCGCCGGCGTCAGCTGGCCGACACCCCGGCCGCCGGTCGCCAGCTGCGCTGCGAGCATGGCGGCGACGCCGGCCGCGATGGCCGCCAGCGCCTCGATCGTCGACGAGCGCCGCAGGTACAGACCCGCGACGATCGGGACGAAGAGGCTGACGCCGAGCAGCGTGTAGAAGATGCTCAGCACGCCGATGATCGACGGCGAGACGATCGCGAGCGCCACGCCGAGCGACCCCGATGCGACGGCCGCGCCCCGCGTCACCGCCAGCACGCGCCGATCGGTCGCCGCCGGATTCAGGAACCGCTTGTAGAGGTCCTGGGACAGCGACGTCGTCAGCATGAACAGCACGGCGTCGGCGGCGCTCATCTCCGCCGAGAAGACCGCCGCGAGGCCGAGGCTCCCGATCGCCGTCGGCACGCCGTACATCAGCACCATCGGCAGCGCCAGCTCGCTGTTGCCGAGCGAGGGAAACCTGGCCCGTGCGATGATGCCCATCAGCGCCGGAATCGGCGCATACAGCAGCAGGCCGATCGCGTTCGCGCCCACGCCGAGACGCACCGTGCGGTCGTCGCGCGCGCCGTAGATCTTCTGCAGCAGCCCGGGCGAGATCACGAACGCTGGGCCGAGCATCGCCAGGTACATCCAGCCCGACGCGCCGCCCTGCCACGGGTTCCAGTAGCCCTGGTGTCCCGCCCCGGCGGACTGCAGCCCGCCCCAGCCCCCGGCCGCCGCCAGCGCGAGCGGCACCGCGATCGCGAAGCCGGCCAGCTTGACCGTCAGCTGCACCATGTTCACCCACGCCGAGGTGAGCAGGCCGCCCGCCGTGAAGTACACCGTGACCACGACGCCGGCCACCAGACACCCCGCGTACTTCGGCAGGCCGGTGACGACGTTGAGGATCCAGGCGACCGCGATGAGCTGCCCGGCGAGGATCGCAATCGAGCCGAGCCACAGCAGCACGGACACGACCGCGCGAACGCTGCGGCTGTAGCGATGCTCGAGATAGTCGCCCACCGTCCGGAGATCGTGCTCCGCGGCGACGCGGCGGATTGCGGGGCCGATCCACAGCGCCAGCACGATCGATCCGATGCCGGCCGAACCGACCCACCACCACGCTGCGACGCCGTCGCGATAGCCGAGGCCGGTGGCGCCCACCGTGGACCCCGCCCCGATGTTGGCGGCCAGCATCGTCGAGAAGAGGAGGCCCGGCCCGAGGCGCCGGCCGGCCACGAAGAAGTCGCTGGTGCCGGACACGCGCCGGCCGATCCACAGCCCGAGCGCGATCAGCAGGCCCGAGTAGACGAAGAGCAGGACGAGATGGGCGTTCATCTGCGAGGCGCCGTTAGATTGCCCGGCTGCCGCGCCGGGGGGGCCCGGGACACCCGCAGGCGCTCACTTCTTGAGGTCCCGCACGGCCGGCAGACCGGGGAGGCCGGTCGCCTGCATGACCGCGCGATCGACCGCTTGCGCCATCGCCTCGGCCGCGAGCGCGCCGACGATCGTGATGTCGGCCTTGCCGTCCCATCGGCCGGTCGCGAGCGAGAAGACCGTGTCGCCGTCGCCGTTGGTGTGCGATGGATAGATCGCCCGGGCGTACCCGTCGTCGGCCATGAGCGCCATCCGGCTCGCCTCGGCTTTCGTCAGCTTCGCGTTCGTGGCGACGACGCCGATCGTGGTGTTCTCCCCGGGTCGTGCCGGCTGCAGGAGCGCGCCGGAGCGGATCAGCTTTCGCGCGTCCGCGAACGTCCCGTCAGGGTTCAGGGCGCCCGCGATCACCTTCCCGGTATTCGGATCGATGACGTCGCCGACGGCGTTCACCGCCACGATGGCGCCGACGACGAGTCCGTTCGGCATCACGAGTGCGGCGCTGCCAAGACCGGATTTCATCGGCCCGTGCTGGCCCGACGGGTAGCCCGCGTGCTCGCGAAAGCCGCCAAGTTTGCCGACCGTCGCGCCGGCGCCGGCGCCGACGCTGCCTTCCTGCACCGGATCGTCCGTCGCGGCTGCGGCCGCCTTGTATCCGCAGTCGGCCGTCGGCCGCACCTTCGGGCTGCCGCCGACCGGCAGGTCGAACAGGATGGCGGCCGGGACGATCGGCACCTTCGCGACCCGCACGTCGAATCCGATGCCGTGCTCGTCGAGCCAGCGGACGACGCCGCTTGCCGCGTCAAGGCCGAACGCGCTCCCGCCGGCAAGCGTGATCGCGTTCACCTTGTCCACCATGTTCACCGGGTTGAGCAGGTCGGTTTCGCGGGTGCCGGGGGCGCCCCCCCGCTGCGAGACGCCGCCGACCGCGCCTTCGCCGTCGACGACGATTGCGGTGCAGCCGGTTGGCCGCGCCGTCAACGTGTGCGAGCCGACCTTGATGCCGGCAACGGCGGTGATGGTGTGGTTGGCGGCGCCCTGGGCGGACAGACCGGCGATGCTCCCTCCGGCCGCGAGCAGGCCGAAGCCTGCCAGTGCCGCGCTCGCGCAAGCGATCGAACGCATGTCTGGACCCTCGTCTCTTCGCTAGAACGTCGGCGGTGTGTTGATCCACAACAGCACCGCGTCCTCTTTAGACGGGTTGTACCACCGATGGCCGAGCGTGCTCTCGAACCAGAAGCTGTCGCCTTCCTGGAGCTTGTGACATTCGAACTCGTCGAGCCAGAGCTCGAGTGTACCGCTCAGCATGTAGATGAACTCCTCGCCCTGGTGCGAGTAGGCGCCGTCGCTGCCGCCTCCCGGCGCGACGCGGAACAGCATCGACTCCAGCATCGTCGTGCCGGTGGAGAGCAGCTCCATCGTAACGCCGGCGTGAGTCTGGAGGGCGCGGCGGTCGCGCGCGCGCACCAGACGCGAGGCCTGGCGCGGCAGGTTGAACAGCTCCAGCACGGTCGTGCCGTACGCCTTGGCGAGCCGCTGCAGCGTGGCGACGGACGGGTTGGCGTTGGCGCGCTCGACGGCGCTCAGGAAGCCGGCCGAGATCTGGGCGCGCCTGGCGGCGGCGGCGATGCCGAGGCCGCTGCGCTGGCGCAGCTTCCGCAGCTTCGGGCCGAAACTGGCCGGCGCGGCGTGGCCGCTGGCGACGGCCGGCCGCCCGAGCGCCTGCTTGATGCCGGGCACGTTGAGCTGCTTCACGTCCCGCAGGTACTTGATGCGCTTGAGGACCTTGATCAGATCGGGGCTGTACAGCCGGTAGCGGCCGTCGCTCCGCGCGGGCACGACCAGTCCGACGTTTTCCCAGAGGCGGAGCGTGGACGGGCTCACCCCGAGGATGCGCGCCGTCTGACCGACGGTCAGGAAGCCGAGCCGGGTTGGGCGGGGCATGGCGAACGGGTGGCGGGATCCTACAAGAAAGCTGCAAAGTTTGACAACCTTGCATCTTTCTAGTAAAAGCTTGCCGTTCTTCGGAGTTTCATCATGACTGTGGCCACACGCTCCGGTGCGGCGGCGTGCCGGTTCTTCAGCAACGGCGTCTGGCGCGAGTCGTCGGCCGGCGAGCGCCTCGACGTGCACAACCCGGCGACCGGCGAGGTCATCGCCGCCGCGCCACTGTGCACCGCCGCGGAAATAGACGAGACCGTTGCGGCGGCCGACCGCGCGTTCCGGCAGTGGCGGCGCGTGCCGACGCCGGCGCGCGCCAGGTACCTGTTCAGGTATCGCGACCTGCTCGACGCGCACAAGGAGGAGATCGCCCGGCTCATCACGCGCGAGCACGGCAAGGCGCTCGAGGATGCCCGCGGCTCGGTGCAGCGCGGCATCGAGGTCGTCGAGTTCGCCTGCGGCATTCCGACGCTGATGATGGGCGAGACCCTCGAGAACGTGGCGACCGGCGTCGACGCCTACAGTCTGCGCCAGCCGCTCGGCGTCTGCGTCGGCATCACACCGTTCAACTTTCCGGCGATGGTGCCGCTCTGGATGCTGCCGATTGCGATCGCCTGCGGCAACTCGTTCGTGCTGAAGCCGTCCGAGAAGGTGCCGCTGACCGCCGTGCGGCTGGTGGAGCTCCTGGCCGAAACCGGGCTTCCGCCCGGCGTCGTCAGCCTCGTCCACGGCAGCGCGCGGCAGGTCGAGCAGCTCATCGATCATCCGCTCGTGCGCGCCGTGTCGATCGTCGGATCGAGCGCGGCGGCCGCCGCGGTCTACGCGCGCGCGGCCGGGCTCGGCAAGCGCGTGCAGGCGCTCGGCGGCGCGAAGAACCACATGGTCGTGATGCCCGACGCCGACGTGGAGCCGGCGGTGGACGCGATTCTCGGTTCGGCGTTCGGATCTTCCGGCCAGCGGTGCATGGCGGGCAGCGTGGCGGTCGTCGTCGATCCGAACGACGTGCTGGTGGCGAGGCTGACCGAGCGTGCCGCGTCGCTGAAGGTAGGGCCCGGCGACGCGCCCGGCTGCGAGATGGGGCCGGTCGTCAACGCCGCCCAGCGCGAGCGAGTGCTCTCCTACATCGATATCGGCGTGAAGGAGGGCGCGAGCCTGGCGCTCGACGGGCGCGCGAAGGGACCGGAGGGCGGGTACTTCGTCGGGGCGACGGTCTTCGATCGCGTCTCGCCGTCGATGCGGATCGCGCGCGAGGAGATCTTCGGCCCGGTCCTCTCGATCATCCGCGTGGCGAGCCTCGACGAGGCGCTCGCGGTCGTGAACCGGTCGGCGCACGGCAACGGCGCGGTGATCTTCACGAGCGATGCCTCGGCCGTCCGCCGGTTCGTCAGCGAGGTCGAGGCGGGCATGGTCGGGGTGAACGTCGGCGTGCCGGCGCCGTACGCAGTCTTCCCGTTCAGCGGCTGGAAAGGGTCGTTCTTCGGTGATCTCCACGCCCATGGCAAGGACGGCGTGCGGTTCTACACGGAACAGAAGGTCGTCACGGCTCGATATCGGTAGGAGAGGGGAGGGGGATGCCATGCAGCGCAGTCGCGTTCTGCAGGTGGTCTTGTTCGTCGTGCTGCTCGTCGCCGCCGCGCCGGCGTGGGCGCAGGTGACCGGTTCGGTGGCCGGCACCATCAAGGATGCCAGCGGCGCCGTGCTCCCGGGCGCCACGGTCACCATCAAGGGGCCGTCCCTCCAGCGCCAGAGCGCGACGGCGACGACGACGGCCGACGGCACGTACCGGATTCCGCTCGTCCCGCCGGGCACGTATGACATCACCGTCGAGCTGAGCGGCTTCACCGCCCAGACGCGGCACGACGTCGAAGTCGTCCTGAACCAGCAGACGACGCTCGACTTCACGCTGCCGATCGCGGGCGTCTCCGAGTCGGTGCAGGTCTCGGCCGAGGCTCCGCTGGTCGAGGTGACGCGCTCCGACATCACGACGACGGTCTCGCAGCGGACGATCGACGCGCTGCCGCTCAACGGACGCAACTTCACCGACCTGGTGGCGCTCGTCCCCGGCGCCAAGCCGGATCCGAACCTGACGTCGACGACCAACGTCGAGATCTTCGGCGAGCGGGCGAGCGCCGTGTCGTATCTCGTGGACGGTGCCGAGAACAACGATCCGGTCAACGGCGGCGCGCTGGTGCGCTACACGCAGGACTCGATCAAGGAATTCGAGGTCATCACGACCGGCTACGCCGCCGAGTTCGGCCGCGCCCAGGGGGGCGTCGCCAACATCGTCACCCGCTCGGGGACCGACAACTTCGGCGGCCGGGCGTTCTGGTTCACGCGCAACGACCGGTTCGACTCCAACAACATCCCGGCCCCCAGCCCGCTGCCGGCGAACTACGTCACGCCGAAGCCGCCGCAGCTCGAGCGCTACCAGTGGGGCGGGACTCTCGGCGGGCCGATCGTGAAGGACAAGGCGTTCTTCTTCGGATCGTTCGAGAAGCTGAACGAGACGCGCGGCGTCAACTTCGACAAGAGCAAGATCCCGGCATTCGTGCTGAGCGGGCTCGCGACGCCGAGCCACGTCGAGGACTTCGGCATCGCGCCCGAGACGGCCGCGTTCACCGGGAACTTCAAGGTCGACGCCAACCTGACGCCGTCCAACCGGCTCATGGCGACGTTCAACCGGAGCACGAACACGAACAGCGGCCTCATCAGCTCGCCGGTCGCCGGAACGATCGCGATGCCGAGCGCGGCGGCGACCCGCGAGACGCCGGCGACGAGCGGCGCCGTCCGCGAGACGGCGGTATTCGGCAGCTCGACGTTCCTCGAGTCGACGTTCGGCTTCGCGCGGGGGGAGACCGGCAACAACCTCGGGCAGTCGCAGCGGTCGGAGCCGCTGCTGATGCTGCTGCGCAGCGGATTCATCCAGACCGGAGCGCCGTTCGGCGGACAGACCGACCAGGTGAGCAAGCGCTACCAGGTTGCGCAGGCGCTCAGCTACTACCTGCCCGGCAAGGCCGGCGATCACAGCTTCAAGTTCGGCTGGGACTACAACCACATCGGCGTCACCGGGTACCAGCAGGTGACCAACGACGTCGAGTACTCGCCGGCGTTCCTGGCGCCGAACCAGGCAGACGTCTTCGCGCAGGACTTCAATCTCTACGGCTTCGAGTGGTCGGCGGCGCGGTTCTTCACGCTGTCGTCGAATCCCGACGGGAGCCTGAACCAGAACATCAGGACCAACGACGTCTCGGGCTTCGCGCAGGACCAGTGGCAGGTGCTGCCCGACGTGACGATCAACGCGGGCGTGCGCTACGACTACTCGAGTCTGTTCGGCGGCTACAAGAAGGCGCTCGCGCCGAGGCTCGGGTTCGCCTGGGACGTGGGCGGCACGCACAAGACGATCGTGAAGGCCGACTACGGGCTCTTCTTCGACCGGAACCTGCTGGCCGCGGCGTCGACGGTGCCGGAGAAGGGGGGCGTGTTCACGAAGTCCGTGTTCGACGTGGCGCTGCCGCGTCTCGGCGCCGACTATACGAACTCGCTCATCGACTACGTCATCACGAGCGGGTTCCCGACCGGTCCGAACACGTTCGGGCCGCCGGAGAACAAGCGGTACCAGCAGATGGCGGCCGACCTGCGCGCCGATCCGCTGGCCCTGTACAAGCTGCTCGGCATCGCGGTCACCGACCCGGCGCACGCGCCGCTCGTGACGGCGGACAACATCCAGCAGTTGTCGGGCAAAACGGCCGACCAGGCGATTGCACTGCTCGAGCAGAAATATCCGGGGACCGACTGGCGGTTCTTCGACGTGCCCGGCGGCTCGATCGTCGGCAACCGGGTCCTGTCGTTCTTCCCGCGCGGGCCGCTCGACGTGACCCGGCAGGTGTCGCAGTACTCGGGCGACAAGGTGCCCTACACCAACGCCTTCAGCGTCGGCGTCGATCATCAGTTCGCCGGCGACTTCGCCGTGTCGGCGATGTACGTGCGCCGGCGGTCGCGCGACCTGCTGACGCGGCGCATCATCAACCTGTTCGACGTGCCGCCCGGCGACCCGAACTTCGGCAAGACGACCGACGGCGGACCCCAGATCAGCGAGGTGACCTACGACGGCCTCGTCAACTACGACGGCATCGTGCTGTCGGCGCGCAAGCGGTTCAGCGACCGGTACCAGTTCGGCGTCTCGTACACCGGCTCGCGCGCGCGCGACAACCTGCTGACCGGCACCGTCGGTTCGACCTTCGCCAACAACAACCACCCCGGGTACGACTACGGGCCGTCGAACCAGTCGGCGCCGCACATCTTCGTGGCCAACGGCGTCGCCGTGCTGCCCTACGACGTCAACGTGAGCGGCATCGCGTTCTGGCGGAGCGGCACCGCGTTCAACCCGCGCGGCCTCATCGACAGCGACGGCGACGGCCTCGTCGACCAGCGCGACCTGTCCCAGCCGCGCAACTCGTTCCGGATCAAGCCGTACGCCGACGTCGACGTGCGCGTCGAGAAGAAGTTCGCCTTCGGCACCCAGGCGGCGAGCGTCCTCGTCGAGGCGTTCAACCTGCTGAACCGCGCGAACGTCGCGACCGTGTCGAACGTGTCCGGTCCGCAGTTCGGGACCCCGGTGACGTATCTGGGAGGCCGCGAGATCCAGTTCGGCCTCCGGTACTTCTTCGGGCAGTGAGCACGCTCCCGATCGACCGCATCGTCGAGCAGGTCGATCGCGCGGCGGACGAGATCGTCGCCTTCACCGCCGATCTCGTCCGCATCCCGACCGTCAACCCGCCGGGCGAGGCGTACGAGGAGTGCGCCCGGTTCATCGGCGATCGGCTGGCGCGCGCGCGCTTCGACGTCGAGTACATCGCCGCCCTTGGCCGCCCCGAGCACACCGCGCGGTACCCGCGCGTCAACGTCGTCGGGGCGCGGCGCGGAGGGGCGGGACCCGTCGTGCACCTGAACGGGCACTTCGACGTCGTGCCGGCAGGAGCCGGGTGGACGGTCGACCCGTTCGGCGGGCTCGTGCGCGGCGGGAAGATCTACGGGCGCGGCGTCTGCGACATGAAGGCGGGAATCGCCGCCGCGCTGTTCGCGGCAGAAGCGATTGCGCGCGCCGGCGTCGAGCTGCCCGGCTCGATCGAGATCAGCGGCACCGTCGACGAAGAGAGCGGCGGCTTTGCCGGCGTCGCGTACCTCGCCGAGTCGGGCCGTATCGCCCGCGGCCGCACCGACTACGTCATCATCCCCGAGCCGCTCAACGTCGACCGGATCTGCATCGGCCACCGCGGCGTGTACTGGTTCGAGGTCGCGGCGCACGGACGGATCGGCCACGGCAGCATGCCGTTCCTCGGCCGGAGCGCGATCGACGGCATGGGGCGGCTGCTGCAGTCCGTGCGCGAGGATCTCGCGCCGAAGCTCGCCTCGCGGCGGACCGACGTGCCCGTGGTGCCCGAGGGCGCGCGGCAGGCGACGATCAACATCAACGGAATCGAGGGCGGGCAGCCGGTCGACGGCATTCAGACGCCGTGCGTGGCGGACCTCTGCCGCGCCGTGTTCGATCGGCGCTTCCTCCTCGAGGAAGGCTTCGAGGCGACGAGGCAGGAGATCGCCGAGCTCGTCGGCCGCGTGCAGGCCGGGACCGACGGGATCCGGTTCGACGTCCGCGACCTGATGGTCGTTCATCCTACACGGACGCCGGACGGGTCGCCGCTCGTCGCGGCGCTCGAGGCGTCCATCGAGCGCGTTCTCGGCCGTCGGCCGGCGATCGTGGCCAGCCCGGGCACCTACGACCACAAGCACGTCGCGCGCATCGCCGGGGTGCCGCACTGCGTGGCGTACGGCCCCGGCGAGCTCGAGATGGCGCACCAGCCGGACGAGTGGTGCCGGGTCGAGGATCTGATCAACGCGACGAAGATTCTGGCGCTCGCCACCCTCGACCTGATGGGCGCGCGCGCGGGATAATCGACCCGTTATGCGTACAGCCCGCTTCTTTCGCACCGTCTCCGCCGCCCTCCTGCTCGCCGCCATCTCGTCCACGGCCTGCTCCCGGTCGCAGCCGCCGGCGCAGAAGGCGGCCGGACCCGCGCCCGCGGCCCAGTCGGGCGAGCGCGTGCCGATCGGCCAACTCCCGCAGGTCGACACCGGCGCCGTGCTCGCGCACACGAAAGTGCTCGCGTCGGACGAGTACGAGGGGCGTGCGCCCGGCACCCGCGGCGAGGATCTGACGGTCAACTACATCGTCAGCGAGTTCAGGAAGATAGGGCTCAAGCCGGGCAACACCAACGGGAGCTACATCCAGAAGGTGCCGCTCGTCGGCATCACCGCCTCGCCCGCGCCGCTCGTGCTGAAGAAGGGCTCCCAGACCCGGCAGCTCAAGTGGAAGGACGAAGTCGTTGCGTGGACGAAGCACGTGGCGCCCGAAGCGCACATCGACAACTCGGAGCTGGTCTTCGTCGGGTACGGCGTCGTCGCGCCCGAGTTCAACTGGGACGACTACAAGGGGCTCGACGTCAAGGGCAAGACGCTCGTCATGCTCGTGAACGATCCTCCGGTACCCGATCCATCGAACCCCGACCAGCTCGATCCGAAGACCTTCGGCGGCAAGGCGATGACGTACTACGGCCGGTGGACCTACAAGTACGAGATCGGCGCGCAGAAGGGGGCGGCCGGCGTGCTCATCGTGCACGAGACGGGTCCGGCCGGGTATCCGTTCGCGGTGGTCCAGGGCAACCTCGGCGAGAAGTTCGACCTGGTGACGCCGGACAAGAACATGAGCCGTGCGGCGATCGAAGGGTGGATCACGGAGGACAGCGCGAAGGAGCTGTTCAAGATGGCCGGACAGGACTTCGATGCCCTGAAGGCGCAGGCGGCGACGCGCGACTTCAAGCCGGTGCCGCTCGGCGTCTCGGCGTCGATGACGCTGCACAACAAGCTGCGGACGATCGACTCGCGCAACGTCGTGGCGAAGCTTCAGGGCAGCGATCCGACGCTGCGCGACGAGTACGTCGTCTACTCGGCGCACTGGGATCATCTCGGCGTCGGCCAGCCGGTCAACGGCGACCGCATCTACAACGGGGCGGTGGACAACGCGGTCGGCGTCGCCGGGATGCTGGAGATTGCGCGCGCGTACACGAAGCTGCCGGTCGCGCCGAAGCGATCCATCCTGTTCCTGGCGGTCACGGCGGAGGAGCAGGGGCTGCTCGGGTCGCAGTACTACGCGACGACGCCGATCTATCCGCTGGCGAAGACGCTGGCCGACATCAACATCGACACGCTGAACGTGCACGGACGCACGCGCGATCTGACGCTCGTCGGCTACGGCGCGTCCGATCTGGACGATTACACGAAGGACGTGGCGGGCGAGCAGGGGCGCATCATCCGGCCGGATCCGGAGCCGGAGAAGGGCTTCTACTACCGCTCGGACCACTTCAATTTCGCGAAGCAGGGCGTGCCGGCGCTCGATCCCGACGCCGGCGTCGACTACATCGGCAAGCCGGCCGGCTACGGCGAGAAGCTGCGCGAGGAGTTCACCGAGCGCGACTATCACAAGCCGTCCGACGAGGTGAGGCCGGACTGGGACCTGAGCGGCGCGCGCGAGGATCTCGAGCTGCTGTTCGCCGTCGGGTATCGGGTCGCCCAGGCGGAGAAGTATCCCGAGTGGGCACCCGGCAACGAGTTCAAGGCGGCGCGCGACGCGATGCTGGCGAGGCGGTAGATGCTGGAAAAGCGGTAGTAGATGCTGGAAAAGCGGTAGGGGACGGTCTTCAGACCGTCCCGCTGCCGAACGAGGCTTGCTATGGCAACTGACACGACTGCAAAGACGATGACCGGCGAAGAGATGATCGCCGGATCGAAGGCGCACACGCTCTACGAGTGGTCGGCGCAGTCGAAGGTGGATCCCATTCCCGTGGCGCGCGCCAAGGGGATCTACTTCTGGACGCCTGAGGGCAAGCGCTTCATCGACTTCAACAGCCAGTTGATGTGCGTGAACATCGGGCACGGCGACGAGCGCGTCGTGCGCGCCATTCACGAGCAGGCCTCGACGCTCGCCTATGCGAACCCGTTCATGGCCACCGAGGTGCGCGCGCGCCTGGGCGCGCGGCTCGCGGCGATTGCGCCGGGCGACATCGACGTGTTCTTCTTCACGAACGGCGGCGCCGAGGCGAACGAGAACGCCATGAAGCTGGCGCGCCTGGCGACCGGTCGTCACAAGATCCTGGCCCGCTACCGCTCCTACCACGGCGCCACGGCCGGCGCGATCTCCCTGACCGGGGATCCCCGCCGCTGGGCCGCCGAGCCGGGGCTGCCGGGCGTCGTCCACGTGCTCGACCCGTACCACGGCATCGAGCGCGGGTGGGATTCGGCCGACGAATCGCTCGGGATGCTCGAGGAGGTCATCCAGCTGGAGGGACCGCAGACGATCGCCGCCTTCATCCTGGAGACGGTCACCGGCACCAACGGCGTGCTCGTCCCGCCCGATGGGTACCTGCAGGGCGTCCGCGAACTGTGCACGAAGCACGGCATCCTGATGATCTGCGACGAGGTGATGTCGGGCTTCGGCCGGACCGGCGCGTGGTTCGCCGTCAACCACTGGAACGTCGTGCCCGACATCATGACGATGGCGAAGGGGCTGACGAGCGCGTACGTTCCGCTCGGCGCCGTCGGCATGCGCCGCGGCGTCGCCGATCAGTTCAGGGATCGGGTGTTCTACGGCGGGCTGACCTACAACAGCCATCCGCTGGCCTGCGCCGCGGCGCTCGCGACGCTGCAGGTCTACGAGGAAGACCGGCTGATCGAGAACGCGAAGCGGATGGGATCGCTGATGTCGGACCTGATGACCGACATCGCCGTGCGGCACCCGTCGGTCGGCGCGGTGCGGTCGATCGGGCTGTTCGGTCTCGTGGAGCTGATCCGGAACCGCCAGACGAAGGAGCCGATGGCGCCGTTCAACGGCACGTCGGAGGAGATGGCGGCGCTCGGCCGCTTCTTCCGCCAGGAGGGGCTCTACACGTTCGTCCGCTGGAACTCGTTCTTCACGAACCCGCCGCTCTGCATCACCGAACCGGAGATGCGCGAGGCGTTCGCGATCATCGATCGCGGCCTGGAGATCACCGACAGGGCGGTCACGCTGTAGCCCGCCGGATCGCTTCGGGTCTTCGCGGCCGATCGGGCTATTGCGGCACCGCCGCGTTCGTGGCGGACTTCGGCCGCGCCGGCGCGTTGGCGAGATCCCAGCTCGCCTGGTGCACGAGGCGCGCGATCTTCTCCAGCTTCACGTAGTTGATCTTCTCCGGCCGGTCGTAAGGCGTGTGGTAGTCGGGATGGAGGCCGGTGAAGAAGCCGACCGCCGGCACGCCGTGCTGCAGGAAGGGCCACTGATCGCTGCGGCGCACCAGATTCGATGCGTTGTTGTCGTAGCGCGGCTTCAGCTCGAGGCCGATGCCCTTGTCTGCCGCGACGATCGGCGCGCGCAGATCCTCCGCCCATTTCAGGCCGCCGACGTTGACCGCGTTGTCGTTCGACTCGGCAGTCTGAGGCTCGAGGCCGAGGAACCGGCGTCCGCCGCCGACGGGTATCTCCTCGTTGCGGCCGATCATGTCCATGTTCAGCACCGCCGCGATCGACGTGAGCGGAGCGAGCGGATGCTCGGTATACGCCCACGATCCGAGCAGGCCCCGCTCCTCGGAGTTCCACGCGGCGAAGAGCACGCTGCGTTTCGGCCGGTGTCCGTCCTTCGCTGCGAGCGAATAGGCTTCCGCGATCTCGAGCAGCGCCACCGTCCCCGATCCGTTGTCGTCGGCGCCGTTGAACACCTCGCTGCCGTCGGCGCCGTTGTGATCGAAATGGGCCGAGACGATCACCCACTGGTCCTTCAGCTGCGGGTCGCTCCCCTCGATCAGGGCGACCACGTTGTGATCGGGCACGATGTGACGGGCGACATCGGTGCGGAGATCGATCTTGACGCCCGGGAGCGCCAGCGGCGCGGACGCATGCGCGTCCGAAGCCTTCGCGAGGTCCTCGAGGGATTTGCCGGTGCCCGCGACGAGCGATTCGGCGAGTGCCGGCGAGATCTGCGCGACCGGGATGCGGACGCGATCCGCCCAGCTCTCGAGCGTGTAGCTCGGAATTCGCCGCGGCTCGGCAGGCCAGTAGCCGCGCGCGGAGGCGTCGAAGTTCGAAGGTCCTGGATGATTCTGCACGTCGGCCACGAACAGCACGCCGGCGGCGCCGAGCGCCTGCGCGGCGACCGCCTTCCGCCAGGGCGTCGACCATTCCGACGTGATGAGGCCGTCGAACGGGCTGTTCGGATCCTTCTCGCCCGGTTCGTGGTCGAGCACGAGGACGATCCTGCCGCGCACCGTGCCCGCGCCGTAGTCGTCCCACTGGAGCCCGGGCGCGCGGATGCCGTAGCCCGCGAAGACGACCGGAGCGGCGGCGTGTCCGCTCGCCGAGTATCGGTGCGGATAGAACTCCTGCCCTTCGTCCAGGTGGCGAGTGCCGGCGTCGCTCTCGATGTCGAGGGCGTTGGCGTGGCCGAGCGTCGCCGTCATCAGATTGAACGGCTGGAAGTACGAATGGTTCGGACCGGCCGGCGTCAGGCCGAGGCGCTCGAAGCGCGACTTGATGAAGTCGGCGGCCGCGCGGTTCCCCTCGGTGTTGGTCAGCCGGCCCTGCATCGAGTCGCCGGCGACGAAGTACAGGTCGGCCTCGAGATCCGACCGGCGGATCGAGTCGTTCTGCGGCGCCCGCTCCTGCTGCGCGGCAAGGGACGCGACCAGCAGAGCGGCCGGAAGGAGGGCAATCAGCAGCTTCTTCATGCGGCAGAGATTATAAGAGCAGTTATCGGCTGTCGGCTGTCGGCTCTCGGCTTGGCTGTCGGCTCTCGGCCGTCGGCTCTCGGCCGAGAGACGGGCCGAGAGACGGGCCGAGGAGTGGGCCGAGAGACCGGCCGAGGAGTGGGCCGAGAGACGGGCCGAGGAGTGGGCTGAGAGACGGGCCGACAGCCGCGAGCGGCCAGCCGGGAGCCAAGCCGACAGCGGAGAGCGGACGGCCGAGAGCCCAGCCGAGAGCCGAGAGCGGACGGCCGAGAGCCAGGCCGAGAGCGGAGAGCAGACGGCCGAGAGCCAACGCCGAGAGCGGAGAGCGGACGGCCGAGAGCCAACGCCGAGAGCGGAGAGCGGACGGCCGAGAGCCAACGCCGAGAGCGGAGAGCAGACGGCCGAGAGCCAGGCCGAGAGCCGAGAGCCGATAGCTGTTTCATGCGTACGTCCGTTTCACGCGCTCGGATCGGGACAGGTACGCCAGCCAGAGGCCGCAGTAGAGCAGCGAGCCGGCGATGTAGATCGGCGTGTCGCCGGGCAACCGGTTGTTCGGCCAGTATGGTGTGGTGTAGACGAACAGGTCGGTGGCCGCCGACAGGAGCAACGACAGCTTCGCCATGGCCACGGCCGCCGGGCGTCGGCTCAGCAGCGCGAGGCCGGCGGCGATGCCGAACCCTGCCACGAGCACGCGCGTCAGAAGGACGAGCGCGAGGGGCAGACCGCGAAGCGCGATCGCGTCCACCGCGCTCGATGCCACGAGGCCGAGGCTGAGCGGCTGCCATGCCAGCAGCAGGATGCACAACAGCAGCAACCAGCCGCCCACGCCCGATTTGACCGGTTTCCGCAACGGGGACTAGGATGCCATCACTTGCGGGGGGAATGCATGCGCGCAGGAACAGTGATCGCGGCCGGAGCGCTGGCGCTCGTCGCCGCGGCTTGCGGAAAGAACGAGCCCCGGCCCGAGGCGTACCGTCAGGAAGTCGAGCAGTTCCGCGCGAAGCACGAAGCGGACTACCGCAAGGAATACGTGTCGCTCGCCGGCCTCGCGTTCCTCGAGCCGGGTGAGAACCGCGCCGGGAGCGCCGAAGGAAATGCCGTGCGCCTGCCGGCCTCCACCCCCGCCGAGATCGGCACGTTCGTCCTCAACGGCTCCGACGTGCGGTTCGAGCCGAAGCCCGGCGCCGGCGTCACGCTGAAGGGCCAGCCGGTCACGTCGCCAATCGCCCTGCGAAACGACGGCGGCAAGGAGCCGCCCGACGAGCTGACGATCGGCTCAGTCGCGATCTGGGTGCACACGAGCGGCGATCGCCGGGCCATCCGCATCCGCGACGAGCAGGGCGAGGTCGCCCGCAACTTCGCCGGCTTCACCTGGTTCCCGATCGATCCGAAATACCGCGTCGTCGGGCGCTTCATTCGCGAGCCGGAAGCCCGCGAGGTGAAGGTGCCGATGATCACCGGAGACTTCGCGACGTACAAGACCGAAGGGCTCGTCGAGTTCACGCTGGACGGCCAGACGATCCGGATGCGCCCGATGACGACGAGGCCGAACCGGTTCTTCTTCATCTTCACCGACGGCACGACCGGCCACGAGACCTACCATGCCGCACGCTTTCTCTACGCGGATCTGAAGCCGGACGGCACCACGGTCCTGGACTTCAACGAAGCGTACAACCCGCCGTGCTCGTTCAACCCGTTCACGACGTGTCCGCTGCCGCCGCCCGAGAACCGCATGAAAGTGCGCGTCCTCGCCGGTGAGAAGGATTACGTCGGCCGCCACGCGGAGTTCGCGCCGCAGTAGGAGCTGCCGGCACCCGGCCCACGAGCACAGCCCCGGTCCGGACACCCGGATGCACCTCTATCTGGTTCACCACGGCGATGCGGTCGGGCCCGATCTCGATTCGCGCCGACCGCTGTCTGCGACCGGACGGAATGCGGTCGAACGGCTTGCGCGCGAGGCCGGCGCCCGCGGCGCGAAGCCGGACGTCATCTGGCACAGCGGAAAGCTGCGCGCCCGCCAGACGGCCGAAGCGTTCCGGCGGGCGTGTAATCCGTTCGCGGAGCTCGCCGCGTCGCGCGACCTGCAGCCGGACGACAACCCCGAGTGGATGCGCGACCGGCTGCGCGGCGAAACCCGCGACATCCTGGTCGCCGGGCATTTTCCCCATCTGCCGCGGCTGCTCGCGCTGCTGACGGCTGGCGCAGCAGACGCGCCCCAGGTCACGTTCCCCCCGCACGGCGCCGTCGCGCTCGTCAGCGACGATGCGGGGGAAACGTGGCGCGAGGCGTGGCGGCTGTCTATCTGAAGACGAGCCCACCCGAGATACGCCAGAACTTCATCTGGCCGAGGCCCAGATTCGCGAAGCTGTTGTTCGTGGTCCGGAAGTAGCGGAGGTCGCCGCGCAGGCCGAAGTGATCGGACATGAACCCCATGACGCCTCCGCCCAGATTGAAGCCGAAGTCGTTCTTCGACGTCTTCACGTCGAACAGCGTGCCGCCGTCGATCTGCGACCGGATCAGGCCGACGCCGCCGGTCACGTACGGGCGCACGCCCACGCCGTGGGTTCCGCCGATCGGGACGCCGATGATGATGTTCGCCATCACATCGACGACGGTGTTGTTTCCGAAGTCGGTGGACGTGCCGAAGAAGCTCGGGCTGTAGCCGAAGTCCAGTTCGCCGCCGAACACTCCGGCCCCCATGCCGCCAGCGTCGAGACCGAGGGCTGTACGGCCGTCGTTCACACGGCTGCCGAAGTTCACGCCTGCCCACGGACTGACCCATGCGTCCGCGCGGGCCTGCGGAGCGACGAGCAGCACCGCCGCTGCCGTCGCGATCACCATCGTGTGTGCACTTCGCATCGGCTCATCACTCCTTGGTCCGCCCGAGCACGCGACGCGACGCGCGTCACTGCCCAAGGCTCAGGCGTTCGGAGTGTGGCGGTGCAAAGGATGTGCCCCGCGCCGGAACTCACCGGAACTCAGACGAGATCGAACAGCAGCGCTTCGCTGTCTTCCGATGAGGACAGTTCGAGCGCCGACTCGTTGCTGATCGCCGCGCCGTCGCCGGCCGACAGCCGCACACCGTTGAGTTGCACGGCGCCGCGCGCGACCTGCACCCATGCGTGGCGATCGGGTCGCATCGAGTGCGAAACGCCGTCGGAAGGCGCGAGCGCGGCCGAGAAGAGATCGACGTCCTGGTGAATCCTCAGCGAGTCAGCGCGCCCGTCCCGTGACGCAAGCAGCGTCAGCCGGCCGCGGCGCGCCGCCGGTGGAAACGGACGCTGTTCGTACTCGGGCTCGAGGCGCTGGCGCTCCGGCTCGATCCAGATCTGGATGAAGTGCACCGGCTCCGTATCCGACGCGTTGAACTCGCTGTGCAGCACGCCGGTGCCCGCCGTCATCCGCTGCACGTCCCCTGCGCCGATCATCGATCCGGTACCGAGGCTGTCGCGGTGTTTCAGCGCGCCTTCGAGCACGTACGACAGGATCTCCATGTCGCGGTGCGGATGCGTGCCGAATCCCTGCCCCGGCGCCACGCGATCGTCGTTGATGACGCGAAGAGCGCGAAACCCCATGTAGCGAGGGTCGTAGTGCTCGCCGAACGAGAACGTGTGCCAGCTGTCGAGCCAGCCGAGGTGCGTGTGCAGCCGCTGGCCGGCGTGACGTACGGTGATCATGCCCCTGCCCGTTCCTGGAGCAGCTCCCACGCCCTTCGGACGTGCTGCCTGGTCGTCCGGAGATGACCGATCGCCACGCGGAGCGCGACGCGGCCGCGCAGCCGCGTGTGCGACAGAAACACCTCCCCGGTCCGGTTGACGTCGTCGATCAGCTTCTCGTTCGCGCGATCCAGATCCTCGTCGGACATCGCGCCCCCCGCGGGCTTCCACCGGAAGCAGACGACGCTGAAGGGGACCGGCGCCATGCGCTCGAAGTCGGGGTGCGCGTCGATCCAGCCCGCCAGTTCCTGCGCGAGTCGCATGTGCCCGGCGATGAGCGCGCGAAGCTCGCTGGCGCCGAACGAGCGCAGGATCATCCAGAGCTTGAGCGCTCTGAACCGGCGGCCGAGCTGGACACCCGTGTCCATGAGGTTCTTCACCGATCCCGGGTCCGACGTCCGCAGGTATTCCGGCGTGAGCGAGAACGCCGCGCGCACGATGTCCATGCGGCGGCAGTAGAACGCGCTCAGGTCGAACGGCGTGAACAGCCACTTGTGCGGGTTCACGACGAAGGAATCGGCGCGCTCCGCGCCGTCGAGCACGTAGCGGTGCTCCGGCAGCATGGCCGCCACACCGCCGTACGCGGCATCGACGTGCAGCCACAGCTTCTCGCGCGCGCAGATGTCCGCGATGGCCGCGACCGGATCGACGCTCGTCGTCGACGTCGTGCCGACCGTCGCGACGACGGCGATCGGCAGCAGGCCGGCGGCGCGATCTTCCGCGACAGCGGCCGCGAGCGCGTCGACGCGCATCCGAAACGCGTCGTCCACCGGCACCTTGCGGAGCGACTCGTGGCCGAGGCCGATGGCAATCACGGACTTGTCGATCGACGAGTGCGTCTGCTCGGAGCAGTACACGCGGATCCGCGGAACGTCGGGCCGGCCGGACAGTCCTTTCGCGCGCACATCGGGGATCGCGGCCTGGCGTGCCGCGACCAGCGCGTGCATCGTCGCGATTGACGCGGTGTCGTAGATGACGCCCTCGAAGGCCTCCGGCAGCCCGATCAGCCGGCGGAGCCAGCCGAGCGTCACTTCCTCGAGCTCGGTGGCGGCCGGCGACGTGCGCCAGAGCATCGCCTGCTGATTGAGCGCGGCGGAGAGGAATTCGGCGAGCACGCCGGGCGCGCTGCCCGTGATGGCGAAGTACGCGAAGAACCCCGGGTGGTTCCAGTGCGTGAGGGCGGGCACGATCACGCGCTCGAAGTCGGCCATGATCGCTTCGAACGGCTCGCCCTGCTCGGGAGCCTCGCGCGGAAGCGCCTGACGGATGTCGCCCGGCGCGACCCGCGCGAGGACCGGGTACTTGTCCGAGTGCTCGAGGTAGTCGGCGATCCAGTCGACCAGCGCGTGTCCTGCCCGGCGGAATTCGTCGCCGGTCACAGGGCTTTGTGTGAGTTGATGTACTCGAGGGCGAATCGTTTCATGGCGCCCTTGTCGTTCAAACCGAGCGTCTCGGCTTCCTTGACGGCACGGGCCGTATCCCAGTGATCGACCAGCACGCGTTTGATCAGCCAGAACCCGGCAGCACGGTTTCCGCCCGAGCAGTGGATGAACGCGGGATCGTTGGCCGGGTCCTTGATAGCAGCGAGGAACTTGTCGACCGAGGCGGGATCGGGTGATCTCGGCGTGAACGGCACGTGGATGTAGTTCAGACCGACCGCCTTTGCCGCCGCTTCCTCGCCCGCGATGTCCGCTCCGGGCTCGCTCGCGAGCCGCAGGTTGAAGATGGCCTTGAAGCCCATCTTCTCGATCTCCGGCACGGAGTCGGTCTTCACGGCGCCGCCGCACGCAACCGTCGTTTCGAGCCGTGCGAAATTCCGGATGCCGGGAATCTCGCCCCTGGTGACCTGCTGAGCGCCGGCTGGTCCGGCGGACAGACCAACGGCCACGGCCGCTGCGAGGATCAGGGAACGCGTCATGGGTCCCTCCTGAATACGCGTGGAGGGTCCATCATCCTACGAACCCACCCGACGCGCCAGAGCGACGCGCCTGCCAGCGGGCGAGCAGCCTGCGCGCAAGCCGGTGCGTCAGGACCAGGATCGCGAGCCCTCCGGCGAGCGCGAACGGAATGAACCAGTAGCCGCCGTACAACGTCAGGCCGGGCGGCGGCGGGAAATGGGCGCCGATGGCGAACGTGTCAGGCCCCACCCAGATCCCGGTGTTGTCCGGAAACACCGGCTTCATGATCGCGACCAGGACCAGTGCTCCGGCCACCGCGTAGCCGATGAGTAGTCCGAGGCCGACGAAGAAACCGGAGATGGTCGTCATGGCCATGTGCCAGATGGCGCGCAGGATCGGCACGACTCGTCCGGTCGTCACCGCTTCATCGATGATCCGTTCGGTCGAATACGCCTGGGCCACGCGGAGCGGCGGCCCGAGCTCGGCGAGAATACGCTCGAGCGCGTCGCGCTCGTTCGGCGTGCCGTCCGAGGCGGCGATCCGTTCGCGCAGATGCGATTCGATTTCGCGTACCGCGTCGCTGACGATGTCGCGCGGCAGGAAGGTCGACAGCGACCGCTGGAGCACGAACATGTAGCCGTTGACGCGCGATTCCCCCGTCTGGCTCAGCGTCATGAGTGGCGGTCTCCCAGCGGCCTCGCGCCGCGCTCGCGCCCTGCGGCGTCGATCAGGCGGTCGATCTTTCCGGCGAACGTTCGCCACTCGCCGGTCATCGCGGCAAGCCGCTTCTCGCCCGTGCGGGTGAGCCGGTAGTACTTGCGCGGGTGCGCCGCTTCGCCCTCCACCCACTCGGCGGCGAGCAGCCCCTCCCGCGTGAGCCTCGCCAGAATCGGGTAGATCGTGCCTTCGGTGACGACCAGGTCGGTGAATTCTTCGAGATGCTGGATGAGGGCGAGGCCGTAGCGGGGGCCGGCCGAGACCGAAAGGAGGATGGCCAGGTCGAGTCCTCCGCGCCGAAGCTGTTCCAGCCAGGTGTCCAGCGGCATACCTTGTGTCACAAGGTATTGACGCGGCACCACCCTCGAATGTTCCAACTGGTCCACGGGAGACCAGGAAATCGACACGGCGGCCTGCCGAACAGGCCGCCGGATCGCCGCTGTTCGATCTACTTTTCGACCGTGACGCTGACCGGCGCCAGGATGCGCACGGTCATGGGCGAGCCAGCGGGCAGCGTCACGAATCGGCGATCGCCGGAGGCGACCACCGCCGTTCCGGCACCCGCGCCGGTGGTCGCGCCGATCGCCGCGCCTCGCGCGCCGCCGAGAATCGCGCCGAGAATCGCGCCCGCGACGGCGCCGCCGCCGATGCGCGATGCCGCGGCATCGCCAGGGCCTTCGCCCTCACGGTAAATCGTCTCGGTGCTGATCGGCAGCCTCGTGCCGTCCGCGAGTACCAGCGTGTGGAATCGAATGCCGAGACGCGCGCGCTCCTTGAACTTGCCGCCGCGCTCGACCTGCGTCACCGACCCGATGGCTTCGGTACCGGCCGGGATCGCGACCTCGTTGCCGACCCTTACGTCGCGCGTCACCCGCGCCTCGACGCGGTCCTCGACGCGCGCGGTCTCGCTCGACACCGAATGGTCGATCTGCAGGCCGATCACCGAATCCGCCGCGACGACGAGCTCTTCGTACTGGGCCCTGGACTCAGCGTCGTCCGGTGCGGCCGGTTGCGTCGAATTCGCTTCGGCGGTCGCGGGCGGGGGCGGCGGCGGCGTGGCCGTGTCCGTCGGCCACACGGGCTCGACCGGAATGGCCGGCGGCTGCGTGCGTGCGGTTCTGGACGTCCGCTGCGCCGTCACGCGCGGCGTCGGCTCGGCACGGCGCGCCGGGCGCGCGACCGGTGCTGCCGGCGCGGGCTCGGCTGCCGGGGTCTTGACGATGCCTTCGGTCGCGTCGACGGGACCCGCCTGAGGCGCGGCCGTCGGCGAAGAGGCCGGCGCGACGGCTGCCGCGACCGGGGTGGGCGCGACGTTCTGGCGCGACGCCAGGTAACCGCCCACGCCAGCCGCCGCGACGCACGCGACCGCGACCGCGGCAAAGGCGAGTCGATTCGACAGCATGACGGAATCTCCTTGCTCGTCCGGCTGAGAACGCAAGCGGCGTGCCCGGGCTCAGCCTCTGTGGCAGGTCGCAAGTCGCTGTCAAACAGCAGGTTGCGAAGAACCGCGGTGCCGGCTGACTGTCCCCTCCGGCGGATTGTGTCCTGGGGCGAGAGCAGTCGATGAGCGCCCCCGGGACGCCCCTTGCGCTTTTATCGGCCGTTTTCGGCCGTTGCCGGCTGGCGAGCGCGTTGCACGATCCTTATACGCTGTGCGCCGATTCCCGCTCGTCTTCTTCCTGCTGGCAGCCGGACTTGCACTGGTCCCGGCGCCGGCGTCCGCCATCACGATCGACGAAGTCGTATCGCTCACCGAGGCCGGCGTCTCGGATCAAGTGATCGTCGCGATGATCGACCGCGACCAGACCATCTTCTCCATTGACGCCGACGGTCTGATAGCACTGCGATCCGCAGGCGTCAGCGAACCGGTACTTCTGGCGATGCTGCGCAGCGGCCGAGCACAGACGCCGGCCGCGCCCGCCGCGCAGACGGCCGAGCCGATACTGCCGCCCCCGGCCGATCTCGTCATCGTCGGGCACGGCCCGGACGCACCGGACACAGGAATCGAATACAGAGGGCCGGTCGTCGCCTTCGTCCCGCTGGTCGTACCGCTCGCTGTCGGCGGCAGTCGCCGCGGGCATGGTCACAGGGGGCGTACTGTATTCCCCGCGACCGGCGCTTTCGTGCTGCCGGATTCAGGGCTGCCTCCCTCCCCGTTTCACGTCGGTCCCGAGCTGCTTCCCTCCCCGTTTCACGTCGGTCCCGAGCTGCCGCCGTCGCCATTTCATGTCGGACCGATCTTCAAGCCGTTCGTGACTTCTCCAAGGAACCCGCCGCAGGACTGACGCGCTCCCCCGGGCGACCCGATATCGGCGAGGCTCGAGCGGGCCGGAACGCGTAGTAAGCTGACTGGACATGGGAGATGGCCCGTCGGACGTCGTTGTCGTCGGTGCTGGCGTCGTTGGCTGTGCCGTAGCGTACGAGCTGGCGCGGCGCGGCGCCTCGGTGCAGATCGTCGACGAACGCAGCGTCGGCATGGGCGCGACCCAGGCATCCGCCGGCGTGCTGGCGCCGTACATCGAAGCCGGGGAAAACGGTCCGTTTCTCGACCTGACCGTGCGCGGGCTCCGTGTGTTCGACGACTTCATCGCCCGGGTGACCGCGGACAGCGGCGTCCCCGTGGCCTACCATCGCACCGGCACGCTCGCGGTCGTCACCGACGCTGACCGCATGACCGCGCTCCGCAATCTGGCCGCGCGGCTCGAGGCGCGGGGCGTGTCGCTCGGTCTCCTCGAAGGGAACGCCGCGCACGCCGAGGAGCCCCATCTTGCCGACGACGTGACGGGCGCGCTGCTCGTGCCGGTGCACGGGTTCGTCGGTGCCGTCGACCTGACGCGCGCGCTCGCGGCGGCGGCGCGCCGTCATGGCGCACAGGTGGTCGAGCACAGTCGGGTCCGCCGCATCGCGCCTCAGGACTCCGACGTGGTCGTTGAAACCGAGCGCGGGTCGCTGACCGGCAACGCGGTCGTCCTCGCGGCCGGCAGCTGGTGCGGGCGGATTGCCATCGAGGGCGTCCAGCCGCCGCCGGTTCGCCCGGTCCGGGGGCAGCTTCTGCACCTCGGCTGGAACGGCTCGCCGCTTCGCCGCGTGGTGTGGGGCGACCGCTGCTATCTGGTGCCGTGGGACGATGGCACGCTGCTCGTCGGTGCGACGGTCGAGGACGCGGGCTTCGACGAGCGCGTCACCGCCGCGGGCGTCCGCGATCTGCTCGAAGCGGCGTGCGATCTCGTGCCGCACGCGTGGGCGGCAACCTTCATCGGCGCGCGCGTCGGTCTGCGTCCGGCGACGTCCGATGGATTTCCGATCATCGGTCCGTCGGGCGTCGTTCCGAATCTCATGTACGCGACCGGCCACTACCGGAACGGTGTGCTGCTCGCGCCGCTCACGGCACAGCTCCTCGCCGACACCATGATGGAAGGACAGGTCGTGGATCCCGTGCTCCGCGCGACGGATCCTTCACGTTTCGGGCTGTAGGCTCGCGGCTTCGCCAGGATGCATCAGCTCACGATCTCCGGCACGGCCTACCGGATCATCGCTGTCGAACGTGACGGTAACTGGATTGCGTACGCCGTCAGGGCGGACGACGGCGAGCGATTCGGCATCGAATGCTCGGGGCCGACGGAACCTGCGGCGTGCGAACGGCTGGCGCGCTGGCTCGAGTGGCAGGCCGAGCACGCGGCGGCGCTCGAGGCGCTGCAGACGGCGGAGCACGCCTATCACCGCGCGATCGCGGGGAGCGCCTTCGTCGGCACGACCGAAGGGCCGAGCGCGGCCGAGATCCAGAAGGACGCGCTCGAGGTGGTCGAAGCCGCGCGCGTCAGGCTCGATGGGATCCGGGCGAGAAAACCCGAATAGCGCGCGGGGCCGCGGCCCCGCAAGAAGGCAGGCGATGCCCACGCTTCAGCAGTCGGAAATCGTGGAGCGGATGCGGAAACTCGACGGCTGGACCCGCGAAGGCGACGCAATCCGGAAGCAGTACACGTTTGCCGGATTTCCCGAGGCCGTGGCCTTCGTCAACCGGATTGCGCCCGAAGTCGAGCGCGCCGATCATCATCCGGACATCCTGATCAACTACAAACGCGTGACCCTGACCTACTCGACGCACAGCGAGGGCGGCCTGACGGCCAAAGACTTCGAAGGCGCGGCGATGGTCGATCGGCTCGCCTGAGCCGGCCGCGGCGCGGCATCAGCCGACGTTTTCCGACAGCGCCGCGGCGGGATCGACGTACGCCGCACGGAGTGCGGGAACGAGGCACGCGATCACGCCTGCCGCCAGGATCAGGGCGGCGGCACCCCCGAGGACCGCGCGATCGGCCGGACCGACATCGGTGAGAAGGCTCGCGAGCACTCGATTGAGAGCGAGCGCGCCCGCAACGCCCAGAGCGACGCCGCCGGCGACGAGCGCCACGGCGCGGCGCAGGACCAGCGGCACGATCTGCGCGGCCCGGGCGCCCAGTGCCATGCGGATGCCGATTTCGGCCGTGCGCTGCGACACGCTGAACGCCATCACGCCGTAGACGCCGAGCGCCGCCAGCACGAGCCCGAACGAGCCGAACCCGAGCATGAACAGCGCGCTGGCGCGGTCGCGGCTGATGGTGCCTGCGTAGTAGTGGTCCATGGCCGCGGCGCCGTACGGGGCGAGTGTTCCGTCCACGGCCGTAATTGCATGCCGGACCGCCGGCGTGGCCGCCATCGCATCGCCGCGAGTGCGCGTCATCACGTACACGTGGCCGGCGGCCGCCGTCGCCGCGTTCTGGGCGTACGGCAGGTACCAGGTCTCGAGCGGCACCCCGGGGTCGTGCGAGTCGCTGACGTCGCCGGCCACGCCGATTACCGTCAGCCATGGCGCTCCGGGGCTCACACTGCGAATCCGCCTTCCAATCGCCTCCTCGCCCGGCCAGAACCGGCCCGCGAGCCGATCGCTGACGATCACGACCGGCGCGGCGCCCTCGCGGTCTGCGTCGGCGAAGTCGCGCCCGCCGAGCAGGGGAATCCCCATGGCGTGCAGCAGTCCCGGCGTGATGAGCCGGTGATTCACGTTCATGGCCGTGTCGGGATTGCGCGCCGCCATTTCCTCGGTCGCTACCGATGCGCCCCACGTGCCGCCGCCGAGTGGATTGACCGTCGTCACGCCGGCCGTGACGACGCCAGGCGTCGCCCGCACCCGCTCGAGGATCTGCCGAATCAGCACGCTGCGTGCGCCGGCAGACCTGTAGCCTGGCGGCACCGCCACTTCCATCGCCAGCAGGCCGTGTGCGTCGAATCCGAGGGCCGTCGTCTGCAGGCGGACGAAATGGCGGATGACCACCCCGGCGCCCGACAGCAGGATCAGCGTCAGGGCCGTTTCCGCGACCATCAGGGCGCCCAGCAGGCGATGCGAGCCGACGCCGGCGCTCGACGTCCGACCGCCTTCGGCGAGCGCGAGGCGCGGGCTGACGCGCGAGCTTCCGAACGCCGGCACGACGCCGGCGATCGCCGCGCTGCCGAGCGACGCGGCGGCGGCGAAGAGCAGTACGCGCCAGTCGATGACCGGCGTCGACAGGCCGAGCTGGCCGCGGAGCGGACTCGGCACCAGCGTCGAGGTCAGCGGCACGATCCACGCGGCGAGCAGCAGGCCGGCGGCGCAGCCGGCTGCCGCGAGCACGACGCTCTCGGCGAGGAGCTGCCGCACGTGGCGCGCGCGGCCGGCGCCCAGGGCCGAGCGGATGGCGAACTCGCGCCGGCGGCCGACCGACCGCGCGAGCAGCAGCGTCGCCACGTTCACGCACGCAACCAGCAGCAGGAACGCGACGACATCCGACAGCGCTCGGAGCGGCGCGTCCTCGTCGCCCACGACGTTCTCGCGGATCGTCATCACGTCGAGCCCGTAGCCGGCCGGCACGTCCGGCGACGCCGCGCGAATGGCGTCGGCGACCGCGCGCAGCGAGTCGCGCGCCTGCGCGAAGGTCACGCCGCTGCGGAGGCGGCAGAACACGGCGAAATCGTGCGCGCGGTCCGCCGGATCGAGGACGGTCGGGAGCCAGAACTGCGCCTCGTACGGAAACGCGTACCCGGCCGGCATGACGCCCACGATCGTGAACGGACGGCCGTCCAGGAGGACGCGCCGGCCAATCGCGTCCCGCCGGGCGCCGAACCTGGCCTGCCACATGGCGTAGCTGATCAGGGCCGCCCCGCTGGAGATCCCGATCTGCCGCTCCTCAGCCGAAAAGCTCCGGCCGGCGATCGGCATCACGCCGAGCGTGCTCGTCCGGTCGTCGTTCTCCAGCACCACGCTGACCCGTTCGGGATCCCCGCTGCCGGCCAGGGTCATGCTGTCGGCACCGTATGCGACGACGCCGTCGAAGGCGGTTGCGCCCTCGCGCAAGCCGAGGACGTGACGTGCCGGCATGTTGTAGGCGTGATCCTGGCCGTCGGTGGCGGTCACGCGATCGCGCACGCGCAGAATCCGGCCGGCGTCGGCGAACGGCAGCGGCCTCAGGAGCACGTGGCTGATGGCGCTGAACATGGCGGTGTTCGCGCCGATGGCGACCGCGAGGATGGCAATCGCGACGAACGTGGTTTGCGGCGATCGCCGCAGGACGCGCGCCGCGTATTTGAGATCGTGCCAGGTGGTCTCGAGCATGGGACGGATGCCTGCATCACTGCAACGGCGGTACCGGCCATTGGGCCGTGCCGATCGGCACGTTCTGCCGCATCGCGTTCGGGCGCTGACCGCTCGCGGACGGTCGAATCCCGCAATCGGACGAAGACGGCGGCGACCCCGATCGCACCGCCGGCGGAACGGCACCCGGTCCTCCGGCATATACTTCGACCGGATGCGGCTGAAGAAGACGTATTCGTCGCGCGAAGTCGCGGCGCTGACCGGGTTGACGGCGCGGCAGCTCCAGGTCTGGGATGCGACCGGCCTTCTCACGCCCGCCATCCCGCCACATCGCACGCCGGCCGGAGGCTATACCGAACGCCGCTATACGCCGATCGACCTGTTCGAGCTCATGGTGCTCGCCGACCTGCGCCGCCGCGGTTTCTCCGTGCAGCAGCTGCACACGATCGTCCGCGTGCTCCATGATCAATTCGGGCTGGGGCTGTTCGAGGCGACGGGCGGCGGCGGACGCGTGCGCCTGCTGACAGACGGCCGCGAGATCTACGCGCGGACCGATGCGGGCGAGGTGTTCAACGTGCTGCGGACGCCGGCGCAGCCGCTCCTGGCGATCGGCGAGGATGGCCTGCTGAAGGATCTCGGTGCGTCGATCCGGCCGCGCCGCCGCGCCCGGACCGGCAGTACCGGACGCGGACGGTCCTGAGACCGTCCCCGACACAATCCGACCGCTCCCCTACCGAATCGGAAACACCTTCTCGAGATCGTCGGCCGGGCGCGGAATCACGTGCACGCCCACCAGCTCGCCGACGCGCCGGGCGGCCGCGGCACCGGCGTCGGTGGCGGCCTTGACCGATCCGACGTCGCCGCGCACGATAGCCGTCACGAGCCCGGCATCCACCTTCTGCCAGCCGACGAACACGACGTTCGCCGTCTTGCACATCGCGTCGGCCGCTTCGATCATCCCGACGAGCCCCCGCGTCTCGACCAGGCCGAGAGCGTCGCCGACCTCGCGCGCGTCCTTGTCAGGCATGCATATCCCGGTTCATGTCACCACATCACGACTTCAGTACATCACCACATCACCACTTCACCACATCACCACTTCACCAGTTTCGACCGCCAGTCTACTGGATCTTGCCTCTTGCCGCGACCGCCAGCGTCGTCAGCACGTCATCCCCCTCGACGAGGCGCACGATGTCAACCAGGTTGGAGACGACGCAGGAGTGATTGGGGACGACGCGCACCCGGTCGCCCGGCGTCAATCGCGTTGTTCCGTTTACGCGGACGACGGCGTGTTCCTCGGACAGGCGCTCGATCGTGAGCGATTCGTCGACCGACGTTCCGTCCGGCGCGAGCACGGCGCCGTAGCCCGCGGTCCGGCTGATGCCGCGCGCCTGGTCGCTGGTCAGCGTCTTGCTGCCGCAGTCGAGGACGATGCGGTCCGGCTTCGGTTTGGACACGACGGTGGCGAGCACCGTGAGCGCGCAGTCGGCAAGCGAGGCGGAGCCGAGCGACACCTGCGTGCGATCGAAGTAGACGTAATTGCCCGGGCGCAGCTCGGTCAGGCCCCTCTCGGCCGCGCTGAAGCGAAGGGTTGGCGTCGCGCCGACCGACAGCTCCTCGATCTCGATTCCGGCGGAGCGCGCGGCGCCGGCAAGCGAGGTCAGGATCTCGGCTTCCCGCGACGCAATGGACGCCAGCTCCTGTTCCGACGAGGCGTGATAGCCCTGGCCCGCGTGGCTCAGGAGCCCGCGGAGCCGCAGCCCAGGCAGGGCGGCGATCCCCCGCACGAACGCCAGCGGATTGTCCTCGGGATCGATGCCGCAGCGGTGGAACCCGACATCCACCTTCACCAGGACGTCGAGGCGGCGGCCCGCGCGCTGCATGGCGTCCGACCAGCCGCGCGCCACGTCGAGGTGATCGACGACGATCGAGATCGCGGCCCGATCCATCAGCGCGAGCGCGCGCGACGCGTTCCACGGATTCACCGGGTACGGCAGCCGGATGTCGTCGATGCCGGCGGCCGCCATCACTTCGGCCTCGCCGAGCTTCGCGCAGCAGATGCCGGCGGCGCCGCGATCGATCTGCCACCGCGCGATGACGGGCGACTTGTGCGTCTTCGAGTGCGGGCGCAGGCGAAGCCCGGCCGAGGACGCGAGCGTCTGCACGCGATCGATGTTGTCGAGCAGGCGCTTCTGATCGACGAGGACTTGAGGGGTCGGAAGATCGTCGAGGCGCACGGCGGTACTTTACCATCGCCTGTCCGCGACGAAGTCGCGAAGGGTACTTCCCCGCGGCTGCCTCTACGAGAACAGCCCCGGAAACCGCGCCGCGTCGATGTCGTAGCCGGGAAAGATCGGCCGCGGGTCGGCGACGCCCATGTGTCGCACGACGATTTCCCCGAACACGTCGCGAAAGTCGGTCGTGACGGCGAGGTCACGCTGTTCGTAGCGGTCCTCGACGGCGAGGCCCGGCCAGCGGCCGTGCACCCGGCCGCCCCGCACGCCGCCGCCGATGACGAGCATCGCGTTCGCGTGCCCGTGATCGGTGCCGCGGTCGCCGTTCTCGCTCACCGCCCGCCCGAACTCCGACATCGTCAGGATCACCGTGTCGGCCAGGCGATCGCCGAGGTCGACGGCCAGCGCGGCGAGGCCGCGCCCGAAGTCGTCGAGCCGTCCTGCGAGCTGACCCTGCGCGGCGCCCTGATTGACGTGCGTGTCCCAGCCGCCGACCTCGGCGAAGGCGACCTCGAGCCCGAGATCGGTTTTCGCGAGCTGCGCGATCTGCTGCAGCGCCCGGCCGAGCGGGCTGCGCGGGTAGTCGGCGCCGTGCTCCGGCGCATACCGCGAGAGGTCCGCGGCCTCGAGCATCCGCATGGCCTCGAACGCCTCGCGGCCGGCGCCGTTCAGGACCTGGTCCCCCGCACTGGCGTATTCCGCCTCGAACGCGGCGCGCAGCCGTTCGGTGGCGGCGCCCGCCCGAATCCCGAACCGGGTGATGTCGTCGAGCGCGAGCGCGGGCGCCGATCCTTCGAGCGAGCGCGGAATCCGGCCGGTCAGCGACACGGCCCGGAACGGCGTCGCCTGCTCCGCGCGCCTCGCCCGCAGATACCGGTTCAGCCACCCATCCGGCGTCGCCTTCTCCCCGGGCGTCGCCGACTCCATGAAGTCCTGGGCGTCGAAGTGCGATCGCGTGCTGTCGGGCGAGCCACAGGCGTGCACGACCGCGAGCGCCCGCGCGTCCCACAGCGGCTGGAGCGCCGCGAGCCGCGGGTGCAGGCCGAAGAAGCCGTCGAGATCGAGTGCGCCGTCCTCGACGTGCGGCCGGGCGACGGCGATGCTGGGACGCGCGCGGTAGTACTCCGCGTCGCCGTGCGGGACGATGACGCTGA